>CAWUIO010000001.1:0-175323 GCA_963922455.1 uncultured Microscillaceae bacterium
GTTCCCGAAATGGCCCTTTGCAGCCCATATAATTAAATTTAAACAGTTTCTTATTCTTATTTTCTTTTTTTGCACATGCAGCGTTCTCTTGGCCCAAGATAATACGCTGATTAATTTATTCAAGCAGTTGAACCCTTCGGTAGTGACCATACAGACTACGGAGTTTAAGGTCAAGGATGCTCAAGTCCAACCCTCCCAGGGCATCGGGTCCGGAGTAATAATTGAGGAAAAAGGACTAATCATTACGGCCGCTCACGTAGTAGAAACCGCCAATGAAATCCTGGTAAAACTAGAAAACGAGCGCAGTTACCCAGCCGATATTGTCAAAATCGTTCCCAGTGCCGATGTTGCCCTCCTAAAACTTCAAAACCCACCCCGCGACCTGAATAAACGCGTGGCTAAGATTGGTAATACCGAAGAATTACAAATTGGTCAGGATATCTTAGTGATTGGCGCTCCCTATGGCTTAGAACATTCCCTCTCCCGGGGCATTGTCAGTGGCCGTATGAAACGCCAAATGGTACTTAATGGAGAAGCCGTGGGTTTTATACAAACCGATGCGGCCATCAATCAGGGAAATTCAGGCGGGCCTATGTTTTACCGGCAAGGGGAGCTCGTCGGGATTGTTAGCTTTATTCTTTCCCGGGGAGGAGGCTTTGATGGTATCGGCTTTGCCGTAGATATTAACTCAGCCAAAAAAGTTCTTTTAGAAGACAATAGCTTTTGGACGGGCTTTGATGGGGTGTTTCTCAACCCTAGCTTGGCCGAGCTCTTGAATGTCCCTAATGCTTCCGGCCTTTTGGTACAAAGAGTAACCAGCAATACCCTAGCCGAATCCATGGGGCTAAGAGGCGGTTTCTTTCAAGCAGAACTGTTGGGGCAAAAACTTTGGTTGGGCGGTGATATTATTCTGAGTATCCAAGGCAGTGATTGCCGGGCCCCCCAGCACTTACCCGATATCCGAGAGCAGATCTTGAGCTTGCAAAAAGGCGAGGCCCTTACGATGACCATACTTCGAAAAGGCCAAATAATAGAGCTAAAAGCTAATATGTAGGCAGGCTGAGGCCAATTCTTTGGGAATGTGTATATTGGCCCTATGCAAAAAGTGGAAAAAATACTCCCCTATTTATTTGCTGTCCTATTACCGGCGGTCAATATTTTAAGTAATTATCCTTTTAGGCCTCCCCGAATACCCATGAGCTTTGAGGTGATTTTTCCCCGGGTATTACTTTTGATGCCTTTCCTATTCTTTATTTGGAAGCTAAACGAATGGGTGATTTTTGGTAAGCCCCCTTTTCTTTCCTTTCACCAAAGATACGCGATAAAAACCCGGGTGATTATTGCCAACCTAGGCTTAATTTCTTTTTTCTTAGTCTTTGAGCTTTTTATATTCCCCTTTGAACCCATCCTAGTTTATCCAGGAATGTTGGCAATACGTATGTCTATGGCCACTATCCTAGTTAGTGCCATACTCTTTGGCTTTAAAGGGATTCGGGAGCGTGAGGCCCTCAAGCGGAGCAACTTAGCCTTGCAATCCGAAAATATGCTGGCCCAATTTGAAATCTTAAAGCAACAAGTTAACCCCCACTTTTTATTCAATTCCTTAAGCACCCTTCGCTCGATGGTCCGTGCCCAAGACCCTCAGGCCGAAGAGTATTTGCTCAACCTTTCAGAAGTTTATCGGGAAATTTTAAAAAAACGCGAAGTATACGAAATCAGTCTCAAAGACGAACTTGCCTTTCTAAAAAAATACAAATCCTTACTTGAGTTAAGGCACGGGCCAGCCCTCCAAGTAGAATTGCAAATAAACCCTGAAAGTCTGGATAAGAAATTGCCTACCTTTGCCTTGCAACTTTTATTAGAAAATTGCATAAAGCATAATGTAGTTGCCGAGGCCCATCCCTTAAAAGTCCGCATTTATCAGCCTTCCTCTGACATTTTGTGTATGGAAAACAATCTTCAAATCAAAAAGGGGAATATTGATTCCCAAGGGCTTGGCCTGGAAAACCTTCGCAAGCGATATGAGTTTGTGAACCGCCCAGATGGCCTGGTAATTGAGCAAGATCAAGAAACTTTTCGGGTTTGTTTAGCCCTTTTAACGATATGAATATATTGATCATCGAGGATGAAAACCACACCGCCCAATTGCTTAAGGAAATGATCGAGTCGGAAAGCGAAAATTTGATCATTGGAGTTTTGGAAAGCATAGAGGAGGGAGCCCGGTTTATCGAGAAGCATAAAAATAAGATTGACCTCATCTTCTTGGATATCCACCTAGCCGATGGTATTTGTTTCGAGCTTTTTGACCAAGTGGAAGTGAGTACTCCGGTAGTTTTTTGTACCGCCTACGACTCCTACGCCTTACAAGCCTTTCAAAGCAATGGGGTTGGGTATATTTTGAAGCCTTTTCGAGAAAAAGACATTCGGGAAGTTTTTGAAAAATTGGAAACCCTGGGCGAAAAATGGCACCCCAACTCCGAGCTGAATCAGCAACTGAAAACCGAAATACAAGCCGATACCCCCACCCAAGCCAGTTTTTTGGTGCAATTCCGGGATAAGATGTTTCCGGTGGCCATTGACGATATTGGTGCCGTGGCTTTGGAGCACGAAACCGTCTATCTCTACCGCCTTAGCGGGCAGAAATACCCTATTTTCAAGACTTTGGAGCAAATAGAAAAAGTCCTCAACCCCAAAGATTTTTTCCGGGTAAACCGTCAAATGTTGATCCGTCGCCAGGCTATTCAGGAGATAGAGCCCTATTTTAACCGAAAAGTTGTGGTAAACCTAAGTTTTGAACTAGCCGAAAAAGCCATAGTAAGCCGTCTCAAGGTAAGCCCTTTTCTCGCTTGGGTAGAAAATCCAAGCAATGCCTAGGGGCTGCCCCTCGGGAGTAATTTTCTTGCCTTAGGACCTTATAGTGCCCCGAGGGTCGGGCTTTCGCTACTCGCTGGCCACCGCGCAAACCAGCGGCGAGCTCAAACAGGCCGCTCTATCCCTCAGCCTTTTTTTAATTTAAAATTCTAATAGGATAAGCATCCTACTACTTCCGGGCTTGTCTCTAAATTAAGAAAACGATCAATCATCAAGTCTGAATAAAGTCCTTATGAAAGCATTATGTACCTACGTTTGCTGCTTAAGTTTGGCCATCCTATCTTGTCGCGCTCAAGAGGTAGCCGATAAAATAAACATAGTTATTCCGAGTATAGAGCAGGAAGCTAGCTCGGTATGGAGGACCATCCGCGATATCCAATTCTTTGAAAGAGCGGGCTATACCATAAACCTCCCCAATGACCCCCTCATAGACTCCCTTATTCAAAAGTGTAAAAATGGCAATTTTGGCAATGCCGACTTTTCTAGTATTTATCAATTACTGGAAGACAAAGTGTTTAAAGCCTCTGATTATCAGGCAGCTTACCAAAAAGTAAAAAGCCAAAAAAATAAGCTAAATCTCCTGATTCAAGAGATTGCCCGCAGCAAAGACACTTGGGACTGGGATTTCTTACTTTTTGATAGCTATGATGTCATCTTCACCCTGTACGGCAGTGGGGGAAGTTTTGACCCAGAATCTGCTAAAGTAATCCTGTATACCAATCCCAAGGGACAATTTAAAAATTATAAAAATCCGGCCAATACCATCCTCCACGAAATCGTTCATATTGGTATGGAGAAGTCACTAGTACAGAAGTGGCAGGTATCGCATATCGAGAAAGAAAAACTGGTAGATTCCTTCGTGTATTTCATGTTTAGAGAGGAGTTGCCGGAGTACACCATGCAAGAGATGGGAGAGCAGCGCTTGGGGGCTCTTATAAAGGGCAAAGAGGATTTACAGAAACTAAATCACGTTTTAGAAAATTTAAGTCGATAAAACTTAGGCTTTCACCATATTGCGAAAATAGGGGAGGGCTAAAGTAGGCTCATATCCTCCCTGGGGCTATTTCCGTAAACGAAAACATGGATGCAGAAGCGTTTTATAAACAGGTCATTAGCCTTCCTCATACTTACCCAAAACGAGATTTAGAAGAATACCTATTGGCTTTGTACAAGGGGGTAGAGGCACATAAACACCTTGAGCTAACAGATGAGTTAGGCCTTGGGCTACTCATGAAAGCCTTTGAGGAAGAGCCTTTGAGGTTTCCTGAGGCTTGGTTGTCGTGCATTGCACCCCCAGATGAGTATCTTTTACCAGATCCGGAAGATACCCATAAGGCGGATGATTTGGAAACAATCGCCCCTTACGAATACACACGGGAAGTCATAAAATTTCAGATTGCCGATTTGCATAAAATGCGGGGCAAGCAATTAGAAAATGAATTTCGTTATTTTGGCCTCTCCTCCGAAACCGGTAAGCGCTGGTACAATTTTGATCCCTTTACCAATTTAGAGTGCGGTGCTCGTTGTATGCTCGACACGGGGTTTGATTTTAGTACCATGGATTGGTCCTTTATTGGAGTGCTGCTCGAAAACGGGAGGATGTATGAGTAAATAAGCTGTCCTAGCAAAATCGTCATAGGCATGAGTGGGAGCCATAATTAAGCCCCCAAATTTTTCTTGGCTTAGGGATGGAACGGCCTGTTTGAGCTCGTGTTGGCCCCGCGGGGAAAGGCAGCGAGTAGTGACAGCCCGACCCGCGCCAGCACTAATTTTCTGAAAAACCCCTACTTTCTTTGCGCGGGGAAGCCCCTAGAAATTTATTCTTAAAAAAAAGCCTACACCAGAACTCACGTTAAGTAGGAAAAATAAGGAGCAAGTCATGTATGAAGGGTACTCTTTTAATGACAAATTTCTTCATCAATAGTTGTGGTGCTATACGTACGATATCGTGGCGGCAAAGTATCCCAACTGCCTAAAAAGAAAGCGGAAAGCGATTCACTGTAAGGTCTTTAGCTCTTCGGCTTTTTCATTGCTTCAACTCCTGGTCACCCTCGTTCATTTCATCTAATCATTTGTTCATTTCAGGCCAATCTCCCCCCTATCCCCTCTAGATACCGGCGTATATTTGAATGTAATCAATCAACAAAATTCGATGATCAAACGCACGGTATTTTTCTTAACGCTATTAACACTTGGCCTGTCTAGTGGAATGGCCCAAAGCAAGTCCCAAGACATTCTGGGGATTTGGGCAAACCCCCCAGCAGACGCCCACATAGAAATTTTTGAGGAAAATGGCCGCTACTTTGGAAAAGTTGTCTGGCTGAAAGATCCGCTAGACCCCCAAGGAAACCCCAAAAAAGATAAGAATAACCCCAAGGCATCGCTGAGAACCCGGGAAATTTTGGGAATAACCCTCTTGCATGACCTGCAATACAAAGGCGGTAAGTACAGTGGCGGTAGCATTTACACACCCGAAAGAGGGATGGAGCTATCCTGCAAAGCCCAAATGACTTCTGCCCAAGAATTAAAGCTAACTGTATCGAAGGGCATATTTAGTAAAAATGTAATCTGGACCCGCGTAGACTAATCATGAGAAACCTAACTATACTAATCCTATTCATTGGGGGAAGCCTGAGCCAAGGCTACTCCCAAACGGTCCGAAGTGCTTATACCTTGAGATCCTTAGAAGATGCCTGGACCCTGGCTTCCGAAAATAATGTAGATATCCAAAATGAAGCCCGAGACATTGAAAACGCCGAACTAGATGTAAAACTGGCCAAGGCTAGGCGCCTACCCAGCATTAATGGAAGTTTTTCTCTGCAAAATAATTTAAGCCTGGCTACTACACCCTTGCCTGGAGAAATATTTGGCCAACCTGGGGAAACCATTAATGCCCAATTTGGTCAAGACTACAACTGGAATGCCGGGATAACGGTCAATAAATCCCTCTTTAACTTGCAAGAAAAACGGCAGGTCCGTTTGGCAGAGCAAGGGGTTTCCCTTAGCCAAGCCCAGGAAAAGCTGACCCGGCAAACCCTGAGAGAACAAATTGCCCAGCAATATTATACCATTTTAATCCTAGAAAAGGGGCTGGCCCTAGACCGCCAAAACCTGGAATTGATGGATAGCTTAGAAAACCTCTCCCAGCAAAAATTAGACGAAGGTCTAATAGATGCCTCCGCCCTATACCAAGCCGAGTTGAATAAAAAACTGGTAGAAGAAAGCATTTTAGAACGGGAGCGCATGTTAAACCAGTCAAACAGCCAACTCAAAACGCTCTTAGGAGTAGATACTTCTACCCAAATAGAATTTCAAGAGGAAATTGAGGGATCTGGCGTTTCGGAGGGCTCTCTTGATCTAGCCCCCGATGCTCTGGTGGCCGTGTATGAAAAACAGTATCTGCAAGCCGAGCATATGCTTCGGGTAGAAAAAGCCGCCTATTGGCCCTCAATCAGTTCCAATGCCTACTTTGGGCAGCAGCAGTTTCGCAATGACTTTGGGCTATCCTTTCAGGGGTCTGATTGGAATCCCTACAATTATTTGGGTTTTACCTTGCAGGTTCCCATTTTTCAGGGAGGACAAACGCGTAAGCAAGTCAAAAAAGCCCAGAATGACTGGCAAATCGCCGAAAATACCTGGAAAGATGTGCAGCGTGAGTCGATCATCTTAGATCAACAATTGATTGAGCAAGACCGGCTCTATCGCGAGCTGGCCAATAATACCCAAGAAAGATACGAGGTCCGACAAAAGCAGTGGGAGCTTTCTGAGCAAAGATATGAGGAAGGGATCATCTCACTGGACACCCACCTCTTGATCTTTGAAGATTATTTACAGGCCGAAAATATCTACCTGAATAGCTTATTGAATGTCTATTTAAATTATTCAAGCATTATATCCCGCCGGGAAAAAATATAAACGATTGGCTGAGGGATGGGACTCCTTTTTATGAAAGTGTGAGCCTGCCGCAGGATGAGCAAGGGCCATGGAGTGGCTAGGTCCCAAGCCTCGACATTACTTGACAGATTGAAAATTACAACCGGGGGGCAGCCCCAAAACGCGTAAATCTTATGAATCCTAAATCACGAATGCAGACTAAATATATCAATACCATGCGCAAGAAAAACCTTTTGTTTGTATTGGGAACCGCTTGGATCTTCTGTTTGGGAGCCTGTTCAAGCCCCGAACCCATCCGGGCCCAACGCGGCGAACTGATTGACGCCGTATACGCAAGCGGTTACTTAATCACCGACGATGAATATGTAGTCACCGCCCGGGCCGAGGGCTACCTGCTCAAAGCCGAAGTCGACGAAGGGGATTCGGTCGAGGCAGCCTCTCCCTTGTTTTTTCTATCCAATGAGGTGCAAGCAGCGCAATTAAACAATGCCGAGCTCAATTATCGTGATGCCCGATTGGATGTATCGCCCAACTCCCCTCAACTGGAGCAGATAGAAGCCCAAATTGCCCAAGTAGAAGCGCAATTAGCATTAGACCGGAAAAATTACGAACGATACCAACGATTGGTCAAAACTCAAGCTGTTTCCCAGGCAGAGTTTGAAAAAACGGAGTTTCAGTATAAAAATACCCAGTTGCAGCTCGACATCCTCAAAGAATCCCGGGCCGATCTCCAAAAAAGCCTTAAGCTCCGGCTAGCGCAAGAGGCCAACCAAGTACGCATCCAGAATGAAAACAATCAAGACTATTTTCTAGCCAGTAGCATTTCAGGACGAGTTTTGGAAGTCTACAAACAAGAGGGTGAGTTTGTGAAAAAAGGAGAGGCCATCGCCAAAATTGGGGGAGGGGCTATCCGGGCCAAACTCTACATTGCCGAAGAGGATATCAAACGGATTAAAATGAACCAAAACTGCCTCATCTCCTTAAATACAGACCCCGATAGCACCTATCCGGCCCAAATTTCCAAAATATACCCCAGCTTTGATACCGACGAACAGTCGTATCTTGTAGAAGCTAGCTTTGCGAAAATGCCCGAAGGACTGTATGCCAACTCCCAACTCCAAGCCAATGTGGTGATTGCCAAAAAACAAAATGTACTCTATATCCCCAATTTATACCTGGAAAATGGCAACCTGGTCAAGATGGAAGATGGCTCGAAACGCGAGCTCAAAATTGGGCTAGTTACCGAAGCCTGGTCGGAAGTCCTGGAAGGATTAAGCGAAGATGAGGAAATTGTTTTACCCAATTAAGTATCCCATGACTGTATCCACCAATCTTAAAATTGCCCTGTCGCACTTGACTTCACGCGTGCGACAGGCCTTGGTAGCCGTGCTAAGTGTGACCTTCGGGATATCCATGTACATATTTATGAACAGTTTTATGTCAGGGGTAAACGATACACAAAATGATTTAGCTTTCAGCACCCTAGCCCATATACGGATCTACCAGGACCTGCCCGAAGATCATACCGATTTAATTAGCCAAACTGTTTCCTCGAGCACCTTGGTACACCTTCGCAATCCCCGTTTGATTCAATATACAGAGGGGATACGCAATGCCCGGTCTATCCAAGACATTCTAAAACAAGAGCCCGAAATAGCCGGAGTCTCATCTGAAGTCAATGTACAAGTGTTTTTCCGAAACGGTGCCACCAACATCAATGGAAATTTATCGGGAGTGGACGTTCATTCAGAAGATGCCCTTTTCCACACCGCTGATTATATGGTGGAGGGCAATTGGTTTGACTTAGAAAAACGGAGCGATGGAATAATCTTAGGGAGTGGCTTGGCCCAGAAACTCAGCCTAGGCATGGACGATAAAGTAACGGTGCGCACCAGCCAAGGACTTAGTAAAGTCTACCAAATCATCGGGATTTTTGAGACCACCATTGCTCAAGTAGACAATTTAACTGCCTACATACGCATTCAAACAGCCCGGTCCCTCATCTCAGAAAACCCAGCCTATGTCTCAGATATTCAAATCAACCTACACGATTATAATCGGGCAGAAGAAATAGCCCAACGCTTGGCCCCCCACATAGACTACAAAGTCGAGTCTTGGTCTGAAGCCAATGGACAACTGGTGGCTGGAAGCGTATTACGAAACGCCATCGCTTTGGCAGTTTCCTTGACAATTCTCTTGGTGGCCGGTTTTGGGATTTACAACATTATGAATATGACCGTCAACGAAAAAATCCGGGAAATTGCCATTTTAAAAGCGATGGGATTTGACGGAAAGGATATCGTCCAGATCTTCCTCATTCAATCCATCATCATCGGACTGCTAGGGGGAATTAGCGGTATGGGATTGGGTTATGTCGTGTCCTACACTGTCAATCAGATCCCTTTTCAAATTGGGGGTTTAGAAAACCTACCCATGACCTACTATACCCAAAACTACCTAATGGCCTTAGGTTTCGGGATCATTACGACCTTTTTGGCCGGTTATTTACCCGCCTACAAAGCTTCCAAAGTAGATCCAGTTAGCATTATCCGTTCTTAATTTAAACCTAGATAGAACCATGAGCGCAAATTTTGCTTTATCTGTACAACATATTAATAAGTATTTTCACGAACCCCAGACTTTTCAAGTACTCAAAGACATTAGTTTTGATGTCAATCGAGGCGAGTTTTTGTCGGTCATCGGGAAGTCGGGTTCTGGAAAGTCTACCTTACTCTACGTGCTGTCTACCATGGATACCGACTACGAAGGAGACTTGACCATCCACGGCACCTCCTTAAAAGGTAAAAATCAAAATGAACTAGCCGCCTTTCGAAATGCCCATATCGGTTTTGTTTTTCAGTTTCACTATCTCTTGCCCGAG
Source organism: uncultured Microscillaceae bacterium (assembly GCA_963922455.1). Taxonomy (GTDB): domain Bacteria; phylum Bacteroidota; class Bacteroidia; order Cytophagales; family Microscillaceae; genus CAWUIO01. The sequence continues at coordinate 9,647 of CAWUIO010000001.1, forward strand.
TTTACAGCTTTAGACAATGTGATGCTTCCGGCATTAAAACTGCGTAAAAAATCGGTAGAGGAAATCCGAGAGGATGCCATAAACAACCTTGGTCTCCTGGGCTTGTCCGATCAAGCCCTCAAACCGGCCAATAAACTTTCGGGTGGACAGCAACAACGGGTAGCCATAGCCCGGGCCCTCATCAACGAGCCGGCAGTCATTATGGGCGATGAACCTACTGGTAACCTGGATTCTAAGAATACAGATATCGTGTTTGACATTTTCCGGCAATTGGCCGAAGAACGGGGCCAGACGATCATAGCGGTAACCCACGACGACGAGTTTGCCCAGAAGAGTGACCGGATCATAGAATTGGCCGATGGACTACTCATTCGTAGCTAGAAAAAGAATAAACGGGGGCTTGCCCGCGCTATACCGTGGGTGCCCCCAATGAAAGGGTGGAGGGGCGCGGGCCGGGCTTTCGCTACTCGCTGCCTTTCCCCGCCAGGCCTGCACGAGCTCAAACATGCCGCTCTATCCCTAAGCCAGATTCTGAGCCGGACATGAACTTAGGCCCCAAAATCTCCATGTTTAATGAAAAACAAGATGCAACAAGATAAGCGATAGCAAGAGCCCTAGCCCCATATCCCGAATGCGGAGCGAGTCATAGTGGATTAAGTGCTTAAAGGAGGTCCAGCCCTTGGGGAAGGAAGGCAAGATCAAGGCTCCCATGGCAATCAAAATAACCCACATGGCCCTTACAAAATAATTCATATCCGGAAAAAACTGAATGAGAATAATATGCAATGGAATGGTAGATAAAAACGCCAGTCCGGATGCCCTAGGATTGGGTTTTAGTAACAGCACAGCCGAACATATCAAAACCACAATGCCACAATTGATGTAATAGCGCAGCTCATTTAAGGTATGGGTAAAAGCAGCTTCAGGGTTTTCAAACTTGACGTAGAGCAAGACCAAACCCATTAATATTCCCGTTATGAGGGTAAACAAAATAGTCTGGCGGCCACTTTGGACCATCTCTTCATCGCTAGCGTGGGGTTTAAGATACGTCTTGTAAATATCTATCGACCAAAGCGTGGCCAGAGAATTAAACGTAGAATCTACCGTGCTCATCAAGGAGGCAAACAAGGCGCATAAAATAATACCTTTGAGTCCTATGGGCAAGTAAGTACTTACCAAGTAGGGAAAGGCCATGTCGGCCTCAGGCAAGCCTTGGGCTCCCAAAATACCACTCAAGGCGATACCCGGTACGACAATAATCAGGGCCATAAAATACTTCGTAAGCCCCCCCACCATGAGTCCTACTTGGGCCTCCCGTAAATTACGGGCCGCTAATGATCGCTGAATGACCGATTGATTGGCACACCAGTAGTTGATATTGAGCAAGAATAGGCCAAATATATGCGTCCAAGGCAAAGTTGGGTGGTCGGCGGCTAAGTGGAGGTGCATCAACTGAGGGGTCTTCTGGTAGAGCATCCCCCAGCCTCCCAGTTGATAAACAGCTACCAGCATGACCATAGTGCCACCCGTCAACAAAATAAAAAATTGGATGATATCGGTTTTTACTACGGCCTGTAAACCCCCAAAATAGGTATAGGTAGCCGAAAAACACCCTAGACCAATAAGCAAGTAGGCCACCCGGATCATGCGGTCAGGGTGCATCCACTGAAAATATTCGGTAAATACCAATTCGGCCGCATACGCTCCCCAAAATAAGGCGGCCCCCAGTGTAATAGTAGAAAATAAAGTGAGGTTGGCTAGCGAATACATGAGTGCCACCCTAGCCCCCATGCGTTTTTTGATAAACTGGGTAATGGTAAAAATCTTCTCTCTTAAGTATAGAGGCACAAATACAAATACCGCCAAAAGAATCCCTTGTACGGCATTAATTTCCAGGCTTGCTTGGGCTAGGCCGTATACATAAGCCGAACCCATCATCCCCAAAAATTGATAGCCTTGGATATTCGTGGCAATCGTAGACAGGGCGACTGAGGGCCATCGAAGATTCCGAGAACTTAAAAAATAAGCTTCTGCACTGGCATTTTCCTTCACCCGGCCCCGCAGGGCTACGATCATAATGATACTAAAATATAAAAGGACAATCAGGAGGTCTATCACGCGAGAAAATTTAAACAAAACATACTTAACGTCGCTCACCCAAGGCCAAGGGAGTGAGGGGAGGGGTCACAGGGATTCGCCCTTGCTCGTAGGCCAATGAAATATTGTTCAAACGAGGGAGTACGTAGCGGGCAAAAAGCTCACACTCTTGCCCGTGGGGATAGCCCGAAAAAATAAAAGACCGTATCCCCAAATCCATATAGCGCTTAATTTTAGCAAGAATTTGGTCAGGATCTCCTACCAAAGCCGCTCCACATCCCGACCGGGCCAGCCCAATTCCTGTCCAGAGATGGTCTTCTACATAATATTCTGAGTCGGAGGCTGCCCGCATTTCGGCCTGACGGGATACCCCATAAGATTTTGCGTCTAAAGCTCTCTCCCGGATTTCTTTGCCTTGATCCAAATTAAGATTAGCAATTAGATAATCAGCGTATTCCCGGGCTTCTCTTTCGGTTTCCCGAACAATCATATGTACCCGAAGTCCGAAGTCAACTGTACGCCCATAGGCGGCGGCTTGTTGGGTCATTTGCTGCATCAAAGCGATAATTTTATCTTCGGTTTCCGGCCACATCAAGTATACATCACAGTGCTGGGCACAAAGAGCTAGTCCAGGAGGGGAATACCCCCCAAAATAGAGTAAGGGCCCCCCGTTTTGCTGGTAAGGCTTCACCGGGGTGCTGGCTAACTGCAATTGATAATATTCTCCTTGAAGGTCAATAAAATCTTGAGTCCAACCTTGTTTTAAAATCTCAATCACTTCGCGGGAGCGTTGGTAACGCGCTTCGGAAGAAAGCTGGGTGCCCGGCAAATCGGAGGAAATAATGTTTATAGTTAATCTTCCTTTCAGAATATGATCTAAGGTAGCCAAGGCCCGACCCAGCATGGGAGGGTGCACCTCACCGCAACGAATGGCCGTGAGTAAATTTATTTGCTGCGTTAAGGGCGCCACGGCCGAAGCAAACGTTAAGGTGTCTTGCCCAACTTGGTAAGAGGATGGGCATAATATATTTCTATATCCTAAGCGATCTGCTTTTAAAAGGATATTGGAAGCATTCCCCCAGCTACTTTTATAGTGAAAATCCCGGCGGCCCAGTTGCGGGTCATCTCCGTCACAAATTGGAGCAAACCAAGCTATTTCAGCTCCTGAGATCTCTTGGGACCGGGCTTTTATCGTTTCCGACATAATGTAAAATCCAAATTGCCTAATTGAAAGGGCGGAATATCAATAGGATTTCTTTGAATTACAATTATTAAGTAAAATAATTATATGCTTCGTTTTTATGATTCCTAAAATTGGCTTGGCCTTCTATTTTGATAAAAAAAGGCAAGCCACGGTATACCGTGGCAAAATAATTTGTATATTGTTTTCAAACCTGCCAAATCTTATATTATGTCTACCGAGTTTCAGCAAATACTTATAGAACCCCAGCTACAAAAACTGGTTGACAGTGCCCCAGACCCGGTTGTCATCCTAGATGCCGAAAAGGAAGTGTATGTCAGTGCCAACGACAAAGCCTTAGCGCTTTTTAAAATGCAAAGAGAAGAGCTTTTTGGCAGGGGGGTACTAGGCCTAAGCCCCTCCCAGATGTTTGGCCGGAGAACTCGGGAAATCGCCGAGGAAAAACTACAAGAAGTCCTTATTGGAGGTAATCCGGTGTTTGACTGGATTCATTTGAATTCGGCCGGAGAAGAGATGCAAACCGAAGTGCGTGCATTTCGTTGCCCACCTTATGACCGGCCTTTAGTTTGGACAACGATAATTGATAAGCGTGCCCGTGAAAAAACATTCAAAGGGATGCGGATTAGCGAGGAGAGGCTTTTTTTGGCCCTAGAAGTTACAGAAATGGGTTGTTACGATTGGTACCCTAAGGAGAACGCTTTACACTGGGATTTGCATATGCATCGGCTTTTTGGCTTGGACATAGATAGCCAACACGACCGCAACCAATACTTTCTTACCGTGCTTCACTCCGAAGACCGGGCTATGGTGGTCCAGCAAATGTTTAAAGCTATTGACCCTCAAAATACTGATAATAGCTTTGATTACAACTATCGTATTTTTCGGAATGGAGAACTCCGTTACATTTCTTCTCGTGGCCTACTTATGCGTAATGAGCAAAATGAGGTAGTCCGTTTGGTGGGCATTTGCCGGGACGTTACCCACGAGCGGATAAGAGAAACCCTGCTCATTGATACCAGTCAAAGACTGCAACAAGCCCAAGAAATGGCCAAATTGGGCAGTTATGAAGTCAAATACGAGACGAATGAGGTTTGGTGGAGTAATGAGCTCTACCGTTTATTGGATATAGACTCTAGTATTGCCAGCCCCAATATGGATTATTTTATAGACAAAATACATCCCGATGACCGGGCATTGGTGCAACAAACGTTTTCAAATCATCATAGCATATCCCATACCCGAGAAATTGAGTATCGTTATATGACCCAAGATGGAGAATATAAGCACATACGGGAGTTAATCTTTCCGGTCCTTAACCCAGAAAACAACGCTAATATTGGAATTAGAGGTATCTGCCAGGATATTACTGAGATAAAGAGTATACAAGCAGAAGCCGAAATGCTGGAAGCTCGTTGGAAATCTTTTGCCGAAAACACCTTTGATTGGTTAGCCATTATTGATCAAAAAGGCATCATCCAATTTATAAACCGAATGCAGGAGGATATTCGGGAGCAAGATATCATCGGTAAAATGTCAATATATGATTACCTGGATACTTCTGAGCACGAAGAAATTAAGAAAAAAATAAAACTGGTTTTTGAAGAAAAAAAAGTACAACACATAGAGATCTATTCTCCACCCTTAGACTTGTGGATAGGGAATTATGTAGCACCTATAATACAGCATGGAAAAGTAGTCCAGGCCTCCATTTTGGCCAGGAACCTCAATCCGGAAAAAGAAGTTGAGAAAAAACTTAACTCCATTCAGCGCACCATGCAAGAGGCTCAAAGAATTGCCCGAATTGGTAGCTGGGACCTCAACTTGATTAGCCATGAGATCTTCTGGTCAGATGAGTTGTTTAGGATTTATGGCTTAAATCCTGAGCTAGGCCCTCCTCCTATGAAGACTCATATAGCCCACGTCCATCCGGATGATCGAGAAAAAGTAAAGCTAGCCTGTACCATGGCCGAAAGAGAAGGTACCCGTTTTTTTGCCGAATATAGAGCCTATCGCTATGATACGGGAGAAATAATCTATTTAAGAGCAGAAGGTGAAGTACTCAAAGATTCTTCGGGTAAAGTGGAGAGATTGGTAGGAAGTGTGCAAGACATTACGCTTCAAAAAGCCCATGAAAGGGAGTTACAAGATACGTTGCGTCAATTGCAACTTTCCATAGAGACTGCCGAATTGGGGGTATGGCGCTTTAATCTTAAAACTAAGAAGGAAATTTGGAACGAAGAGCTCAAAAAGAGCTATGGCTTGGACGATCCCAGCATAGATATAGATAAGGTTAACTGGAAAGAATTCGTCCATCCTGAAGATATAGATTTTGTAGAGGAGCAATTACAAATAGCATTACTTGGCCAAAAATTACAGGATATCCATTATCGAATTATCAATACCAAAGGAGAACTAAGGTATTTACAGGCCTACGTGAGTCCTGTATACAATGAAAGCGGAGAGGTAATTGAGCTTATTGATATCTCGGTAGACGTTACCAAACTTAAAGAAAGCGAACGGGCCCTCAAGGCCCGAGAATCCTTCTTGCAAACCATACTGGATAATAACCTCTATGGTATAGTGATTACCGATGATGAGGGAAGGTATCAATTTGTCAATCAAGCCGCCGCCGATATGCTAGGCTATCCCCGCGAAAAAATGTTACAGATGAAAGTGGGGCAAATCCAGTCGGCTTCTTCCATTACCACACAGAATCAGTTTGAAACCTACCGCCAAAAAGGCCAAGACGTGGGAGAGTTTACCTTTTACCGCCCTGATGGACAGGCGCGCATACTTATGTACCAGGCTTTCCAAGTAGAAGACGCTATGCACGTAAGCATGTTGGCCGATATTACAGAGAAAAAACAAGCCGAGGAAGACCTTTTGTATTCCGAAGAAAAGTTTAGTAAAACTTTTCAGTATAACCCTACCATGATGATATTGGTAGATCTCGATAAACGCATGATCCTCGATATTAATGAAGCCTATCGGAAAGCTACTGGGTTTTCTGAGGAGGATGTGCTTAATATTCCGGGCAAACTAGGTTTTCTCGCCGAAAAAAATCAAATGGTAGAGGAAAACATCTTGCTTCTAAAAAAGAACAAATACCTAAAAGACCTCGAGATCAACCTCAAGTCCAAATCGGGGGAAATCATTCACGGAATCTTGTTTATGCAACTGGTAGAGCTAAAAGGAAGAGAACTATATATAGCCTCCATAATAGATATTAGCCAACGTTTAAAGACCGAAGAAAAGTTGCGAGAAAGCCAAGAAAAGTTCTCCAAAGCATTTCACGAGCACCCAGTAGCCATGCAAATAATGGATATTAAAAGTGGGATCCGCATGGAAGTAAATAAAATGCTTTGTGAGCTTACAGGGTATACCCAGGAAGAACTTATAGGTAGCTCCATACACGATTTAGACTTATGGAAAAATACCGCCAAAAAATTTGAAAGTATTGAGGAGTTATTACAAAATAAATTCGTAAAAAACCTGCCGATCAGTATAATAACCAAGTCTGGCGAAATCAGAGAGCTTTTGGGTACCGCTTGTTTACTAAATATGGGCGATGACAACCTGATTATTTCCTCCTATTTAGATGTAACCGAACAATTAGTAGCCGAGACGCAACTCAATGAAGCTTTTGAAAAAATAAGTCAGCTTAAAAACCAGTTACAAGCCGAAAACATGTATCTCCGCGAAGAAATTAAACTTCAAAATAATTTTGAAGACATGGTCTTTGCAAGCTCTCAGTTTAAAGGTGTCCTGACCCAAGTGGAGCAAGTGGCCCCTTTGGATGCCACCGTTCTCATACAAGGCGAAACAGGCACCGGTAAAGAGTTGATCGCTCGGGCAATCCATAATCTAAGCCCCCGGAAATATCGGCCCATGATTAAGGTAAATTGTGGGGCCTTACCCCTTCACCTTATTGAAAGTGAGCTGTTTGGCTTTGAAAAAGGAGCCTTTACCGGGGCAACCCACACAAAAGTAGGCCGCTTCGAACTGGCCGACCAAGGCACTTTATTTCTGGATGAAATTGGGGAGATGCCACTAGAGGTGCAAGTAAAACTCTTGCGGGTCTTACAAGAAGGAGAGTTTGAAAGGCTGGGGTCTACGAAAACCACCAAGGTCAATGTTCGCATTATCGCGGCCACCAACCGTGATCTAAAAAAATCGGTTGAGCTGAAAGATTTTCGCCAAGATTTATATTTTCGTTTGAGTGTATTTCCCATTCAAGTACCCCCACTTCGCGATAGAATAGAAGACATACCCATTTTAGTGGAGCACTTCGTCGATAAGTATACCAGCAAACACGGTAAAAAAATCCAGTACATCTCCGACGAAGCCATGGATTTCCTTCACACCTATAATTGGCCAGGCAATATTAGGGAACTGGAAAATCTGATTGAGAGGGCAGTTATCCTTTCCCCTAGTATTAGTTTACAAATTCCCGATATAAACCCCAGCCCTAATAAACAATTAATCCGGGCTAGTGATTTAAGCTTGCAATCGGTGCTTCGTACTCACATTCTGAAAGTTTTGAGAAAATCCAATTGGAAAATTGATGGCGCCGAAGGGGCCGCCGTGGCATTGGGCTTAAAACCCAGCACCCTCAGAGACCGCATGAAAAAGCTCGGGATTAAACGCCCTACCCCATAGTCACGGTATTCCGTGGTAGTGTCGGGCAGGCTTGGATTTGGTCACGGTATTTCGTGGTTTATTAACTGCCCACCTAGGAATGGCTTGTGGGTAACATATTGATAATAAGGGTTTTATAAAACAATTCTTGCCCATTCTCCTTGTGGCATATTACTTGGTAAAGTAATCGTACCAGCCAATATCAATATCTTTCAATCAATCTATGGGAAGATGCATTTTACACTTGTGTATAATGTAGGCCATAATCCACTTTTATCACTATAACACTATCGTGCCTGTCACAAAGTGGCAGCACATACGTGATGTGCTAACCTGATCAGCCAGGAACTAAGCATACATAGGCACATCACGCACATGCATACTGACTTGATACTACTTTGTATAATGGTTTTTTCAGAACCAATACAAAAAAACAACGGGTACCATTTCTTACAAAGCGACACTATGATTCAAAAACCAGCCAACTTTTTTCAAAAAAGATGGAAATTAGATGCCTTTGATTCTCAAGGACAAATTCAGAATCAACGGAATCAATTGATCGATGCCTTCAATTTTTCCTCAGGAGTATTTATGATTGATACTCGCGGCTATATCAAATACATCAATCAAAACTTTTGTAAATTCTTGGGCTATCGGCAGTATGAACTCCAAGGCAAAAAGTACAAAATGCTACTAGACCAAAGCGAGGAAGGAAATCTCTACCCAGGGATGTTCCATATGCTGAAGGAAGGACAAGTTTGGAAGGATGAGGTAGCGTACTTAGACAAGACAGGGCAAGTCTTTTGGGCCAATTTACACGTATTGCCCTATCGTAATGCCCAAGGGATAGTAAGCCAGTTTATGGGTATTGTGCAAGATATTACGCTTCAAAAATTATACGAACAACAAGTATATCTCCAAGGTAAAGACAAGCAAAAACTCCACAAGCATCAAGAACAGTTAAACAAGCAAATCAACTACTACGAATCCAAACTCCGGTATTTTACCCATAAACACACCTTTCAAATTTTTGAGATAGATTTTCAAGGTAAAATATGCCACACCTCCCGGCAAGATATGATTTCTTGGGAAGGGAAATCTATTTTTGATTGGATAGAGCCCGCTTTTCATCGTCGGTTTAAAGTCTGCTTAGACAAGGCATACACGCTAGGGGAAGCACAAATCGCAGAGCTTAAAGCTAGCTCAGCCCGTGGGGAACAAAAGCAGTACCGCTACTGGATGAGGCCCGTCCTGAACGAACGCAAACGTATTGACAACCTCTTGCTCATCGCCGAAGATATCAGTGATCACCGGCAAAATAAACTGCGTCAAAAAATTACCTACCGGATCGCCCAATTAACCGGCAACCGCAAAACCGATCGTCATACCCTCTTTAAATCCCTCCACGAAGAAGTAAAAAGACTTATTCAGGCCGAAGAAATGTACATCGCCCTGTATGACCGAGATAAAAAATGGGTGGATTTTCCTTATTTTCAAGGGGAAGAATTAAACTCCTCTGTTTTTCAATCCCGAAAAGCCGCCCGAGGGATTACCGAGATGGTCATTCAGTCCCACCAAAGTATCTGGATTGGCCCCAAAGGAAGTGGGGCCGATCGCTTCTCTGATGAAAACCTAACCGACTTTGGAAAGGCTCCACCCAATTGTATTGGGGTGCCCATGCTCGTAGACGGACAAATTATTGGCATGCTTGCCATTGGCTCTCCCCTAGCCCATTCGGTCTATTCCCCCGACGATATTCGGTTTATGGAGTTTGTGGCGGCTCAATTGGGCGCTATGTTTGAGCGGGAACAAGTACAAGAAGACCTTGAAAAAAGAGAGGAATACTTTCGGGCCCTAACCGGATATTCCCACGACTTTACAATCGTGGTTAACCCAAATTTTCAAATTGTTTACATCAGCCCCTGTTTTGAGCGAATCAGCAAATCACCGGCAAAAAGTTATTACAGCCGTGATATATTGGTCTTAGTGAGCAGCAACCGGCGAGCCGAAGTTCTCTCCTTATTGCAACGATGCCAGCAGAGCAATGAAGTGTTGAGTGAAGAAATGCAATATTGTTTAAATGGAGAAGATGCCTGGCTAGAAATACGCATGAGCAATCAACTGGAAAACCCCGCGATTAAAGGCATCATAATCAATGTTCGCGATATTACCCAGCGTAAGCTTACCGAAGAAACCCTCAAAGAAAAAAATGAACGGCTTTCTCGATTCGCGTATATCAACTCCCATCACGTGAGAGGCCCCCTAACGAATATACTGGGCTTGGTTTCCCTTCTCGAGCAAGACTACCAAGGCCTCGACCCCAATCTCATAAAATTATTGCGTCAAACAGCCGATGAGCTGGACCAAGTCACCCGAAAAGCCAATGACGTGTTATATAAAATAGGCAAGGCGTAGATTTATAAAATGCTTCATTTGGGGCTGCCCCCGGCGAAAAGCCAAGCTAACCATAGCCCATAGAGTGCCGCCGGGGTCGGGCTTTCGCTACTCGCTGCCTCTCCCCGCCAGGCCCACACGAGCTCAAACAGGCCGCTCTATCCCTCAGCCAAATTTATACCTGCATCCAGGCAGGCTTGTGTTTGAGCACTTCTGCATAGATAGGACAAGTCTCTTCGTGGGCCCCTGGTAAATAGCCGGTACTCATCAAAAACTCCCCCGTAATCTCGCCCCCCGTAAAAGTGAAAGTCTTTTTGAATAATTTTACCCATTCGGTTTTATTTTTAGGAGAGTGCTTATCCAACCAACTTTTAAAAGAACTGTATTCGTCCTGGATCTCTCTGATTTTACGGGCATTGTGTATGGCTGCATTTACCTTGAGCTTGTTTCGGATAATACCGGCATCTTGCAAGAGCCTTGCCCGGTCGGCTTCTTCGTAAGCGGCTACGCGAGCGATGTCAAAATTGGAATAGGCCCGCCGGAAATTGTCTTTTTTATTCAAAATCGTTGTCCAAGAAAGTCCTGCTTGATTGATTTCCAAAATGAGCCGGCCGAAGAGGGCATTATCATCAACTAATGGGAAGCCGTACTCTGTATCGTGGTAGATCTGGTGAGCTTCATTCAGCTTGCCCAAAAGGACAGCCTGGCAATAGGTAGATGGTTTTTCCATATTCTATGATATACGATTTTTTTGGAGCGACCACACATGAAGTGTTTTATTCATCAATAATTAAAGAAATCTTGCTAGAGGGTACCTCACTCGCCTGTATGCTGGCTTTACAAGTATCTAGCTGAATTAGAAATGTATTTGTTCCCAAACTTGGCTGAGGGATAGAACGGCCTGTTTGAGCCCGCCGCTGGCATGCGGGAGGCCGGCGAGTAGTGAAAGCCCGACCCCGGCGGCACATAAGGAGCCTATTCACCCCAATGTATACCGCCGGGGGCAGCCCCTAAGAGGGCATATTATTTATAAAAAACAGCAATTCTTCTGGTTTTTTGCCCTATTCCTAGTAAATTCCCCTAATATTATCTCGAATAAGTAATAATATCGTATGTAAACGTACTTACAACAGTTTTTCTAATTTCGCATACCGCCCCAAGCCTTAGCGTTTCGTTTATTTATAGGATCTTCTCCTTACACCAGCATATCATAAACCTACGAATTTAGCTCTAGAAACCTTGGTGTTTCTTTGAGAAAAACGATATATATATGACTGGCATACATCGCTTACTTACCTTTATTTTAACTGGCTTCTTTTACCTTTTGCCGGCATACGTAGTCTGGGCCCAAAAAGTAGACCTGCCCTTGCAACATCTTAGTGAAGGGCTTTCTCATAACAACGTACGGGCTATTTGTCAGGACAAAGAGGGGTATTTATGGGTAGGAACGTTTAACGGGCTCAACCGATATAATGGCTTAGGTTTTGAAAACTTTTTCTACGATCCTAAAAACCCCAATAGCCTTCCCCATAATACCATCAATAAAATTATTGAAGACCGGCAAGGTGCACTCTGGATTGCTACTGAACAAGGGGGGCTGGCCCGTTTCGAACCTAATTATCAGGGGTTTAGGGTTTGGAACGAAGACAAGGAACCTGGCCAGCAAATTCTGGACAATCAAGTTACAGATTTGTATGAAGACTACGCAGGGAATTTATGGATAGCCACAAATAAAGGCTTAAACTATCTGGGCCCAGATCGCGAAAAGGTGTATAGCTTATCGGCTTCTTTTCCTCCTCAATACCAAAAAGATAGTCCGGTATACGCTGTACTAGAAGATAAATTAGGAAAATTATGGATTGCCAAGGAGGAAGGCCTTTTTATGTATTTTCCCCAAGAAAAGAAAATACGGGCCCTCAAAGATAGATCCTCCCAGCTGGTACAAGCCGGCATAGCCCGCGAAATGCTTATAGATAAAAAGGGTACAGTTTGGATCGCTAGTGACAACCAAGGGGTCTTTATGGTACAGGAAATAGCTCAAGGAGAAGTGGATTATCACCAGTTTACTCACGATGAGGAAGATCAGAAGAGCTTAGGTTCAAACCGGGTCCTAGCCCTTATGATGGATCATCGGGGCCGCATTTGGTTGGGCTTGGAAAATGGGGGCGTGCACTTGTATAATCCAGAGGAGAAAAACTTTTACCGCTACGAATCAGATCCCAGGGACCCTTTAACGCTGCGCAATAATTCGGTGTGGGAACTGTATGAAGACCAAGAACACCGCCTTTGGGCAGGTACTTTTAATCAGGGCTTAAGTGTTTATGATGTTAACTTTCGTAAGTTTTCGCACATCAAACAAAATCCCTTACAAGAAGACGGCTTACAGCAAAATTCCGTTACAGCTTTTTTGGAGACAGATGAGGGCAAGGTTTGGATAGCTACCGATGGGGGAGGGGTCACGGTTTGGGATAGAAAACGGAATGTCTTCAAAACCTATCAACACGATCCCCAAGACCCCCAGAGTTTGTCAAGCAATGCCGTCCTGAAAATAATGCAAGATACAAAAGGACAAATTTGGTTGGTTGTTTTTGGCGGGGCTTTGAATAGGTATGACCCCATTGAGGACCGCTTTGTTCATTATAACTACCAAGGAGAAAAACTTTATGACGATAGTTTTGATGAACAGTTTGGCCTAGGGGAAGATAGCCAGGGCCGAATCTGGGTAGCTCCTAAAGGATGGGGGGTGGCTTATTGGGACCCTATAGATCAATCTTTTAAGGTATTACCCGTGGACGAGAAGGGCCAAAAGGGTGTTTTTACCCCATCTACCAGCACTTTATTGGTAGATTCCCGAGATAATATCTGGGTAGGAGGTTGGGACTCTGGATTGTCTAGGATTATACCACAAAAAGATGGGAAATTTCTCTACAAATTTTACAAAGCAGACCCAGATAAGCCCAAAAGGCTGAGCCATGGCCTGAGCAATCAGATTTATGAAGACCAAAAGGGGAGGATTTGGGTCGCGACTAAATCTAAACTTAACCTCTTTGATCACGAATCTCAAACCTTTCGTAGTTTTGGCAAGGCTGATGGATTACTCAATGAATTTATCAACGCTATTGTCCAAGACAAGACGGGCACGTATTGGGTAACCAGTAATAAGGGCTTGTTTAAGATGACCGAAACCGATGAGGGGCAATTTGAATTTCGGCGCTATGACCAAAACGATGGCCTGCAAGGCGATGTGTTCTTACGCGGCTCAAGCTATTTGGGGCCAAGTAATACGGTCTATGTCGGAGGGTCTAATGGTTTTAATTACTTCCAACCAGAGGCGGTTGCCCTGGATACCAACGGATGCTCCGTGGTGCTTACCGGTTTGAAAATCTTCAACCGTGCTGTTGAGGTAGGAATGGAACAATCACCCCTTTCCGCTCATATCAGTCAGGCGGCCGAAATCACTTTAAACTACGATCAAACAGTTTTTACCATAGAGTATATTGGGCTTAATCTCACGCACTCAGAAAAAAATTCCTATGCCTATCGCTTGGTGGGCTTTGATAAAGATTGGAATACGGTTGGTTCACAAAGGGCCGCAACCTATACCAATCTGGATGCAGGCACCTATGTCTTTGAAGTTAAAGCGGCCAACCACGATGAGGTATGGTCTAAAAAAATCACGAGCATAAAAATACGGGTATTGCCCCCGTGGTGGGAGGCTTGGTGGTTCCGTGCCATACTGGCCATTATGATTATCCTCACAGCCTATTCTTTCTACCACTACCGGGTAAACCAGCTTAGAAAAAACCAAGTGATCTTGGAAAAAAAAGTGCTTGAACGTACCCGAGAATTATATGAAAAAAATGCCGAAGTACAGGCCCAGGCCGAAGAACTCTTTCAACAAACCGAGGAATTGGCATCGCAGAGAGACTATATTGAAACCAAAAGTGAAGAAATAAGCCTTAAAAACCAACAGATCAATCATAGCCTGAATGCCGCGTTTACCATCCAACACGCCATCCTACCCCACACAAAGCAGCTAGATCATACTTTAAAAGAGTATTATGTGTTATATCGGCCCAAGGATGTCGTTTCGGGCGATTTTTACTGGCTCACCACCGTAGAAAAACCCTCAGAAGATACACCGACTCACTTTATGGCCGCAGTAGATTGCACAGGCCACGGCATACCGGGAGCCTTTATGACCCTAATTGGCAACCGTTCTCTAGACAAAATTGTGAAAGGTTTGCATTTGTATGCCCCTTCAGAAATTCTATATAGACTCCATAAAGAAATCCGTCAACTTCTGAGGCAGGAGGATACCCATAATAATTTTGGTATGGACATGGCCCTACTCTCTTGGAGACAAGTAGATGACGAGTCCTTCAAAATTACTTTTTGCGGGGCCAAAAATGACTTGTATTACATTAGTTCTCAGGATAATGCGCTCAAGAAACTAAAAGGCGACCGGAGAGCTATTGGAGGTGAGCAGAATGAATCAATCCCTTTTACAGACCAAGAATTGCACTTGCCTAAGGGGAGTATGGTGTATCTTGGCACAGATGGTTTGGAAGACCAAAACGACCCTAAAAGAAAACGCTTTGGCCGGAAAAGCTTGGAGGACTTACTCATCAGCCACCATCAAAAACCATTACATGAACAACAAGAAATCCTGGAAGAAGCTTTAGACAAGCATAAACTGGGAAGCCCGCAAAGAGATGACATCCTTTGGATGGGATTTCGTTTGGGGGTTTAGTTTGATTTTTAAGCCTTTAAGATGCCTTTTTTTCTAGCCGCAAAAAAAATAATTTTTTTTGCAGCGTTTTGACCCAGCCCTAGTCTTAAAGACAAAACCAAACAAATTTTTTTCTAAAAACAATTATTATGAAAAAGTTTATAAGCAAACTTGGAGTGATTTGCTGTGCCCTAGCCGCCATTATCGCTTGTGAAAATAATGAGGAAGTAGATCCTAGGGAGCCTGAACAGCCTACCCAAGAGGAAATGGAATCGGCTTTTGCTACGTACCAATCACTTGACCAGATGTGGAATAGTGCCAGTGAGGAAGCCAGCAAGACGTATGAGGATACCAACAGTGTATTTACTGAACTTGAAATTAAATCGGATGAGGATTGTGTAGACTTTACCTTACTGGTCAGCACCGACTCCCTGCCCACTCTGGGATTTGAGAGCTATGCTGCCTACACCCGTATTATTATCGATTATGACCAAGCCGGATGTGGCAGTGATAGCACCATTACTGGAGGAAGCATAGAGATTTATATGGCAGGTTTGCTGGAGAATCGTTGGAAGGACTCGATTGTTTTTAAAAATGTACAGTATCCTAATGGTAGCCAACTCGATGGATATCGTACGAGCGCTTTGGTTCCCGATGAGAGCAGCTTGTTTAATCGGGTGTTCCAAATAGATGTAAACGGAACCGTGACTTTGGCCAACCAAAAGGAGTACCAATGGATTTCTTCAATACGGGATGTCCAAAACGCCCTGTTGAGCCCAGAAGGTACCTTTGAGCGCTTTGGCACGGCCACGTATACCGATGTAGCGGAAAATTACAGCATTAATGTGACTTCCATTGAGGCCCGCCAAAGAAAAGCGTCGTGTGATCCAGCCTACCGCTATGTGGTAAAAGGAAAAGAAACGATCAGTGATAACCGCTTTTTGAACTTCCAGATCGACTACGGAGACGGTACTTGCGACAATGTGGCTACGATCATTCCACCTTTCGGACAAGCCTTTGACATCGAGCTATAAGTTTTTCATAACACCCTAATACTGTTATCTTTTCTTGACAACGTGCCCCTTTTGGAGGCACGTTGTTTTATGTATGGCGATGGCTTTAATTAAGTAAATTTTACCTGGCTGAGGGATTGAACGGCCTGTTTGAGCCCGCCGCTGGCTTGCGGGAGGCCGGCGAGTAGTGAAAGCCCGACCCCGGCGGTAGATTTGCGTATTTTGGATAAGAAAGGCCTCGCCGGGGGCAGCCCCTCATGAACTTTAAAAATGGATAAAAAACGGGCATATCCCCCCACACCTTGGCTTATCGCTTAGGGACTGCTTAAGGGGACATAGGTTTCCCGGCTTAGGGAAGGATTTGTGGTGCCTAACTGCCTTTGTAAGACGAGAGAATCGGCCGAAATGCTTAAAATATCGTAACTAAGGGCTATGTTGAGAAAGTTTTCCTGGATTAGGGTGATAATGGTTTCGTCTTGATTAAAAAACCATTGTCCGGGCAAGGTTTGGATTTCTGTACCATTACAGCGGCTAGCTCCTTCATCAAAAAGCATCGTGCCGTCATTCATAAAGATAAGCAAGTCATCTCGCTCACATTCTTCCTGATCGGCATACCAATCGGTAATGGGGGGGCCAAACAATTCGCGGGCCCGGGCGGGGTCTACGGTAAAAGATTGTAAAATCCAGGCTTTTCCCACCAGTAATTGTTTCTGGCTAGGTGGCAAAGGGGCGGGAGCAGGATCTTGGCTGGTACAAGCGATAGCTAGGCCAAGGCATAGGCCCACTCCTAATGTTACTTGGCTAATTTGTTGTTTGACTCGGGTAAAAAAGAAGTGCATAGGTTTTTAAATTGTTGTTTTTTAGGGGCTGCCCCCATTCCACTTAAGCGTGGACGTGAGCAGTGCATGGTCCACGCTTAAGTGGAATGGGGTCGGGCTATCGCTACTCGCCGGCCGGCCCACATACCAGCGGCGGGCTCAAACAGGCCGCTCTATCCCTCAGCCAATTACTTCATAATTTTCCATAAGTTTCTACGGTGTCTGGTGCGGTATATTTTTTTTCAAGAAAAGCAGGTGCAAGCCTACATTCAAGGGGTATTCCCGAATGGGAGCGCCTGGGCTATACAAAGACCATACGTGCATTTTAAACTCAGGCCCGACTTGCAGGAGATACTTTTGCCCTAAAGAAATATTTCTCCCTATACTCAGCGTATAGCCCCCCGACCAAGGCCGGGCCTTTTTCGGCTTTGCTTGTATATCTTCTAAATTGCTATCAAAATAGGGGCTAAGGTTGGCATTTTCTTGACTATTAACGCTCAAATTGCTGAAGAATTGATCTCGGTAAACCGAAAAGGTACTTCTTTCGGATAGGGCAAACCGGTAATTGGCAAAGATGCCCACTTGAAAGTACCACTTCAATTGGTGATCGGGGTCACTGATGCCCACTTGAAGGGGTACTTGAATATTGTGATAGTCTTCTGAGTAGGTAAATGTGTTTACTTGGAGAAGTTGCGGGTATACCGTATTGATAAAATACTCGTGGTGTCTTCCTCTTTTTTGTTGAAATTGATACGCGAGCCCCGTAGAGATGCTCAGTTTATCCAGGCCCAATATAAGCCTTAAGCCCATCTCCCAAGCAAAATCAGGAGAGCCATATTGATTTCGGGTACGGGTAAGGGTGTCGGGGCTAGCTTCAATACGGCCTTGCCAAAGTTGCTTACTGGGCGACATGTGAAGGCCCCAAGCAAACCATTTTTTTAGGGGTTTGCGCACTTTGTGATAGGTTTTAAAATTTTCCTTAGCTTCTACGTCCTCGGTTTGGATAGGGTCAGGCGTTACTTCATTTTGCTGGGTACTGTCCGGGCTTTGGGCGAGTAATTGATCAATGAGGGGACTTTCCCGAGTAAAAATCTTAGCCATTTCACTTAAAAGTTTGGCTGTTTTGATTTGAAAAGTGCCACTTTGCGTATCAAAAAGGGGAATGATGGGCATGGTTTCGCTTAATGTCCCCAGGGTATCTACCTCGGTTTCCAAGACAAAGTCTAAGTCTTTTTTCTTGACCAAGACGATTTGGTCGTAAACCGGAAAGAATTTAACTTGATGGTTTGTAAAAATAAAACTAAGTAGGCTATCCAGACGATAACTGGTCTGAGTGATCGTAATGACTTGGTCTAGGGGTATTTGGCTGTTTACATAGGAAAAGTTGATCCGGTATTCCCGGTTCAAAGAGTCCAGTACACCGCCTATTGTTTGGCTTCCCGGAGTTAAAAATACGGGGATTTCTAGCTGTTTTTCGGCTAAAGTAGCGGGATCTTGGGCCCATAGGGAGGTAGGGGCCAAGAATAAGAGCAAGCAGGTAATCCGGAAAGTAAATAATCTAGGCATAGGTACCCGATGGGATAAGAAAATACGGCATTAAAATTATACGATGCCTAGAATAATGCCAAGGATCAAACTGAAATTTCAATACGTATGTATTTATTGACAAGCTTCACCCAGTAGTAAATAACCCTCAGGATCTTGGGTATGTTGTATCCCGGCTAGCTTGTCTATCACTTTCAAAATAATATCCAAACGAGGAGAACTGAAGGTGGCTGTAATTTGACAGTCTAATACTTTAGGGTTTTCCACCCGAATGGACACACCAAAATGATGTTCTAAATCTCCAATAACCTCTCGGATAGGGCTGTTCTCAAACTTGATTTCTTGTTCAACCCAAGAAAATGTGTTGATAGAGTTGATGTCCCTTAGGATACCTTTCTGCTCAATTTTGGCTTTTTCACCCATCTTTAGGGTTTCTACTTTTTGGGGGATTGCGCGGGGGCTCACTTTCACGGTTCCCTCTTTTACCCAAACTTGGTCTGCTTGAGCTTCTTCCTGGGTCTTTACCAGAAAGGCAGTGCCTACTACTTCAATCCGGGTATTTTTTCCTAGAACTAGGAAAGCATTTTGGGCTTTTCTTACTTCAAAAAAGGCCTCCCCTTCCAACTGGGCCACTCGTTCCATTAGCTCGGAGCGGCTATATTTGAGCGTGCTACCTTGTTTAAGCCGGATAAGGCTTCCATCAGGCAGGGTGTGCCAAGTATCTTGGGCTATGGCCGTATAAAGTTGGGGACTTGCTTGGGGAGCGGGGCTAAGCGGAGCCTTGGGTGTGTCCTCTATGCTTGGATCCTCCGGGGTTTTTTGAGAGAAGGTGTCTTGAGCGCTAAGCGTCTCTTCCTGTAAAATAGGTAGGTTTTGATGGACACTATCTTGTGGGAGTACTTCCTTTTTTTCGGCTTTTTGCGGCAGCTCATACTGAAAAGCTTCCCAAAAAAACCAAAAAGCTAATAAAATAGCAATAGAAGCAGCTACAGCGGTAAGCCGTAAACTCCTTTGGATAGCCCGTGTGCGTTGGCTCCCGGCATAAATGTTCTCAAAAAAATCGGCCGATGGCATAAGTTCTTCCTTTTGGAATCGTTCAGCCAGGGCCTTTTCCAATGCCTCTCTTTCTTCTTTCATTGGATAGCTTGTTTATGCGGTTTTAATATTTGAACTAATTTTTTTCGGGCCCGCGTATATTGTGAGCGGGAAGTACTTTCTTGTATATTCAATAGTTGGGCAATATCTCTATGAGAATACCCCTCGATGGCAAAGAGGTTAAAAACATAGCGGTATTTTTCCGGTAAACTGGCGATGGCCTCATAGAGTTTCTGGCTGGATATATTCTGTATAACACTAGGTTCGGGCTCGGCAAGATCCTCGGTATATTTGCTGTCGGCCTCTAAGCTTTGGGTTTCCCGAAGCTTTTTGTTTTTTCGCCAAGCACTCAAAGCGGTATTTACCATAATTCTTTCAATCCATTTCTCCAAAGGAGACTGGGATTTGAATGTATGGATCTTAGTAAATACTTTAATAAAGCCTTCCTGCAATATATCCTCTGCTTCCATTTGCGAATGAGTATACCTCCTGCAAATAGATAACATTCGAGGAGCATGCTTCCGGTATATAATTTCTAAAGCATCCCTTTTCCCTTTTTGGGCTTTACGGATTAACTCCTGTTCTTCCATAAGGAATTATTTCTTGCTATATGATCTCCTTATTAGTGAGACGCAAGTCTGGGAATTATGCTGCATCCCAGGCTAATTTTCTCAGACTTTTTTGAAAAAAAACCTATCCAATGGCTGGAAATTGGATTGAAAATGGGTTTTATTCTCATAAAAAATTGCAAGTCTCAAAATGGGAGGTAAGTTTTTGGGCAAAATCAGAACGTAGAAATACAAATTATACCCCTTCGCGATCATAAAGCCAGAAAACTGCTTGTGATGAACGACGCTACTTAGCAGGTTTTTTCTCATTTCAAGTAGTAAATCTAACAAAATATGTACTAAACCCGAACACGATAAGCCGTCTACAATTAACGAATTATGGCAGGATATGACGTGATTTATCCATTAAGGGTGCTTCTATTAACAATAAGTGGAATTTGAGAGCGTAAAATGCTTTTGTTGATAACATTTTGTAAGCGTATTGATTTTTCCTCAAAATCCGCAAGTTTCTGTCTATTTTGTTTTTTCCTTTCATACCTCGGGATAGCTTTCTTATGGCACTAACATTTTAGGCCTAAAACCCATATGTATATATAACAATTCAGCATTCTTCTCTAAGACAAAATAAACCCAGCCTAAGAAAGCCACGTGTTGGTTTTCCTATCCCTGCATAAGTCCCTGGACTTATACCCATCAGCTATTTCATCTTGAATCATTTCTCGACTCTAGTACACACTCTGGTATATGCCTGAGCCCTCTAGACTATCAAGAAACACGAACTAAAATTTAAAAGTATGTTCTCTCAAAATGTAGCGAAAGCTTTACTCATCTTTCTCTTGACCCTGCCTGGATGGTCCTTGGCCCAGGCACAAACCCCGGGGGGCGTTACCGCTAGCCCGATGATTTGGTTTAAAGCCAATGCTGGAGTTAGCCAGGGCACAGGTGTGAGCACCTGGGCCGATCAAGGAAGCTCCTTCAATGCTGTCCAGAACACAAGCACCCGCCAGCCTGGATTCTTATCTGAGTCTATCAATTTCAACCCGACGATTGTTATGGATGGAGTTGATGATTATTTAGCCGTCCAAAACATCAGCTACAACGATGTCAATGAGGTAGAAAACTTGGTGATTTTCACCGTTTTCAAAACGGATGTTTTTGACGTAGGACGTTTTGACAACTGGTCATTCATTGATTTTGACCGAAGCGAATACTACAACTTTTACGTACGGGGTGACAATGGCCGGATGACCTTTTCCTGGTCAACGCACGACGGGACCAGTTCCCGAACCTTTGATAATGATGGAAATACCGATGGATTAAATGATAACCGCCCCCACTTAGGCGTGGCTATTTTTGACGCAAACGAAGTGCAAGATACCAAAGTACGGGTGGACGGTCGGGAAGACTACTCCATTGACCGCGTAGCTAATGGAGTTTGGTTAGGCACCGGTAACCACACACGCTACGGTTTTGTAGGAGATGGCTCGGAGGCTACAACCTTCAATGGCAGTCGAAATAACCATTACCACAATGGAGAAATCGCAGAAATAATTGTTTTTCAAGATGTGGCCGTCAGTGCCGCCGATATTGAGCAAGTAGAAAGCTACCTGGCAATCAAATACGGATTGAGCATTGAACACAATTTGACGGCTTCTAATAATAGCCTACTTTGGGATTACACAACTAACGCCGCTTATAATTCCAACCTCTTAGGGATCGGAAGGGATGATAATAGCGGTTTGGATCAAGTAAAATCTATCAATAGTAATTTTGATGCCGCCTTGATACTAGATCAAGGAAGCAGCTTCGGGGTGGATCAAACCTTCTTAATTGCCGGTTCAAATGGATCGGCTGGTTTGATTGACAGTAATTTGCCTCCCGGCTATTATAACCGCAGTTCACGGGTTTGGCGCGTGGAAGAAACGGGGACTACCTCCAATACTACCCTCAGTTTCTTGCTGAGTGAAATGGGTATACCCAATACAGGCTTAGTGAGTGATTATGCCTTGATTTATAATGATGCCGATGCCGATTTTACCTCTGGTGCCAGTGTAGAGACCAATGCTACTTTGAATGGAGATACGCTTACCTTTACCGGGATAGACCTAAATTCTGGCTATGTTTCCTTAGCTGCCTTTGTGATTCCTCCCCTTGGCGTACACGGAAACCTTGCTATGTGGTACCGGGCCGACACCGGAGTAAACACCTCAGGTAATTCGGTCACCCAGTGGACAGATCAGAGTGAAAACCCTTTCTCTGGCATTCAGTCTACTTCCGCCAGTCAACCTACTCTCCTTTCCGAATCGTTCAACTTTCACCCGTCCATCTCTTTTGACGGAACGGATGATTACTTAGCTATTGAAGATATCAATTATAGCGCTGCGGGCGAAATCGAAAACTTGGTTGTATTCACGGTCTACAAATCTGATTACAGAGGTTGTAATGGTAGTGACAACTGGGGGTTTTTAGACTTTGATGCAAGTGATTATTTTAACTTTTACGTAAGAGGAGATGATGGCCGTCTAGGATTTTCTAATACAGCCGATAATGCAACTTCTTTCAATCATTACGGACAAACCCGAGGGTTGAATGATAGCCGGCCCCACTTAGGAGTGGCCATCTATCAAAACGCCGAAACATATGATACGAAAATCCGCTTAGATGGACGCACCGATATATCCATTGACGCTACCAGTAATGGTACTTTTATAGGAAGAGGGGCTGACCCCCGTTACGGCTTTATTGGTGCCAATTCAGAGGCATTCGTTTTTAATGGCTACCGGGGTAACGAGGCCGACGGATATTACCGGGGAGATATTGCCGAGATCATTTACTATCAAAATCAAACCCCAGATAGTGTTGATATTGAAAAAATTGAAAGCTACCTGGCTATCAAATATGGAGTAAGCCTTCAGCACAACTACCTCGCTTCCAACGAAACCCTGATTTGGAATTATACAACGGCTTTGGCCTATTCCCAAAACATCCTTGGAGTAGGACGAGACGATATTTCGGGCCTCGATCAACGCAAGTCTATGAGTTCACAGGTTGGGGCTACCCTCGTCTTAGAACACCCTGCGGCTTTTAATACCGATCAAAATTTCCTCATTTTAGGGGATAACGGCCTTCGGGGTTTTACCCCAAGTGGGGGTAGCTTTAGTAACCAAAGCAATAAGGTCTGGTGGGCCGATGAAACCGGCAACGTATCTGGATTTACCCTTAAATTCCTAATGGAAGACCTGGATCTACTTAATTCAGGTTCCGCTTCAGATTATGCCCTAGCCTACAACGATGCCGATGGAAACTTCAACTCAGGGGCAACCTTGGCTACGAGTGGAACAATTGATGGAGACACCCTAATTTTCACTGGGATAGACTTAAATGATGGGTATTTTACACTTTTAAGTAACACCGGGGCCGCAACAACTACTCTTCCCCAGGCCCAAATCCAGTTTGACGCTGGTCAAGGGCTTACTTTATCGGGTAATGAAGTTACCCAATGGAATGATCAAGGCTTGGGGACTAACCACGCAGTACAAAGCAGCGCACCAAACCGACCTACGGTACTGCCAAACGAGGCGAATTTTAACCCCGTCGTATCTTTTGACGGGAGCACTAGTTACTTGGCGATGCAAAACCAAAACCTAAATGCCTCGGGTGTCATACAGGATATGACGGTATTTACGGTATTCAAAACGGCCCTTACAGGTTGTATCCATGATAACTTATCCTTGCTAGACTTTGACCGTAATGAATATTTTAGCTTCTATATGCGGGGTGACGGCCGCCTAGCTTACTCGAATACTAACCAAAATGGCCAAGTACAAGACAATTATGGAAATAGCACAGGCATTAATGATAATCGCTTCCACTTGGGCACCGCTTCTTATGACGGAAATGCTACCCTCGACACGCGTATCTGGGTAGATGGGCTATTAGACCTCAATCAAGACCGCTTTCAAACCGGAGTGTATTTAGGAACGGGCAATAGCCGCTACGGATTTATCGGGGATGCCTCAAAGGCCGACGTGTTCAACGGAAACCGCGCAGAAAAATATTTCCAAGGAGAAATAGCCGAAGTAATCTACTATCAAAATCAGTCACTCACCGATACCGATATTCAAAAAATAGAATCTTACTTAGGTATAAAGTACGGGCTAAGCTTAAACCATGATTACGTAGCCTTCTCAGGGACGGTGCTTTGGGACGTGGATGCTGTGCCGGCCTACTCACAAAATATAGTAGGGATTGGGAGAGATGACCAATTAAACCTATATCAAGGGAAGTCAATCAGTTCGGAGGCAAATGCCGCTTTGATCCTAGAACAAACTACCGCCTTCAGTAATGACGAGGAGGTACTTATCGCGGCCAGCAATGCCCAGTATGGAGCTAATTATGACATTTCTTCCGTGGGCTTTAATTACATCAGTAACCGTGTGTGGAGACTAGATGAAACGGGAACAGTTACTAATACCCGGGTTGCCATCCTGTTAAACAGATCTGGAATACCCAATTCTGGGCAAGCCTCCGATTATAGCTTATTATACAATGATGCCGATGCCGATTTTTCAGCCGGATTTGCCAGTGCTTCCCCAAGCAGTATCAACGGTGATACCCTTTTCTTTGATGGACTGGACTTGAATGATGGGTATATGGCCATTGCCTCCAATGCCCCTCTACCCTTTGGAGTAACTGCCAATATGGTGATGTGGCTCAAAGGGAACGAAGGCCTAAGCTTAAACGCCAACCAAGTAAACACTTGGGAAGATCAAGCTACGCAATCCCACAATGGGGTTCAAAGTAATAATAGTAACCGCCCTACAGTTGTTAACAACGCAATTAACGGTAACCCTTCCTTGTCTTTTGACGGGAGCGACGATTACTTGGCCTTAGAAAATATTTCCTATACCCAACGTGGCGAAATAGAAAACCTGACTGTTTTTACCATCTTCAAAACCGACTTTAATACGGGTAGCGAGCATTCCAACTGGGCCTTCCTGGACTTTGACCGAAGTGAAAATTTTAACTTCTATGTCAGAGGTGATAATGGTGCCCTGGGCTTTTCCACGATGCCTGGCTCAGGTTCACTGGCTGATAACTACGGAAACATCACGGGACTTAATGATAATCAAGCCCACCTAGGGGTCGCTATCTACCGGGGAGATTCTCTCATAGATACCCGCTTACGTGTAGACGGACAGGAGGATGTTAACCAAGATAATTATGGTACAGGCGTTTACCTCGGCCGAGGGAATAGTCCCCGCTACGGTTTTGTAGGGGATGGTTCAGAAGCCACTACCTTCAACGGTAGCCGTAACAATACCCATTACGATGGAGAAATCGCAGAGATCATTTACTACCAAAACGATAACTTGTCCAATTCCGAAATCCAAAGGATTGAATCCTATTTGGCTATCAAATACGGACTTACGCTCAACAATGACTACCAGGATTGTACGGGCACGGTAATCTGGGACATCAATCAAGACAGCCAGTTCAATAATAATATAGTCGGTATTGGTAGAGATGATGTGAGCGTCCTAAACCAAAAACAAAGCCAACACGCAAACGACATCTTGGCCATTGGTTTGAACAGTATTGCCAGCGACAATGCAAGTAATTCCGGAAGCTTCACTAGCGACCGCTCCTTTTTTATGTGGGGACATAATGGCGAACAAGCCTCCAGCACCGATTTGGGCAACTCACCCTCCGGCATTCAATCGCGTCTAGACCGGGTATGGTTGGCCCAAGAGACTGGTAATGTTGGTGCCGTACGTATTCAGATGAATGCTAGCGATATTGAAGGCCCAACGGGTCCGGGGAGTAATAACTTGTTCCACGCCCGTTTAATTGTGGATGCCGATGGCGATTTCACCAGCGGAGCCACCATTGTAACGCCTACCGTTTTTGACAACACCACCAACTTGGTTGAATTTGATTTTGACTTTGAAGCTAGCAGTGGGTTTTACTTCACTTTGGGTAGTGTCAACTCCGTAAGTACCCCACTGCCTATCGAGTTACTGGCTTTTGATGCCCAAGTAGTGGAAAAAAGCAAAGTAGCACTTACTTGGTCTTCTGCTCAGGAAATCAATTTTAGTCACTATGAAGTAGAACGCTCCCCGGATGGTCAAGCCTGGGAACAGCTACACGTAAAGCAACCCGTGCAGGATCTAAATTTCCCTCGGGCTTACCAATACTTAGACCTACAACCGTATAGCGGGGTAAATTATTATCGCTTGAAGGCCGTAGATTTGGATGATACCTTTGCTTATAGCAATATTGTTATCGCATCATTAGAGCTAGCCAGTTTAGACGTGAGTGTATACCCCAATCCTAGCCAAGATGTCGTTCATATCCAATCTAGTCCAGAAGAGCTATCAACATTAAGAGTATTTTCAACGCAGGGGCAAGAAGTAACCGGTAAGTTGATCTGGCGAGAACTTGAAGAAGGGCACTGGCAATTTGATATGCGGTCCCTACCCTTGGGCACGTATGCCTTACAAACGCGGACCCATCGCATCCAAATTCAAAAGAAATAAAGAAGGTAGAAATTAATTCGTGTTTGTCAATTTCTATGCATAAAAACCTGTTGGCATTGCCGATGGGTTTTTTTTTATTTGAATCGTTCCATACTGCCGTCGCCATAACTTTTTATGACCTCACTTATATATACATGGTAGCCCTCATACCATTTTTTATATTGCTTTTTAGCTTCGAAGTACCTAGGGCAAATGTATTTAATGATTCCAAGTTGTCCCAATAATATATGGCATTCACTTCCTCCCCCGATTTGGAGTACCACGATTCAGATCCACGATAACCAGGCTGCAATTCGGCGGCAGCTTCGATAAGGGCATTTAAGCGACGAAATTCGGCGTCATATTCTCCCGGTTTGCACAAAAAGTGTATTGTATACATGGTGTATAGCCTTAAATTTAAATAAAACAATCTGGGGCTTCCCCCGCGGTTATCATGGGGGCTTAGCATAAAACATTTTGGGGCCGCGGGGTCGGGCTCTCACTACTCGCTGCCTTTCCCCACATCCCCTCACGAGCTCAAACATGCCGTTCCATCCCTAAGCCTTAAAACAAAAATGCACATACAATCAATAAAATAATGGCAGAAACGATAGTAATTTTTCTTGTTTACTTAGTTAAGGAACTTGATGTAGAAAAGCCCTAGGGTATACTATAATGGCCTGCCAAAGGAAGCCTAACATACTTCTTCTATAAAAATTGTAAGGTTTATGGGTCCCGCTAAGCTTCCTAAACTAGCTTTCATATTTTTATTTTAAGAAAACATAATTATATTCAGACAAGGCTACTACCCAGAAGAAATGCAGCCAAGTACCCTAAACGCTCTTACTCATGAAAGCAAACGAGGAAAAAATCATGACCTTGCACCCAGTTGGAAAAGCCGGAGTGAATATTCTCATGCGCCTTTACGAAGTAATTCAGGATTATATCCTGAAAACAATTGCAAGTGAAGGAGATATATCTTTTGAAGAACTTTCTGATCGGGCTGTTGATGAACTAAGTACCACATTTGATGGGAAAGTCCTTTGGTATATTGTAAGCGTAAAACTAGACCTGGAAGCCCGAAAGTGTATTGAGAGAGTTCCCAAGACTAGTCCCCATAGACTTAGGTCGGGCCCTAATTTGACTGCCCATTGATCCAGGGGCACCATCCTCTTCCTGATTGACCCTCCTAAATAACCAATCCCATGAAAATGAAATGCCTCATGTTTATCGCAATCTTAGGAATTTGGGCTTGTCCCTCTCCGCCCCAAGAGGTGCTTACAGATGCCGATAGTACCAAGGTTGCCGTTCAAGAAGTATTTGATCAATACATTACTCAATTAAAAGAGCAAAATCTAAGCAATTTAGACCGCTTTTTCTCGGACGATGCTCGGTTTTATTGGGTAGAAGATGGTCAGATTCAATATCCTTCGCCAGAAGCACTCATTGCATCGCTTAGTCATTTTTTACCTTCGTTAGAGCGCATAGATCTGCAAGTATCCAAATCTAAAGTAGATGTATTGGGAGGGGAGACTGCCTTGTTATATGCCGAGTATACGCAAAGTGTACGAATGAAAAATGGCCTAAGTCTCGAGATGGAGGGAGCTTTTAGTATTGTATTGATTCGTGAGGCAGGTAATTGGAAATTTTTAGTAGGTCATAGTTCTACTCAAAAACCCAGAACAAATCCTTGAATTTTTAACCCTTGAATATCTTACCTAGTGTACGACAAGTTACTTATGTACGTAAAGCTTTTTGGCTTTTGGAGTCCTGGTTTAATATCCTGATTAGAGAAATGAAAAATTTTATGAGGCAAAAAAGCTAATGCCTTGTACACACATAAGTAAGAAACCTGCCCGACAAGAAAGCTTATCTGGATCTTGTAGGGCAGGTTTACCCTTTTAGTAGGGTAATGTAGGCAAAAACTGGGGTGGTTTGCGGTGTTTACTCACCAATTCATAGGCATGACCGAGCTTTAGAAGTACAAATTCGGCAAAAGGGAGCCCCGTAAACGAGAGTCCTACGGGCAGCCCATGGATATAACCATTGGGAACCGTTAGACTTGGAAATCCCGACCAAGCCGCTGGGGAAGAACTTCCTCCTCCAAAGTGGTCGCCATTAACCACATCAATAGGCCAAGCCGGTCCTCCAGTTGGGGAAATAAAGGCAGCACATTTCTTAGATCTTAGGGTGTTCTCTATCCCTTCCCGAGAGCGTTTTTGTAATACTTTTTTGGCATTTACATATTCTGTATCACTCAGTTCCCCTCTTTTTTCGGATTGTAGCATACGTTCCTGAAGAAAGTATGGCATGGCTTGTTCGGCATTTTCTTGATTAAAAGCAATAATATCGGCCAGGGACTTGGGTTTGCCCTGATAAGAATCGCGAGAAAAGTATGTTTTTAATCCAGCTTTAAACTCATATTGTAGTACAAGTGAGCTTAGCGAATATAACTCCCGTATATTTTCAATAACATCATCAAACTCGAGTACCTCACAACCGGCTTGTTTTATAAGATCAACGGCTTCTTCCATGCGGGCATCTACGAGCTCGTGAAAACCCATAAAGCTTCTGGGCAGGCCCACCCGAGTGCCTTGTAATGCCTCTTCATTATAGGCCAGAAATTCTGTGTAATCCTTAAATGTCTGGTCTTTTTCTAAATTAGTCTTGGGATCTTCTGGGTCCATACCGGTGCAAGCACCCAGTAAAATGGCTACATCCATCACGGAGCGTCCCATGGGGCCTGCTGTATCCTGAGATTCGGAAATGGGAATTATACCCGTTCGGCTCCATAAACCAACTGTGGGTTTGAGTCCTACGACACCATTAATACTTGAGGGGCATACAATGGACCCATTGGTTTCTGTGCCAATGGCTATTGCGCAAAAGTTGGCCGATACCGCCGCTCCTGAACCAGAACTTGAGCCACAGGGGCTACGATCTAATACATAGGGGTTATGGGTTTGCCCCCCACGGCTACTCCAACCGCTAGAAGATCGAGAAGAACGAAAATTGGCCCATTCGGATAGGTTTGCTTTACCCAATAAGACAGCGCCCGATTCTCGGAGTCTCTTGACAATGAAGGCATCTTCGGTGGCTTTATTATCCATAAGGGCAATAGATCCGGCTGTGGTGAGCATTTTATCTCCGGTATCAATATTATCCTTGATGATGACCGGAATGCCATGCATAGGGCCCCGTACCTTACCATCGGCCCTTTCTTGGTCTATTTGTTGGGCTATGGCCTGGGCATCTGGGTTTAACTCCATGATAGAATTGACTTTAGGGCCGTTTTGATCAAGCTGCTCAATCCGGTTGAGGTACATTTCTGTAATTTGAAGGGCACTTAATTCTCCGGATTCCATTTTTTGTTGAAGCTCATTAATAGATACTTCTAGTAATGGAAAATCCTCCGGCGCGGGTTCTTGTGTAGCTTGATCTGTACCGGAGGCCGGGTTTTGTGGTCCCTGACATTGGCTCAGGGGAATCGTACTAAGGGCTAGCCCTCCCATAGTAGAATTACGAAGAAAGTTTCTGCGCTTCATGGACTTGAGAAGAGAAATAAAATGAATGAATAATTACCGAAAGCTAATACTACTTATTTTTTAGGGATTTTGGGCTTTGAATATGAGAAGAGCCGGAGAGATTGGGAAATATAGCGCCTTTTTATACCTTTTGTACATTGTAAAACCTAAGTTAGGATTGGCTGGAGTTTGATCAGGGGGCTCTGACAATGGCTTAGGGATGGAACGGCCTGTTTGAGCTCGTGTGGGCCTCGCGCGGAAAGGCAGCGAGTAGTGACAGCCCGACCCGCGCCGGCAGGATATTATTTTTAGGGCAAAAAATATGTGCGCGGGGAAGCCCCTTTAGCAGAATACATAAATAGGAAATGGTACAGTGATTGGAGCAAGGCAAATCTATATGGGAGGAGGAAACCCCCTGGGTCTTGGGGGTAATTTATGTTTTAAGATTCTCTGGATCATTCGGTCAAACTTATCAATTTGTTTATCCCGGCAAAGAGCCCTAAGTCCTTTTAAGTGCAAAAATGTACTTTTTTCTAGTTGGGCCTGGACTTGAGCAATCTGATCGATGAGCTTTTGGGCAGTTTCATCAGAAATTTGATTTTTACTGGTGCCCCTTAATAAGGAGTCTTTTAGGGTATGCATTTTATCTAAGTAGCTATACACTTCCTTTTGATGTTTGAAGTTCATTTGCTCGAGGGTCTTCCTTTGTTCCTGATCAAAATCTAAGATCTTGGCCATAAACTTGGCAGGAGGTATAGGAGGAGGGGGGCGATGGGGCAACCAATGAGCTAAAAGGCTGAGGAGATTGAATAGGATCAAGGCCCCAATAATCCAGCGGTATACTTTTGTCTTGTTGAGGGGACTCATATTATTTATCTATATTTTCATACACAGAGTTGGGCTCACCGTAATAACGCTTGGCCAAGACTTCATAATTTTGGTCTCCGTATTGGACCCATTCCCGGGCAATGCTTCCAATATTCAAGAGGAGTAATATTCCTAAACCAGCTAAAGCCCAGCGCCAGGGGGGATTCCATACAAAGGTGTCTGGGTGAGTGGCCTGGCCCTCCAATTTTCGAGCGATTCGAGCGTACAAATAAGTTGGTGCCTCCTGGGCTTGGATTTTATCGGCTATTTCAAGCGTTTTTTCAATTTCTCTTTGAATACGTTGAGGCTTTTTCATGGTAGTAGTTTTTTCATATAGTATAATAAGTATAACAATTCTTTACAGGGATGATTGCTAAGTGTTGTTATTTGAAATGAGAAGATTAAGTATTGAGTTGTTTATAATAATTCCCTAATAATTTTTGCAAATTTTTACGGGCCCGGTGCATAAGAGACTCTACGGAGGAAAGGCTTTTTTTCATGATTTTGGCAATTTCCTCATAAGGGAGGCCTTCTAGTTTATGCAAGGTAAAAGCTGTTTTTTGTGCATCGGGCAATTGATCTATTGCATTGAATAAAATTTGGGCCCTTTCTTTATTTTCCAAACCGACTCCGGGATGATTTTTATGGGCTAGAAATCCTGCTTCTAGCCCCGGACTTAAACCACTGAGCGAATGCAAAAAACCCGAGCGTTTTTTTCTTTTTTGCTTCCTTATAAAATCCAAACACTTGTTTACCGCAATCCGATAAATCCAGGTTGAGAGTTGGGAATCTTTCCGAAAAGTCTTGATAGACTGATATACTTCCAAAAATGTTTCCTGGGCCAAATCTTCGGCATCTTGGACCTGGTGTACAAAACTTAAGCAAGTATTATAGACAATATTTTGGTAGGTGTCTACCAATTGCTTAAATGCCAGGGGTTTGCCTTCAATAAGTTGTTTGACAAGCAATGCGTCTTCCAAAAGTTCCGGTTTGGTTTTAAGATTTGACGAGAAGTATACGAAGAACTTGCGCTTTCTGGCAAAAAAAGAGATCTACTTGTAGAAAAATCCAGGAAACCATCATAAATGCTTGGTAGACGTATGTAGATAGGTTAAAATTAGAAAGGAAAGTGGATTTGCCCTAATGAGTTGAGTGTACATACCCCTAGTGTAGGGAGTATGATTATATGCGCAATAGGAAAAGATACTTCTGGTACTTTTATACAGGCTCTGTACAAGCTATTTGTTGGGTGAGTTGCCTTGAGTAATAAATACCCAAGTAGCCATTCGGGTAAAATTTGTATAAAATTGAGATTTTACGGTAAAATAGTACACGCTTGTTTTCGTGGGTGTTTGGGCGTATATGTCGTTTCTACCTGTATTTTTTAAATAAAAACTAATAAACTTAGTTAGGCAGTTTTAGGCTAAAAGTTTTATGAAAACCTTAGAACTACGGATAAAAACGCTTAAAGTTGGGAATTTGTGTGTTTTTTTTGGAAATCAGGTAATCATTTTGAAAACTAATGCCTGTTTTCTTGTTTATTTTACCTAAAAAAAAACTTATATTGCATACGTAATTTATGGGTCGATTTTATTGTATATGATCAAAGGTACTACTATAGCTTGTTAAGATTAACCTGTAAGCTTAACAACTACCTTCAACCGTTCTACATAGCGTGCATTGTTCGTATTAGCTTGATTTTCTGTTCTTAAAGGGAGCAGACAATTCATAGATGGCGGTTAGCATTTGAAAAAATAACAACCAGTCGTTGTCTAATTCAATCATTAGAGCTGTATTATTTCACGCATTCATTTTCCTTCTACATTATTTATTGCAAGTATTTTTCATGAGCATTCCTTTTTTTGGAAATTAATTGGCATAGCTAGTGCTCATTAGATTTTAGCTATATCGATTGATGATTGACACCATAGAGGAAATAAAAATTGTATGCAAAAAACAGTATCATGACAACCACCAGAGACTTTAAATCATTTTTGATTGTAATCCTACTCTTGTTTGGGATTTTACAAAACAACGTTTGGGCTCAAATCAATATTTACGAGGCTGAGGAGGCTACTATTGATGGGGCCGGACTTGCTGCAGGCCGGGGGTCTAGCGGTACAGGCTATGTAGATTTTAATATCAGGGCCGGTGAATTCATTGAATGGGAAATTCGGGCAGAAAATACGGGGCGGCACATTCTTACTTTTTTCTACCAGTTAGGGTGGGGGGATGACCGTCCGATGGATATTTTTGTCAATGATGTATTGACCTATGAAAATGCCAGCTTTCCTAATACTGGTAACTGGACTTCTTGGGGCACCATTGATTATGATTTTCAATTGCCTGTGGGTATTAACAAAATTAAACTGGTCACTCGAGAATTTGGGGGAGGAAACTTTGACTATGTGGAAGTCAGTAATCCACCTTCCATTAGTTATAAAATTAATTTTTCAGACATCAATACCGCAGCTCCGCAGGGATGGATTCAGGATTTTGGCTTAGCATTTGGGAATAGAGGCGGAAATTTACAATATGGTTGGGTAGACCCGGTTAGCAAAGCGCCTAAGTCTTTGGTCACCAACGGAGATAATAGACTCAATTCATATGGAAAGGATGTGGTGCGGGATAGCTACATGGCCATGGATATACAAGGGGACGGCTTAGTGGATGGCAGTTGGGAAATTGAGATACCCAATGGAACCTATGAAGTTCTGGTGCAGGTGGGAGATGCGATAACCGAAGTTGTACCGGGCACGCGTCACCTCATTAATTTGGAAGGAAGTAATGTAGTTACTTTTATTCCAGGTGACAGGGCGGGTGTAAAGAATGCCGTATCATTAGTAAATGTTAACGACGGGATATTGACCTTGGACGGCATTGGAGGTCTCAACACCAAGTTACATATGATCATTATCCAGTCTGTTGATGGGGTAAGGGCTCCTGCGGTCTTATCTTCCTTACCAAATGATGGAAATATAGAGGTTGGGGTGGGTACCAATATATCAGCAAACTTCCTTCATTTACCCAACACGAGTGTTTTAGGGGTTACGAGTTTGAATAACCTGACCATTAATAACTCTACAGTAAAACTGTATGAGACCAGTCATTTGGGAGATGTTGAAGTGCCTGCCTCAGTCAATGGAACTGGGGGAGGGGATGCCATCAATTTATCACCTTCCCAGGACTTAAAGCCCAATACCACCTATCGGTTTGTGGTGAATGGGGTAAAAGACTTGACTAATAGCACCTTATTGACTTATAGTAGTGTATTTACTACCGGAGACTTAGAGGTGGGCACTAGTAGTGATTTGGACCAGGTTGCCTTTATTAATGCGGGGGCGGTAGTAACCAATGGACGCTACACAACTCTAGCTTTTGGGCCAGACGGACATTTATATGGCTTAACCCTTAATGCAGAAATACATCGATGGACCGTAAATCCTGACGGTACCTTAGCCAATGAAGTACAACTTAATTCTTGGCAAACTAGCTATGGAGAAAGAAGTGCCGTAGGATTAGTCTTTGATCCGAATAGCTCCGCTGAGAACCCGGTGGCCTATATTAGCCACGTTACGGGTGGTTTTATTACTGAAAAAGGAGCCCCATCCTGGGATGGAAAAATTTCACGGCTTTCTGGCCCTAATTTGGAAAATGAAGAATTGATTGTAACCAACTTGCCACGCTCTATCCGCGACCACATGACCAATAGCATGGGCTTTAACCCTAGTGAGCCTAATGTGCTTTATTTTGTGCAGGGGAGTAATAGTGCCGGTGGTTTTGAAGATGGAGCTTGGGGTTTTCGGCCGGAGCGCTTACTCTCGGCCGCTTGTTTACGATTGGATATGAACAAACTACCCTCACAACTTCCCTTGGATGTACGAACAACCATGGACTTGACGGTATTAAACCAAGTGGATACCCAATCTCCTACTTTTTCGGATGGTACGTATAACCCATACTACGTAGATGCTCCCCTGACAATCTTCGGGAGTGGTATTCGGAATGCTTATGACCTTACCTGGCACAGCAATGGCCAACTATACATTCCCGTAAATGGTACTGCGGGTGGTAGCCGAAGCCCTGGTTCTGTGCAAGGTACCTATCGTCCAGATGGTACAAGCTACAGTGGACAAAACATACCTGCAATCGGTCCTAACGAAAGTCAGAGAGACTGGTTGGTACGTATAGATCCGACCCGTTCGGTGGGCTATTATGGCCATCCCAATCCACTAAGAGGGGAATATGTACTAAATCGTGGTTCGGTGGATACCGAAAATTACCCGGAAAATATTATTCCTGATCCTAACTTCCGTGGGTTTGCCTATGACTTTGATTTTAACAAATCACCTAATGGCGTGATAGAGTATCAGAGTGAGGCAAATGGGGGATATTTAAAAGGAGCCATTTTGGTTTGTCGTTACAGCGGGGGGAGTGATATTATCGCGCTAGTGCCAGATGGGCCCAACGGTGATATTAGGACTACAAAAGTTGGCATCCCTGGGTTTTCAGACTTTATAGATCCCCTGGATTTAGTAGAAAATACGCAAAATGGTTATTTGTATGTTTCAGATTTTAATCGTGAACAGATTATTTTACTCAAGCCAGCTTTAGAGCTAGCTTCTATGAGTTTAGACAAATCTGAAATAGTGTTTAATAGCAATGTTGGTGGATTGGCCGAGGCGGATATTCAAGTCGTAAACAATGGTACCATTGATCTGAACAAAATTAATATCTCTCTCACGGGACCTGATGCAGAACATTTTAGTGTTTCCAGGACCTTCATTGCTAATTTAGAGGTGGGTGAGTCGGTGAATGTACGCGTTAGGTTTTCTCCCAATTCTGAAGGCCCCTTGAATGTCCAATTACAAGCCGATGTTACTGGGCTTCCCACTCAAATTGCCAATATAGCGGGGCTATCGGCAAACAGTGCTCCTTCCTTACAGTGGCTGACGGATATCTATGCCGGTAAAAGCGTCATCTATGTAGGAGATGACCAACCAAGCGATGCGGTATTTAACTCTAACCCATCGATTCAAAGAACGCTAATCCATGGAGGAGAAGCGGTAGCCCAATTATTTGAGCATGTAGATGAGACAAACCCCGTGTATGTGGAGGTGTTAGGTGCATTTGGCTCTGCTGTTACCACTGATGATTTAGTTAGTTTCGGTTGGTATGATTCGCAGGTTGGTGGAGAATCACAAGAATTGTTTGATGTGAAATCCACTCAAAATAACTCGATCGGAATCATACCAGAAGGGAGTTTAGAGTTCCTTCCGAGCAATAAAGAATTCGGAATCTTTACTAGGTGGCCAGGATTAAATGATTTACTAGTATATAGCCAAGATAATCTGAATACTTTTGAAGGCGCTTATCCCCATCAAATGCGGGCTTATCCAATCCCCAATAAACCTGATGAATATATCGTTGCTTTTGAGACAGGAAAAGATGTAGCAGATTTTCAGGATTTGGTCGTATTGATTCGCAATGCACGCCCGCTCAAAGTAAAAACACTTACGGAAAATTTAAATAAGTACCCAGGAACAGATGAAGGGTTTCCAGCAAATGATTTCTTTGTATTTTCTCGCTTAGAAAATCCATTTAAAGGAAGCCTAGAATACCGTATGGACGATGAGGAGACCATCCGGATTCATAATCAGGGCAAAGCTCCACTGGTTATTCAGGAGTTTGTGATTAGTCATGATGAACGCTTTACTCTTCCTAATAATGAAAATAGTAATTTGCCCCTAATTATTGAACCTGGCACTTACTATGACTTACTGGTTAAGTTTATTGCCGTAGATGAGCATCAAGAAGTATTTAGAGAGAGCCTTTATTTAGATGCGAATACCGACCTGGGTGAAATTTACTTATCAGGGGCTTTTCAAGTTGCCCCAGAAGGAGGGAATGAACTGAGTCCTTTACAAATTACCCGATTATTTGGATTTACCTCAAATATTCA
Organism: uncultured Microscillaceae bacterium; assembly: GCA_963922455.1. Lineage (GTDB taxonomy): Bacteria > Bacteroidota > Bacteroidia > Cytophagales > Microscillaceae > CAWUIO01. The sequence continues at coordinate 46,620 of CAWUIO010000001.1, forward strand.
ATCTCCGATGATCAGGGATTTTCCTACCCCAGCTCAAATTGAATCAGGTGAATTTGGAGACATTGTGGCCTCTGAGTATTGGGAACAGGCAGATCCCAATAAGCCAGTCAAAGCCATGTTGATGATGCCGCAAGCCGCTCCAAGTAGCCCAAGAATGGATTTGGTAGATGATGATGATAATAAGGTGGGAGGGTTTAATTTCAAATATGAAAAATGGATAGATGGTAAGGGACAAACCCAATCGGTTTATCCTCTATTGCGTGGGGATAACAGCCAGGTGAGTGGTCACGTGAGAGATGTGGTTCCGGGTAAGTTTTTAATTCATATTGCGGGGATAACCACCCGGGGTACTCCTACAATAAATCCGAATACAGGAATTTCAGAAAACCTAAAAGTAAAAGTGTTTAAAGCCTTTGATCGGGATGGAAAACTCATACCCAATGCATATATCGTTTGTGAAGATGCTGGATTTACGGGGAATGGGGACTTTAACGATCACGTGTTGTACTTTGAAAATATTCGCCCCGTACCAGAAGGCAATACCGATATAGTCAACGTTGACTGTCAAGCCATCAATTTTGAAAGCTTTACTCCTCAACCGGTGTATAGCGATAATGACCGAGGGCAGGCCATTAGCGAAGATCACGGGGCTACGCTGAGGGTTTCGGCCTATGCCTCCAAAGCAATCTCCTTACCCGTACAAGTAGGGCCTAATACGCATATTAGTTTTGAGTTTAAAAGCTCGGTACAAGGTTCATATCACGCAATAGCCTTAGCTCGGGATTTAAATATACGAGAAGGGGATGATGATTATCGTTTATTACAGATATTTGGAACCGAAGCAAGAGGAATACAAGATTATAAAAACTACAGTGGTGATGGGAATTACCAATATTTTGAAATTCCATTAGGGGATTATGCCGGAGGGTATTATCCATTTATTGTCTTTACGGCCCAGGGTAGCCCGAATGCCGAATCTTACTTTCGCAATGTGAAAATCTGGGAAAAAGACGGACAATCTGACAACTGTGTCCAAGCAATTGGGGCAGCTAGCGGTACTGGTTTGATTGCCAATTATTTTCACGACAAGGACTTTATTGAGCCTGCATTGACACGTATTGATCCGGCGATTAATTTCAACTGGCAATTAGGGTCTCCTCACTCTACTATTTATAAAAATAATTTTTCAGTGCGCTGGGAAGGTGAACTCCGGGCCAAAAATGAAGGCTTATATACCTTTACAAGCAATACCGATAATGGGGTTAGACTTTGGCTAGATGGTGAGCTAATGATTGACTATTGGGAAATACCTGCCCCCACATTCCAAACTACTCAATTGTATCTAAAGGAAGGACAACGTATTCCTATCAAAATGGAAATGTTTGAGGATGTAGGACCGGCCCGGGCTTATCTTTTGTGGGAGAATGCCAACCTTCCGCAGGAAGTTATACCGATAACCCACTTGTATCCGGTTATTCAAGATGCGGATCGTATTCCTAGTCCTATTAGCAATTGGCAGCTAAATAATGACGCGCAAGATGCCGTGGGTAGCAATCACGGAGTGATTCGTAGGCATTCTAGTTTTCTAAGAAATGCTGTGGAAGGTGAATTTGCCTTTGACTTCAATGGAGGTAATAATGGTAGCTACATTGAGGTGCCGAATTCGCCTAGTCTTAACCAGAATAATAATTTTAGTATCAGTGCTTGGATTCGCCCAGATGAGATCAATAATCGATGGGGAATCTTTACCAAACTGTCAAATTATAGTGATAAGCAGTATGGATTAACGATTCATAATGGCAAACTAGTGTTTGATTATGAAGTAGACGGAAATAACTTTATTTTATCTGGGGGCGAGATCAATTACAGCGAATGGCAATTTGTCGCGGTTAGTGTTGATGCCAACCGCTATGTGAAGCTCTTCGTAAACGGTGAGTTGGTGGCCATCGGTCAAGCCCCGGCCCTGACAAAATTAACTTCCGAAAATGTAAGGATTGGTTCTTGGGGTGGGGTATATCAGAAAAACAATTTTGACGGCCTACTGGATGACGTGAAATTTTTTGACCGGGCCTTGAATGAAGAGGACGTATACTACTACTGGGCCTTGGATAATATCCTGAACCCAGACATCCCAAATGTACAGCAAGTAAGCCAAGGTGAAGGGGAGTTGCTTTCAGCCACTCAAGAAACGGTAAGCGCACAAACTTTATATAAAGTCTATCCGAACCCGACGGGAGATGTCTTTAATTTGGAGCTACCTGAGCATACTGGAGGAGCCCTTTATCAAGTGGAAATGTACAACTTGTACAACGAGCAGATGTGGTTAAAAGAGTTAGGTGCTGGGGTGACCCAGATCCCTGTATACTCCTTGCCTTCAGGCTTGTACTTGATAAAAATAAAGTCGGGAGAGAAATATCATACAATTCGTTTGAAGATAAATTAATTTGCTAAAATTAGTTCTCATGCAAAACCCAAGCGCTTAGCGAAGTGCTTGGGTTTTTCTTTTTAAAACCTTCCTTAGTTGCTTAGTGCACCTGCATACGCCTCTCGATTTTTACAAATTATCTCAAAATACAACATTGTAACAAGCGGGGAGGATTATTTCATTTATAAATTTTTTTTATTAAATTGATAAATAATAAACCCACTATAATAACTATAATTAGTTAAATCTTTCCTCCATCCTAAGCGCTAACTTATCAAAAAAAGTATTTTATTATCCCTAATATTTATTTAGTGATAAAAAAAATAGGAGTTTTACATTTAAAATGAAAAGTTGAACAAACAAAATCGTTAGACAAATAACCTGTAGAATATGCCTAATGTAAGCGGGGGATGCTTCTATCCATAGATGGTGATTTCTTACGTTTAAATTAAATATGCGTAGTTGGTAGCAATTTGTAAACATGATTAACAATAAATAAATTTAAAGTGTCTCTTTTACTTGGATAAATGATTAATTTTTTCTTACTTTGTTATGTACAATTAATACATTTAAAACATTTACAACTATGTTCAATAAAATCAAAAAACACAACGGCGAAGATGTGCAACTAAATTCTGCACAAGAAGTAAAAAACAATTCTTTTGATGCTTTTGAAGAGTTAAACGAAGAAGCTCAAAAGCAAATTAAAGGTGGTAAGGCTGGTCCTACAATGGATGACCTAATCCGCTAGTCTTGGCATTAGCTATTTTCCAAATTTGACGGAAGCCAAAATTTAATACCGTTCCGGGTTAGTTTATAGCCCGGATTTTTTTTTGATGCCTCCTGAGAAGAATATAGAGAATACTTACTTTTCCGAGAAGAAATAATACCCTGTCACCTGTTTTGGCTTAGGGATGGCCGCCCGGATGGGCCGAGACCGAAATGGGGAGTGCGGTTGGAGGCTCGGCAGGCCAGCCCGACCCGCGCGGAACCTCGCCTTCACGTAGCAGCCCAAAACCCTGGCGCGGGTAAGCCCCCTCAAAAAAGTAGCAGCGTGCTTAGAAAATGTTTATAGAGCTTAATCCCCTAAGGCTCCCGGCTGAAGAGATACTTAAATTGGTAATAAATTCTTTGGATAAGCCTTAGCTTTTGAGTAAGGATATGGGCTTCTCCAGGCATTTCTTGCCGAAATTCCAAAATCTTACCATAATTGGTCTTTAACTCGCTTGGGAGGGCAATGCGTACTTGATATTTACCATTGCGGGCTATTTTGGACTTGTATATCACCTTTCCCCCTAAAGTGCCGTATTCACGGTAAGGGTAATCGGCCAGGCGGATACGGGTCAGCTGTCCTTTTTTGACTTTACCCGAACGGTCTGCTTGTATCTCAGTTCGGGCAATAATAGCCCCACCTTGAGGCAAAACCTGAAGAATAGTTTCCCCCTGTTCTACAAATTGACGGGGCCTGAGCTCTTGGCTTAATGCAATAAAGCCATCAATGGGCGAACGGATTAAGTAATCCTGTTCCCAACGATTGATCGCCAACAATAGGTCCTGCTCTTTTTGTTTGATATTTTGTACCAGGCTCTGCTGTTCTCTTTGGTAGCTTTCCTCCAAAATTTGCACCTCCCGCTCGAGTGTCTGTTTCTGTTGAATGGACTGGATTTGATTGGCCCGGATTGTTTCGTGATTGGATTGTGCCTGTAAATAGGCCCTTTGACTTTCTTGAAAACTTAGTTGTGAGATTACTTTTTGTTGATACAGTTTGGAATCCCGGAGATGCTGTTCCCTAGCTAAGCGCAATTGATCATTAGAAAGGCGTACAGATTTTTTGGAGACCTCGATGAGTTGAGACTGACTATTGATCAAATTGTTTAACCGTCGGATTTCGGCTTGCTGGTAGTCTTGTTGATAAAAATCTTGATATTCAGAAAGTGCCTTGCGAAAATTGGAATACGAATTTTGGACATCCCCCAAATTGAATAATAAAGGAGATTCTTGCCAAGTACGGGCGGCTATTTGCATACCCTCTTGCTGAGAAAAAGCTTTATACTGCTCCTGTAATGATTGTATTTCCTCTTCCTGGGCCGGGTTTTCCAAGATCAATAGAATCTCCCCGGCTTTCACCATGGCTTGGTCGGAGACTAGAAGCTCTTTAATACGGCCTGGGCGTTGGGCACTGAGAGGCACCGGAAGGTTTTCGGTAGATAAAATGACAGAGGAGCGTATGATCTCCGGATATTGTACCCAATAACTCACCAATACAAAAAGAATGAAGACCAATAAAAAGATGGTATTGCCCCAACGGAGCATCCAATGGGGGACGCGGCCCATAAGTTCGGCTACTTCTTCACTGCGCAGGCTAAGATCAATAAATTGCGACTTATTCTTAGAATGGTTCTTGGCCATAGTCTTAATTTCCGAGTTCTAACTGATTTTTGACCAACTCGTAATATAAAGAGCGGGCTGCTACCAAGTCTTTGTGCGTACCCCTTTCTTTAATTTCTCCTTGATCTATGACCAAGATTTGATCGGCATTTTTAACCGTACTGAGGCGGTGAGCAATGATGACAGCCGTTTTACCCTTAAGAAAAAGATCCAAATGCTGGGTGATTGCCGTTTCATTATTGGCATCCAAGGCCGAGGTAGCTTCGTCAAAAAATAAATATTCGGGCGACTTGTACACGGCTCGGGCAATCAAGATCCTTTGCTTTTGCCCTTCACTCATGCCTACACCTTCTCCACCAATTTTGGTCTGATAATTATGCGGCAAGGACTCTATAAAATCTCGGATATTGGCTATCTCAACGGCTTTCATGAGGCGGTTTTGGTCTACATAGTCTTCACCCAAGACAATATTCCTTAATATACTATCCGAAAACATATAGCCATCTTGCATGACAATCCCACAACGGCTCCGCCATTGTCTTTTGTTGATAACCGGATAGGGCGTTTTTCCCAAATGAATGTATCCTTGTTCGGGATCATAAAACATCAAAAGCAGCTTGAGCAAGGTTGTTTTTCCACTACCACTCGTCCCCACGATGGCCGTTGTCTTGCCAAATGGAATCTCACAAGTAACATTTTTTAGAACCCAATCCCGGCCCCGGTCCCCATACCGGAAGTACAATTGGTCTAAATAAATATTTTGATGAGCTAGCTTGGAGGTGCTGGCGTGTCCATAAGAGCTGGCCTCCGGCTGAAGATTGTGAATCTCGGCCAAGCGCTCCAGGCTTATTTTAGCATCTTGCCACTGTTGGGTAAAGAGGAGAAATTGTAAAACTGGGGCATTGAGTTGCCCGGTAATATAACTGACCGATAACATCATCCCTAGGGTCATGTTTCCTTGAATCACCTCGTGGGCGGCCCAGAAAGTAATCAAAATATTTTTTACCTCATTGATAAACGTAGCGCCAGCCCCTTGCATTTGAGCGAGCGCCAGGCTTTTGATGTTAATTTTATGCAGTTGCGCCTGGATATTTTCCCACTCCCAGCGTTTCTGTTTTTCACAGTTTTGGAGTTTAATCTCTTGCATGCCCCGGATAAGCTCAATCTCACTATTTTGATTTTCAGCTTGTTGCTTAAACTTCCTAAAATCGAGATCTCGCCGCTTTTTCATAAAGAGGAGAATCCAGAAAATGTAAAGCAAAGTCCCCGCTAGGAAAATTGAAAAAATTACAAAGCTGTAGAGCCACAAAACCAAACCAAAGACCATAAAGCTGAAAATTGAAAACAAAACTTCTATCGAAGTAGAAGTAAGAAAGTCCTCTATGCGTTTGTGGTCGCGTATTCTTTGAAGGAGGTCGCCCGTATTCTTGCGTTCAAAATAAGAAAGGGGAAGGCTCATCAACTTGATCAGAAAGTCGGATACGATGGCGATGTTGACCCGGTTGGTGATATGCAATAAGACACGGGCCCGAATAATCTGTATGGCCGTGCGCCCCGTAAACATCATCAATTGCGCCATTAAGATGACATAGATAAAATCCGGATCATCGTAATTGATCCCTAAATCAACCAAACTTTGGGTTAAAAAGGGCAGGGTAAGAGAAATCAAACTCCCCACTAATACCCCAATAACCAATTGCAAAAGTTGCGCACGGTAAGGGCGAAGATAATCGGCCAAAAAGCCCAATTGATTCTCCGATTGTTGGGAGACATCGGTGTTTTTATGAAATTCGGGCCGGGGGTCTAAAAGTAGGAAAAGCCCAATGGGTTTGCCATCTTTATTAAAGCTAGCCCAATGCTTTATAAATTCAGCCTTACTATATACCGTACGGCTCGATTCCGGGTCGGATACATAGACCTTGTCGTTTTTGATTTTGTATACAACTATGAAATGATTTTTTTTCCATAGAGCAATCAGGGGTAGGGGGGCATCCTTGGCTAGTTTCTCGAATGTAGATTGGGTCGCACGAGTCCTAAATCCAATTTTTTCGGCCACGTGACTCAAGGTATACATAGATACCCCACTCCGATCAATATAACAGAGCTCTCTTAAATAATCCAGGCGGTAATTTTTTCCATAATACTTGGCCACAATGCGTAGACAGGTAGGGCCACAGTCCATTTGGTCAAGCTGTCTATAATGGGGGAAGGGGGCGGCAAACATATGCGATCACGTTCCTAGTTTGTGATATATTAAAAAATCAGGCTGGTCACCTTACTAACAAGTATAAGCATAATTTATGCTGAAATAAGAGCATATTCATAAAAATAACACCCTTTGATGTAAAAAAATAACTAATAAGATGCTTGGGGGCTTGCCCGCGATATGGAGTAGGGGGCTATAGGAAAGAAGCTAGCCTCGCGGGCCGGGCTTTCGCTACTCGCTGCCTTTCCCCACGGGCCATTACGAGCTCAAACATGCCGCTCTATCCCTAAGCCAAATAAGGGGGGGATGATTTATTTGGCCAAGTTTAAAAAGGGGAGTACGTGAGACCCACCCGAAGCTTCTAAAACAAAATAAGCCATGCCAGGGGGAAAGTCTTGAGCGTTTAATGAAAGGTATACCTACCACGTTCCTGAAATTTGCTAAGTAAAACTCCTGGAAACCCGGAAGGGCTAATGAAGATAAGTTGGACTTTACTGGCCTCTGGCATATGAAACTCCAGCCTACCCTCACTTACTAAAGGGTTTGGGTAAACGTTGAAATCAAAATCTAGCCTTACTATCGCCGGCTAGAATCTGCACGGTATCACTAGCTACCGGATACCCCAAACTGCTAGACCCACTCAAGATTACCCAGTTGTTGGGGTTCTTCCAAGATGTATCGATTTCCCCCAAAGCGACATTGCTTTCAAATAAAGCTTGGGCCAAGAGACCAGAGATAAACCCCGAAATCATAAGAAGTTGAAAAAGAAGAAATGCTCTTTTGAACCTAGAAGAAGAGAATACCCACAGAAGTAATTGATTCATGACTGTTGCTAAGTAGAATGGGGACATTGTTGAATTGTATTAAGTGTCGTGTAATACATTACTAAGACTCCACCCAAGGCAACATGCTGCAACAAGGCTTACATTTTTTTACGCACGCCAAATGAAACAAGTCTCCCCTAGCACTTCTTTCCATGACGAGAGGAAGCCCCTAAGGCTAGCTTGCATAGATGTCTAGAGCATAAATACTGGGGAGATGGTGGTTAAGGGCTTGCCAACTTTGGCCTTTGTTTTCGGAGAAGTATAGATTGCCTGTGGTAGTACCAAAAGCCATAAATTGCTCGGAAAGCAAGAGGCTATGGCGCAATACGATATCAAAACAAGTGCCTTGGGGCAGGCCTTCCCGGTAGGAATGCCAATTTTTCCCTCCGTCTAGGGTGTGGTAGATAGCTAAGGACTGGTCTAAGGCGACCCTACAGTCATCACTGGTAGCGGGAATCACCCAGGCTTGTTCGGGGTCATCTGGGTCAAGCGCCAGACTAAAGCCATAACGGATTTTTTCTTGTGAATCGGTCACGTCGGTCCATTCCTGTCCACCGTCTCGACTCAAAAATACCCCACAGTGATTTTGCTGCCAAAGCACATCCGGATGTTTGGGGTGAATCATCACCCGGTGAGGGTCTTGTCCCACCTCAACGAGTGGATTAGGCAAAAAGTCAGCGTGAAGGCCTTGGTTACGGACCTCCCAGGTTTGCCCCCCGTCCTTCGTTTCAAAAACCCCGGCACAGCTTATACCAATGTAGAAGTGTTGGCTATCTCGGGGGTCCATCACGATGCTATGAATCCCTGGATATTTTCTACCACCCCCAAACCACTGCCGGATACGGCTTGGATGCTCCCATAGGCTGTTTACCAATTCAAAGGAGCGGCCCCCATTATCACTGCGAAACAGTCCGCCCGGTTCGGTACCTAAATAGAGCACCTCCGGCTGGTCGGGGCCTGCCGATTGTATGGACCAAATGTATTGTAGGCTGGCAGGCACTCCGGGCTTTACCTCGGAGCTAGGGGGGTATTTGGGAGCGGCTACTTCTTTCCAGGTTTTCCCTTCATCGGGGGAGTAATGTAATTTATTCCCCCAATGCCGGTGGGCGAGGGCGACCCACCAGGTTCCGTGGCGGGGGTCGCGGTGGATAACTGAGACAGGCATGCCTTTAAAATGGACGTGTTCCAGTTGCCATTGGGACTGGAAATATCGGTAAACCACCAGGCCTTTTCCGGTGGCTACAAGCAGTATTTGGTTTTGATTGGGCATAGGAAAGTGACATTAACCTCCCGAAACAGCTTGGGCGATATAGATTTCATCGCTGTCTTTTACCACATCGCTGAGGTGTTCTTCGTCTTGAATGGGTTCTTCGCCTATAAAAATATTGACGTGTTCGCGGAGCCGTCCGTGTTCGTCTACCAGGTAGTCGCGGATACCGGGATGCTTAAGCTCCAACTGGTCCAAGACCTCCTTGACCCGGGAAGCCTGGATTTGGGCCGGCTTTAAGTCGGGATAAAAACGTTTGAGGGTATAAGCAAATCGTATCTGGGCCATAAGAACCGAATAATATCTTAAAATAATTCACAAATTAGTAAAAAAGCTCCTAAGTTTAAACTATTCAAAATTTTTAGGAGTTCAATATATTCAATTGACAATTTAAAAGCCCTATGCTGGACCCAAGCCAAATTCGATTGGATTTCCCTCTCTTTCAAACGCCCGAATGGAAAGACATGGTATATTTGGACAATGCGGCTACTACCCAGAAGCCTCAGGTAGTGATAGATGGGGTAAGTTCCTACTATCAAGAAAGCAATGCCAATGTACATAGGGGCTTGTACCCCTTGGCCCAAAAATCCAGTGATTTGTACGAAGGGGCCCGGAAAAAAATAGCAGATTTTTTAAATGCTCAGGATACTTCTGAGATTGTATTTGTCCGCGGAGTCACCGAAGGAATCAATTTAGTAGCCCATTCTTTTTTGGGGCCGCGCTTGAAGCCAGCGGATGAGATATTGATATCGGCTATGGAGCACCATGCCAACCTGGTACCTTGGCAAGCCTTGGCTAAGCAGTATCAGGCCCACTTAAAAATCATTCCCCTAAACAAGCAAGGGGAGATAGATCGGGAAGCTTTTTCTGCCATGCTTAGCCCCCGGGTTAAAATGTTGGCTTTGGTACATACCTCCAATAGTTTGGGGACTATTAATCCGGTGGCCGAACTGATTGCCCAAGCCCACGCCTACCAAATACCGGTCTTAATAGATGGTGCCCAAAGCATTGTTTCGGAGTCGCCAGATATGCAAGCTCTCGATTGCGATTTTTTTACTTTTTCCGGGCATAAAGCCTTTGGGCCAACGGGGATTGGGATTTTATACGGTAAACAAGAGTACCTGGAAGCGATGGAGCCCTATCAATTGGGGGGGGATATGATACGCTATGTCAGCTTTGAGGAGACTAAATATAGTAAAGCTCCTCATAAATTTGAGGCAGGGACTCCTCACCTAGACGGAGCGGTGGGTTTGGTAGCCGCTTTAGATTATATAGCGCAGCTAGGCCCAAAGCGTATTAAAGAATACTACAAACATATCCTCCGATATACCGAAGAAAAAATGAGATCGCATACCGGCTTGACAATTATTGGTCAAGCGAGCGAAAAAACCGCCATTATTTCCTTTCTCTACCGAGAAGTGCACCCCCACGATTTGGCAACGGTATTTAGTGAAGCGGGTATTGCTATTCGGGCCGGGCATCATTGTACGATGCCCTTGATGCAATATTATCAAATCCCTGGGACGGCCCGGGCTTCTTTTAGTATCTATAACACAGAAGCCGAGGCCGACCATTTGGTGGATACTTTAAAAACAGTAAAAGCTTTATTTGGATAAATTATGGCCCAAGACTTAAAAAAACTGTACCAGGACTTAATCCTGCATCATAACCAAAACCCACAATTTTTTGGCAAGTCCCCGGAGAGAAGCCATCAAGTTGATGCCTACAATCCGATTTGTGGCGATCAGTTTGCTTTGTTTTTTGAGATGGATAATGCCCGAATTGAACAAGCCAGTTTTCATGGCTACGGCTGTGCTATATCCAAGGCTTCCTCCTCCTTATTGATGGAATACATTCAAAACCGCCCCTTGCCCGAAGTAAACGAATTGATACAACTTTTTTTAAACTACCTGGACGAACCAGAAAAATATGCCGAGCAATTGCCCGAACCATTGAGGGCCTTTGGGGTAGCCCGAAACTTTGCCGGGCGTCAACAATGCGCCTCCCTTAGCTGGGAAAGCCTCAGAGATTATTTAAATAAGGTTTAAAAAATCAGGCAAGTAAGTTAGCCCCTCCTTCTTCTTTTCTTTTTTGAGCAAAAAAGCAAAATTTTATATCGATTTATAATTCAAAAAATAAATTAAACATGGATCATAGTACAGAAGGTGTAACGCTTTTAACTCAGTATGTGGTGGATGTTTTGGAGGTAGTCGAGCAGCTTGGATATTCAACCGAGGCTTTATATGCATTGGTTGAAAACAATGATTTAAAAAATCCTTATGCGCATCTGCCCATGAGCCTTTACAATACGCTTTGTGATAAAGTAGAGGAATTATATGGGGAAAAAGTAATCCGAGAGGTTGGGCTACGGATTGGCCAAACGGCCTTTCAGATTTTACAAGAGAATGGAGTGATTGCCCAAGGACCTACTGTCAACGAAGTCATGGAAGGCATTGAGATAGCTGCCGAAACCACCATATCTGACCCCCAAAACCGGGGTTGGGAGATTTTGGAAAGTTCTCCAAAACAAATGAGAATGCGAAGGACCCAAACCTTCCATAGCAAACTTCAATTGGGTTTGCTTCGAGGCTTAGCCGCCCAAAGCCCAGAAGTGCTTCCCGATTCGGTTATGGTGGTGTTTGCCAAACAAATAGCCCAAGGGGATGAATTTGACGAGTATTTGATTACCTGGAAATCCTCCAAAGGCGAACTGCTTCCTAATTAATTATCTATAATCAAGAGTTTGTGTTTGTTTTCCGTCCGGGTTTTGGCCTGGGCGGTTTTTTATTTTTTCTCTTCTGGTGAGACTTTTTGACCAGTAAAGACACCTACCTTATAGCATAGTAATTTGTCAGTACCGTGCAACACTTCTCTTAACCAACGGTCTTTCAGAAAAACGATATCATAAAGCCAACCATGAAAAAAATTTACCTATTAATCCTATTCGCCTTAAGCGGGTGGGGGTGCCCAAGTGCTTGGGCCAAGGCCTATCCCGAAGAAAACCCTAAAATGTATTACCAGGCAATGCGTACCGATGAAAAACCCACCATCGACGGTCGCCTGGAAGAAAATGCCTGGTATAAGCAGCCTAATTTTTATAAGGGCCATTTTACGCAAAACCAACCCAATAATGGCCAAGTGTCGGCCCAGGAAACCGAAATTTACATTTTGTACAATGACCAGGCCCTCTTTATTGGGGTCCGTTTATTAGACACCCAAGCCGATAGCATTCTGACCCAATTTGGCCCCCGAGACTCCCAAAGCCAAAATGCCGATATGTTTTCTGTAAGCATTGACACCTATAACAAACAACAAAATGCCTTTAGCTTTATGGTATCAGCGGCGGGAGTACAGACCGATATTTTCATCACGGGGGACAATGAGGATGAAAACTGGAACGCCGTCTGGAAAAGTGCCGTGCATATCGACGAACAAGGTTGGTACGTAGAAATGGAAATACCCTACTCAGCCATTCGATTCCCCAAACAGGATGTACAAACTTGGGGGATCAATTTTATGCGGCAGGTGCGTCGAATTAGGGAAATAAGCTATTGGAACCCAGTAGATGCTTCCATAGACGGCTTTGTAAATCAATTTGGGGAGCTCCAAGGTTTGCGGGATATTGAGCCTCCTCTCCGCTTGTCATTTACGCCCTATGTTTCGGCTTATTACACCCTGGATGATGTCAACCAAGACCAGGGCGGTTCCTTCAACGGAGGGATGGATATCAAATATGGAATCAACGAAAGCTTCACCTTAGATTTAAGCTTAATCCCCGATTTTGGGCAGGTGCGTTCCGACAATGTCGTCCTTAACTTATCGCCCTTTGAGGTACGGTTTAGCGAAAACCGGCCTTTTTTTACCGAAGGCACTGAGTTATTTAACAAAGGCGGTTTGTTTTATTCACGACGGATCGGGGCAACATTTGGCTCTCCCGATTTGAGGGAAAATGAAGAAATTGTCTCTGGGGTCTCCGAAGCCCCCTTACTCAATGCCACCAAAATGTCGGGACGGACCGGCAAGGGTACCGGGATAGGTTTTTTTAACGCCCTAACCAATCAAACCCACGCTACCGTAGAAAATTCCGAAACGGGGGAAAGAAGAGAAGCCATGGTAGACCCGGTAACAAATTTTAACGTGCTGGTCTTTGACCAAAACCTAAAAAATAACTCCAATATCGGGATCATCAACACCAATGTTACTCGATTTGGTAGCTACGATGCCAATGTCACGGGGGTAGACTTTCGCTTTAATGATAAGAAAAACACCTATAGGCTAGACGGTTTTGCCGCATTGAGCCAAATTTATGACCGGGAGGGAGAGGATAATATCCTGGGGTATAAATACAATTGGTCTTTTGGTAAAGTAAGCGGAAAGTGGCAGTTTACCGTGGAGCAAAATGTGGAAAGTGATGATTATCAGATCAATGACTTGGGTTTTTTGCGGAGTAATAATGAAATCGGGCATTATGCCTGGGTCAATTACAACCTCTTCCAACCCAAAGGCATCTTCCTCCGGCGTCGGCACGAAGTAGGGATTTGGTATGAGCGGCTCTATAACCCGAGTGTGTATACCGGCTACGGGGTTTGGAACTACAATTGGCTTCGTTTCAAAAACTTTTGGGAAAGTGGGATTTTCATTGGGATTAGGCCTAATGAAGGCTATAATTATTTTGAGCCCCGGGTGCAAGGCCGATACCACCGTTGGTTGCCCCACCATAATTTTAATGTCTGGATTGATACCGACCGTCGTAAACGTCTATATTTTGAAGTCTATGCCGGGATGTGGGAGCGTCCGGTTTGGTCAGAAGTAGAAAACTGGTGGGGTATTTCCCCCAATTTTCGGGTCAATGATAAGTTTTCTATCGAGCACAACCTCAATTTTAGCAAGTCGCGGAATGAGCGAGGGTTTACCCGTTTTATTCACAATGAGCAAGATGAAATTGAGGAAATCATCTACGGAGCCCGCACAGTCCGCAATATTACCAATACGTTTAGCCTTAATTTTTCATTTAACGCTAAGATGAACCTCAATCTCCGGGTACGTCATTATTGGAGCAATGTACAGTATAAGCGGTTTTTTTACTTGGATGAGGAGGGGATATTACGCCAGTCGGATTACCAAGGACTGGAAGAAGACGGCACTCCGTCTCACGACCGAAATTTTAATGCCTTCAATGTAGATCTGGTCTATGTCTGGCAATTTGCCCCAGGCAGCGAGATGTCGGTAGTCTGGAAAGATGCGATCATCCAAGACGATGCCCAAACTCAGGTCAACTTTTTACAAAATTTCAAGCGAACGGTTCGGGCCCCTCAAGTGAACAGTGTCTCGATCCGGATTTTATACTTCTTAGACTACCTCTATCTCAAAAAGAAGAATAAAAATTAAGATATGGGGGCTTGCCCTCGCCCAGGAAGTATGGCGAAAAATAAGCACGTATGGACTGGGCGAGGGCCGGGCTTTCGCTACTCGCTGCCTTTCCCCGCCTGGCCCCTACGAGCTCAAACAGGCCGCTCTATCCCTAAGCCTTCTTGTGGGTAGAAAACCAAAAGGCTAGAGAGCGACCCAAGCTACTTCCTTAAATTTTGTTATTCCTCGAGATTTGTTGCTAAGTATAATTAGTGGAAAAGGCCCACCGCAAAATATCAGGGGGCGGGCTATCTCTTGAATTGTCGGGATACCAAAGTTTATTTCTGCTTAAGAAACCCAGGCTTCTTGCTTGATTTCATACAAAATAAAATCTTGTAGGGGGCTATCTTTGGGCAGTAGGGGGTGTACAAAAGAACCGATGAGTTCCATCCCAATCTTTTGCATGACTTTTTCGGAGTTGAGATTGACCCGGGAAGCAAAAGAATAAACATGCTCGAGTTTTAATTTTTCAAAAGCAAAGCGCAGGCAAGCCCGGGCAGCTTCGGGGGCGTGTCCTTGCCCCCAAAATTCGGGTAGCAGGCGCCAACCGATTTCCACTCCCGGCGTGAAGTGACTCTCAAAACCGATGTGCATCATCCCAACCATTCCCACCAGGGCGCCACTTTCTTTGAGCTCAGTAGCAAAAAAGCCAAAACCATGGGCTTGGATGTGGGCATTATACCTTTGGGCAGCTTCGCGTGTCTGCTCGGCGCTCATCAGGGCGGGGAAGTGTTTCATGACCCGAGTATCTTGGTTCATTCGGATAAAGTGCGGGATGTCTTTTTCTTCCCAGGCACGCATGCCCAGGCCTTCGCTCTCGATGATGTATGGCTCCATATGGCCCTTAATTAAAGGAATGGTGAAAAAATTAAAAAACTATTGAGGATTTTTTCAGCTAACATGTTTTTTGGCTTAGGGATGGAGCGGCCTGTTTGAGCCCGCCGCTGGTTTGTGGGGAGGTGGCGAGTAGCGAGAGCCCGGCCTGCACCACCACTTTTGGGTCTTATACAACTATTTGCCCTGGCGCAGGCAAGCCCCTAAATACCCCCATCCGAGGTAAATCCGCCTTGGGATCACGACCAGGACGGCTATTAGCCTTTTTGGGCACTCTTGACTGCCTTGATATATTTGGGGTTACGAATTTGGCTCATGGCAAGATCATACAGATCCCGGTGTTCTTGTAGGCTATCTTCATGGATCAGATTACTGAGAAATTTAGCCAGGACAAAATCCCGGGTTTCTCCCTGAAAATGTTCTAGGATTAAATTTAATTCTTGTTCAGGACTGGGCATTCTCCCATATTTTTGGAGGGAAGCTTCCTGGACGTAGACCTCCGTTACGAAAGCATCATACTCGGGAACTTTCAAATAAATATCCTCATTAATGGGCAAGTGCAAGGCAAATTGGAGGAAGTCATCGCTTATATCGGCTGGGCGCATCTGATTGTTGGCCCGGATCTTTCTTTTTAGGTATTCCCAGGTGTGCAAGGCACTTTCGTAGCGGATTTGATGCTGCGCCAAGTGGAAAAATTCTTCGGATAAGGAATCGCTGAGGTGGTGCTCGCCCAAATAGAAGAGTTGTACTTGTTCACGATGGAAGATAAACTTCTGAAAATCGGCCAGGGACTTCTTCATGGTCTCCTCTCCACAATAAAATTCCCGGTCTTTGTTTAACACAAAACGGTCTATACGCTCTTTGATGAAGTTGTTTTCGTTGGCCCCTTCACCTTGATAGTGTATGCTGCTGTGCAACTTTCCTGAGGCAAACTGGATGCTAATATCCGTATTCGGACGAAGGTAAAAATCAAGCTCTTGCCCAGCATAATACAACTCGGCAAATACGGCATCGTCTAGGGGAATGTTAAAAGAAAAGGTGTTTTGCTTGTTTAGCTTTTGCTTATAGTATAGTGTGTGGTAGCTAATGCGTTCGGTAATGATGCGTACCTCAATACTATCTTCACTGGGGGAAATAATAGTACCTTGGATTCGGGCTTGGGGTAAAACTGATTGGCTGAGTAATATCAGGGGGAAGAATAAGGAAAGTATGGCCTTGGTTTTCATAGCTAATTGGGGTTCTGTGCGTGTATTCCTTTTTAAAAACTGCAAATATGGTACGAATCTTACGTGATTTATGCAGTTTTTTTGTCGACCAGCTTGTTAAAATCAGGAAGTAGCAGATTTTGACTACTTATTTGGCCCAATCAATCTATTGCTTGAAAGGAAATCTGGAGGATAGCCTTCTTGTCGCCCAATTGGTAAAATTTGGTGTAGCTAAGTCTTTTATGCCAACCCGTGGCTAGCTCGATCACGTACTCGTAAGTCTCATAGGCTTGAAAACGCTCTAGGTGCTGCGCTAACTCCTCAGGGCTAAGCGGGTCTTCTCTAACTTGTTCTATCATTTGCCTCAACAGTTCTTTTAGAACTCCGGCTTGGTACCGTTTCTCGATACGAAGCCGGGCCTCGTTAAGCTTGGAGTTGGCTTCTATTAGTTGAAAATTGTAATACCCTGGGAGTTTCGTATTATTAATTGGGCTTTTAATTGGGGTATCATACTGAAATCCCTTCTTAGTGTAGACCGTACCGTAAGGAAAAAAGTAAGTGAGGATTTTTTGGCGATGCGAGTCAAACATTTCTTGGGCTGAAGCTGGTTTTTGGGTTTGAGGAAGCTCATTTTGCTTTAGATTATCCAAGAGTTGTTGAGAGAGTGAAGCTTCGTAAGTTGAGATGAGTTGCTTTTTGTTAGCAATCTTATCAAATTGACCTAGTTCGTCGGTAAGTAAAACGAGGTCGGGCCATTCCTCTATGCTCAGCTCGAGGTTTTCTGGTGTATTCCGGGACCGCCAACGGAGCGTATAGGATGTTTTACTTTGCTCGAGAACCTGTATACGGAAAAATTCACGCAGGGAGTCCTTGGCAATAATTTTGGAACCTTGATATTTTGTTTCTACCCAATCTATGGTGTAGGTTTTATCTTCCTCGGGGAGCCAAAAAGATCCCCAAGTTGCCGTTGAATCGGTAACTAGGTTTTGGGCGCTTAGGCTTAAAGAATGAATACAGCAAATGAGTAGTAAGTAATTGAAAACCAGGAGGAAGTATAGCGTTTTATTCATGTTACTTTTGGGGAAATTGCAGGTCACTCAAGCGGATCTCTTGATGAACTCTTACCTGATTTTCCACATCCCAGACTTCCATCAGAATACGGGGATCTGCTTCTGCCCAATCTATCTCGAGCCATCCAAAGTGGTTTTCCATAATAGGGCCGGCCACTCGGTGGTCATTAGGGGTGGCAAATTCCCAAGTGGAGGTGATACCACTCGAGGTAAAATCGTAAATAGGATAGAGACCTTCGGCTTCAAGTTTTGATAGCTCAGCGTAGTGCACATCCCCACTCAAAAATAAGACTCCCTCAGCCTGGGTCTGGCGGATGAGGTCTAGCATTTTCTTTTGTTCACCCGGAAAATTGGCCCAAGCTTCATATCCATTCCATGTAATGCCAAATTGGGTGCTGCTGGCTATGAGCCTTAAGTCGGCTGGTTTTTGGAGTTCTTCTTCTAGCCACTGCCATTGTGCGTTGCCTAATAAAGTGGAGTCAGAATCTTCGGGATGGGGGAAATAATCGGGATTATAAAAGAAGGCTTCTTTATCTATTGCCTCACCGGAATAGGCTCGGAGGTCGTCTCGGAACGTACGCATATCCAAGAAAATGATTTGTAAGACCCGGCCTTGGACAGGGTATTCATAACTTTGGTAGATCCCAGGCCTTTGGTGACGCTCATCCGATTTGGGAATTTCCCAGAAATCCAAGAATATATTCTTTGACTCCTGCTTTTTGGGATAGTGCCTACCGGAGTCGTTCCATCCATAATCGTGATCATCCCAGGTTGCTAAGAGAGGACAAGTAGCCTTCAAGCGTACAAAATCGGGTATTTCCCCTAGCTTTTTATACTTAGCCCGAAGGGTATCCATTTGGTAAGTATCGCCATACATATTGTCTCCCAAAAAAAGGAAGAGGTCCGGATCTTTTTGGGCGGCTAGGCTCAATATAGGTTGAGCTTCATCTTCGTGCCCACATGAGCCAAAGGCTATGCGACTGATGCTGGGTTGTAAGGTATCTTGCTCGGCGCTTTTAGGGGAGCTTTCAGCTTTATTGGCAGACTTTTGACAAGCTAGTGTAAAACAAACAAGGTAAAGGAAGCAAATGGGAATAGCCTTGGGGGTCATAGGTTTGATTTTTTTTAAATTTCTCTAAAAAAACGCTTCAAGCAAAAAAATCTAGCTTGATTCTTTGACTGAGTAGAAAAAACAATGGCTGAGGGATAGAACGGCCTGTTTGAGCCCGCCGCTGGCTGTGCGTTTGGGCGGCGAGTAGTGATAGCCCGACCCCCGGGCATTTTCTCTCTTTTTGCACTCCAATTTTAAACCGGGGGGCAGCCCTAAATAAAAAAATTATGTATATTAGCGCCCAGAAAGCGACCCAAAAGATGCTTGGTCTTTCAACCGGTCTAAGTGTATATCTTCGCTTTTATTGCGGGAACCGTTCACACCCTCAGCGTTAAAGATTTGATTGTAAAAAATCAAAATTGGTATAACAAAAGATAGTTTACGAGATAATATGGCAGATTTAGCTTCTGGAAGCAAGAACTGGCGCATTATACTGAGATTTTTCTTTTTTATTCCATTCATTATAAGAACGAGACTAGGTAATTGATTTGCCAAATATGGAAATTATTTACCTTTTTGAAACTTTGGCTGTTGAGATACACCACTTAATTCTACGTATTTGGTACAGCGAGTACGGAAGTGTATATCTTCTTATTGCTATACTACAATAAAAGTCTTAAAAATCCCCTAATTCACGGATTAAAGTCTAAGCAGGGGATATTTAGTATGAGTTTTGCGTAAAATTATAGGAGTAAAATTACTTTGTATCTTTCTGATTCATTTTAAAACAAAACGGGATACAAAGTGATAATAAGTTGAGTTCTAATGCAGCAACTCAAATTCTTCACAACAGCTACCATATTTCAAAGCAAATTTTACATTTACGAATGTAGTAATTGAAGCTCAATCCTTAACACCTACTTGGTGTTGATAGGTTATTTTGCTTTGTTATGCAAGAAATTTATTTTTTACAAACACACAGTATATTTCGGATTTACGCGGAATGTTCCAATTTGTGGGCATACCCTATTATGTTTTCTATTTCCGAATGATCAATAATTCACTAAAGAAAGCAGACGCTACCTTGCACTCTAAATTATGAAACGATTCTTTACACTTACACCAGAAGTGCTCTTTACTTTTCCAGCTAAATGGAAGGGGCAGTATTTGATATTTCTCGTTTGCATCCTTGTATTTTCTTTTGCCATTTTAAAACCTTGGCAAAATGGCTTGGATGCTCCAGAACCCATGGGTAAATTTTTAAATGGTAATTTTCCGGCCTTAACTCCTGGAGGTTCGGGTTGGGATGTGGAAAATGCTTTTCCTAATCTTACCTTTGTAGATCCCGTGGACATGGAAGAGATTCCGGGCCACAATAAGTTTGTGATTGCCAGTAAGATTGGGGAGTTATGGGTAATTGACAAAAATTCCAGCGCAAGCACCAAACAAAAAATACTTGACATTTCTAACAATACGAAGGCCGTAGCCGATGGAGGTTTACTGGGTATTTTGCTTCACCCCCAGTTTACCCAGGTCAACTCACCAAACGCAGGCTATATCTACGTCTTCTATAAATACACTCCTGATAAAAACCTGAACACCCAGTCGGCCTATATGCGGCTCTCTCGCTTTACTATGGATTTGAATACCTATGTAATCAATCCAAGTTCTGAGATGATTCTTTTCCAGCAGTATGACCGACACGAGTTTCATAATGGAGGTTCTATGTTTTTTGGACCTGAGGGATTTATGTATATATGTGTTGGACAAGAAGGGGCCCCGGAATATTCAGAAACGTCTACTCAGAGATTTGACCTGGGCTTGTTTAGCGGAATCATGCGGATTGATGTGGATATGGACCCCTCTCGAAGCCACCCAATTCGTCGTCACCCGGTCGACGTAGCCACTTTGCCAGCAGGCTGGCCGGCCAGTATGAGTCAAAATTATTACATTCCTAATGATAACCCCTGGCAAGATCCAAGCGGACAAAGTTTGGAAGAGTTTTATGCCTTGGGAATCCGTAGCCCCCACCGTATGTCCTATGATCCGGTAACGGGATGGATCTGGTTGGGAGATGTGGGAACGGCCCGTCGGGAAGAGGTAAACATCATTAAAGAATCTGACAACTGTCAATGGCCTATTTTGGAAGGGGACCGACCTGGGGTATTACCCGATATGCCCCCTTCAGGAATTGGAAACGATACACCTCCTTACTTATCCTTGACCCGGGATATCGCCACCTGTGTAATTGGGGGTTTTGTGTATCGGGGACAGAAATGGAAAGATCAATTGGAAGGGATCTATCTGTTTGGGGACCACGTTTCCCGAAATATTATGGCAATTGATTATGACCCTACCGGCAGTAATACGCACGATTACTTCCATGATTTAAATGACATTGAAATATTGACGACCGTTCCCGCTGAGGGAGTTGGGAACAAATCGGGTATTGCCCACTTTGATACGGATGCCGAAGGGGAAATTTATGTCTTAAAGCTATTTGGTACCAACCAAGACGGGGGAAAGATTTACAAACTTAAGCAGGCTACCTTTAATCCGGAACCTCCGGCCTTACTTTCCCAAACGGGATTCTTTTCTGATCTAAGCACCTTGACACCGGCTGCGGGAGTTATCCCTTACTCCGTTAACTCACCCCTTTGGTCTGATGGAGCGGCAAAAAACCGTTGGGTTGCCATACCCAATGATGGTTCGTACAATACGGCCGAAGAGCAAGTACAGTTTACACAATCTGGCGACTGGGTGTTTCCTTCTGGTACGGTCTTGGCCAAGCATTTTGAACTACCAATAGATGAAACTGATTTAAGCAAAACGGTTCGCTTAGAAACCCGCTTCTCCATTAAGAAAGATGATGGCTTGATGTACTTTGTGACCTACAGGTGGAATGAAGCAGGCACCGATGCATATTTGATCGACGATGCGGAGTCCCGTCAAATTAGTGTTAAAAACGCCGACGGGCACACCGAGATACAACGATGGGACTATCCTAGCCGCTTTCAGTGTTTAAGCTGTCACAACCCGAACGCAGGAGATGGTTTAGGACTTTCTACCCACCAATTAAATGGAGACTTATTTTACCCAAGTACCGGGCGCACGGATAACCAATTACGAACTTGGAATGCTTTAGGAATTTTCAATCCTAGTTTTACGGAGGCCGAGTTAGGTACTTTCCCCAAAGCCTATGCGATTGATGACCCATCGGCTAGTCTAGATCTGCGGATTCGCTCCTACTTAGATGCCAATTGTGCCCACTGCCACCAACCTGATGGTGGCGTATATGCCTTGTTTGATGTTCGTTTTGAAACGCCATTGGCCGAAACGGGTATGATTTACGGCCCTACCTTGGGTTCCTATTCTTTTGCTCCATCCTTTGTGGTAGTACCCCAAGACCCTGAGCACTCTATGTTGTGGATTCGTGATAACAGCGTAGATGATGATAAGATGCCTCCCCTGGGTAAGTTGATAGTAGATGACAAGTACATGCCCGTATTAACGGAGTGGATCAACTCATTAGACCATACTCAATTTGACCCTTGTGCCAATTTACCCGAGACGTATCTCTCGGATATGGTATGGCTTTCGGTAGAAGGCCGGATTAAGAGAGATGTAGGGCATAATGGGAATACGATGACGATAGAAGGGGTTACCTACGACAAAGGCTTGGGGGTACACAGTCCTTCAGTAGTAGAGTTTGCCTTAGACGGTCTATATTCTGAGTTTTTAACCGATATTGGCCTAGATGATGACTGCTCTGGTGGCCAAGTAATATATCGCGTATTTGTAGACAATGTAAAAGTTTACGAAAGTGATAAGGTCTTCCAAGCTGACCCGGCCATTTCATTGGCAATTGATGTTACTGGGGCTTCTAGACTAAGGCTTGAAGTGGATGAAGTTGGCAATACCTACTGCGACCACTCCAACTGGGCCAATGCTCGTTTGAAACCACTATGTGATTACCAGCCTTCCCTGCCCATTGCCCAGCCTGGAAATGATAAGACATTTATAGATTTAGATCAAAACGGAAGTGAAGATATTCAGTTGGATGGCTCTTTGTCCAGCGATCCCAACGGTACCCTAGTCAATTACGTGTGGACCTTAGGCTCAACTACTCTTTTACAAGGAGTAACTGGCACTGTAAATTTACCGATCGGTACCCATACGATTGACTTAGCAGTAACGGATAATGATGGGAATACTACTACCGAGACCCAAGTAATTACCGTACTTTCCCAACTAAACCAACATCCGGTGGCCAATGCTGGGCCAGATTTTGGTACCGCAGATAATGGCAATGATGGCATCGAAACGGTTAATTTGGACGCAAGTGCTTCCACAGATCCTGATGGTACGATTACCAAGTATGAGTGGATTTATCAAGGGAGCGTCTTTGCTCAAACCCAAACAGCCAGTTTAAACCTTGCCATTGGCACACATACGGTTTTGCTAGCCGTAAGCGATGATCAAGGCGCTCAAAATGTGGATGAATTGACCATCACGGTTGGAGGAAATCTACTTCCCACTGCCGATGCTGGCCTCGCCCAACAAGTTACCGATACCGATGGAGATGGGCTAGTCTTGGTTAACCTGGATGCAAGTGCTTCCAATGACCCAGATGGTAGCATCATAGAATACAACTGGTCAAAAGACGGAATCCCCATTGCTAATACGGCTCAAACTACCTATCGCTTAGAGGGCTATGGGGTACATATTTTTACCGTACAAGTAATCGATAACCGCGGCGGGGTTGCTAGTAGCACCGTACAAGTTGAGGTGTTAAGACCAAGCAGCCAAGTAATAGCCCTAGAAGCCGAATGTGCTTCGGTAGGTTCTTTATGGACAGTTAACAACGATGCCAATGCGGCTGGGGGTAAATATGTAGTATTCACGGGCAATGATAGCCCGAATAAGAGAAGTGCTAGCCAAGGGCCCAGTGAGACCGGGGCCGACCATCTCATACGTTTTGATTTTCACGTAGCCTCGGCGGGCAACTATCATGTGTATGCCCGGGCCAAAACACCAACGGGCAATGATGATTCCTTCTGGATTCGTATCAATGGCGGGCCTTGGAGACTTTGGTTTGAAGGCTTTTATCTAGTAACCGATTTTGACTGGGTTAATTTAAAAGCAGTAGGTCAATCCAACCCGGTAAGCCTTAATGAAGGGAACAACACGGTTGAGTTTACTTATCGTGAAAATGGGGCACAATTGGATAAACTTATCCTGCGCAATGATGGCCAGAACCCACAGGGTATAGGAGAGGCTCCTTTGTTAGATTGTAACAACAATCAATCACCAATTGCCAATGCTGGCCCTGATATACAGACCAATGCCAGCAATGGTACTGCCAGTATAACCTTAGACGCTTCGGCCTCAAGCGATGCCGATGGCTCGATTGTATCGTATACTTGGTCGCAAAATGGCCAAACGATCGCTCAATTGCCGCAAGTAGACCTTGATCTTGCCCCGGGGGTATACAACTATCTATTAACTGTTATAGATAACCAAGGAGCCAGTAGTCAAGATCCTATTCAAGTAGTCGTTACCGGAAATGAAAATATTGCACCCGTGGCCAATGCCGGGCCCAATCAAACCATTGAAGATACCGATGCCGATGGCACTGTGAGTGTCAACCTGGATGGGAGTGCTTCCTCGGATGCTGACGGAAGTATCCAGCAGTATGAGTGGTTGCAAGATGGTAATGTCATTGCCAATACTGCCCAAGCCACCATTAGCCTGAGTGCTTACCAAACCCATATCCTTTGGCTGAAAGTTACCGACAATGCCGGAGATGTGGACAGTAGCCAAGTGGCCATTACCGTGGTGAAACCAAGCACACAAGTTATTTCCTTAGAAGCCGAATGTGCCAATTTAGGAGCTGCTTGGACCGTCCAAAATTCAATAGATGCCTCCGAAGGACAGTATGTGGTATATGAAGGGAATGACTCACCCAATAAAGTAAGTGCGAGTCAACAACCTAGTGACGTCGGTGCGGGTAGCGTTGTAAGTTTTACCTTCAATGTTGCAAATACAGATAACTATAACGTATTTGTTAGAACTTCCACTCCAAGTGTCAATGATGACTCTTTCTGGATCAGGGTAAATGGCGGTCCTTGGCACTTATGGTTCCAAGGGTTTTATCCACCGCAGGAAGCGTACCGATGGGTTTCCTTGCAAGCGGTTGGCTTAACCAATCCATTAAATCTTAGTGAAGGGTCTAATACGATTGAATTTACCTACCGTGAAAATGGGGCCCGATTGGATAAAATTATCGTCCGCAACGACGGACAGTCGCCTACAGGTATGGGAGAAACGGCCTGGAATGTGTGTAACTTTGGCGGGGGACTATCGCTGACAAACCAGACTCCAAATGCTCCAATTACAAGCAATACTCAAACTTCGGAGTACGTAAGCCTTTATCCCGTTCCATTTAGCAATGCTTTGACCATAAACTTCAAAGATACCAAAACCCAGTCCTACACCTTATACATCCGGGATCAACAAGGTAAATTAATGTATGAAGGAAAAGTGGAAGATGATCAATCTCAACTGTTAATCGGTAATAACTGGCCGGCCGGTATGTATACCCTTCAAGTAATACGCGGAAATCAAGTGGAAGTATTTAATGTACTTAAAAGATAATTGCTAGTCCCAATTTGATGTTTCATTGCCCGGATGTTCCTCTGTGAGCATCCGGGTTTTTTGGATATATTGATTTAGGGGCTTGCCCGCGTTTAAAGAGAAAGGCATAGCTTCAATTTACTGCCAGACGCGGGCCGGGCTATCGCTACTCGCTGGCCAGCCCGCCAACCTGCGGCGAGCTCAAACAGGCCGCTCTATCCCTAAGCCAATTTAGGAGTGACTTTCCCGTACTTTCCTATAGGCTTGCAGTACCCTACTCAAAATAACATCTTCTTTTCCCTCTACCTGAACTTGCCAAAAGTGCATTTTATCCTGAATAGACATAGGAAAGGGGTACATACGGTAATAATCCCAACCTGTAAAATACCGAAAGTAAACTTCTACCGGAGCCGGGCGAGGATAGCGGCTTAGCCAACTAATAGTGTACGCTCTGGCTTCCCAATGAAAACGGAAAGGAGCCGGCCATGGCAGCAATGCCAAGAAAAATAGAAAGGCCCAAGGCTCTACAAAACCTGCCAGGCCAACTACTCCAAGTATTTGAGGAAATAAATAACCCAAACTAAACCAAATTTTGCCCTTGTCTTGACTATCAAGTACGTGCACAAGTTCGTGGGCCAAGACTCTTAGGGCATTCACTTCATCTTCTTGCACATATTTTTCACTAGGAAAGTAGACCGTATTGCCTATGGTAGAGGTATAATGGGTCATAAAATGTCGGTTCATAGGGTAGAGCACTATCCCTAGAAAGCGCATGAAGGAGCTTTGATCTTTATACCGGATTTTTACCTGATTCTCCAAGCCGGTTTCCCTTAAAAGTTGATATAGTTTATCCATAACCAAGCGCTTATTTTGGATATTAGAACAAGTTTACGTTGGCTTATTAAAGTGACAAGGCTCCTTTGGGTTTATGATAAAATCAGGTTCCCGTATTACCTTTTTAAATGGCACTTGGCAGACCAAAGGAATAAATTTAAACGGCTTCTTCGCCATAGATGAGGTTTTGCTAAGATAATACTCGACTTTTTCTACAAAATCTTGCATTGTAGGGTAGAACCTAGCATGTAGATTTTGTTAAGCCAAAAAAAATACTATTTTTGTGCACATCTACCATTTAAACTTAATATAAAATGCTGGAGTATAGCAAAATAATTCTTCAAAAAGTAAGTTTTGACAAATTATTGTTCTCCAAAGAGCTTAGGAAGGCTTTACTTCACCTAAGCTTACACGAACAGACAGACCTCAAAAATTGGTGCAACCAGCATTTTCAAAATCGTTACCCTGAAGTTTTACAAGAACGCTTTGCGAGTTTGAGCCCCCGAGGTGAGGAAACCATATCACGTATGCCAAAGCGAATTCGAAATCGTTAATTTTTTTACTTGAGGAGAGGTTTTATAGGAGCTATGGAGTCCTATCTTTTGAAACTCCTCCTCATATTCCCCCACGTGTTGATAAGTGACCCACCAAAATCCGATATCAAATAACAATAAGAATGCTCCTTGTAAAATCAAGGCATTTCCAAAGCCGCTCCATACCTGAGATTTGCGATTATTTTGTTTCCCCTTTTCTTTCAGTAACAGTCCCGCTATAATATACATAGTATCCAATCCTATGTTGAGTAATAACAATTTTTCTAAGTAAGACTGCTCTTGCCAGGTCTGCCAAAGGCTGAGGTCAAGCCCAGAAGAGCGTGACTGCCATATACCCATCAGGGCTAGAAAAAGATTAACCAAATTCCAGTACACATTCATTTGGAAAAAAGAAGCATGCTGCCCGGGTTTTATAAACCCTACCCATAATCCAAAGACAATGTTTAAAAGCGCCCAAGACCCTAAAATGCACATAGCCACAAATTGTATTTCTAGCCGCTCTTGATTAAAGACCCGAAGGTCAATTCCCTGAGCTTTGAGAGGTGCTACAAGTAGACAAAACATGCCCAAAAGGAGTATTATTTTCCTAAGAGTGCTTATAGGGGAGGAGGACAAGGAAATTTTTATTGGAAGCATGTGGCAATACATTTGTAACGTACATATATTTATTAATGCTTAGCTTGTCTCAGAGATTATAGGCTCATATTCTTGATTCTTTTTATGATAGAAAAGAATGTGTAAGAGATGGCCAAAATATTTTATTCATAAAAACGCAAAGGAAGGGAACTCTGATTGGAAGAAGAATTTCTGTTTTTTTTGCTAAATTTATATAACAAAGCTTAATTTCCCGGCATTCAAACAGATTTTTAGGGAAATTACGTACTTTTGAATAAGATTCTAACTTTAAGTAAAGACTTTAACCAACGGATAGTGAATGATAGAAAATGAAAACTCCTTAACTCCCCGTCAAATTGTTGCGGAGCTTGATAAATACATCATTGGCCAGGATGATGCCAAGCGTAACGTAGCAATTGCCCTCCGTAACCGTTGGCGCCGAATGAACTCTCCCGAAGAAATGCAAAACGAAATAGTGCCCAACAATATCTTGATGATCGGGGCAACCGGAGTGGGGAAAACGGAAATAGCTCGTCGATTGGCAAAGATTGCGCATGCCCCTTTTACCAAAGTAGAAGCCTCTAAATTTACCGAAGTGGGTTATGTGGGCCGAGATGTAGAAAGCATGGTGAGGGACTTGGTAGAGCAATCTATCAATATGGTCAAGTTGGCCAAGAAGGAAGAAGTGAAAGCCCGGGCAATTCAAGCCGTTGAAGATGCTATCTTAGATGTTTTAATCCCCCCCGTTAAAGAAAAGAAAAGTACGAGTAGTGGCTTTCCCGGTTTTCAAGTAGATATACCCCACGAAGACCAAGAAGTTAACGAAAAAACCCGTGAAAAATTCCGGCAAAAACTTCGGGATGGAGACATGGATGACCGGAAAATTGAGATCAGTGTGCAGCAAAGTTCTTCTACCAGTATCGGCATGGTTGGGCCGGGCATGGACGAGGTAGCCATGATGAACATACAGGAGATGATAAGTGGTATGCTTCCAAAGAAAGACAAAAAGCGGAAAGTAAGCATCGCCGAAGCCCGTAAAATTTTGATGGAGGAAGAAACTGCCAAGCTTATCGATATGGATGAGGTAAAAGACGAAGCGCTCAAATTGGCAGAAAATTCCGGAATTATCTTTATTGATGAAATAGATAAAATTGCTAGCAAGTCGGCAAGTAGTGGTGGCCCAGATGTAAGCAGGGAAGGGGTACAAAGAGATTTGCTGCCCATCGTAGAAGGAAGCTCGGTCAATACCAAGTATGGAGTGGTCAAAACCGACCATATGCTATTTATTTCGGCTGGGGCCTTTCACGTAGCCAAACCCTCCGATCTTATTCCTGAATTACAAGGGCGCTTTCCTATCAGGGTAGAATTAAATAACCTGACCAAGGATGACTTCTATCAAATACTGAAGGAGCCTAAAAATGCCCTCACCAAACAATATACAGCTTTGCTTTCCTCAGAAGGCGTAGAGCTCACTTACCAAGACGAGGCTTTGGAAAAAATAGCCGAAATTGCCTTTCAAGTTAACAGCGAAGTAGAAAATATTGGAGCTCGCCGTTTGCACACGGTTATGAGCCATTTACTCAATGAATTTCTATTTGATATTCCCGATGTGATTGGCCCTAACTCTCGGGTGCTCATTACTCGGGAAATTGTTGAGAAAAACTTATCTGATTTTGTTGAAAATAAAGATCTGAGTCATTATATATTGTAGAAGGCAAGTACCTTGCCTTTCATGTTAAGAATGCATGCTTCATCCAAGCTTTTTACCGACCTAATGTGCTTTCATCTATGCTTGCATTCATTCTAAGATATTTAAATTTTCTAGGGTATTTTCGGGTACACCAACAGCTTTATGGCTTAATTACCGCGACTTCGGTATTATTTGGAAGTATCCTGATTGGTATATTAGGTTTTATGTATATAGAGAAGTGGAGCCTTCTCGATGCATTTTACATGACCATTATAACCATCGGAACCGTTGGATTTTCAGAAGTAAACCCTCTTTCTGAAAACGGACGGATTTTTACCTCTATTTATATCATTTTAAATTTGGGAGTATTTGCCCTCTTTGCTTCCGTCATTACCCGTTATATTTTAGAGGGCGAACTTCGAGACGTATTTACAAACTATATCAGCAATCAAAAGGTGAAAAAGCTGAAAAACCACGTGATTATTTGCGGATTTGGAAAGAACGGTCATAAAGCTTGTGAAGAGTTGCTAAAAGACAAAATTCCCTTTGTTGTTGTGGAGAAAAACCTAAACTTTATGAAAGAAGGTTTGGAGAACTTTTCGCAAAACAAAGAAATATTTTACATTGAAGGCGATGCCACTCAAGACGAAGTTCTTAAAGCGGCTGGGGTAGAAAGGGCTTCGGCTTTGATAACTACCCTCCCTTCTGATGCCGATAATGTCTTTGTTACTCTCACCGCTCGACAATTAAATAGCCAAGTTCAGATCATTGCCCGGGCCAATGAATCTACAGCCGAAAGTAAACTTCTCCGAGCAGGCGCGGACCGCTTGGTAAGGCCCGATTTAATTGGTGGAGTCTACATGGCCAACCTGATCATACGCCCAGAAGTGGTCGAGTTTCTGGATATGATAAGTGGTACAGGTACGCTTAAATTAGAAGAGTTTGTTTACCAGGATTTTAAAGATGACTTTCGAGATAAAAGCATTTTAGACTTGGACATCCGGAACAAGACAGGGGCTTATGTTATGGCTTTCAAGGACGATGAGAAAGGCTTTTTGATCAACCCTCACCCCAGCACCATTATTGGACCAGGTGACATAATCATTGTACTCGGTGAGCTGCAACAGATACGCGATTTTGCCGAATTTTATACCCGTAAAAAGGCTTCCGAATTAAGACTACATTAAGCGAGAAGCTACATAGAAAGAAAGAACAAATAATTTTAATTGCTTGTTCATCTTATAACCAATCATTTTTTTTATGAGTGATCGAGAAAAAGTACAACTAGATACAATAGAAGAAGCAATAGAGGCTGTAAAGCGGGGGGAAGTGATTATCGTAGTGGATGATGAAAATCGAGAAAATGAAGGCGATTTTATTTGTGCCGCCGAATGCATCACTCCCGAAATCGTAAACTTCTTTACCAAAGAGGGGAGAGGTTTGATTTGTGTACCTATGACCGAAGAGAGGTGCAATGATTTGGAATTGGACTTAATGGTCGGAAAAAATACAGCCAAACACGCCACCCCCTTTACCATTTCGGTAGATTTATTAGGACAAGGATGTACTACAGGTATTTCCGTACACGATCGGGCCAAAACAATCAAGGCGCTTGCCGATTCCCAAACCCGACCTGAAGACTTAGGTAGGCCTGGTCATATTTTTCCGCTCAAAGCGCGTAATGGAGGGGTACTCCGTCGGGCTGGACACACCGAAGCCACCGTGGATTTTGCCCGTTTGGCCGGATTTCAACCAGTTGGGGTCTTGGTAGAGATCTTAAACCCCAATGGAGACATGGCCCGACTACCTGACCTACGGAAGGTAGCTGATGAATTCAATTTGAAGCTGGTTTCTATTGAAGACTTAATTGAATATAGGCTACGTCACGAGTCTTTGATTAAACGAGAGATTGGGGTGAATTTACCTTCCGCTCACGGGAACTTTGAGCTTATGGCTTACCGCCAAATGAATACCGAGGATATACATCTGGCTCTTGTTAAAGGGAAATGGGAACCTGATGAACCCATTTTGGTTCGAGTACACTCTTCTTGTGTTACGGGTGATATCTTTGGCTCCTGCCGATGCGATTGTGGAGAACAACTGCATAACGCAATGGAAATAGTAGATAAAGCTGGGAAAGGAGTCGTATTGTATATGAACCAGGAAGGCCGGGGTATTGGTTTGCTTAATAAGTTAAAGGCGTATAAGCTGCAGGAGCAAGGAAGAGATACCGTGGAGGCAAATTTAGAGCTTGGCTTTAAAATGGATGAAAGAGACTATGGAGTGGGCGCCCAAATTTTACGTGACTTAGGAGTTCGCAAAATTAAATTGCTTAGCAATAACCCTAAAAAACGCGCCGGACTAATCGGTTATGGTTTAGAAATCCTTGAAACAGTACCCTTAGAAGTTGTTCCCAATATTCATAATGAAGAGTACCTCAAAACTAAAAGAGATAAGATGGGACACACGATTTTGAATACACCAGATAAAGGGCCTCAAAACAGTAATAGCCTTAGTTAATATGAACTATTTATTAAAGCACTTTAAGGGCTGTGCCTTCCTGTTCTGGTGCCTGGTATCTACACAAATTGTGCAGGCACAATACTTTGCCCCCAACGTAAGCCACCAGGGCAAAGTCTATCTTACGAATGATGAAATCCTAGAAGGTATTTTTACCTTTGACCTCGAAAACGAGACAGTACAAATAAGTCAAAGAGGCTTAATAAAAACCTTACACGCAACCAAAGTGCTTTCTTTTGAGTTTTTTGACAAATTTGAGCGCAAAACCCGCTACTATTATACCCTTCCTTTTCCAAAAGTATCCAGTTATCCTATTCCCACCTTTTTTGAGTTAGTACATCAAGGAGAGCCCCTTACCCTATTGTCAAGGGAAAAACTCGTTACTCAAACGCGATTTTATAATAACCCGTATTCCTTAGGCCGCGACTTTCCGGTTACCCAAACTTTTGTCAAGTATGATTTCTATCTTTTGAAATCAAACGGTAAAATTATTTTTCTGGATAATTCGCGTAAAGGTATCTTAAGTTATTTTCAAGACCAGGAAGAAAATTTAAAAGAGTATATGAAGCAAAACCGTGTCCAAACCGAACTTAGAGAAGACATGGCAGGCTTAATAGACTATTACAATTCTTTAAAAACCAACAATTAACATGGAGCCTTCTAATAAAAAACCACTTATCTTGGTTTCTAATGATGATGGGATTACTGCGCCTGGTATACGTACTTTGGTTGATATTGTAAAAGATATCGGTGAAGTTATTGTTGTGGCCCCCAACAAACCTCAATCGGGCATGGGGCACGCCATTACAATTGGAAATTCATTGCGCTTGGATAGAACAGATATTTACGGAGATATACAGGCCTATGAATGCTCTGGCACCCCGGCCGATTGTGTGAAAATTGCCAAGCATTATGTCCTTAAAGATCGTATACCAGACTTAGTAGTTAGCGGAATCAATCACGGAAGCAATTCATCAATAAGTGTTATTTATTCTGGTACCATGTCGGCGGCCATTGAAGCGGCCATCGAAGGCTTACCGGCAATTGGCTTCTCACTTTGTGATTATGGTTATCAGGCCGATTTTTCCCATACGCCGGCCATTGTACGTCAAATTATTGACCAGGCCATGAATCAAGGCATTCCGAAAGGAGTAGCCCTCAATGTCAATATTCCGGCTGTTTCGGAGGAAGCCGTTAAGGGAATCCGTTTTTGTCGGCAAACCATGGGGCATTGGGGAGAGCAATTTGATGAAAGAGAAGATCCTTACGGGCGTCGCTATTTTTGGATGACCGGAAACTTTATCAACCGCGACCGGGGAGAAGATACCGATGAATGGGCTCTGAAAAATAACTATGTTTCGGTAGTACCTTGTACCTATGATTTAACGGCCCATCACGCATTGAGCCGTTTGAACGAATGGGATATATAATGTATCGTATTCCTAAAGGCCCAAAACTTGTATTTTTTGGCTTAGGGATGGAGCGGCCTGTTTGAGCTCGTTTGGCCAAGCGCGGAAAGGCAGCGAGTAGTGAGAGCCCGACCCGCGCCCGCCCGAAATGCCTACTAGCAGCACTTTTTCCTCAGGCGCGGGTAAGCCCCTTGTCCTCAGTTATTTCATTACTTACCAGATTGGACCTCAGTAAAATTGGATGCGCAATTTGGGGAATAAATGCGTGATATATTCCTGATTTTCAGAACTCATGGGATTGCCTATAAGGATTAATTTGGTCAAATCACGCATATTTTGAGAGTAATCTGGTTTGGAGTTTAAACGATTATAACTCAAATCCATTACTTCCAGGCTAGGAGGCAGATCTTGCATAATTCCCCAAGACTCTAGCAAGTTGTAACTCAAGTTGAGAAGCTTGAGGTTT
This sequence comes from uncultured Microscillaceae bacterium, assembly GCA_963922455.1. Classification (GTDB taxonomy): domain Bacteria; phylum Bacteroidota; class Bacteroidia; order Cytophagales; family Microscillaceae; genus CAWUIO01. The sequence goes on from CAWUIO010000001.1 coordinate 80,023, forward strand.
TCTATTTCGCGCAGATTTTTAGGGAGCTGAGACAGTTTATTATGCGACAAGTCCAAGGATTCGAGCTGGGGTAAACGGGATAGGAGCCCTAAGCACCTATAAATACCCAAACCAATATTTTGACTAAGATCGAGACGCTTTAATTTTTTTAACCTTCCCATTTCCTCAGGCAGTTCCAGGAGTTGGTTTTTGTGTAGGGAGAGTACTTCCAAACTCATTAAGCCCCCTAGAGTTGTCGGTAAAGTTGTAAGCTCATTATCTTGTAAATAAAGCTCCCGAATTTGTTGTAAGCCGGCAATTTCTGGGGGCAATACCTTGAGTTTCCCTTGGACGATGTGCAATACTTTTAAACTCTCCATTTGGGATAGTTGACCGAAAACACGGGCATAGTCTTTTACTGGATTCAGGCCCATATACAAGGCTTCTAAACGGGAAAGTTGATTAAAATTGCTGGGAAGCGCACTTAGAAAATTATGGGAGATATTGAGAAACTTAAGAGAGTCGAGGGCACCAAAGGAGGGGGGAAGGGCTTCTAGCTGATTGAAAAATACATCTAAATATTCCAAGGATTTTAAGCGGCCCAATTCTGAAGGAAGCGATCGGAGGTAATTGGATTGTAAATACAATTCTTTTAAATGAGGCAATTGGCAGAGTGCTTTGGGGAGACTCTCCAAATGATTCATATACAAATTGAGGGTTTTCAACTGAGAGTAATCTCCAATGACCGAAGGTAGGGTTTTCAGGTTGTTTTTAGCAAAGCTGATTTTTTGAAGTGAGGGCAATCCCTTCATTTTCTCGAAGCAATCAGATTCGGCAAGCGCAGGGTTGGCACTTAAGTTTACCTCTTCTAGTTGGCTAAGACGGCTTATTCCTTCAGGGATGCTTTTAAGTTTATTCTTACTGAGGTTTAGAATGCGTAAATTGAAGAAGCGGTCTATGCTTTCGGGTAGAGAACTCAGGTTTTTTTCGCTAAGGTCTAAAATCTTGACTTGCTCCGGGTTTTTAAGAGCCTCTTCCAGGGATGTAAATATTTTTTCAGTTTGAGGAGCTGGGAAGGTTAGTTTTATGGGAGATTGGGCTTTAAGCAAGGAGGCTTGCAGGGTTAATAAACCCAAAATGGAGCATACATACCAAAAGATTTCAGGCCTATACCTTCCCGGCTTAAACATACAAGGCCTCAGGGATGGAATATGCCTTCCCGCAATCAAATTCAAGTGATAATTAAACATAGAAGCTATTCTCTTAGGTGTCTTTACCTCATGTATACGGTAAAAGACCATCAAATGATAAATGGAGAGACAGCAAATAAATATGTATCAGCGAAGATGCTAGATTTAGGAATGATTATATAGAAATAAACAAAATAGCAGGACCCATAAAATATCCACAAAGTGCCAATACCGGCTAATCAATTTTAAACGCAATTGATTGGGTGGATTGATACTGTAAACAAACGAGTCAACGTAATGGTATTGTTGCAAGGCCTCTACAACCATATACAGGAGAAAGATCAAACCCCCTAATATGTGTATGGCGTGCAAGCCAGAAATGATATAGACAAAAGAACCCGATAAACTTTTTTCTAAAAAGATACCTTGGGCTTGCATATCCAGCCAACCTTGGAGTTGTAAAATTAAAAAGAAGGAACCCAATAAAAAAGTTATAAGCATCATAATCCGGTAGCGAAGGAATCTTTCTGCTTGTAAATCTTTTCCGGCAAGGTGTAAGGTAAGACTACTGACAAGGATAATTAGGGTACTGTACCAAAAAACCTGGGGCAGTTCAAAGTCAATTTGGGCCAAATGCTGCCCTAAACGGAGCGTATAAAGGCCTACCAACATCAAAAACATGAGGGAAATGCCAAAAATGGCCAAACCCAGCATGAAATTATAGGGCTCTCTTCTTCTAAATAATCCCGTTTCCTGCTCATCCATCTCCACTTGGTCCTTTCTCATAATTCTCTTTTTATTCTTTAAACCGGAGTCTAAATTCAATTGTTTAGGACTTTTTCTTGGTTTTAATGTAATAAGAATTAGGTTTGAGTTGAAACTTTTTGCCTTTTAAGCTTACTTTTTCTTTTTGCCAGCCTAATTCCGGCTGGATAGTTTTGTAAGAGCCATCGGCCATCAAGATCTGAACGGGCATACGGAAATCATCTACAACCTTCTGCCAGCGGTATTCAAGTACCACCTCAGGGCCAGGTCCTGGATTAATTTTGTATTCCAATACCGGGATATTGGCCCGATACAGATATTGTTGAAAATAGTAGCTGTAGTCCTCTCCGGATTCCTTGTTGATATAGTCGAGTAGCATGTCGGTAGTGATGACTTGCATGCCAAATTCTTTTTGGATACCCTTTAAAATACGAAACCAAAGGGCATCGTCTTGGAGTACATTTCTAAAGGTGTGAAGCAGTAGCGTGCCCTTATTATAAATATCATCTCCTCTTTTGTTTACGCCCAAAGGCCCAACCACTGGGTTTTGATTGCCCACATTGTGCCGAAAACCATATGCATATTGGTAAGCGGCTTCTTTACCAAACATACATTCTACAAAAAGAGACTCGGTATAGGTACAAAAAGATTCGTGGATCCAAAGCTCCCCTTCGTCGTGGGTAGAAACGTGGTTGCCCCACCACTCGTGGCCCGACTCGTGGATGGTGATGTAATCAAACTTGAGGCCATAGCCACTCTGGGATAAATCAGAACCCAGATACCCTTTCATATATTTATTGCCATAGGCGATCGCCCCTTGGTGTTCCATGCCTAAGTAATAGGTTTCTACCAAGGCAAAGCCATCTTTCCAAAAGGGATATTTGCCGAGCTTTTCTTCATAACAGGCCAGCATGGGTTTAACTTCGGCAAAATGCTTGATGGCCTTTTCCCGATTATAGTCCAAGACGTAATAATCCAGTTCCATGGTCGTACCATCGGCATTTTTGAAGGTATCGGCGATATGTGTATAATGCCCAATATTGAGGGTGACATTATAATTATTGATGGGATAACTCACAAACCATTCAAATTGTGTATAGCCATCGCTCAATTTGGTCTTACTTCTTAGGTTTCCATTGGCGATACAATCCAAGCCCTGGGGTACTTCGCAAGTAATGCGCATGCTATCTGGCTCTTCGGTAAGATGGTCTTTGTTTGGCCACCAAACACTAGCCCCAAGAGATTGGCAAGAAACGCCAATCCACGGACGGTCCTTGGCATCTTTTTCCCAGCTAAATCCGCCATCCCAAGGGGGGCGAATGGCCATACGGGGTTTTCCGGAGTATTCTATCTTGATAGAATCCATACCAGACCCGGCTTGCATGTTGCCAAATTGCACAAACGTCGCATTTCCTTCTCGTTTAAAGTCCAATTCGCGGCCTTGGTGGGTAATTTTATCGATGTCCATATTTTCAAATAAATCAATTTGAATCACATCATAAGGAGCTAAGACCCGATAATGCATGGTATTCGATCCGGATATGTAGCGTTTCTTAGGGTTTACCCGAACGTGTAAATCATAAAAAAACACATCATAACAAGTTCTTTCCGGCCTTAAAGACCCCCTCAAAGAATCTTGGCGGGTAAAGTTTTGCGCTTTTGCCGAAAAGTTTAAACAAATGCAAAGGACAAAACACGAAAGGAATAATACAGGGAAACCTTTTGGATTAAACATGTAGAAAAGATTTGGATATTTTATATGCAAAGATGCTAATTTACAAATTCTTTGCTTTTTACTATATGTTACTAATTTTGTGTAGTTAAAGATAAATAAGATTCCTTTTTTAAATTACCGAACAATAATGAGTGAGCAAAAAATTAGCATAGAAAACGGCCAGTTGATTGTCCCCGACCAACCTGTAATACCATTTATAGAAGGTGATGGTACTGGGCCGGATATTTGGGCTGCTTCGGTCCGCGTTTTGGACGCTTCTGTGGAAAAAGCTTACGGGGGAGCCCGAAAGCTCGCCTGGAAAGAAGTACTAGCCGGCCAAAAAGCCTTTGACCAAACCGGAGAGTGGCTCCCCCAAGCTACCCTGGACGCTTTTAATGAATACCTGGTAGGAATTAAAGGGCCCCTGACAACGCCTGTCGGTGGCGGTATCCGTTCTTTAAACGTGGCCCTTCGTCAAAAATTGGATCTTTACGCCTGTGTCCGCCCCGTGCGTTGGTTCCAAGGCGTTCCTTCTCCCGTAAAAGACCCCTCTACGACCAATATGGTCATCTTCCGGGAAAATACAGAAGATGTATATGCCGGTATCGAGTGGATGCACGGAGAAGAGGGAACCGAAAAAGTAGTGAAGTTCTTAACCGACGAAATGGGTGTAAACAAAATCCGCTTCCCGGAGACTTCTTCCATCGGAATCAAGCCTATCTCTTCTGAAGGTTCTGAGCGATTGATCCGAGGCGCCATCGAGTATGCCATCAAGCACAAGCGCCCATCGGTTACCTTGGTACACAAGGGTAACATCATGAAGTTTACCGAGGGAGCCTTCAAAAACTACGGTTATGCCTTAGCCGAGCGCGATTACAGTGATCAAGTATTCACCTGGGCCCAGTATGATAGGATCTCCGAAGAGCAAGGCCGTGACGCAGCCAACCAAGCTGAGTCTGATGCCAAAGCTGCTGGTAAAATCATCATCAAAGACGTAATTGCCGATGCATTCTTGCAGCAAATCTTAACCCGCCCGGCTGAGTATTCGGTAATCGCTACCATGAACTTAAACGGAGATTACGTATCTGATGCCTTAGCCGCAATCGTGGGAGGTATCGGAATCGCTCCAGGAGCCAATATCAACTACTCGACTGGCCGCGCTATCTTTGAAGCCACCCACGGTACGGCTCCTAAGTATGCCGGACAAGACAAAGTAAATCCAGGCTCGGTAATCCTATCTGGAGCCTTGATGCTCGAGCACCTCGGATGGCAAGAAGCGGCCGACTTGATCTACAAAGGTTTGGAAGCGGCTATCGGCGAGAAAAAAGTGACTTACGATTTCCACCGCCTCATGGACGGTGCTACCCTTCTCAAAACGTCTGAGTTTGGTACCGAAATCATCAATCACATGTAATTTCAAGCTCTTAAGCGTATCTAGAAGCAGGTTTGGTAGCTACCGGACCTGCTTTTTTTTATTTTGAGGGGCTTCCCCGCGCGATGAGCTATCGGGCTTCTAGGTAGTTATGTGCCGGCGCGGGTCGGGCTTTCGCTACTCGCTGCCTTTCCCCGCAGGCCTCCACGAGCTCAAACAGGCCGCTCTATCCCTAAGCCATTGAGAGGAGAGAGGAGAGATCAGCGGGATTCGGGACGAGAGCAGCTAGGGGAGAAGTTTTGAGGGCCAGGGAGCCTGCAAATGCTTATTTGTCATTTTGAAGGGATCTCCTTATAAGTACTAAAAGACCTCCTGGCTTGGAGTGAATACACCAATTCAGCAAAAATAGCTATACTAAATTAGCAAGTTAACGAGTCTATTCCTACTCTACCTCCCTTAGAATTCTTATATTTAAAAAAAAACATTTTTTATAAGAATCCTCTAATCAAAACCTACCCCTATGGATTATCAATCTGTGTATGAAGCCTCCCTGCGGGACCCAGAGGCCTTTTGGGCCGAGCAGGCCGGGCAAATAGACTGGTACGAAAAGCCCACTACCATGTTAAGTCAGGACGAGCGGGGTTTTTACCGTTGGTATCGAGGAGGAAAGCTCAACACGGCGTATCTTGCCCTTGATTATCATATCGAGCAAGGCCGGGGCGAACAAGCTGCCCTGATTTATGACTCACCCGTTACCGATACCATCCGTACGTATTCCTTTCGGGAATTACGGGAGGAAGTAGCCCTTTTTGCGGGCGTTTTGCGAGGCCTTGGCCTTAGCAAAGGAGATACCGCCGTAATTTACATGCCCATGATTCCTGAAGCAGCCATAGCCATGCTGGCCTGCGCCCGCTTAGGGGTCACCCACTCCGTAGTCTTTGGCGGCTTTGCCGCCCACGAGCTAGCCATTCGGATTGACGATGCCCAGCCCAAGGTAATCATTTCGGCCTCTTGCGGGATCGAGTTTAGCAAGGTAATTCCCTACAAACCGCTTCTAGACCAAGCCATCGAAGAAGCGGGCCATAAACCTGCTCATACGGTCATCTGTCAAAGGCCTCAGTTGGAAGCAGGGTTGTTGGCGGGCCGAGATCACGCTTGGACTGATTTGATGGCCCAAGCCAGGCCGGCCGACTGTGTCCCAGTGGAGGCTACAGACCCCCTATACATTTTATATACTTCGGGTACAACGGGCAAGCCCAAAGGCATTGTACGCGATAATGGAGGGCATGCCGTGGCCATGCGTTTTAGCTTGGATAAAATTTACGATACCCGGGCCGGTGAAGTCTTTTGGGCTGCCTCGGATGTGGGATGGGTAGTAGGGCACTCCTACATTGTCTACGCTCCCTTGATCAATGGCTGCACCACTGTTTTATTTGAAGGCAAACCTGTACGGACCCCGGATGCCGGCACCTTTTGGCGGGTAATCAGTCAGCACCAAGTGAAGACTTTCTTCACTGCTCCTACGGCTTTCCGAGCTATCCGCAAAGAAGATTCGGAAGGGGCCTATATGAAGCAATACGATATTTCCTGCTTAAAAACCCTGTTCCTGGCCGGAGAACGCTGTGATATCTCCACCTACCAATGGCTAAAAGACTTGACCGGAGTACCCGTGATTGACCACTGGTGGCAAACGGAGTCAGGTTGGCCTATGATCGCTAACATGGCCGGGTTGGAGTTGCTTCCCGCCAAACCCGGATCGGCAGGGAAACCGGTACCCGGATTTGATATCCAAATTTTGGATGAAGACGGAAAAGAATTGGGCCCTCAGGAAGAGGGGGCGGTGGCCATCAAGCTTCCCTTGGCCCCGGGCTGTTTACCAAGTTTGTGGCAGGACCCCAACCGTTTTCAAAGCGCATACCTTGACGCATATCCCGGCTACTATTTGAGCGGAGACGGAGGGTTTAAAGATGAGGAGGGCTATTTATACATCATGGGCCGGATAGACGATGTAATCAATGTGGCAGGCCACCGCCTTTCTACGGGGGAAATGGAAGAGATGGTATCGGCCCATGCGGCCGTGGCCGAATGTGCCGTGATCGGTATCGCCGATCCCTTAAAAGGGCAAATTCCTTTGGGTTTGGTGGTTTTGAAAAACGGACAAGACATTGCCCCGGATGTTTTGCAGGATGAGTTGGTAGCCAAAATCCGAGGGGATATCGGTCCGGTGGCCTGTTTTAAGAATGCTTTGACGGTTAAGCGACTCCCCAAGACCCGTTCGGGCAAGATTCTAAGAAAGGTGCTCCGTAAAATTGCCGACGGAGAAGCCTATACCATGCCCTCCACCATAGACGACCCTGTGATCTTGGATGAAATCAAGAACACCTTTTCTAGTCAAGGGGTAGGGCAGGCGTTTCAGAAAGCGTAGTTATGCGGAGTAGAGAGGCCCGGGACAGATTGTATTTTCACAATTTTCTCATCTTGGCTCTCTCTTTTCTTCTGGCTGAGGGATAGAGCGGCCTGTTTGAGCTCGTCTGGGCCCTGCGGGGAAAGGCAGCGAGTAGCGAAAGCCCGACCCCGGCGGCACGAAACTACCTAGGGATAAGAAAATTGAACGCCGGAGGCAGCCCCTGAAAATTGGATAAATCTTAATTTTTATTACAATCATCAACTTTTTTGGGGGCTCAAGCGTTTTTTGAGTATATTATGTATCCCCAACCAGAACACCAAACGGTACCATGAAAAACATGAAAGATCACAAGTTTAACACAACATCTATTACTCCGGCAGATTATATCTCTCCAGTTTCCCGGGCGATAACATCTGAGGCTGTATTACCCATCCACGCCGACCGGGAACATATCAAAACACTTTATGAGAACGGACTTCTCCGCATACGCCTGTCTAAGCGCTGGGCTTCTTGAGCAAGAAGCTTGAAGGCTAGGATCTGAGCGCCTATTTTCTTCTACAAGGGCGATGTGCCTTATCGGGCCTAGGGGCTTATTTTTTGGAAATTTCTGGGGCCTAGCCTTTGAGGCAAGTAATTTATGCGTAGATTTGAAGCGTAATTCTTCCCAGTATGCCACAAGAACCTAAGTTTTGCCATAAAATGTGGCGGAATAACTTCCTTGAAGCTTAAGGCATTCGTCTAAGTTTTTCGGTTAAATTTTCTTAAATTTGCTTTGTGACTGGTCACCTAGTATCCCAGTAAGCCACTTTTGTTATGATTAACGAACGAGATGACGCGCCCGATCAGAATTATTCTGATGTAAAAACCTCCTCGGAGGTGATTCCGCAAGAAAATGAAGAGAAGTCAAGCCAGGATTTGAGTCCAGAAGAGGCCAAATCGGAGGAAGAAAATGCTCCTCAATCGGAATCTCCCACTCCTGAAGAGAACCCTTCTACCCCAGCCGAAGCGCCCGTAGGGAAGGAAGAAGAGCCCCTTGTGGAAGCTCAAGAAGAAACGCCAAACCCTGAGCCCGAACCCAGTCCGAAAACTTCGCTTAATACCGAGGAACCCTCTCTTGAAACCATTCAGGAGAACATCCCTAGCGCGCCGAGCCCAGAGGAATCTTCTATTGAGGAAGCCAAGGTGGAAGAGACTACTCCAGAACCCTCATTAGAAGGAACTGTTGATGTCCCTCTCTCAACGGAGGAAAGCCCCGTGGCGGTCGAGGAAGTAGGAACATCTACGGGTGAAGATGGCGAAGCTACCGTAGAAGCAAGTAAGGAAGAGGAGCCTGCACCAGAGGATGGGAGCACTCAGGCCGATGTACCCGCAGTGCCCGAAGCTAATGCCGATACATCCAGTCAAGAGGAAGAGAAAAGTACAGCCGAAGAGGAAACAAAACCTGAGGAAGCTAAGAAAGAGGAAGAGGGTGTACCTGAAAGTGAGGAAGCGGGGAGCAATGAAGAACCAGCCGCCGATTTTTCATCCTATGATAAAGAAGAATTACTTAATCTTATACGCAATATTAGCGAAGAGTCTGATTACAGTAAATTTAATCCGATTCTCCGGGAGGTAAAGCCCCTCTTTGACTCTATGGTGAAAAGTGAGCGGAAGCAAGCCCGGGAGCAATTTATTGCCGATGGGGGAGAACCGGATTCTTTTTCTTACCAAGACGATAAGGTTACCGAGGAGTTTTATAAACTATATTCTGAGATTCAGAAGCAGAAGCATGAGCAGGCAGCCAAGGCCGAGGCTGAGCGAGAGAATAATCTTAAGAAAAAAGAATCATTGCTGGAACAAATTCGCGCTTTGACCGAAAAAGAGGAGAGCGAAGCCAGCATAGAAGAGCTGAAAAAGTTGCAGGAAGAGTGGAAGACCATCGGCCCCGTTGCCCCCCAGCATAATCGGAGCTTATGGGCCAGTTACAATGCCTTGATGGATCTGTTCTACGATAAGCGCAGTATCTACTTTGAGCTCAAAGAGCTAGATCGTAAGAAAAACTTAGCGATGAAGCTGGCGCTTTGCGAAAAAGCCGAAAAACTAGTAGAATACGAATCGATCAAGCAGTCTATCCAAGAGTTAAATGAACTGCACGAAGAGTTTAAGCATATTGGTCCGGTACCCAAGGATGATCAGGAAGCTTTGTGGCAAAGGTTCAAAACGGCTTCCGACCGGGTTTACGATAAGAAGCGCGAGTTTGTACGGCAAAGAGAGGAAGAGAAGCAGGCCAATTACGAATTGAAACTCAAGCTTTGTGAAGAAGTTAAGCCTTATGTGGAGTTCCAGGCCGATAACATGAAAGAGTGGAATGCCAAGACCAAGGAAATTCTTGAACTACAAAAGCGTTGGGAAGAAATTCGTTTTATTCCCCGGGACAAGATCAAAGAACTGAGCAAGGATTTCTGGAACCCCTTCAAAGCTTTCTTCAATAATAAAAATGCTTTTATCCGTACCCTGGATGAGGAGCGGGAGGGCAACCTGAAGCTCAAAGAAGCTCTTTGCGAAGAAGCCCAAAAGATTATTGAGGAAGGCAAGGACGAGCGCTCGGTGGCCGATAAATTGAAATCTTTGCAAAGAAAGTGGAAGGAGATTGGCCCCGTGCCTTCCAAGCAGCGTCAGGTGATTTATGAGAAGTTTAAAGGCATATGTGATGGCTTCTTTGAGAAAAGACGCAAGCGTTACGCTGCCCAAGAAAAAGAATACGAGGAAAACCTTAAATTAAAGCAAACCTTGTGCGATAAGATCAGCCAGATCCAACTGGATGAGAGTTTCTCTCCGGATATGGTATTGACTTTTGTTGAGGAGTGGCAAAATATAGGTTTTGTACCCAAGAAGGATAAGAAAAACATCCAGAAGGATTTTGAGACCGCAATAGATGACTTGATTAACCGTTTCCCTGGTTTAGACCGGGCCGGCAAAGAGAGTGTGCAATTAAAAGTGGAACTTAGCCTGGCCAAGGATAGCCCTTTTGCCAATAAGAAGGTTCGCCAGAAAGAACAGGCCATTCGCCGTAAGATTCAGAATATTGAAAACGACATCGATACCCTGAATAATAACATTGGCTTCCTCGCTAGTTCCAAAAAAGCCAATGTTCTCAAAGACTCCCTAGAGGCCCAAATTAAGGAAGCCCAGGACGAGTTGAAAGGACTGCGGGCCCAGCTAAAAGTTTTCCGAAATTTGCCGAGATAAGCTTGCAGATATAGGGGCTAGCTTCTATATTTGCACCCACAATTAAGCCTCCTTAGCTCAGTTGGTAGAGCAACTGATTTGTAATCAGTTGGTCGCTGGTTCGAGTCCGGCAGGAGGCTCTTGATTATCAAGCACTTACGAGTTAGTTTTCGTAAGTGTTTTTTTTATACATACCAGATACATGCAAAATACCTTTTCTTCAACAATATAAATTTACCAAAAATATAGATTCCAGAATAGTGTTTTTGATTTAGGGCAATTTCCCAAAAAACCTTTGGGATTCAGTATTGACTAAGTTCTTTAAAGGCATCTGGAAAGCAATACTTGTCACTCCCCCTTTTTTATAAGGCTCTCCCTATTAACACTATAAGCTTCTTGTTAATGGCAAGAGATGTTGTGTTTAAATAATTTTTTTTGCGTATGTACGGTTGCTCCCTCGCCAATTATTTAATCTAAACCCACACATCTATGCGACTACTTATTTTTGTTTTTTGCCTACTTCTATTGGAAGTTTCTACCGCGCGATCCCAAACGGTCAATGGGAAGCCGATTGCCGATATCGATGCGGAGTATACTGAGATTTCCGGATATACCAATTAAGGAAAATTTGCCGTGATGATTGACTATGGCCAGGACTTCCGCTTTGTAGAGGAGACCTTAATTAAAGATGAAAATACGGGGCAAAACAAATTCTTTAAATCTATGGTGGAAGCCCTAAATTTATTCAGCCAAGTAAATACACATAGGTATGAGTTTTTGCAAGCCTATACCGTAACCCGTCCCAATAAACGCTTGCGCTATCATTATGTCTTGAAAAGGCCAAAGAACTAAATTCTTTGGGCTTTGCTTGAGAAATATAAGAGTTTTACAGGCGCTTACTAGCTCTATTTAGTAAGCGCTTTTTTGGTGAGGGCCGATGCCCCATCTAGTCCAAGCCTATAAAAAAGCTAACCTGGTTCAAGGATAAGCGCAGCGGTCCTTGGACCTATTGGCCTCTCATGCCCTTGGGAAAGCGCTCTGCAATCTGCCATCCAGCTTTTCTAAATAATCCCTCCCAAATTCTCCATTTTCTAAGTCGGCATCCATCCAGGCGGGCAGATCGGGCTCAATCTCCTCCGAGAGGCTCCCGATCGCTAAGACCAAAGAGCCCACCGTATCCACATCGCCCCCCAAATCGATGGCCTTTTTTAACAAAGACTGGGCGCTTTGTTCATGGTTTACGAGTAGGCTTAGCACCGCTTGAGTTGTTTCCTGGGCATCCACCCGCACTTCCGCTTGCCACTGGTAGTTCCAATCAATGGCTTGTTGCTCGGCCAGATAGGCGGGAAGCTCCCGGAGTTTCCCTTTTTGGTAGTAGATAAAATGGGTCATCAGGGCGACAGCCTGGGCCGAAGTGATCGCTTCTTCGGTATTATGGGTAACAGCCGCTTGGAGCCTAGCCTTGGCTAGAATTTCTTCCGTATCCGGGTAGACCCCTAGGGGATAGGCCCGCATCACCGCCCCGTTGCGGGTGCTTCGGGGATCAAGGCTATCCAACAACTCCTTGCCCGATGTAACTTCTTGCAGCAAACGGTAAAATCTTTTGGAGTAACCCTCCCGCGGGTCCCGCTTAAACACTTCTAAAAACGTATCGGCGAGGCGCAGCGGCGTCCACTCTGCCGGGTCTAGGATACGCTCGGCAATGGCCAAGGCCATTTGGGTATCGTCGGTGTACTTTCTATAAAGTGCTGGATACTTAGGATGTGGCTCATACTGTAGAAGGGTGTTTTTTGCTTCAATATACGAGCGTTCGGCAAATTCAAAACCGGCGCCGTAGGCGTCGCCGATGGCAGCGGGGAGGAGCATGGGGGAATGGGTTTAATTGGATTTGTAATATAATGATGGATTAGGAATTGATATAAGATTCATAAAGTCCAAACTTCAAATATTAATTCTCATTTTGTTCTGAACCCCGAATATATCCCTCCTTAATTTCCCTTAACCTCCTTAGTTCTAGATCAATTTTACCGACTTCCGTAGGATCTGTATTATGCAATTTCTTCTGCCCGTTGTGAGCGGATGTTTCGCAGGGCCATCCCGAACTTTTCAATAAAAGGCAGTTCTCTGAACTGCTCGCCTTCGGGCTGCTTGACCGCAAATCCCCCTGCTGTCGCTCGTGTTCCTTATTAAAAAAATAAGCAGCTGGTGCGCGTTTGAGGGCTGGCCTGTGGGTTAAGGCTAAGGCGTATTTACCGGGCCCAGCGTTTGTAAGGCCCCTCTTCGTCCAAGGAAAAGAAAAGGCTTCTGGCAGTAAGCTAAGCAAGCTAGTCTTTGGGAAATGGGATGAAGTAAACCCAAAGGGATAATTGTAAGGATAGATGATATCCCCCAAGCTCCCTTGCCTAGGGCAGACAGCGGGGACGCTGCCGGTTCTAAAGAGGCACAAGCACTGTTGCGCTCATGCTTGAACCAGGAAGGGGGGATGTTGTTCCCCCTCACACCTTGTTAGTCTTCTTCATCTACTTCTAACTGTCTCTTCCCGTGGATAATACGGGCAATTTCAATTAGCTCCTCCGACTGGATGCGATAGATAATCCGATAACTCCCTTCCAGTAATTGGCGGATTTTTGGATTTTGATACTCAGGGACCATCCTTCCCACTTCGGGGAAAGCTTCCAGGATACTGATCTAGTCCATAATTTTATTTGTCACAGCCCTGGCATTGCTTGGCGAGTCCTGGCTGATGTAGGCTTCAATCTCGGCCAGGTCATCGTAAGCCAGATCGGTGAATACTATTTCGACTTCGACCATTTTTCTTCAAAACGCCTACGTACTTCGGAAAGAGGAATGGTTCTCCCCTCATCGGCCGCTTTGAGGCCTTCCTCTATCTTTTCGCGGAGGGCTATTTTTTCCAATAGTGCCATCAAATCTTCGGGCTTAAATTCCTCCGGAAGCTGGTCTAAGGTTTCTATTACTTGATGTTTTGTCATAATGGTTTAAATCTATTTCTATCATTATTTTGGATATGCCTGGCGGGTTTTAAAATCTCTTAGACAAGCCCCCACCACTTTTAGAAGCATTTCCAGCTCATTTTCGGGTAGCTTTTCCATCTCTTTCAACTTTTGTAAAAGCCCAGCATTATTCAAGGTGACCCGGGCTTTTTCTTCGGTATCTTCATTAATTAAGAAATCTACTGATGATGTATCAAGGAGCTCAGCAATTTTGTTCAATACATCGGCGTTTGTCTGTACGCCCCGATTTTCATAGCGGTTCATTTGCGCTTTGCAACCAGCTGTCCGTTCTGATAAAGCAGCTAGAGAAAGGTTCTTCTTTTTCTTAACTCCTGAATCCTTTTAGCTAGATCATCCACAATTACGACATATGAGAAACTTTTAAAAGTAAAAATACCAAAAAAGCAGCTAAAACCCCACTATTCGGCCTCCCATCTAGCCCAAACATATAAAACAGGTAATCTGGTTCAAGGATAAGCTAGCTGTCCTTGGACCTTTGCTTTTACCGAAAGCGTCCTCGCTTTCAGCCGTGAGGCTAGGTTATCGCGACCTAGGCCATCCTGAGCCATAAAAGCTAGAATTTTCTTTTTTTGAAGAAACACCCCTTAATTTGTACATAGATCAAGTCTACGCTAAATCCGTTCTGGGAGATTTCGTGAGGGAGGCCAGAGGCTTAGATATGGAATGGATGGGCTAAGTTAATAAAACATGATATTCCTCAGCCCAGATGCGATCCCCCAAACTCCCTTGCCTAGGGCCGACAGCGGGGACGCTGTCGGATGAGAAGAGGCACAAGCTCCGCTGCGCTCATGCTTGCGCCAGATGGGCGATCCTTCTTCGGGATTGGCTACCCCCACCCCGAAGAGGGGATAGAGGCCCTCAGGAAGCCCTGCCAAGCCGTCCCGAAGTACAAAAAATAGCTTCTTTAAGCATCCCTAGCCCCAGGGCAAGCCTTTTCTTCCGCTTTTGCTGGGCTAGGGAGGGGGCCTTAAGCCCAAATAGTGGGTTTGTCAGGGGCAATAAGGCCCGGAAGAACCCCTTCCTAAGGCTTGGGGAGGGCTTGGAAACAGTCGGGAAGTACTTGAAAGGGGTGTTGGGTGGGCTATACCCCCCCACTGCCCCCCCTGGCCTTTGTGTCTCACTCCATGGTCAACTTAGTGGTAGCCGAGCCAAACCCGGGGCATGACCCCTGCCCTAAAAGATGCGGCCACCCCGCAATTGTGCCCGAGCTTTAATGACCCCAAAAAAAGTCCCGCCTCCCGGTTCTCGGCTCCCGGCTCAATTTTCCCCTCTCTCTTCTCTATTCTTTCCTCTCACTTCTTCTTCAGCTTAGGGATAGAGCGGCCTGTTTGAGCTCGTGAAGGCCTGGCGGGGAAAGGCAGCGAGTAGCGAAAGCCCGACCCGCGCGGCTAGGATCTTTCTATGGAGAGCTATATTTTTTGTGCGGGGAAGCCCCTTGCCCTGGCCTTTTTTAAGTTTTCCAAAATGGCTTAATCTGCGGCACTTTGCTTATGTTTGGGCTTTTAGAGAAAGGGCTTGACCATACCCCGACGACAAGCCGTCCTATGGTTTGCCGGTTATCCTGACTTTTTTACTACTCAATTATTTAGAAACTGTTTAAGTATAGTTTTTGTCGGCGAAAAGGGTCAGTTTTGGGTTCTGATGAGATCAACACGGAGCGCATAGCAGCGCTATGGGCGATAAATTTGATGAAATCAGGTTCCCGTATTTCTATTTTAAAATGGCCCTTTGCAGCCTATACAATTAAATTTAAACAGTTTCTTAATTATTCGTACACAAAACAATATCTTAGAGTATGAAGTATTTCATACCGTAAAACGCTAAGCCGCGGGACGTATGATCTTTTGAGAGGTGTGCCTTTTTCCTGATTTTGTATTGTCACTTGAATTTTTTAACCATCTAAACGATGCACTTACCCTTACTTCAGGATTTACTTATACTGATTGGGTTTTCTACCCTGATTGTTTTACTGCTCAGCAAACTCAAGCTGCCTTCCATTTTGGGGTTTTTGCTCACGGGGGTCATCATTGGGCCCACGAGCCTTAGCCTGGTGAGCGACCCTGAAGAGATAGAGATCATCTCCGAAATTGGGGTTATCCTGCTCATGTTTGTGATTGGGATGGAATTGTCTATCAAGCAATTGGTCTCCATGAAGAAAACAGTTTTTGTGGGGGGCTTTTTGCAAGTATTTCTCACCATTCTCTTGACCACGCTTATTTACTCCGCTTGGGGGGCAAGCTGGGCCGAGGCCGTTTTTATGGGCTTTTTGGTTTCCCTTTCCAGTACGGCTATAGTCCTGAGGATGTACCAGGACAGAAATGAAATGTCTACCCCTCAGGGAAAAAATGCCTTGGGGATATTAATATTTCAGGACTTGATTGTGGTGCCCATGATGTTGGTGGTGCCCATTATATCGGGCCAGACGGATAGTGTGCTGAACAGTGTGCTCTCGCTCTTGCTCAAAACGGCGGTGGTGCTCGTTATTACCGTCATCAGCTCACGATACTTGGTACCCAAGCTTCTTTATGAGGTAGCCAAAACCCGGAGCCGGGAGCTATTTCTACTTACGACCTTCACGATTTGCTTTGCCGTAGCCTTTCTTACCTCTGAAGCGGGGCTTTCTCTGGGCTTGGGTGCTTTTTTGGCCGGTTTGATTATCTCGGAGTCGGAATATAGTCATCAAGCTACGAGTTTTGTCCTGCCTTTCCGGGCTATGTTTACCAGTTTCTTTTTTATATCGGTGGGGATGATCCTGGATGTCCAGTTCTTTTTTTCTAACATTCATATCGTCCTAAGCTTGATGCTGGGGGTTTTGCTGCTCAAAGGCCTCATTGCCACCCTGGCGGTTTTGTATTTGAAGTATCCCATACGGGTGGCCATCCTGACAGGTTTGGCCCTCTTCCAGGTGGGGGAATTTGCCTTTATCTTGTCCAAAGTAGGAATTGCGTATGGACTGCTGAGTGTCTCGATGAACCAATATTTCTTGGCGGTGTCCATCACCTCGATGCTTTTGACCCCATTTGTATTTATCTATTCCGAAAAAATTGTCAAGTTTTTGCTAAAATCAAGGCTAGGACATCTCTTATACAGAAACACCCAGCAAAGTATGCCAGAAGACGATTTTGACGTGGGAAACCTCAATGACCACTTGGTGATCATTGGCTATGGCCTGGTCGGGGCCAATTTGGCCCGGGCGGCGGAAGCAAATAATATTCCCTACATTGCGATCGAGGAAAATGCCCAGACGGTAAAAAGGGAAAGAAAAAAGGGCCTACCCATTTTGTACGGCAATGGCAGTGAGGAGCATATACTAGAAGCGGTGCATATACGCAATTCCCGCGCGATTGTGATAACGGTTCCCGACTTTGAGGAGACCAAAGAAATTATTCGGTCCATCCGTTCTATTTGTCGGATAGCCTATATGGCGGTGCGAAGTAAATTTGTAACCCAGTCCACCGAATTATTGGCTCTTGGGGCCGACGATATCATTCCCGAAGAGTTCGAGACCTCGATTGAAATTTCTTCCCGAGTATTGCGCCGCTTTTTAGTGCCTAAGGAAGATATTGAGCATTTCACCTCCATGGTTCGGGCCGATAACTACCATCTGCTTGAGAGCCCGGAAAAGCTTCCCCAAACCTATAAATCCTCCAATATGACAGACCTAAATATCACGACCATTAAAGTGGGCCGAGATAGCGGATCGGTGGTAGGAAAACCTATCAGAGAATCCAATATCCGCAGTGAATATGGGGTCAATATTATTGGCATCTCCCGGGATAATGAAATGCATTTTCACTTTGACTCCTCTGAGAAAATCTTACAAAATGACCTGCTTTTCGTTTTTGGGGAGCCGCAAAATGTGAATAAGTTTCATGAGGTTTTGAATTGATTCTAGGACATGCTAGTTCCCATGGCTCCCTTCTTGTTGGTGACACTACGCTTCGACACCGACAAGAAGGGAGCATTAGTTTACAACAACAGGTTTCTTCGGTATGAATTTTAATAAATGTACCCGTTCTCACCCTCGATAATCTCTCTTCTCTACTCTCGGTTCTCTCCTCTTCTTCAAAAAAACAATTTGCCCATCCAACCAAAAACCACGAACTTAAAAACCAAGCCCATCAAACCCAAAACACCCAATGAATTCCTCCTTACGCAAACAATTTCCCGCTTTGTCCCGACAGCACCAGGGAAAACCCTTAGTATTTTTAGATGGACCGGCCGGGGTGCAAGTGCCCCAGTCGGTCATAGATGCTATCTCAGCCTACTACCAAACCTCCAATGCCAACTCCCACGGGCATTTCGTCACGACCCAAGAAACCGATGAAGTCTTAGAACAAACCCGGAAAGACCTCGCTGTATTTTTGGGAGCCGAAGGCAGGCATACCATCTCCTTCGGGCAAAATATGACCACCCTAAACTTTCAGTTGGCCCGCGCCCTAGGCCGGATATTACAGCCCGGAGATGAGGTTTTGATTACCCAATTAGACCACGAAGCCAACCGGGGGCCATGGCTGGGCTTACGCGAGCAGGGCATCCTCGTCAAAGAAATTCCCCTCTTACCTTCGGGTATTCTAGATTATGAAGAAGCCGAAAGACTCATGAACGAGCGCACCCGCCTGGTAGCCATGGGCCTTTCTTCCAATATTCTTGGGACGGTAAACGATGTAGCCTTGATGCGCCAACTGAGCCATAGGGTAGGAGCCTGGCTTTTGCTAGATGCAGTACATTACGCTCCCCATTTCTGCTTGGATGTGCAGCAATTAGACTGCGATTTTTTACTGTGCTCCGCGTATAAGTTTTACGGCCCGCACGTGGGTATTTTGTATGCCAAGGCAGGTTTATTAGATCAATTACCCATCGACCGACTCCGGACAGCCGGGCAACACGCACCTTACAGTATCGAGACCGGTACCCTCAATCACGCAGCCATCGCTGGTACCCGGGCCGCCATCCACTTTATCGCTTCCCTGGGCGAAGGGGAAAATCTGAGAAAACAATTGCAAAGTGCCTATAAAACCATCACCGATCACGAATGCAAATTGGCCCAGCAATTATTTAAAGGCCTGCGCAATTTGCCTAAGATCTATGTCAAAGGCCCTGACTTTAATCCCAAACTGCGCTCGCCCACCCTTTCCTTCACCTTAGAAGGCAAAGATCCGGTGGAGGTGTGTCAGTTCTTAGGCGAACATAATATCTGCGCTTGGGATGGCCATTTCTACGCCCTACGCGCCGTGGAAGTCTTAGGCTTAAACCCCGTGGGTGGGGTAACCCGTATGGGAATATCGGTCTACACCACAGCCGAAGAAGTAGAGTATACCCTGGAAGTGCTGGAGAAACTAGTGAGATAGTCCCAAAAAAAGGCCTGGGATACTCCCAGGCCCCTCAAAACAATTTTATATTAATATTTAGCCGGTTTGTCCCCCGGCAGGGTTTTCAGAATAAAATCTCTCAAGTCCTCATTGGCCGCTTTCAGGTCCTCATTGCGTAGGTACATCATATGTCCACTGCGATAGCCTTTAAAACTAAAGCGGTCTTTCATCTTGCCGCTGGGGTCTACCTGGTACATATTATATTTTGCCTGAAAATACGTAGTCGCCCCATCATAATATCCCGATTGGTACATCACGTGCAGATAGGGGTTCATGGCCATAGCCTCACGCAGGCGTTCCCGGGTTTCATTATTACTGCGGTCCCAGGGACGCACGGGGCCAAACATATTGTATTTGATGTCGGTCTTAAATTTTAAAACTTCCTGGCAGTAGTAATTGATGGCCGGGGTAAACGAATGCAACCAAGAAGTAAGCTCCGAGTTAAAATCGGGAGCATCCCCAGCATCCCGCTTATCCAATCCCTTATACCGGGAATCTAAACGCCCGATGGTATAGCCTTGTTTGTCCCGCAAGAGCTCCTTCCAGAAAAACCGGGAAGGGACGTCCAGGTTATTTTGCAAAATGGCCCCTTCAGACAGCCCCGTGTAGTAAGCCATTTGCTTGGCTAGGGCCTTGCGCTCGTTTTCTGGCAAAAATCCCCCTTGGGCCAAAGCAGGCATCACCGATTTTAGGGCAAACTCCTCCGACTCAGGCAAGATTTCAGTCAAATCCTTGTCTTGTAAGGCAGAAGGCAGCATCTTATGGTACCATGCCGCAGCAGTGTAATAGGGCACCTGCAAAGCCGTAGAAATTGCTGGGTCAGAATCAAAAGCCAGATAGTCGGCTGGGGAGACCATAATTACCCCATTGAGGTACATCCATTGGCGGGTTTGTAGTTCGTGTACCAGGCCCGATACCCGGGTACCCCCGTAGCTTTCCCCGATTAGATATTTGGGAGAATTCCATCGGTTGTGCCGGGTAACAAAGGTGTTGATCCATTCGGCTAAGTATTTTATATCGGCATTTATTCCAAAAAACATCTTACGGTCTACCTCTTTTCCACTTTCCGGAATCGTACGCGAGTAGCCCGTATTGGCCGGGTTGACAAAAACCACATCGGCAACATCCAGGATAGAATGAGGGTTATCCTTGACCCCATAGGGTTGGATAGGAAACCCTTCGGCATCAATATGGAGTATTTTGGGGCCGGTATAGGCCAAGTGCATCCATACAGAGCCCGAACCTGGGCCTCCGTTAAAAGAAATGAGTAAAGGCCTTTTTCCCATATCACCGGCATTGTCTGCCTTGTAATACGTGTAAAAAAGCGTAGCAACCGGCTCACCCATTTCGTTCCAAACGGGTTGGGTACCTGCAGTGGCGGTATACGTCATTTGTTTGCCCCGTATACTCGCCCGGTGTTGGGTCACTACTGTCGTATCTACCGGTATTTTACGGTGCTGGGCCAGGGTTTCTCCCAACATACCCACCGTGAGTAATAGGATGAAGGTGTAAAGTGCTCTCATGCGTATATTTCTTAGATTTTGATCATCTACGAATATACGCGAATTGTAGAATTTTGGGATTGATTTGCCAAATTCCTCCTTTATTTAAAACGAATATGTACTACTTGGCAAAATAAGAGGAGGCTGCATGTTTAAAGGAATATTGGGGGCTTGCCCGCAGAAAAAAAAGATTACCTCTGATGACTGTTCGGTGCCTGCGGGCCGGGCTGTCACTACTCGCCGGCCACCCACAGGCAGCGGCGGGCTCAAACAGGCCGTTCCATCCCTAAGCCAAATCAATGGGCTAGGATATGGACTGAAAAAAATACGGGCGTAGCCTGCTATCTTAGTCGGGGCGCTCGTATCTGATGATGGAAGACAAGCGTCGGGGCATAAACGTAGGCTCTTTCAGGTCTAAGTCCCCATAAGGAGTGCTTAGCTTCAAATCAAATTCTAAAAAATGAAAGAAGAAAGCCAGCCGGGTAGTTTTGGCCCATTTGGGGGGAGCCAACAACCAGTCACCGATGACATGGTTCCCTTTATCATTGAGGTATTGTTCATCCCATGGCTCTTGCCAATCGGACTCTTCTACACCCTCTAGTTTTTGGGTAATTTTAGAGACGTCTACTTCTTTGGGAGCCACCGGAAAGCTCAATTCTAAGAGGTGCACGTCAGGATTTCCTTTTACGGAATAAACACCGATAAGATCAACCATATGTTTGGGAATATTCTGGACAAAAGTAAGCAAACTTGGGTGATCTCCCCGCGTTTTGCTTGATAAAAATCTTTCCTTTGAGGTACGAAAGCCAAAATATCAGTTCTTTCTGAGGCTAAGCGCTCAAATTATTTATAAAAACGCCAATGGGTCTTAAAGTTTTTCTTTAGTTTTTTATTCATAAGGATAGCTCTAAGCATCTCAACCGGCATGTTATTTTCTCTCAGAACGGCATCGTGAAACTCCTTGTAAGTCATTTGCTTACTCTCAACCAACTCTTCTTTTAGGGCATAAAATTGCAAGCCGCCCAACATATAGGCAATCTGATACAAGGGGCCATAATTTCCGGTAAAGGACCGGCGTACTTCCCCCTCGGCATTGGCCCTTTCGTGTCCTACCCGGTCTACCAAAAAGTCAATACATTCTTGGGGAGACCATTTGCCCAAGTGATAGTTTAGGGAAAAAATAATACGGGCACAACGGTGCATACGCCAAAACAGCATGCCTATCCGGTCTTCTGGAGAGCGGGGAAAGTCCATATCCCATAGCAAGAGCTCCCAGTACAAGGCCCAGCCTTCGGTCCAGAATGGGGTGTAAAAAAAACGATAGGACTTATTTCTCCGATTCATAAAGCCTTGCAAATGGTGCCCGGCTATGAGTTCGTGGTGTACGGTAGAGCGAGAAAAGTGGGGGTTATTGCCACGCATGCTCATCAATTTTTCCTCGTGGCTCATGTCGTCGGTAGGGTAGGAGATCTGTAATACCTCTCCTCCCAGAAAAAACGGACTGATCCTTTGCCGCTCTGGAGGGATCATGGTCATGCGCCACGTTTCTTCCGAAATAGGCGGGATACTCAGTAAATCGTGCTTTTTTAAAAAAGCAAGCGATTGATTGTAAAGATCTAGCATAGCTTCGGGTTGTTCCCCCGGCTTTACGTAGGATTGCTTTACTTTTTCTTGGGCGGCTTTCCAGTCCTTGCCAAAACCCATGGCTTCGGAAGCTTTGAGTAGCTCGGCATCACACCAGGCAAATTCTTTATTGGCGATATCGATCAATTCTTTGGGGGAATAGGGGATCATTTCCTGCTTGAGTAAGCGCCTTAGCTCCAGCTCCCCAATGGGCTTGCCCACAATCCCACTGGCATCCTGGGGCGGTAAGCTGGCCGTATCTACCCGGGCTTGGATTTTTTCACTATACAGTTTTAAGAGACTGTCCAAGTGATGATAGGGTTTTTCTACCCACCAGTTAAATTCGGGGTCATAGCCTTGATAAAAGAGATACACACTTCGTAGCGCTTGTTTGTATCCTTCCATAATGCCTCGGGCCCTCCGGCTTAGGTTTTGGGGAAACAGGGCATTTTCACTCACGAGAGCTTTTATTTTATCTACGATTGATTTTCCTACCTGGGTCATATCCTGAGCCACTTGGGCACCGTCTAGCTTTTTACCTCTTCTTCTGCGCTTTTCGAGGGCATAGATGGGAGCTCCCCAAGAGACCCAGTCACTTAGTTGATTATACTCATTAGCTTCTTGGGCTAAAATATCCAATTGGTTTTGGATAAAATTTTTGGAGAGTAAGTAGTCTACTTGCCCACCCACCGAAAGTTGGTCAAAATCCAGGGCATCCAATTTTTGGGATTGATTTTGAAAAAATCTACTAAAGCGTTCCCGGCGCTCCGGGGAGTTGGAAATGGTGTAAAATCGTCGTAGGCTCCCGTAGTCTTCTTGAAACTCAATACAGAACTGGTACAATTCGCTCACGGAATGGGAGGCTTGGGGTAGGCTTGCCTGGGCTAAGACCGATTTTTGTGAAATAAGAAATATCCCAGCCAGGATACTCAAACGGCAAATAATAATAGGAAAACGCATAAGGAGTCAAGGTTTTATATTGCAAAATAGTCAAATCCTGCAATCTGAATGGCTGTTCTTGCTTTATTTCTGCCGCTAGAGGATTGGGCTCAGGAAGTGAATTAGCCCCTATGCAGAATTGAGGGCCCCTCAGCCAGCAGCAGCTTCCTTCGGCAGGCCCTAAGAATGCGGCACAAACCCTCTATGTTTCCTTTGGCTACTCCACTCACTCCTCAAGAGATGGCTTAGGGATGGAGCGGCCTGTTTGAGCTCGTTTGGCCCGGCGGGGAAAGGCAGCGAGTAGCGAGAGCCCGACCCGCGCCGGCCCCTGATTTTCAAGCTGCCCCTAAGGAACAAGGCGCGGGGAAGCCCCTAGGCCTATCTTGTATGGGAATAAGGGTTTTAAAGTAGTTCGCAGTCCTTCAAAATAAGGGTGGTGTACGTGCTGTCGCCCGTCACGGTAACTTCTTGCCCAAACAAGCGGCCTTGTACCCGAACAAGGCTATCAGGCTCTATTTCTTCGAGGGGTAGCAGCATCTGGGGCGAAAAATGGCACTCCACATCGTGGGCAAAGCTATCCTCCTGAGAGTCACCCGAGCGAAACTCGATTTTAAGGGCTTGTAAAACCACTTGACTCCCTTCCAGCTTGGATATACGGCTCACGTTAAATACCCTGCCTTCAAGCTTGGCCATTTGCCCGTCTAGTAGGGGATTGCCCTCTTCTTCACCTTGCCAGTCTTGAGCATACAAAGCTTTGAGCTCCAAGAAGGGATAAGTGCGTGCGGGATCTACCTGCGGTTGAGGCTTGTCCTGGGTAAATGCCAAACTATCGGTCGTTTTTTGGGGCTTATCTTCTTGACTGGAAGATCCCGCACAGGCTCCAAGAAAAAGACTCAAGATAATTAGAAAGAAAAACGTATGCATATTGCGCATTTTAAGGGCTACTACCTTCGCAAAGAAAAGCATTATCCCAAAGATTCGACACGCTTTAAAAAATCATCTCGATATTTTCCGCTAATCGAGAGGGCGGTCCCGGCTACGTGCACGTGGTTATGCTCGATATGACTGATTTGGTTTAAATTGACTACATACGAATTATGAATCCGAATGAAAGCATCACAAGGGAGTTTTTCAATCATTTCGTACATTTTGAGCCGGGTCATTATTTTTTGTTGCGGCGTGTGTATGGTCAAGTAATTCCCGCTTCCCTCGACGTATAAAATATCATCAAAGTCCAGGCGGACTTTCTTGTAGCCATCTCCCACAAACATAAAGCGTTCGGGGCTTTCTTTGCTGGGGTCTTTTTGGCTTTGTTTTAGCAATTTTACTTTTTGGACGGCTTGCCAAAAACGGTCAAACTCAAAAGGTTTGAGTAAATAATCTACCGCCTCCACCTCATAGCTTTTAACGGCATATTCGGAGTAAGCCGTGGTGAAGATGATATGGTATTTCATGCGGAGCTCTTTCAAGAAGTCAAAACCGGTAAGTATGGGCATGTTGATGTCCAAAAATATCACATCGACGGGGTGCTGTTTCAAATACTTTAAGGCTTCTTGAGGGTCATTAAAGTAGGCCCGGAGGCATAAGTCGTCCAGCTTTTCAGCGTGAAACTTGATTACCTCCAGGGCTTTGGGCTCATCGTCTACGGCTATTGCTTCAATCATGTTAGGGGGCTCAATTAATGTTCTATTGATGAATTTCCATTTGTACCACAAATACCTGATTTTCTCTACCCACGCTGAGTTTATGTTTGCGGGGATAAAGGAGTTTTAGGCGCTTTTCTACATTTTTGATCCCGATCCCAAATCCTCTTTCAAACTCCGCAGGAAAATAGGAGTCATCCACACTATTGATCAGTTGAAAGAAAACACCCCGGCGGTTAGAAGTGATGTTTAAAAATAGGGTAGACAATTCGCAAGGATTGATACCGTGTTTAAATGCATTTTCCACAAAGGGAATCATCAAGAGGGGAGCTATTTCGTGGTCTTCGGTAATATCGATATGAATATCAATATCGTGATCAATGCTACTACGCATCAATTGTAGTTTGATATAGTCTTGTATATACTTTACCTCCTTGTGGACCGAGACGGTATCCCGGGTATTATCATCCAAGGCATAGCGGATAAGGTTAGAAATTTTGGCAATACACTCGGCTGTCTTGGTACTTTTTTCTTCTAGGGCCGTGGCGTAGACGATGTTTAAGGAATTAAAGATAAAATGGGGATTGATTTGGGAGCGTAGCAATTGCAACTCGGCCGTTTTTTCGCTGGCGGCATACTCAAATGTTTCAATTCTGCTGAGGATAAATCCCCGGATTCCTCCATAGACCCCAGAGGCTACCCAGACCATAGAAATTGTGGGGAAGACTTCATTCAAGGGATGCCCTCCGCTCATAACGCCAATAATAAAGACTAGTAGACTAAGGGTAGCAGCGGTGGTGAAGTAGTTAAAGTACTCCTTTTTGAACAGATTGGGCACCGAAAACAAAGCGTGCGAAAAGAAATAGCTACACAGGAGAAAGTAGATAAAAAAATCTTCACCATCTTGGAGAGACATCAGGCTCATGGTAAATAGGGCAAAGAGACTGTGAATGGCCAATTCTACTATGCTTTGGCTTAGCTTGGGCAATTTTACTAACTTGAGTTGACGGAAAATTCTTCGTATCATGATCTTATTTAGTTTTTGATGTTACGAATCTAGCCTTCCTTTTCCCAGTCTGATAATAAATGTGATACTTAGGCCGAATTCTGTGATGTTTTTCTAATTGCTCTGACCAAGGGGAGTTTTTGCTTCGGTTTTTTAGTCATTTAAAAGACCAATAGGGTATTCTTGAAAGCTAAAGCTTGACTTTGGTTCATATTAAGAGTAATTTCCATAAATTCTTCAAGCTAAACAATATGTCTACACTCAATGCTTTGGTTTTTTCCAATGGAATTGAGGGGATAGAGCAACTTTACCGCTCCGATCCTGGGGTTCAGTACGATTTTTTAACCCTAGGACCTGACCACCCTCATGATTTTACTGCCTATGATCTCCTCATTGCCCCCAATGGGACCGACCACGTAGCGCTTTACCAGATGCGCCGGGAAATTGCTGAATTCCTCGAGGAAGGAAAAACCCTCTTTTGTTTTGATGGTTGGTTTACCGACTGGGTCCCTGGCAATCGCTGGGTGATGGACAATAGTCAAAAAAGTAAGGAGGTCCGCTATCATATCAAAGACGATCCCTTTGAGCTGCGCCGACACTTTCGCATAGAAGATCTAAACTTTTCCCACGGAATAAGCGGCTGGTGGGCCTGTGGGTATATCGAGCCCGGACCGGGAGCTATTACCGTTTTGGTTGATACTTGGAAACGTCCTTTATTGGTAATTGACGCTCAAAGCACCAATGGTTTAATGGTACTAACAGCCAGTGGCCCCCTAGGGAATTCCTCATACGCCACCACGGACGACGCTAAAGCCCACCAGGCCATGGCCGGACTCTACCAAGGTCTGATACAATTTGTCAAACAAATGAATGTACTGAGCGTATGAAAAAACCCAAGATCGGACTGATTTTTAACGGAGTTTGGTCTCAATATGCCTTTGCCAAAGCCCCTAAGTACCGTAAACATTATGAGTTATTGTACATACACGAGCTAGAAGCCCAGCACGTGAATACCCTGGAAGCCTTGGTGATTCCATTTCAGTCCAATCAGGCGGCCATTGCCAAACGGCAGTCTTTGATTTATGATTTTTTAGCTGCCGGAAAAAAGGTGTTTGTAGAAGGAGATAGCTCGGCTCATTGGCTAGATGCCACCTGGGAAGATCGCCCGGTCAATAATTATTGGTGGGTCAAAAACCCAGAACATCCCCCGGTATCAAAAACTGATTATAGCCATCCCTTATTTCGTGGGCTCAAACCCCGTCATGCCTTTTGGCATTACCACGGGGTTTATACCCGTATCCCCCAAGCTGCCCGGGCCATTCAGGTAAATCAGGAAAAAGAGGTGATCACCTGGGAGACTGGCCAGTATGGGGGGACTCTCTTGGTCACCACCCTGGACCCTATTGTGGAACACGGGGTACAACAGATTACCCATCTGGACCATTTTTGTGATCAATTGACGGAGTGGTTGGTGGGGATACGGCCTCGGGGGAAGTTTGTAGTGAAGCCAGAAGATTATGGGGTAGCCTGGGCTTAACCCACCTTCTCCACCCGTATAATCACCGATTTGGATGCCGGCGTATGGCTTTTATCGGCCTTGTGTTGCAAGGGTACCAAGACATTCGCTTCAGGAAAGTAGGTAGCCACACAGGTTTTGGGTATATCATAAGGCACCACTTTAAACCCCTCAGCCACCCGTTTTATACCATCGTACTCACTAATCAAGTTTACTTGGTCTAGCTCTTTCAGATCACGGGCTTCCATATCGGCTTGGTGCATCATCACCACCTTGCGGGCCTGAAAGATACCCCGGTAGCGGTCGTGCATCCCATAAATGGTGGTATTGAATTGGTCATGCGAGCGGATGGTCATCATCATCAGTTCCCCCTGCTTGAGTTGATGCTGGGGGAGGGGGTTCAGGCTAAATTTAGCCTTCTGTTCAGGGGTAAAAAACTTGCCTTCCCGGGCCCCATTGGGCAGGTAAAAGCCTCCTTTTTGGCGCACCCGTTGCTTATAATCTTCAAAACCGGGGATAACCGCTTCAATTAAGTCCCGGATATGATCATAATTTTCAACTAATTTCTCCCAATTTATTGATGCTTGATGAGCCAAGCTAGCTTGGGCCAGGCGGGCAATGATCATGGGTTCGCTGAGTAGCTGCCCCGAGGCTGGTTTCTCTTGGCCTTGCGACGAGTGGACAACGCCCATAGAATTTTCCACGCTCACAAACTGGGGCCCACTTGCCTGTATATCCTCCTCCGAACGGCCCAAACAAGGCAAGATCAAGCCTTCCTTACCCGTATGCAAGTGGCTGCGGTTGAGTTTGGTAGAAACCTGAACGGTCATTTCGCAATTTTCCAAAGCTTCCTGGGTCAACAAAGTATCGGGAGTAGCCGAGATAAAATTACCTCCCATAGCGATAAATACCTGGGCTTTCTTTTGGCACATCGCCTCAATGCTAGCAACCGTATGATAGCCAGGTTTCCGGGGCGGGGAAAACTGAAATACTTCTTGTAATTTGTCCAGAAGGGCGGGTTTGGGCTTTTCCCAAATACCCATGGTACGGTCGCCTTGCACATTGCTATGGCCCCGTACTGGGCAAGTACCCGCCCCCGGCTTGCCAATGCTTCCTTTCAGCAAGAGGAGGTTGACGCATTCCCGGATATTGGCGACTCCATTTTGGTGTTGGGTGAGGCCCATGGCCCAGCAAATAATGATTTTTTTACTTGAGGCCAGATAATCAGCTGCCTGATGGACTAGCCCAGCTTCTACTCCAGATTGCGCGATGAGTTGCGCTACATCATAGGAAGCCAGATCTTGCACCAAAGCCTCATAGTCCAGGCAATGTTCTTGGATAAAATCGTGGTCAAATACCGATTGCCCCTGGTTTTGATCTTTTTCCAGAAGTAATAGCATAAGGGCTTTCAGCAGAGCAATGTCCTCATTGATTTTAACTTGCAGAAATAGGTCACTCAGCTGTACCCCACCATTGAGAAAATGACGGTAGTCTTGAGGGTTTTTAAAGCGGATCAAGCCACTTTCGGGGAGAGGGTTGATGCTAATAATCTTGGCTCCATTTTCCTTGGCTTTTTGTAGGGCGCTAAGCATACGCGGGTGGTTTGTACCCGGATTTTGCCCCAGGATGAGTATAAGTTCCGACGCATAAAAATCTTCCAGCTTAACCGATCCTTTGCCTATCCCGAGGGTTTCTGAGAGGCCCGTGCCGCTGGATTCGTGGCACATATTGGAGCAATCGGGCAGGTTATTGGTACCGTACATCCGAACAAAAAGTTGGTACAAAAATGCGGCTTCATTACTGGTACGGCCTGAGGTATAAAATATGGCTTGATTGGGGTCTTCTAGGCTTTTTAACTTTTGCCCAATTTTCTCAAAGGCATCCTCCCAGGAAATGGGCTCATAATGAGTGCCTTGGGGAGGGCGGTACATAGGTTGGGTGAGCCTTCCTTGCTTTCCCAGCCAGTAATCGCTTTGGGTTTGGAGTTGCGCAATAGCGTTCTGTTGAAAAAATGTGGCATCAACCCGTTTTTGGGTGGCCTCCTCGGCCAGGGCTTTAGCGCCATTTTCGCAGTATTCTCCCAGGGAGGAGCGTTTATGATCGGGGTCGGGCCAAGCACAACCGGGGCAATCAAAACCCTGGTGTTGGTTCATCCGGTTTAGGGTGCGGAAGCCTTTTTGCCAAGGCATTTCCGCCAGAACGTGCGAAATGGCCGAACGAATGGCCTTCCAGCCTCCGGCCGTATTGGCCGCTTGTTTGATTTGAGGGTTCTCGAGGTCTAGCTCCATCTTTTTTGTCAATTATTGGGCCTTTTGACTAGCAAGGCCGAGGATACATGTATTGGATTATATGGAGGCTTGGTGTTTTTTTTTAATTATCGTAATAACCATCTAGGGGCTTCCCCGCGCAAAGAAGAGTTGTTTTTCCATAAGAATAGTTGTTGCTGGCGCGGGTCGGGCTGTCACTACTCGCTGGCCAGCCCACATACCAGCGGCGAGCTCAGACAGGCCGTTCCATCCCTAAGCCTTAGAGCTAAGATATCATAATTTTTTCGGGATGCGTGTAGATATTAAAACGATCTTCTTTCAGAAAACCGATCAAGGTGATCCCGTAGCTTTGGCAAAGCTGAAAAGCTAGGCTCGAAGGGGCACCTACGGCGGCGATACAAGTGATTCTGGCCCGAATAGCTTTTTGAACCAACTCAAACCCTACGCGCCCGCTGAGTAGTAAACCAAAGGCTGCCAGGGGTAATTGTTGTTCCAGCAAACTTCTCCCAATCAATTTATCCAAGGCATTGTGCCGGCCTATATCTTCCCTGGTCCGGATGATCGTGCCTTCAGAATCAAACAGGGCGGCGGCGTGGATGCCCCCCGTATGTTGGAAAATGGTTTGGGCCTCATCTAATTTCTGCGGAATTTGCCGGATGACCTCAGCCCGGAAATGGGCCCCTTCATTCATATTTTGGGGAGGTAAAATTGCCTTCAAGTCTTCAATTTGATTTCTACCACATACCCCACAAGCGGCCGAACTGAATCGGTCTAATTGGAGCTTTTGGGGGTCTAAGGTGAGTTCGGGTGCTAGGGAAAGGATTAACACATTGCCGTAAGCGTCTGGCTTCTCTACCTCAGGGCAATGGTATACTTCCCGGATATCTTCTTTCCTTTGAATAATGCCTTCGGCGTATAGGAGGCCCAAGGCGAGTTCTTCATCATGGCCGGGGGTACGCATGGTGGTCAAAAAGGTATGTCCTTGTCTTTGGGAAGCAGGGCCGTATTTGATCCGGATTTCTAAGGGTTCTTCTACGGCTAAGAGGTCGGGCCGAGAGGCTAGTTGAGAAGCTTGATATGCGTGGAGGGAAACGGGAATGACAGGAGTTTGCGGCATGCTAATCCGGGTAATCAGGGTTTTTAAGCAATATAGTAAGTATTGCGAAAAATCACAGGATCTTTTCCTTGGCTGAGGGATAGAGCGGCCTGTTTGAGCTCGTGTTGGCCTGGCGGGGAAAGGCAGCGAGTAGCGAAAGCCCGACCCCACCCGCTGACTCCTCTTTTTCAAGGTGTACTTAACTTTCAAGCGGGTGGGGGCAGCCCCATGGTTTAGTAAATTAAACTTGGCAAGATACTCGGTTTCTTGAGCTGTATTTCTCAGGAAACCGAGTCAATAAATAAAAACTAATTGAGTCTCTGGATTATTTTACCAGTAATACTTGACTTTGGCTTTTACCCTCGATCACCGTACGGAAGATGTAGTACCCGGCTTTCTGAAAACCCTCTAGGCTTTGCCCATCCTGGACCATGCCCTCAAAGATGCTAATTCCTTGGGAGTTGAGGATTTCCAAGTAGGCCTCGGATGCATTTTTCAAGGAAATATGGGTACTCCCTTCTTCAACCGGGTTGGGAAAGAGGGTAAAATCGGCTTCACCAGAAGCATCGTTTAGGGTAAAGCTTAACGCTAGCCCTTGTCCGGCTGCCCCGGACCCATTTGCTTGAGTAAAAGGAGTTGCCTGTACTTGATAAGTGCCTGGGCCAAAGGTTTCAGGAAAGTAATTTCCTCTTTGATCCCTGAAAGCTGCGTAGGGAGGAATATTCTCAACCCGGTCAATATTCTTTGGTCCGCTGATCACGAACTTGACGCTCCCCACTCGGTCCGGTCTGGTTATAGCCGCCAAGTTGTAGCGGCCATTGCTTAGGTCTAGATCCAAAACGGTTCCTTCTTGTAGTCGGCTAATTAATTGATTACTAAGGGCATCTACCAAATATAGCTCCCTCACTTCAATTTGCTCGGGTTCTTGGAGAAAGAAGCTTATACTAAGTCCGTCTCCGGCTATCCCCTGGGCCAAGCGCTCGGTATAAGGAATGGCACGTAGGGTATACTCTCCAGCTTCTAGAATTTGCCCATTAGGACCGGTAAGGGCATTATCTCCAAACAAACTGTAGGGGGCAAAGCCTTCATTGCGGGCAAAGCTATTGGGATAACTCGGGCCTTGCAGGGTGATGTCAACACTGCCTACCGGGTTAGGCTCGGTTAGGGCCAAGATGGCCAAATGTGTATTGCTCAAATTTAGGATCTCTACGGTATCTCCATCGTGAAGCGTATCTACGGGCTCTTGGATGTCTGTGTTGTAGAGCACCAAGGCCCTTACCTCTAAGCTAGGTTCCTGAGGGATAGAATCGCCAAAAATCCGGACGATATTGGTACGGGGGAAACCGTCATACGCATTGAATTGTCCGCCTAATAAGATTTTTTTGTCTCTTTGAATAGCTAGGTCAAAGATAAGCCCTCGGTTATTTGTGCTGGGCAGGACCCGGGTTCCTTTTCCCGGATCAAAAGTATGGTCTAGGCTTCCATCGGCATTTAAGCGAGCAAAGCCGGGTCTTAACACCCCTTGGTACCTAGAAAAATTTCCAAGAGCAAAAAACTTACCATCAGCTTGTGGGTATAAGGCATTTACTACATCATTAAAGCCGGATCTTGGGTTAAAACTTGCATCCAAACTCCCATCTGAATTTAAGCGAGCTATATTGATACTATCCTCTCCATTTATATCTCGGAACTCCCCCGCGACATATATTTTGCCATCGGGTTGGGCTAAAATTAGTCTATCGGTGATTCTAATATTTTGAAAGAGATCGCCGGTATGGAAGCTTTCATCTAATGAACCATCGGAGTGTAATCGGCGTAGAATCGAGCCAATTACCAGTCCACGCGAATCTCTAACAGAACTCTGTAATATGATTTTACCGTCTGCTTGCAAAGTTGTTGGGAAACCATCCGTTATTTGTGGATCTAGGTTAAAGCTCTCGTCCAGGCTGCCATCTGGATTGAACCGATTAATAGTGGGGGTAAGTACCCCGTTTAATTCTCGCAGGAGGTAAACTAAGATTTTGTCATCTGGCTGGACTAGCATGGCACTACTTGAATTATCCCCTAGGTTGAACGATTCCACCAGGCTACCATCAGGGTTAAGTAGGGCAGGGGATTTTATGGGAAAGCCATTGTAGGTATTAAAGAAACCAGAGATTAGTATCTGGCCATTACTTAGGGCAAAGATTTTATTCACACTACCATCAAACCCACTACCTGTATTGAACGTGAGATCCAAACTACCATCTGGGTTAAGGCGGGCAATTTTATTTAGAGCATTATCTCCAAAAAAGTTAAAATCTCCCCCTACTAAGATTTTGCCATCCTCTTGAGTGGCCAAGGTTTTTATCCGGCCAAAAAATTTATCCCCAGTGTCTAATCCGTATTGAGGGTCTAGGTTCCCATCTTTATCAAAACGAAAAAAGCCTTCGTAAAGACCAGAGGGGGAAACACCAATGAAGGAATTATCGGGTAATACAAGTATTTTTTTATCAGGACAAGTACCAGAGCAACTTACAAAATTGCTATCTAAATTCCCTGATGAATCAAAACGCTTTAGAAAATTACCATCTCTAAAGGCATCTCCGGATACTAAGATATCTCCATTGCTTTGAATGCCAATGCTAAAAACTTCATCCTCATCCACAAAGCCCGATGATACGTTTGCGCGAAAACCCTCATCTATGCTTCCATCGGGAAATATACGAAGTAAATTGGCTGTTTGAGGAAACTCAAAAAATCTGTCTCCTCCAATTATAAAATTTCCTTGCGGGTCGAGAGCTATATCGAAGACACTGGTTTCACTACCACGAGAAAGGACAGGGGCCATAAATGTACTATCTAGGCTACCATCTGCGTTGAGCCTGAGAAAAGGTTGGGTTTGTCCAGCTCTTTCTAACCCTATCATGATTTTACCATCAGGCATAGGTAAAATAGATGTTACATTACTACCACCGACGAGTGGGGCTGGCACAAAGGTAGTATCTAAGGTGCCATCGGGATTTAAGCGGATAATATTTTCATAGTCACTAAGTCCATTCACGATCCAAAAACTACCTCCCACTAGGATTTTGCCATTATCTAGGATTTTTATATCATCAACCAGGTCTCCGAAGCCACCTAACAATGTAGCTCCGGCTTGAAAGCTTAGGTCAGGCGTACCATCCGAATTAAGCCGGGTAAGCATAGTACGTTTATCTGATTCTCTTCTTAGTGCAACCACTACTTTTCCATCAAGCTGTAAGGCCACCGCCGTGGCACTGATAATGGGATTCTGGGGATCTCCTTGCAGGGACTGAAAAGTATCATCTAAGGTACCATCGGGATTTAGGCGAAGTACCGAAGATACTTCAATCAAGGAGCCATCGAAGTCCCTAAGTTCAAAATCACCCACTACAATTAATTTATTGTCTTCTTGCAAAACCATGTCCTCAACGTCTGTTAAGCCGGGGGTAATGCCTTGGTCTTCTGGGTTAAAGGAGGGATCATTATGCCCAGGATTTTGACTGAGGATGCGAATAACTAGCTCATCAAAACCCTGGGCTCCTTGATCATCGGTGACCGTAAGGCTTATGTTTTGCTCCCGGGTGCCGAGTACGGTTACTTCGGCTTGCTCACTGGTAGCAATTAATTCGCCGTTGAGTGTCCATTCATAGCTCACGATCTCTCCATCAGCATCAGAGGAGCCACTGCCATCCAAGGTAAACGTTACCTGCCCATCAGATTCTTCATCGATGACATCTCGGTCGGGGCCGGCAAAGGCCAGGGGGGGGGTATTTCCTTCGCATAGATTAAGGGCCTCTGGCCCATCACTGCTAAGGGGAAATGAAGGAGCTCGATTACTTATAAAAATTTTGTCTAAGCGAGCTCCGTTTTCTCGGTAAGCAAATTCTAGGGTATGGCTCCCAGCTTCTAATTCTAGAAAATTAAGAGAACTCCAGAAAAATTCGGTTTGTACCGAGGAAACAAATCTCCAAAAGCCCCCATCGATCCGGTACCAATACGAGTCATCATCGTTATTGGGTGTCTGTTGACGGATGTATATTACATAAAAACCCGTAATGGTTAAATCAAAATTTAGACGGACCAGAGCATCGGCAGTAGTGTCAACTGGGGTGCTTCGGTTGGCTTGGTCGGGGCCAGTGTAGACGACATATTGGTTATTGGAAGCGGCGGTGTCGCTTAAGATTGACCATTTGTCTCCTACTTCGGCACATTCGAGCTCTAGGGTTCCGGAAAGCCCCAAGGTTTGGCTCTTAGCATGAGAAAATGATAGGACGATACAAATAACGAGTAGGCATAAAAGCCTGATTTTGGGTTGAAATAAAGTAACTGTCTCCATTTTAATTGTGTTTTGAGTTGAAAGGGACGTGGATTAGGTAATAAAGTAAGGGTACCCCCATAGCATCATGCTGTAAAAAGTAGACCTTTTTACAGGAAATATGACAATAAAGGATGCTATATAAACAGGTACTTGGGTTGAAAAAGCTGTTGATAGCTAATGTAAGTTATAAATTAAGTTGCTAAGGTAGAAGGGTTTTTTATTAAGAAATTATGAAGAATCCGGATTTGAGCTTAAAACTGGTTTTGATCTATAAAATGTAGTAGGCTAGTTTGCTTAGTGTACATTAAGGATTGGGCTAGTACATTTGGCTGAGGGATAGAGCGGCCTGTTTGAGCTCGTGTAGGCCCGGCGGGGAAAGGCAGCGAGTAGCGAAAGCCCGACCCCCGCTAGCTTTTGGGCAATTTGCCTAAAAGCTTGCGGGGGGCAGCCCCTATTCAAAAATAGGTTCGCAATACTTCGGGATTATCGCCCGGAATTCTTTTTGCATTTCGGTAAGAAGGCTCTTCCCGTGCCGGTTTTGAATGGGCCGTCCGTCAATTTTAAAGACTGGGGTTAGTTCGCCCATGGTCCCGGTGGCAAATACTTCATCGGCGGCATAAAACTCGGTGAGGGAGAGGTTTTTCTCGATTACTTCTATGCCCAGCGAGCGGGCCATTTCTAAGCAAAGTCCCCGTGTGATGCCAGGTAGGCAAGCGTCGGCATGGGGGGTGTGGAGGCTTCCTTGATGGAAGAGAAATAAGTTGGTATCGTTGAGTTCGGCCACAAAACCGTTTTGGTCGAGCATAATGGCCGCGTCGGCACCCCCTACATTGGCCTGGATTTTTGCCAGAATGTTATTAAGCAAGTTATTGTGATGGATCTTGGAGTCCAAAAATTGGGGGCCATTGCGACGGATGGACGAGGTGATGACCTCTATGCCCCGGCTATTGTCGTAAACGGGAGGCTTCCACTCGGCCAAGACAATGAGGCAAGCCCCTTTCTGATTAAGACGGGGGTCCATGCCTGAAGTAATCTTTTCTCCGCGGCTAAGAGTAAGCCGGATATGGGTATCTTCAGTCATGTTATTGGCCACCAGGGTTTCTCGAATGGCCATTTTAACCTGGTTTGTATCGGGAATGTCGGTAAAAGCCAGGGCGTGGGCCGACTCATGGAGTCGCTTGAGGTGAGGGCTCAGTAAAAAAATACCTTCACTGTATACGCGGAGCCCTTCCCAAACCGCATCACCTCCCTGGACCGAGCTATCAAAAACGGATACTTTGGCTTCTTGGCGGGGCAGAAGTTGGCCTCCCACGTGGACAAAAATAGATTCGTTTTTAGGATTAAATGTTTGTAGCATATTA
Source organism: uncultured Microscillaceae bacterium (assembly GCA_963922455.1). Taxonomy (GTDB): domain Bacteria; phylum Bacteroidota; class Bacteroidia; order Cytophagales; family Microscillaceae; genus CAWUIO01. The sequence continues at coordinate 116,338 of CAWUIO010000001.1, forward strand.
TAGGCGTATGGAGTGTTCGTATAGTTTTTCGTATAAAGGCCGGGCTTCTTCGTAGAGAGGCAAGCAATTTTCGGGCAGCTGCCTACTGCTGGTTTTTTGCTTACTAAACCCGGTAGATTGGTGCACATTGGCATACCAGTATGGGGCCCAGGCACCATCTTCGGGCCTAGGACCGGCTTCCCAATTGAGCATGGATTTTTCAAAGGGAATATCCAGTTTTTGACAGAGTAAGCTTAAAACTTTTTCCGGATCTTTTAGCAGTTCTCCTGAGTCTAAGATGAGGGGAGGGCTGTTTTGCTCTTCAGATAGCATATGGTAGAGTTCGTATTGCCGGGCCAAGCCAATGTCTTGCATGCTAGGCTGGGCGATATTTTGGGCAAAGGAAGCAATAAGCTGGTAGGGATTACGAATAAGAAACAGGTTTTTGTAGGCTTTGATAAAGCTAAAATCGGCTTCTATGAGATGGTGGGCCATATTTTTAATAAAATATACCGGAGTCTTGGGGGCTTCTTTTTGTATGTCATCTCGGATTGTTGCCAAGTCTCGGGGCATGATTTTTAAGGTGTCTTCCCTACCGGGATGATCCACCCCCGAGACTTCCAAGTAATAGGCGTAAAAGGGTTCATCTACGACGGTAGTATCGCTCCTTTGGGCAAAGGAATACATAAAGGCTGTCGAGATATTACGGGGATTGGAGATTAAATTGATAATCATGATTCGTAAAAAATAGGAGACTACGAAGCCAAGTATAAGGACTATTTGCCAGAGGATAAAACCTAAAGCAAAAAAACGCGGAGCAGCTTATAAAAACCGCTCCGCGTGAAAGGCTAGCCTCCTAGGCTACATCTTATTTATTTCCACCAAACTCAAAGGTAGCTTTTCCTAAGACCAGGGCCCCGATTACAGGAGCTCCAAAAATAGGCTGATAATCCACATCAAAGATATTGGTTGCGGTTACCCCTACATTCAAGCCAAAGTCAAATTTATAACCGGCTCCGGCATCCACAAGGGTGTAGGAGTCTACATCCCCAGTCCAGGGCGTTCCGTTTACACTTCTCCAAGCATTGTTGTAACGAAGGGCTATGTTTCCGTAAAATCCTGCATCGGGAGAGTAATCAAAACCGAATTTCAATTGAGTGTCGGGTATGTTTAAGGAGAATTCGGTTCCGGTTTCACTGCCATCTATTTCCAAATCAGACCAATAGGCATCACTCAACCAAGAAAGGTTACCGAATACGGAGATATCGGAGGTGAAAAAGTACTCCAAGCCAAAGTCAATACCCCAATAATCCAGCTCTTTGATATTCAAATAAGCCAAACCATAACCTCCACCAAATCCTTGGGCTTGGGTCGTCTCAAGTAACTGATCATTATTAAGAGTTGCCAAAGGGGAGGGGGTGCCTCCTGGATTTGCGATCCCATCCGCTACGGCAGTATATGTACCGGCCAAAGTAGCCACATCCAGACCAAATGGCGCTAGCTCGTCATCAGTGAAAGCACCGGCCACCTGGGTACCCAGATCTGTACCCAATCCTGGGTAAACTAAGAGAGGGGCGGTAGCGACTGGAGCCGTTAAGTTATTTTGACGGCGGTTGTAGTATACATCCAGAGCGATACTTAATTTACTGCCCACTACTCCCTTATACCCAATCTCAAACATATCCGATTCGGACAATTTTAGCGTTCCCCGAGTGATCGGTGACCCGGTAGGAGTACCTGCCGAATTACCTGTAATACTGGTAATTCTTCCATTGAGTAAGGCTTGCAAATCAGGGTCATTAAAAGCGGGGTCAACCCCAGGCAAAGAGGCCGTAACCGCTCCATACGCTAGATTCAAAGGATAATCTTGCGTGGGAATATTAGCCCCCGTTATAAACTCGGTAGCACTCCCGTTATCGTAGGTATGGGGTTCAGATCCTCCAATCAGCCAGAAGGGTACATTGGGAGCTAGGAAACCAAGCGGGAGGTCGGCGTATAAGTTAACGGCCGTTGGGGCCCCAAAAGCTTTGTTCCAAGTAGCCCGTATCGTATGCTTGGGATTAACCTTATACACTACTCCAATCCGGGGAGAGAAGGCATATTCATCCAGAGCGGCAAACCGGTCAACCCGGCCCGCAGCGATAAAGTCAAACTTAGGCGAGGCTTTTACCGTAATTTGCCCGTATCCCCCAATGATGGAATAATCATCATCGTCTTCAAAACGACCGTGGATAGATCCTTCGGTTTCAATGGTATTGACCCGGTAATCGGTACCTAAAGTAATATCTAGTTTATCATTGGCGGCCTGGAAATTATACTGCAACTGGGTTTCAAACTGATGCGCTTCATTGATGGTCGTTAGCCCTGTACCGTACAAGTAAGTATTCCCATCAGATCCATCTTGAAAAGACCAAAAAGCCTGGCCAAAAAATCCTCCTGATTGCACTCTTACTTGGGCAAAAGGACGCGGTGCTTCAGTATACCCTTCTCCTTGACTCGTACGGAAGATGGCTTCCCCAACCGAGTATCCACCCGTACCGATGATACTGGTTTTCTCTGAAGGACGATATTCTAAGGTAGCCGTAAAACCATAAGAGCGTACATCGTAATTAGGGATCTCAGTGGTGATGATATTATCAGGATTTACAGCACTCACCACTTGATCCGGATAACTGGCTAAGCGGCCCGCTTGTACGGGATCTACGGCTGAGTCAGACTCAATTTCAAATTCCTGCGAACTGCGGTAGAAACCCGTAATTTTATATCCTAACTTACTATCTTTGGTATGCCCAGCGTAACGTGCCGAAACATTAAAAGTACTTTGGTTACCCCCGGCCACACTAATAGCTCCGCCCGGATAACGGAAGGGATCTTTGGAGATAAAGTGAACAATACCGGCTTCCACTCCAGGGCCATACAAGGCAGAACCTGGTCCACGAATAACCTCAATACGCTCAAGGTCAATCGCATCAATAGGTTGTTGCTCATATTGTAAAGCCCCCAAACTAGGAAGTAATAAGTTACGATAGTCGGCCATAATAAACGTTTCCGTTTGGAATACGGCCGAGCGTCCCCGAAGGTTGATTTGACCACCCCCTACACCATATTGGGATACGTTCACCCCGGTGAGGTTTCGGATAGACAATACAGGGTTAATTACGGCATCGTTAGCAATTTTGTCAATGCTTAGGATACTCACCGCCGCCGGGGCTTCTTGTATTTTTTCCCGCTTACGAGAGGCCGATACAATTACTTCTTGTCCTAAAATCACCGAGGTAGTTAGGCGTATATTCAAGCCGGATTGACTCCCTTGAATATTAATCTCTTGGGCCTCAAAACCTATACTGGAAAATACCAAAGTAAAGGGAGGCGGGGTACTGGTAGATAGACTAAACGTACCATTGGCAGCCGTTACTGTACCCGAGGTAGTCCCCTTGACAATAACGTTCACCCCAATAATCGGCTCACCATTATCTGAGTCGTAAACCGTACCAGAAACATTGGTCTGAGCAGCCAACTCCGAAGCTGACATAAAACCCAGACAAAGTAAAATTCCTAAGCAAAAGAGGGAGCTTTTCCCCATGTGATAGATGTGTTTCATAGATTTAAAATTATTTTACAACAATACATCCATTTTACCCACTCAGATCCGCATCCAAACGGGACCTAAACCAGGTATAATCAATTGACGAAATTAAAATTTAGCGAATATTCGCCTCGCATACTATTTCTGGCAATAATATTAAATTAATTATTATTATTATACCATTCACTCTAATATTTCACTAAAATTTTGTTTTCTGGAAGTATTTTTTTGAATTATTCCTTAAATGCAAAGCCATGCGGATTTTTCTATCGGAAAATTATTGATAAATAAGTTGGAAAAAATATGATTATCGCTTGCAATAAGCCAATTTATAGAGTTTATCAAGTTTTACTGGCCAATACAAATGTACCCTGGATGCTCTTTGTCTAGAAGAATCAGCCAGGGATTTGGGGCTTTCCCGCGCCATTACCTAAGGTGCTTTCTTGATAAAAAATGCCGGCGCGGGCCGGGCTGTCACTACTCGCCGGCCAACCCGCAGCCCACTTCGGGCTCAAACATGCCGTTCCATCCCTAAGCCAAAAAAATCGTGATAAACCCCCAGACTAAGTCATTTGGAAGAATTAGCCAGATTTTGTGTATACCTTTAAGAAACTTTCCCGTTGGGGAATATGTACCCCTAAGGGATCGTTAAGAATTAAAAAAGATGCCCGGTGTCATGAAACAGACTTTATTCAGACTATTCATTGCAGGCTTTTTACTCATTCAAGGGAATGCGTGCATCCCTCCCCGTTGTAAAATTCAAAATTGTGAGGTGGTCATTGACCACAACCACCGAAAGTATAAGGAAGCTGGGGCCGAAGGAAAGTCTGCCTTTCAAGTCTATCGGGGATTGCCCTGGTACCGGTACATTTTTCGGAAAAAATATAAAGCCAAAAGTGCCAATGGCCGATACCGTAAAATTGATACCCGGGAAGCATACGATAAAAAATAATCCCGTATAAATCATAGCGATTCTGTATATTTGTACGATTTATCAAAATATACAGTGTCTTTTTAGTCTATGACGGATTCATCAGATCAAATCACACCAGTCGACATTGAGGAAGAGATGCGGAGTGCTTACATTGACTACGCCATGTCAGTGATCATCTCCCGGGCCCTGCCTGACGTACGGGATGGCCTCAAACCGGTGCACCGCCGGGTACTCTACGGAATGTCAGACTTAGGGGTTTACCCCGGCAAACCTTACAAGAAATCAGCCCGTATCGTTGGAGAAATTTTGGGTAAGTACCACCCGCATGGCGATACCTCAGTGTATGATACGATGGTACGTATGGCCCAAGAATGGTCTATGCGCTACCCCTTGGTAGACGGACAGGGTAATTTTGGCTCCATTGATGGTGATTCACCGGCTGCCATGCGTTATACCGAAGCCCGCCTGGAAAACATTGCCGAAGAATTACTAGCCGACTTAAATAAGGAAACCGTAGACTTTCAGCCCAACTTTGACGAGTCACTTAAAGAACCTACGGTACTTCCCAGCCGCATTCCCCATCTTTTAGTCAACGGAAGCGCCGGTATTGCTGTAGGTATGGCTACCAATATGGCCCCGCACAACTTAAAAGAGGTAGTTAACGGTATCATTGCCTATTTGGAAAATCCGGAAATTACCATTGATGAGCTCATCCAGTATATTCCAGCCCCCGATTTCCCCACCGGAGGGATTATTTATGGCTATCAAGGGGTACGCTCCGCTTTTCATACCGGGAGAGGTAGGGTCGTAATGCGTGGAAAAGCCGAAATTGTGACAAGTAAGACCGGTAAAACGCAAATCATTGTCAATGAAATCCCTTACCTGGTCAACAAAGCGGAAATGATTAAGAAGACCGCCAATTTTGTCCAGGAGAAAAAAATTGAAGGGATCAGCGAGATTCGGGATGAATCTGACCGGAATGGCCTTCGGGTTGTATATGACTTACGCAAAGACGCCGTGCCGATGATTGTTTTAAACCAACTTTATAAATATACGGCCCTTCAGTCTTCTTTTGGGGTCAATAATGTAGCCCTAGCCCACGGCAAGCCACAAATTTTTAATTTAAAGGCCCTCATTGAGCACTATATTGCCCACCGCCACGAAGTCGTGTACCGCCGAACGGAATACGAGCTTAAACAAGCCAAAGACCGTCAGCATATTTTAGCGGGTTTTATCATTGCCCTGGATAACTTAGATGAGGTAATTGCCTTGATCCGGGCCTCCAAAGACACCGAGACAGCCAAGCAAGGGCTCATGGAACGCTTTGAATTAAGTGAAATCCAATCCAAGGCTATCCTGGAAATGCGTTTGCAAAGACTAACGGCTCTCGAGCGCGATAAAATCATGGAGGAATACCGAAAGATTACCGAATTGATTGCCCGACTAGAAGAAATCCTGGCCAAAAAAGAACTCCGTACCGAAATTATTAGAGAAGAGCTTTTAGAAGTACAGAGCAAATATGGGGAGGGCCGTCGAAGTGAAATTGTCCTGGATTCTGACGAGTTTGTAGAGGAAGATATGATCCCCGAAGAAACCGTGGTAGTTTCTATCTCACATCAGGGATACATCAAGCGTACCTCACTCGACGAATACCGCACCCAGGCCCGGGGCGGTGTGGGCTCCCGAAATGCTGTGAAAGGAGATGACTTCACGGAGCATTTGTTTGTAGCCTCTACCCACGACTATTTACTGGTATTTACCCTCAATGGTTTGGTGTACTGGATGAAGACGTACCGAATCCCCGAAGCCTCTAAAACAGCCCGAGGCAGAGCTATTCAAAATATTATCCAAGTTGATAAGGAAGATACCGTCCGGGCAGTTATAAATGTAAGTCAATTGTCTGACCCCGATTATCTCGAGAATCATTTCCTCGTGATGGCTACCGAAATGGGGATTATTAAAAAAACCTCCCTGGAAGCTTTCTCAAGACCTCGTCAAAATGGCATCCGGGCTATTAATATCAATGAAGGAGATCGCTTACTAGATGTAAAACTAACCAATGGTGATAATGATATTATCCTGGCTGTACGATCGGGGAGGGCTATTCGTTTTCATGAAAACCAAGTACGTGCCATGGGGCGTACGGCTACTGGGGTGAGAGGTATCAGCTTAGATGATGAGCACGACCGGGTAGTAGGTTTGGTATGCCTGAACCGAGATAATGCTAATTTGTTGGTAGTATCTGAGTATGGTTACGGAAAGCGCTCCAATTTTGAAGAGTACCGTATTACCAACCGAGGCGGAAAAGGAATTAAGACCATACAAATAAGCGAAAAAACCGGAGCTTTGATTACCATAAAAGAAGTCATTGAAGATGATGAATTACTCTTGGTAAACCGCTCCGGCATGCTTATACGAATGGCGGTTTCCGATATGCGGGTGATGGGAAGGGCTACCCAAGGGGTGAAGCTTATCCGTTTACAAGAGGAAGATGTAATTGTGTCGGTGGCCAAAGTTGAATATGTCGAGGACAGTTCGGAAGAAGCTGAGCTAGGCACCGATGAAAACGGAACTAATACTCCAAATAACCCGGAAAATCCTGCCTCTGAACCGGAAAACCCAGACAATTCAGGGGATTCGTGATAAATTCCAAATAGAGAAAAATTCTATTATAATTTTATTTTTATATTTGCCGCGATTGAAATTGGTGCAAGAAATCACAATAAAATATACAAATTATGAAGTTCTTAAAAATTGTATTTCCTATTCTGTTTTGCCTATTCTTGGTAAACGGAGCCTTAGCCCAAAGTCCGGGTACAGCAAAACTACACTATGATAATGGTCTCCTAGACAAAGCCAAAGATGTCATTGACCAGGCAGTACAAAATGAAAAAAATGCTGCTAAGTCTAAAACTTGGTATTTCTATGGCTTGATTTACGCTGGAATTGCCAATGACGGTACTGGCCTCTATGGTGAATTGGATGATGATCCGGTCACCAAAGCTTATGATGCGTTTAAAAAAGCTATGGAAATGGAGCCTGATAAAAAGGGATCTTATAAAGCTGCCGAAAAAGCTATTGTTGATTTATATGCCCCAGCCTTAAACTTTGGCATTTCTCAATTTAACGATGAGGAATATGATGCGGCTTATAAGACTTTCGTATTGGCCCAAAAACTAAATGACAAAGATACTTTGGCTACCATGCTTGCCGCTACCGCTGCTTTTAGTAATGAGAAGTATGAGGAGTTTGAGTTGAATGTAAAAAAAATATTAGAGATGGATTTGTCTGACTCTACTTTACTAAGAAATAGCACCCTATATGTTTCGTATTTACTAGAAAATGATAAAAAGCCAGAAGGTCTTGCCCTAATCGAGAAGTCATTGGCCACCTACAAACGGGAATCTAATCCTGAAATGTATGATATTTTAGAAAGAAACCTCATCCCAATTTATGTAGAGCTTAATCGCGTGGATGATGCTATTGCTCAAATCAAGAAAAACATTGCCAAAGAACCAGAAAAATCAGGCAATTATTACAACTTGGGAGTTCTATACGATGAAAAAGAAGATTTTGAACAAGCAGAAAAAAATTATAAACTGGCCATCGAGAAAGATGAGCACAATGATAAGGCTATCTTTAACTTAGGTGCTATCCATTTTAACCGGGGAGTTAACATCCTGAAAGAAGGAGAAGATCTCGATTTTGCCACGGCCGAAGGTGAAGCAAAATATGCTGAATTAGAAAAGGAAGCCAATGTACACTTCAAAGAAGCCATGCCTTACTTTGAAAAATTAAATAGCCTATACGAACGTAGTAGTGAGGTGGATAATGACAGAAAATTAGCCATCTTGTTCCGTCTCCGTGAAATCTACAAAAGGTTGGAGATAAGCGACAAGCTAAAAGTGGTTGACGCTAAAATTAAAGTGCTAGACCCGGAAGCTGACGAATAAGAACGGATCAGTACATCTTCGAAAGGGCGATATCATGAGGTAAGCTTAACGATATCGCTCTTTTTTATGTATTCATAGTATGGCTTGAACCTTGCTGGTTTTTAATTCGTTTGAAATCATAAATTAGGTATCACCAATACATGCACAAGCTTAGAATTTATTCAAGATGGCATACCGACTCATATTCTTAACTTTCCTTAGCTCCTTCCTGTGGTGTGGAGTAGCTAGCTCCCAATCTATTGGGGAAGTGAAAGATGCGCTTACCGCTCACGAGTATGACGATGCCAAAATATTTATTGACAAGATTTTTGAAGCGAATAATAGTCCCATCACCCCAGAAAAATGGTTTTACCGAGGACTAGTGTATTCTTCTATTGCCAATGATCTGAGAAGTTCCGTACAAAATTTAGACTCTGAGGCGCTGTTTAAATCCTACGATTCTTTTGTTAAGTATAAAGAGTTGGCTGCTCTAGAAGAAGTCAATGGCGCCGATACCAACTTGGTCAAGCTATACAACACCGCTGTAAACCAAGCTAGCCGGGATTTTCAAACTGCCCGTATGCGCCTAAGAAGGAGCGCAAACCCCGCCGATATGGACCCGGAAACCCGTTTTATCTTTAAACGATCGGTTCGGGCCGCCGAACTGGCCCAAGATTTAAAACCCGAAGACAGCCTAGCCTATCGTTTACATTCTCAGGTTTCTTACGAAATGAAAGAATACCGAGATTATATAAATACATTAGAGGAGTTGATAGATATAACCCGTGATAATGAATTACGATATAACTATTATCAGGAGATGATCCGGGTTTTGCGAGATATCTTGGTTGATTCTAAAACCTCCTTAAAAGTTATCAATAAGGCCCTTGAGGATTTTCCCAATGATGAGAAATTTGTGAATGCCCGCCTGAGTCTAAGCCAAAGCATTGACGGTATTCAAGAAAAACAACTGGAAGATATAAGGCAAAGGGTGAAGGAAAACCCGAATGATCCCCTCAATTATTATAACCTAGGCGTGGTTTATTACAATATGGAGCGTTTTGACGAATCCTTTGAAAACTACAAGCTGTGTTTAGACCTTGACCCTTCCTTTTTTGATGCCTATAAAGTAATGTGGGTACACTATTTTAATCTAGGTTCTAATACATTAAGGGGCCTAACCGACAGTACGGCCATAACCTTTACCGATTACCAGAAAAAAGGTAAACTCATTGAAAATCAAGCAGATAGTGCATATCAATTGGCCTTGCCTTATTTACGAAAATATCTCCAGCTTCAACCCGAAGATGAAGATGCACTTAAAGCCAAAGCGGTCATCTACCAACGCTTACATTTGGACGCCAAGGAAGAAGAATTAAACGAAGTTCCATAAGCCTCCCAACCTAAGCAAGCTTCTACCTTGATTATCTATTGTTTACGGGTAAATTTTTCCAGGCTTAGGGATGGAACGGCCTGTTTGAGCTCGTAAAGGCCCTGCGGGGAAAGGCAGCGAGTAGTGACAGCCCGGCCCGCGCCAGGCTTCATTTTTCAAGCCAGCACTACTTACTTAGGCGCGGGAAAGCCCCTCATAATACTTAGGTTTGTACCAAGAAAAAGCCATCATCACCGCTTTTTTGATACAAAGGCATTAAGATGTAGCCATCGGTGAGCGCTCGGATACTGCCTCGGCGGTCTCGGGCAAGGATTTGCCCCTTCTGGACCGGGTCAAAATTTTGAAACCCCGGCTCCATAACAAATTCGTCTCCTTCCTGAATCTTGTGTAAGTAAGCGAGTTCTAAACGACCGGGTACTCCCCGGTTTTCCATTGCCAATTCAGAACCATCTAAGTACTCGGGAGGGATAGCACGATAGGGGACACTGCCGCTCTGGTATACAAGGTGCCATAAAAATACTTTCAAATAGCGAATGGCTTTTGGGGATTGATGCTGCCCGCCCTCGATCGCCATGGAAGCAAATCCCTTGTTTTTTAAAAACTCAATGGCGGTATTTTCCAATTTTGCTTCTAAGCCCAATACAATGGGGATTTTAAGCTCCTGGGTAAAACGAGCCGTCGAGATATAATCGGTTGCCACCAAGAAGGAGCCATAGTGGGCCGATGTGGTGTGCAGGTCAATGAAAATTTTTTGCGAATAGGGCCTGTCCCAATAGGGGGCAAGGATTTGGTAGAGCTCAGCCAACTCATGCATCTCTACCGTGTCGAGCGTGCCTTGTTTTATTTTCTCAAACGAGGTATCACACCATATGCGGTTGAGGTCTTCATCCAGGTACCTTTGTCCGGCAGCGAGTGCTTTTATATTTCCCAGTAAGGCCAAAATATGGGCTTTGGGATGAATTCCTAATGATTTTAACTCACTGATTACGTCTTGTGCGGCCTTTATGCCGGCAGGCTCGTTTCCGTGCATGCCTGCTACGCAGACAATCAGTACGGAGCTTGCTGGATCACCGTATTCTCCAATGATTCTTTCCATAAATGGTATAAGGGACGGAATTTTTACGTGGTGGGTTTTTTCCGTTTGGCTGCTAACCTTTTAAGTAAACTGGATGTGATGTCCAAGAAGTTTCCTTCGGTAATCATTCCTATCAATTTATTTTTGTTGACCACCGGCAAGCAGCCAATACGATGGGTACTCATAAGCTCCATCGCTTGGACCACGGTCGCCTCAGGGCTTACGGTGATAGGTTCTTGAATCATCAAATCTTTGATAACTTTCAGGTCAGAGCTTCCATTTTTATGCAACTGCATAAAATAACGTAAAAGACGACGGGTCGTTATAAGGCCAATCAACTCTCCTTGTTCGTTTTCTATGGGAATGTAGCGGATATTACGCCAATTCATAATTTCGGCCCCCAATTCGGGTATTTCTTCCTTGGTCACCGTAAACAAATCGGTGGTCATAAATTCCTCTACCAATAAAGAATAAGGCTCCCAATGATCCAAATGGTCAATATCGGCCGGAAGCCATTGGTGCACCGGGTTGCCATTTTTCTGGTTTTGAAGCATATTGCTTACCAAGGTATTGGTAGCTTCTTCTTTGGTGTTTTGCTTGATAAGTTTTGAATAGGAGCTCAACAGCCAGTATGAACCCGTTCGTCGGGATTTGGACCTTTCTTCAATCACTCCCAAAAAATTATCAATATCTTGATTTTTTACCTCTGCTTTTTGAAGGCCTTGGCGAGCTATGGGAAGTAGCTCCTTCTGAATCAAGTCACTGTCACTTATTTCCTTTCCGTTTTCCCAGATAAACCGGGCACTGAGCCCCACCCGGGCCGCTTGGACGAAGTTAGATTTGGCATCATCAAAATCAATCATCTGCGTTACATCGGGGTAGGCATCTTCAAAACCATTCATCAGACCGATCCAAAAGGCGGCATTGGCTATTTCATCTTTCACACTGGGACCGGCTGGGAGAATACGGTTCTCGATACGCAAGTGGGGCTGCCCGTTCTCGCTAATGCCGTAGCAAGGGCGGTTCCAGCGGTATACCGTAGAGTTATGAATATTTAGCGCTCTCAGGCGAGGGGTCCGCTTTTCTTTGAGGCATTGCATCACGTCTTCGTCTACATCGGTGGTGAGTAGGATTTTAAAACGCATAATGTCTTCCTTGTATAAATCCAGGATAGAATTCCGGAGCCATTCATTCCCGAAAGTTACCCGGGGACTGGTATATCGAAGGTGCTCGCCTGTAATCCGGGTGTCAATGGATTGTTGGAAGAGGGCGATCCGGGTCTCATTCCACAAACGCTTGCCAAACAACATCGGAGAGTTACAACTGATGGCCAAGACCGGGGCTGCAATGACCTGGGCAATGTTGTATTTGCTCACAAACTCATGGGGTTTGATTTGGAGGTGCACTTGAAAGCTGGTATTGCATGCCTCTATCAGGGCCGACTCTTGTTTGAGCTTTAACTCATCAATGCCCTCAATTTTAAGCTCAAAAGCAGTGCCCCGTAGCTTATTAATGGCTTTAATCAAGGCTTTATACCGATCTAAGGGAGTTAAGTTTTCTAACTCTATATCAAAGCGGCGTATGCTGGGTAAAATTCCCGTGAGTAAGCAATGCAAACCATCTTCCCGAATAGTTGCCTCCAGCAAGGTCAATAAATCTTTGATCTGGGTTTCCAGTTTGGTAAAACAATCCCCGGTGAATGGCTGGGGGTCTAAGTTGGCCTCCACATTAAACTTGGCCAGTTCGGTAGTAAAGTTGGGATGATTGAGTTTTTTGAGTACTTCTAAACTGTAGGGAGCGGGCTTATAATTCTCGTCGACCAAACAAATTTCTTGCTCGGCGCCAATGCGCATATTATCTATTTCAAACCAACCCTCATCCAACATCACCTCCATGGCTTGGATATCCCGAAGCAATTCTTTGGTAAAAGCATTACGTTCTACCTGATTTTCTGCGATACGTACTCCTTTGGCTCCCATAAGCTACTTGACCGTATTAAACTTGTTTTTAATTTATTTGTAGGAAGATAATACCAAATAAAGTTAATTTTTCCGAATAATCTCTTTTTATATCGCGGCTAGCCTTAATTTTAATGATAGAGCTGGGATATACAGTCTCACCAAAGCCTTGTTTTTTTCATGCAGGATTTACCTTGTTTACATAGGAATATGTCCCAAAAAAAAGAGAGCCTCCCCATTATCTGTCATTAATTATTTAAATAGCATTGTCTTTTATTAATCAAACCTCATCATAAATCTATAAGCGACCTATGACTAAAATCATTATTTCCAATCGCCTAGCCGGAAAAAACCAACCGGGACTTCGTAAACAATCCCGGCAGTCTTTAGATCAAGCCTTAGACTCAGAACTCTTATCCAAAGCCCGCACGGTGCAAGAATTCGACCAAGGAGGAGAAGGACGCAAGATCAGTGTACAGGAAATTGAAGACAAAGACCTAGCCCAATTAAAAGAAGAATTACCCTCCGATTTGATTGTAGAAGAAGAGATTCTACATTACCGGCAAGACCAAGTATATCCGGCCGATCTGGCTCAATTTACGGTCGCAGAAAGTCACGTGGCTTCCCGAAATGTAATTCCGTTTATGGATAGCTTCAAACTCCGTTTTTTGGGGGGAAATAAGCCCTTGGTAGGAGCGGCCATTACCGTATTTTTGCGCTTTCCTATGGAAGGGATCCAAACTATCAGCGATTTACGCACCGATGAGGAGGGAAGAGTGACGTTTTTCTTTAATGGATTGTATGATGTAGCTGCCGTTTTGATTGCTCCTCCCGAAGGATATTATACCAAGATTTTACGGGCCCCTCGCAATGAAGGAACCTACTCCTTGACCCGCCTCCCAAATGCCCGCCGTAACCGGGGTTGGTGGCACGAATTTCACCAAATTACCTCCAAAAATGACGACTTTGGCCAAGGGGTGAAAGTGGGGGTAGTTGATACGGGTTGTGGGCCGCATCCCTTCTTAGATCATGTTAAAAACATTGGCGCATTTATAAATAACCAGAAAGATCCCGAGGGAGGAAGCGATGTGGACCTCCACGGAACCCACGTATGTGGCTCGGTGGGAGCCCGTCCGACAAGTTCTTCCTTTTATGCTGGCATAGCTCCTGGGGTGGAGTTGTACTCGGCCCGGGTATTTCCTCCCAATAGTGGGGCTTCCCAAGCCGATATCGCCAATGCCCTGGACGAATTATCCGAAATTCATCAAGTGCATCTCATCAATATGAGTTTAGGCTCTTCCCGTCCTTCCCAAATATTGCAAGATGCGATTCAAAATGCTTTTGAAAACGGAAGCTTATGTATTTGTGCGGCCGGTAACGATGGTGGCCCGGTGGGCTACCCGGCAGCTTTCCCCGAAACGGTGGCGGTAAGTGCTATGGGATTGGCTGGCTATGTTCCTTGCGACTCTACGGCTTACAACCTACCCACGAGTGGCTCGGCTTATGGCATTAAAAACTACTTCTTAGCCACATTTAGCAATTTTGGCGAAGAAATCGATACCGCAGCCCCCGGTGTAGGTATTATTTCAACCGTTCCCAACACATTAGAAGGAATCCAAACGGAGACTCCCTACAAAGATCTTAATGGTACTTCCATGGCCTCTCCCAATGCTTGTGGCGCCTTAGCTGCGGTATTGGCCCAGGATAGACGTTTTTTGAGCCTGCCTGCTAGCTCGAGCCGCTCACAAATGGCCCGCATGTTGTTATCCAACAATGCCAATAGCCTACTCATAGATGCCACTTTACAAGGTGAAGGAGCCATTTATGTCTAAAACTTATATCATATCCCTCAAACGCGAGTTCTGGGATCAAGAAGAAAGCAGCGACTGGATCAACGAGATCCAGTCGCATAGCGAAATGCTAGAAGTATTTAGCGTGTACCGTGGGCGGAGAGCCCTTGTCAAAATGGATGAGGCTACTTGCCAAAAAATAGCCGAAATTTTAGGGGATAAATTCCTCATTGAAGCCGAGCAAAAGTCTGATTTGTATTAGCCATCTTGGGGCTGCCCCCGGTTGGCATCCTGTAGGGATAGGAAATCCCCTGCCCCGGGGTCGGGCTTTCGCTACTCGCTGGCCCCCGCCACAAGCAGCGGCGAGCTCAAACATGCCGCTCTATCCCTCAGCCATTTTAAAGACATGAGACAAGAGAGGAGAGAAGAGAGAGGAGAGAAGAGAAATTTTTTTTCAAGTCGGTGTTGGAGTACTTAGGGGCATCCCACAACCATCAAGTTAAGAGCAGTAAGTCTTGGGGTTTCCGGATCTCAACTCTGAGCTCCTCGAGATCCCTCCTCTCTCTTCTGCATTTGCCTGCCCTTGCATCCGCTTTTTGACTTAGTTCAAGATAATTCTCTTGGAATCCTCTATATTTAGCCCATTAAACACGTATCCTGAAAAATGCAAGCTAACCAAGAGACTATCCGGTCTATGATAGACCAAATTATGGAGATTCGGGCCTTGGCCCAGAAAGTTGAGCAGCGCTTCGGCCTTGAGTTGGAAAATGCTCACCCCCATTGGAAAAAAAGTTTTCGAAACCTGCTCCAATACTTGTCCCTAAGGCAACATGATATCCTCCAGTTGCAAAAACAACTGGGCCAGATGGCTCTTTCCCGCTTTGGTAAAGCCGAAAGTCACGTAGAGGCTAGTATCCTGGCCATTTTAAAAAACCTAAACCTGCACTTAGAAGAGCCCCTCGCCATGATGGCGCAGGAACCTGAAATAGGTTTTTTGGAAGGAAGCGAACGCTTAAACCAACACGCCCAAGATCTTTTTGGGAAGGGAAGGGGTACCCGCCGGGCCCGTATCATGGTTACCTTTCCCTCCGAAGCCGGAGAAGACTACGAGCTAGTAAAAAATCTCCTCTTATCCGGTATGGAATGCGCCCGGATCAACTGCGCTCACGACGGCCCTGAAGTGTGGGGCCGCATGGTGCAACACCTTCACCGGGCCGAAAAAGAAACCGGTTTAAGCTGTAAGATTTGTATGGACCTGGCCGGACCTAAACTCCGTACCGGGGATATTGTCCCCGGCCCTCCGGTGATACACCTTTCCCCACCCCGGGATGATTTTGGTAGGGTAGTGGGTACTTATCGGGTTTATTTGCTGCCCGAAGGCGCTAACGTTCCCGAGGAAGCCGATGCCAGTATCCCCTTCAGTCCAGACTTTCTCGATCAAAGCCAAGTGGGAGACGAAATCCGTTTTAAAGATACTCGGGACAAACCG
Source organism: uncultured Microscillaceae bacterium (assembly GCA_963922455.1). Classification (GTDB taxonomy): domain Bacteria; phylum Bacteroidota; class Bacteroidia; order Cytophagales; family Microscillaceae; genus CAWUIO01. The sequence continues at coordinate 132,474 of CAWUIO010000001.1, forward strand.
CGCCGTTTGCGCGTACTGGAAGTAGAAGGAGGGGGCCGATGGGCCGAGTCTGACGATAATACCTATCTCATCAGCGAAACCCCAGTATTTTTACACCGAGGAGATGAAATTATTGCCGAAGGCAAGATAGGAGCCTTGGCTGCCAAAGAACAAAAGCTATTTCTCCAAAACGGGGATACCCTCATTTTAACCCAAGAAGAAATCCTGGGGGAGCCTCACCAATATGATGCGGATGGAAATATTAGCGCCTGGGCCCACGTATCTTGCGCCTTGCCTAGCCTTTATTCTGATCTACGTCCCGGAGAAAAAGTGCTTTTTGATGATGGGAAGATTGAAACCCGGGTCAAAACCGTTTCGGATTCTGAGATTCATTTAGAAGTGACCCAGGCGGGGATTGAAGGAAGCAAATTAAAAGCAGAAAAAGGCATTAATCTCCCAGAGAGCAATTTAAGACTAAGTGGCTTGACAGATAAGGACCGGGAGGATCTTAAGTTTGTGGTTTCCCACGCCCACGTCGCCAATATGTCTTTTGTCAACTCCGCTCAGGACGTAGAAGATTTATTAAAAGAACTTAAGGCCTTGGGGGCCCCCGAAGGATTTGGAATTATCCTCAAAATCGAGACCCAAAGAGGCTCGGCCAACCTCCCGAGCATTTTGATGACAGCTATGCAGCATTATCCTATTGGGGTGATGATCGCCCGAGGAGATTTAGCCGTAGAATGTGGTTGGCAACACCTTGCTGAGGTTCAAGAAGAAATCCTCCGAATTTGTGAAGCGGCCCACGTGCCGAATGTTTGGGCTACCCAGGTCTTGGAAACCCTGGCCAAAAAAGGACGCCCTTCCCGGGCCGAAATCACCGATGCTGCCATGTCGCAAAGAGCAGAATGTGTGATGCTCAACAAGGGCCCTTACATCCTTCAGGCCATACAGATGCTAGACGATATTTTAAGGACCATGCAGGGTTTCCAGAATAAGAAAGCCCCCATGCTACCGGTCTTGAAATTGCCCGAGGGTTTTCAGGTTTAATGGATTTTTCTTCGGCTGAGGGATAGAGCGGCCTGTTTGAGCTCGTGTAGGCCCGGCGGGGAGAGGCAGCGAGTAGCGAAAGCCCGACCCCGGCTTAGGCAGGATTTAACAATTGGCTAGGGGCGCCCTTTGGCCGGGGGCAGCTCCTACATTTTGTACTTTATTCCGAATTGAATAAATCGGGGTTCCGGGTCATGCGAATCCCGAGATGGGAGTAGGCTTTTTCGGTGGCTTCTCTTCCTCGGGCGGTCCGTTTGATGAATCCTTCCTTGATTAAAAAGGGCTCATATACCTCCTCGATGGTCTCGGCTTCCTCTCCGCAGGCCGTAGCGATGGTGGAAATACCCACGGGGCCGCCTTTAAACTTTTCTATGATCGTATTTAAGATGCGGTTGTCCATATCGTCCAGGCCGTACTGATCTACTTCTAAAGCATCTAGGGCCATTTGGGCAATAGCCAAGGTGATGGAGCCATCGCCTTTGACTTGAGCAAAATCCCGGGTACGGCGTAAGAGATTATTGGCAATCCGGGGAGTTCCCCGGCTACGTCCGGCAATTTCCAGGGCGGCATCCTCTTCAATAGGGCTGTTGAGAATCTGACAAGAACGTTTGACGATTTTGGCAAGTAATGCCGCATCGTAGTACTCCAAACGGGATTTGATACCAAAGCGGGCCCGTAAAGGAGACGTAAGTAAACCGGCCCGGGTGGTAGCCCCAATGAGGGTGAAGGGATGAAGACTTAATTGAATAGACCGGGCATTAGGGCCCGAATCCAGCACAATATCAATGCGATAATCTTCCATGGCCGAATACAAGTATTCCTCGATGATGGGATTTAAGCGGTGAATTTCATCTATAAATAAGACATCCCGGGATTCTAAATTGGTGAGCATGCCGGCCAGGTCACCCGGCTTGTCCAAAACCGGCCCCGAAGTCATCTTAATATTGGCTTTTAATTCATTGGCAATGATGTGGGAGAGGGTGGTTTTACCAAGCCCAGGAGGCCCGTGCAGTAAGACGTGGTCTAAGGCTTCTCCTCTTTGATGGGCGGCTTGGACAAATACGCTCAAGTTTTCAATTATTTTATCCTGACCGGTGAAGTCTTCAAAGCTGAGGGGGCGGAGCGCTTTCTCTATCACTTTGTCGGCTTCCGACATATGACTGTCATCCCCTTTTAAGTATTCTTTCATGGACTTTGCTGCACTAAATAATCGATTAATATAGGGAAACTTTAGCCTATTTACAACAGTAGTGGCTAGGATGGGTTCTAAATTTAGGATTTGTCCGTAACTTTGTCGGCGTTCTGTTGAACCCGTAATCAATCACAAAACTATGAGCAATACTGCTAAAAACGCACTTTATTCTCTTGTACTGGTTTTATTAGTACTCGGGGTGTTTTGGTTCCGCCAATCTGGCCAAGAAACGGTCCAAGAAAACAAAGAACCTGTCTACCGGTATATTACCGGGACTACGATGGGAGTGATTCAGTATAATATCAAGTATTTGGATCCCCAAGACCGGGTATTAAAAGCCCAAGTTGACTCGCTTTTGTATAAGTTTAACATGGAGCTGTCTGTTTACGAGATGCGGTCTACCTTGACCAAGATCAATGCCGACACTTCGGGTGAGTTTAATTATAAGGCAGATTATTTATTCCCAGTTTTGGAGATTAGTAAAAAAGTGTATGAAGAAACCGAAGGGGCTTTTGACCCAACAGTTGGGCCTTTGGTAAACGCCTGGGGATTTGGACGGCAAGAAATTTTAAATATTCCATCCGATGAAAATTTAGAGAAATTAAAAGCCAGTGTGGGGATGGACAAGTTGGCATACGATGAAAAAACGATCCGAAAATCAATCCCTAATTTGGTGTTAAACTTTAATGCCGTGGCCAAGGGTTATGCCGTAGATCTGATTGCTGAATACTTTGAAAGCATTGGAGTAGAAAATTATTTAGTGGAAATTGGGCGCGAGCTACGCGCCAAGGGGATGAGTGAAAAAGGAGATACGTGGCTTATTGGGATTGTAAACCCCAAGTATAAAGAGGAAAACCAAAATAAATTAGGTGGTAGGGTGCGCTTGGAGAATAGATCTTTGGCCACCTCCGGGAACTATGAAAACTTCTTTGTAAAAGATGGAAAAAAATATGCCCATACTATTGATCCTCGCTTGGGTAAACCTGTGGAACATAATCTCTTAAGCGCCTCTGTTTTTGCCCCCAATTGTGCCTTGGCCGATGCTTATGCTACGGGGTTTATGGTTTTAGGAACAGAAAAAGCTAAAGAAATAGCCGAAGCCCATCCTGATGTAGATGTATACTTAATCTATACAGATGATGCCGGTGAGATGCAGGTTTATTCTTCACCCGGTATCGCCGACAAAATTGAATTGGATAATTAATTTTTGATTTTAAAGCCCAGCTCCTTGGAAAGACAAGAAGAGAATAAAGCAGAGTGGTTTTCGGAGTGGTTTGATTCCCGATATTACCATATTTTATACCAAAACCACGACTTCAAGGAAGCTCAGCTTTTTATAGAACGCTTAGCGCAGCACTTTCAATTTTCCCCCGGCCATAAAATTATGGACTTGGCTTGTGGCCGGGGGAGACATTCCTTATTTTTAAATCAGATGGGCCTGGACGTTGTAGGCCTTGACCTTTCTCCCCAAAGTATTGCCTACGCCCGGCAATTTGAAAACGAACGCCTCCACTTTTTTGAGCACGATATGCGAGAAGTGTTTGATGAGTGCTGTTTTGATTATATCGTAAATTTGTTTACCAGCTTTGGTTATTTCCAAAGTGAGCAAGAAAACCTTAAAGCTATTCAAGCTGCCAAAGAAAACTTGAAGCCCCAGGGTAAATTAATTATTGACTTTCTCAACCCTCGCAAAGTTATCCGAGAACTGGTAGCCTATGCAGAAATTCTTCGGGAAGATATCCGCTTTGAGATAAGTAAGTCTTACGAAGAAGGCTTTATCCTCAAAAATATCCGTTTTGAAGATAAGGGAAAGGCCTATTCATTTACCGAACGGGTACAAGCCATTCACCAGGAAACCTTTGAAGATTATTTCAAACAAAGTGGCCTTATTCTTTCGGAAGTGTTTGGGAATTATCAGCTAGGCCCTTGGGACGCTGAAAACTCAGACCGCATGATCCTTGTAGGGACTTTGGAATAAAATCGCCTGGATTACTGCTTATATACTAAGTCTTCCTGAAATTTATTCCTTAAGTTGATGAATATCATATTTATTCAAGTAGCATGGGTTTAGTTTTAAACCATCAATAATTTATGTGTGTGCTATGATGAATAGACTTAAAGAAAAGTGGGGCTTAGAAAGCGCTTGGCAGGTAATCGCTATTTTGCTTGTTTTCTCATTGGCAGGGTCAACGGCCGTGGCCATGCGCAAGGTATATTTTTATTGGCTGGGCATTCAAGCCGATACGGCTTTATGGATCAAGACCCTGGCCTATATTGTATTCTTGTTTCCCGCCTACCAGTGCCTACTGCTTGCATACGGCTTCCTTCTTGGACAATTTCATTTCTTTTGGCAAAAGGAGCTAAAAATGTTCCGGATGATACATAGAAGGTTTAATCCCAGGAGAAGTTATGAGTAAGTTAGCATCTCAAACCCCAACTTCTCAATCCGAAACCACATCCTGTTACCATTGCGGGGAGGCCTGCGCAGATGATAAGATACAGATTGACGATAAAAGCTTTTGCTGCTATGGTTGTAAAACGGTTTATGAGATATTAGCGGAGAATGATTTATGTAATTATTATGCCTTAGAGCAAAGTCCGGGTTCTAAGCAGAAGATATCCGAATGGGGAGATCGTTTTGCATTCTTGGATAATCCTGATATTGCGGCGCATGTACTTCGCTTCTCGAGCGATACTTTACAAAAAGTGCATTTTTACTTGCCAAGTATTCATTGTAGCTCGTGTATTTGGCTTCTGGAAAACCTATACCGGCTCCGTAGGGGCATTTCTTATTCTCGGGTTAATTTTGGCCGCAGAGAGCTGAGTATCCAGTTTGATCCCCGGGAGGTGAGCCTGCGCGAATTGGCCGAACTCCTAGCTTCCTTGGGCTATCCCCCAGAAATTCATTTAGACCAGTTAGAAAGAAACAGCCAAAGAAAAAATCAAAAAACCTTATATTACCAGATTGGTATCGCCGGTTTTTGCTTTGGGAACATCATGCTACTCAGTTTTCCCGACTATTTGGCGGTGGAAGATTGGGTGCACGAGGAGTATAAATATTTCTTTGGCTATTTAAATATCCTGCTCTCCCTACCAGTTCTGTTTTATGGGGGAATGGATTATATCAATTCGGCTTTCCGGGCCCTGGCCCAGCGGAATATTAATCTGGATGTCCCAATTAGTCTGGGAATCTTGGCGCTCTTTGGAAGAAGTTTGTACGAGATTTTAACCTTGACCGGGGCGGGCTATTTAGACTCCTTGGCCGGCTTGATCTTTTTTCTTTTGGTGGGTAAATGGTTTCAAAGCCAGACCTATGAGCAATTATCTTTTGACCGAGATTACCGTTCTTATTTTCCCTTGGCGGTTCAAGTCAAGGATCTTACTACCCATAAGACGCAAAGCAAAACCGTGCGGGATTTGAAGAAAAATGAGCTTATGCTTATACGTAACCAGGAATTAATCCCCGCCGACAGTATCCTCCTGAGTGAGCAGGCCTACATAGATTATAGCTTTGTTACAGGGGAGACCGAACCTTTGGAAAAAATACAAGGCGACTTTATCTATGCTGGCGGAAGGCAAATTGGCCCGAGCATTGAGTTGGCCGTCCAGAAAGAAGTAGAACAAAGTTATCTCACCCAGCTCTGGAACCATGACGCTTTTCAAAAAGATCATGAAGAGCCAGCCAACCAACATATTGCGCTTTTGAGCCAATATTTTACCTTAGGCACTTTGCTTATTGCTTTTGGAGCCGCCCTTTACTGGTATTTTGCCGATTCGGGACAAATGTGGAATGCTTTTACAGCTGTCTTAATTGTAGCGTGTCCTTGTGCCTTGGCTTTATCGAGCCCCTATGCTTTAGGAAATACCATGCGTATTTTTGGCTTGAATCATTTTTATACCAAAAGCAGCGAGGTTATTGCCCGATTGGCCCGGATTGACTACTTAGTCTTTGATAAAACAGGTACTATCACCCACGCCGACGGAAGCACCATTGCCTGGGAGGGAGAGCTCGATGCCGCTGAAAAAGCCTATATTGGGGCATTGTCCCGTCAATCTACCCATCCCCTGAGCCGTAAAATTGCTGATTTTTGGCAAGAAGAGCCTGCTTGTCGCTTAGATGATTTTGAAGAATGGCAAGGAAAAGGAATTATTGGCCGTTTTGATTCAAGCTGGGTAAAAATGGGCTCCGCTTCATTTTTAGGGGTACACCCCGAGACGGATAACCTGGAAGATAAAGCGCAGCAATCTCGGGTCTATGTAGAGATTAATGGGGAGTACCGGGGGTATTTTGTCATTCAGAACCAGTACCGAGACGCTTTTCCTGATCTGATCAAGGATTTAGGATCTTCTTATCACTGTGCACTCCTTACCGGAGACAATGCTTCGGAAAAACAACGCTTAAAAAATTTCTTCCCCAGCCGAAGCCCTATTTTATTCAATCAAAAGCCCGAAGACAAACTATCTTTCGTAAATAATAAACAAACGGAGGGAAAAAATGTTCTTATGTTAGGTGACGGCTTGAATGATGCCGGAGCCCTCAAGCAAAGCCAAGTGGGGATTAGCTTAACCGAAGATACTACCTCTTTTTCACCCGCTTGCGATGCAATCCTTGATGCTTCAGCTATTGGGCAACTTTCCAAGTTTTTGAAGTTTTCGCACACAACCATAAAGATTATTCGTCTAAGCTTTATTTTATCTTTACTTTACAATTTGGTAGGCGTATCCTTTGCCGTAGCCGGGATGCTTACTCCGGTTTTAGCTGCGATTTTAATGCCTCTTAGTTCGGTGAGTGTGGTAGCTTTTGTCGTGGGCCTGAGTAACTGGCTAGCCTCAAGAGAAGGATTTAAGATTTAACTTGTACCAAACACTTAAGCGATATGTCAAGGGCCCCTTTACAAGCTCGGCTAGAGGCAGCTCTGGATTCATGGCGGGAAAAGCACCTGCCAGAAAAACTAAAATCTAGTTTGGAAGTCTACCTGGGAGATTCTCAAGGCCGCTTGTATCCATCGCCAGATTCTGCCCAAAGCAGCCAGTATATTTACCAAATTGCTTCCATGACCAAGCCCTTGACCAGTTTGGCTGCTATACTTCTCTGGGAAGAAGGGAAGTTTCAATTAGAAGATCCTGTCAGTGATTACATCCCTGAGTTTGCTCATATGAACATATTGCATAAGCAATCCCGTACCAAGGGACTCCCAGATGTAAAGGCGGCCCATAATAAAATCAGGATAATCCACTTATTTACCCATACCTCGGGAATAGCCTATCCATTTCTGCATAAAGGGATTCGGGCTATTAGTCAATATTTGGGAGGTACCCAGATTGACAAAGACTTAGCGGCCCACCAGAGCTATTGGGCGGAGTTGCCCCTCTTGCATGAACCCGGTGAGGGATGGACCTATGGACTCAGCACGGATATTTTGGGGCGTCTCGTTGAAATTGTATCAGGAAAAAGCTTTTCACAATTTTTGAAAGAACGTATTTTTGAGCCCTTACGCATGCTTGATACAGGGTTTTCCTTAGCCGAAAGTAAGTGGCCCCGCTTAGCACCTCGATGGCATCAGGGGACATTAGGCGGGTATATGAGCCAAAATCAGCGCTCGCCCCGAGCTTACACCTATACTTCACCGGGGGGAGGACTTTACTCAAGCTGCGAAGATTATGCGCATTTCTTGCAGATGTTATTATGCCAAGGGATTTTTGATGGAAAAAAAATAATAAGTGAAAAAACCATTCCATTCCTTTTAGAAAATCATATCGCTTCCCTCACTGTCCAAGAAGAGCAATTTCCATTTCTTGAAGAGGTGCATCAATTCAGCTTAATGGGCATGCGTCATACAGGCCCCACGCCTCAGTATCCATTGAGTCAGGGGAGTCTTTCTTGGCTCGGCTCTAGCCATACAGCCTTTTGGCTGGATCCCTCACAAGATCTTTTTGGGATATTTATGAGCCAAATCACTCCCTTCCCTGGCGAGGATGTATTTGATTGGTACAAGGAGCTGCAGTTAGCCGTTTATGGTGTGTTATAAGAGAGACCTGATTTAAAAGCAAGTCTTATACAACGTGCTTATATCAATCCTCAAGGGTGGCATTTTCTATAATTTCTTCCTCGCTGATTTGACGAAAAGCAAAATTATACCCTTCATAAATAGCAATGCCATAAAAAATAAGGTCAATCGGGCTAAATGATATAACCATTAACTCTGGGATTATGCTATAATCCATCAACGTTAAGGTTTGAAAATACCCCAAGCCTTCTGCCTGGGCCAAAAAGCCAATAAGACTGAACACATTTCCCAAAATACAGCCTATAAAGGCCAAAAATCCACCAACATAGCCATAAATTGGATCTAAGCCTTTACCGGCATAACGAATCGCGTAGCCCACGAGTAGCCCAAGTGCTATCGCCATATATCCGATCTGGTAGCCCGAATTCACTGTTACAACAGCCCACAGTGCCGCTCCGGCTAGACAAGCCATAATGCCTGCCGCCAAGCCCATCGGAAAGTTTTGCTCCCTGCGAAGTTTTTCTAAGTATTGTTTGAGCAGCTCCTCGTGAATACGTGGCCCTGTACGCTCTTCGTTTGGGTTGCTTGCATCCTGTTCTGGGTTTTCACCCGCGGGTTTATGCTGTTCTTCCATTTTGTATAAATTGCTTGTAATCTAGGTAAATGTAGGATCAAATGAGATCCATACCCCATCTAATTGAAGAAGCAATTTAGGGTGAAAATACAAATTACTCAAAAACTTAACCTTGTTTTATGCCTAAAAGGAAATACGCCTCTTTTTAGAAAAGATGGGGGCTGCCCCCGGGGTTCTCAGTCCCTACCAAAAAAGACACAATAAGGCCCCGGGGTCGGGCTTTCGCTACTCGCCGGCTCCCCACAGCCAGCGGCGGGCTCAAACAAGCCGCTCTATCCCTCAGCCAAAAACCATATGACTAAGGAATTTCAAAACGCGACTCTGGAGCAAAAGCTGAACCCAAAAAGGCAGAATTGATACTTTGTACACTCCAGTAATAGGTTCCCGAAGGGAGGTTTTTTAAAATAAATTTTTTATTACTGGAGGCATTTCCCCTTTCTGCTACTTTCCGGAAACCCGTTTCTATGTTAGCCATAGAGCTCACGATGTCAGAAGCATTGGGCTGGGTTCCAACTCTAACATTATAAGTCTGGATTTTGGAACTTGAGGCAGCCCAGCTTAAAGTAGTCTCATTTTCATTAAACACTGCTTTGAGGTTTTGAGGCGGGGCTTCTAAGGTAGAAGGTTTATTAATCTTATTTTCATACAAACGGGTGTGCAGTCTAAACTCTTGATCTTCACCACAAATAAGGACGTCGAGATCGCCATCATTATCAAAATCACCCCAAGCCACCGATCCAGAAGAAACACCTTGGAGCGGAGCTTTGATATCGGCAAAAAGTCCCCTGCCTAAATTTTGATATATTTTACTGATCCGTTGTTTTTGAAGAGTGGAGCCAGTAATCAAGATATCCAGGTCACCATCATTATCACAATCTCCCCAAGCTACTGCCCCACGAGAAACTTGGGGCAATTGGGTAGGAATACGAATAAAGTTCCCTGAATTGTTTTGGTAGATAGCCGTAATAGGACTGTTGTCTTTGTCTAGGCCACATAATAGTAGATCAAGATCTTGATCATTGTCATAGTCACCCCAAGCTACTGAGCTGCGCGATATTTGAGCAATATTGGCTTGAATATCAACAAAGCGCCCCTTATCGTTTTGGTATATTTTACTAACCGGCTTACGAATTTTAGAATTGTCCCGGCCTGTTATTATCAAATCCAAGTCCCCGTCATTATCATAATCGCCCCAAGCCGAATTACCATCAGATACTCCAAGAAGTTTATGGTCACTGGCAACAAATTTTCCTTCTTGATTTTGAAAGATAGTACTAACCCGGATATTGTCGGCATTTTTTCCGCTCATCAGTATATCAAGGTCTCCATCCGCATCGTAATCACCCCAACAGACAGAAGTTGCAAACAGGCCGGGAAATAGCACCTTTTCTCTTACCAGGCTTTGTTTGCCTACATTTTTATATAGTTCTGCTATGCGTTTAGATCCATTTTGGCCAGTAATGAGCAAGTCAACGTCTCCATCATTGTCATAATCGCCCCAGGCAAAATTATTACATACTGTACTATTAACACCCGTAATGGATGAAGGGCATTCACTAAATCTTCCCTTTTCATTAACAAATACTTTGCTTATGCGCTTCTCTCCATTCCATCCCATCAAAAAGATGTCTAAGTCATTGTCATCATCAAAATCACCCCAGGCAACCGAGCTGTGTTTAATATTGGGCAGACGGCTGGGATATTCGCTAAACTGTGCGGATACACTAGTACAGTAAAGTAAAAAAAAGCCAAACGTGCATTGAGTAAATATACGCTGTGATTTTTTCATAAGAATAAGTTAGAAGATACATTTCGCTAGTTTAATAAGAATCCGGGAAACGAATTTTGTAAGCAACCCTACGGTTTTTTACTCGGTTTTCTTCACTAATATTCGGTACCAATGGTTGGGATTCTCCGTATGCTTTAACAACAATTCTTTTAGGATCTATTAAATCTTGCCTTGCAAGGTAAGCCTTAACACTTTCTGCTCTCCGAAATGATAATTTATAATTGGACTCTTCGGCTCCGATATCACAAGTATGCCCGGCAAACTCTATAATTGCCTCGGGAAATTCCTGTAAAACTTGAATTACACTGTCTAAAATTATTTGGGACCTTTTATCTAAGCCGTCATTATTGTATGCAAAACGTACTGCTCCATCTTCCAAGGCTGGTTTGGTTTTAGGGCTCGGTGGAGTAGGGGTATAGGTTACTTTTTGTACGTTTACCGGAGGGTTTGGAAAAGGCTCCATGGTCCAATCTTGAACAGGTTCCAGGGGGTAAGGGATGGGCAGATGTTCTTTGCGTCTTCTTTTCTGAAACCGTAAACCTACGGTGACTTCAAAAGCACTATTTCCTTGCCATACATCGGTAGTATTGGCAGTCGGTATATCTAAGCTAAATGTAAGGTAATACTTAGGTTGTTCCCATTGTAAAGCCCCAATAAAGGCATCATTGAAATTGTACCAAAGTCCTAGGCTTACAAAACCTTCCCGGAAGGTACCACTTTTTTTATTTTGAAATAAGCGGTAATTCAAGAAAGAACCGGCTATTACTTCATTATTTCCTGTTCTACGTATCCAGCGGATGTTTGGGCTCACACTCAATTTGTAATTCTCAAATACCCGCACTCCACCAGTTACCGTAATATGCCGGGGAAACTGATCATCGGTGTTGTCTAAGAAGTTGGTCTTCGGTGTATTCAGATTATTGACAGATACTCCTAAATAAGCCGACTCTCTACCCAAAGAATCTTTTTGATGCCACATGATACCTCCGCCGAGGGTAGCAAAATTTTGACTATTATCGTCCACAAACTCCCCGATATCGGCATTGGGATCAAAAAAACCTTGGTCAAATTGGCTGGAAGTAGTGAGATTGTCAATATTCAACCTTCTCTGAAAATAAGCGCCTTGTAAGCCTAAGGAAAGAAAATTAAACTTTCCGTTCCGGTTTCCCAGCTTTAGATTGTAAGCTCCGGCCAGTACTCCACCATTGGTTCGAAGTAAAGCGCCATTCTGATCGTGGACAAATGCGGCAGAAAGACTACCCCAGTGGTGCCCATCCTTTTTTCGTAAAAAAGGATAAATACCCGTTAACATCGTTGTAGTGAAATCATCTCCAACGGCATTGGGTTGATGCTTATAATTTAAAAACAACTGTATTTCATCCCGGGTAGCGATCATAGCCGGATTGGTAAGAAGCGGCGTATTGTAATATTGTAATAAGTTGAAATCACCTTGTGCCTTTGCTTCGGGTAAGCAAACAGTAAGTAGGCATACAAAGAAAAGAGCCTGACTTAGGGACTGGCGAACACTATGATCAAGAGTAAATGTTTTCATATTCTAATCAAGTTTAGGCCTTAACGAAATAAATTTATCATCCCTTGGCTACGTCCTTGGTACTTGAGTGGTGAGCCGTTGGTATAGCTTCCTTCAATAGTCCACAAATATTTTCCAGCTGGTTGTTCTTTGCCATTATGGCGTCCATCCCAACCTATTCGGGTGGCTTGCTCTATAGTTTCTGCCCGATAGACCAAATTACCGTCCCGGTCAAAAACTCGCAGATCAATTTCCTGGATACAGGTTCCGTGTACAATGAAGATATCATTGGACCGGTCCTGATTGGGTGTGAATAGACTAGGAATAAAGATTTCTTGTATGGCATCGCTTGAAATCTCTACCCGGATACTATCTTGACCGGTACATCCAAACGCATCACTACCCGTGACGATATAGGTAGTACTTTGCTGGGGCTGTATGATTATTTCGTCCCCATTGGGACTTTGAGAAATAATATCGAGTGTGGGCTCCCAAGTGTATTGATCGGCTCCGGTAGCACTTAATGTGATAGTACAGCCAGGTACTCCCTCAATAGCACTAGCTCGAGCCTGTACTGAGGGGCTTGTATCTCGCACTGTGATAGAAAGAGTCTGATTAAGAACGTTCTCGTCACAGCCCCCTTTGGTAGCTCGGACAATCAGCGTATGGACCCCACCTGGTAAATTCGAGATCGGGATGCGAAGGATACCCCCATTTCCCTGAACGGTATCGCTTACAGCAGTAGATCCCAGCCATACCTGGTAAATAACACCTTGCTCTGAGAGCCCTAAAAGGACGTCGGTAGTGCTATTTTGACAGAGTATCGAGTCTTCTAAGGCGATAGGAATACTGAGTAAAGGTAAAGCATCCAGGATATCTACATGAAAAGGGGCTGAGGTTTGACTACATAAGCCATTGGACACGCTCAGGGTATAAGCCCCTAGGGTATCTGCCGCGCTTATAGGATCAATAATCAGGGTATCAAGGGTACTGATTATGGTTGTGTCTCTTCGCCAAATATACGATGTAGCTCCTTGGGCATCGGCAACCAAAACAAGTTCCTGACCTTCGCATAAAACCGTATCTCCTTGAAATGTGGTGGGAAGAGCTACTTCATTACTCACTTCAAGCATAAGGGTTTGATTTAGAATGGTATCTAAACAACCTACTTTATTTGCTAATACTTCCAGCGTAAATGTGCCATTGCTTAGACCGGTCACGGGCAAAAACAAATTACCCCCGTTACCCAAAAATGCAGAACCTAGGGTATCTCCTTGTGCTCTGATTTGGTACACCACGTCAGCTTCTGAATTCTCAATCAAGACCAAGGTAGAACTTCCTTGACATACCACCGGATCTTGCACGCTGACCGCTAGGTCTAAATTAGGCAGCGAGTTTACTTGAATGCGAAAGGGTGAAGATAATTGACTACAGCTTCCATTATCAACTTCCAAGGTATACTGGGCCAAAGTATCGGCTTCTTTGACGTTGGTAATCGTCAGGGTACTACTGTCGCTCACCAGGATATTATCTCTTCGCCAAGTAAAAGAAACGGCTTCGGTTTCGAGGGCCATAAGGGTGATGGTTTGGCCAAAGCAAATATTGTCTGGGCCATTAAAACTTACCACCGGACGTCGGAAGCACGGCATATCTTCTATATCGCGGTAATTGGGTGCTCCATCGCCATCATTGTCGGGCTCACTAAAAGGTCCTACACCAGAACCGTAACCAAGACCGCCTTGATCTTCATCATACAGATCAATTAATCCGTCTTGATCGGTGTCTCGAAAAGCCGGGTGATCGGGATCCAAATAATTGGCAATGCCGTCTTGATCTTCATCATCAACCCAATCAGGAACGTTATTTTGATCAGAATCTGTTGTGGGGTAGTGTCCGGGAGATCCTTGGGAGGTCTCGTAGGCCTCTGCCCGGCGTATTAAATCATCCAGGGTACTCCCTTCTTCATTATCATCAAAACCTTCAGCCCAATCTGGGATATTGTCATTGTCTGAGTCTTGCTCGATATAGTCGGGTTCGTCACTCCCGTCGGTATTAACGGGTAGGATGACGACACCGCCCAAGATAGGGTCACCGAAACTGCCAAAAGGAGGGGTTTCATTGTATTGATTAAAAAAGGTATCGTAAGCATCGTTTAAGCCATCGCGATCACTATCCACAAAGGGTGCTAAGGGAGGGATATATCCAGGGGTAGTTTGCCCTTCCCGGTTATCAGGAATCCCGTCGCTATCGGCATCAATATCCTCCCCATTGGGAATACCATCACCATCGGTGTCGGGGTAGGCGAGAGGGGTGCCCGGTAAGGCTCCAAAAACTTCAGGATCAACCCGGTCATCCAATCCGTCTTTATCCAGGTCATCTATCGTAAGGCCAAAGATGATCCCATTACCGTCCGGATCGCTTCCTCCAGCCTCAATGACATCCATAATTCCGTCATTATCGGAGTCTAAATCAAAAATATCGGGTACACCGTCTAGATCTCGGTCATAGATATCATGAACCCCATCATTATTAGAATCTACAAATCCGGGAATATCGGGGTCTCGGTAGTTGGGCAAGCCGTCATTGTCATTATCTTGGCTGGGATCTAAGCCTTCGGGTGATTCTACCAGATCAGGAATGCCATCATTGTCATCGTCAATATCAATAGGGTCTAGAATTCCGTCGCGGTCGTGGTCATTGTTGGTACACTCGGGAGATTGCTGAATACTGTATTGAAAGTCGCTCTCAAGTTCTACACTGGCAAACCAAGAATTAACGGTATTTCGGTTTCCATTGTTGATTACCGAGTTAGGTGGGGTATAGGTCCAGCTTCTTTGAAAATTACTGCTGGTATCTAGTTGGAAAACATTAGAACCTGGATCAATGGTGAGTGTGCTGTTTGGGGGATCATCTAAGTTTACGTCATTCCAAAAAAGGGTGGGATTGGCAACATCCACGGGCCGTATGGCCCGCGTTGTTACCCCTCTGAGGTTTTCCACATCAAATAAGGGGAAGTGGGTGAGCCCACCCGTCAAAAAGGTCATGCGGGCCGCGAAGGTTCCATTGGGGTGGGGGTTTCCTTGGCCATCCAGCAAGTCCCAGGGAACAAAGTTTACCCCAGGTTCTATATTGGCTAGCAGTATGCGGTCAGCGCTGCCTACTTGGAAGCCATTTCCGTCGACGTCTAGCAAAAACTGTACAAGTGCCCGGATATTGGATTGCACTCTAAAGAGAGCTAAGCCTTCGTATGGACAACTCGGGTCGTTTCGGTTTACGGTGATGTTTAGGGCACCTAAATCAAGTTGAACGGGTACCCGGCCTTGATCGTAATCAAAGATTGTTTGGCCATTGAGGTCTATTTCAATTACGGCACTTTCGGGGGTACTGGGGTAGATAATTCGGTCGGGGTCATTGAGAAATATTTGGTGCTCACTGATATCATTGACTAAGGCATTTCCCTGTTGGCTTCTCCGGTTAATGATTGGGTCATTGGTATTTTGTACTCCAAAGGAGTTGGAAACGAAAATGAAACCGAAAGGAGTCATATCAAAATTGACCCGGTTGACAAAACCCCCGGGGGTTAGCACGTAAAAGTCGGCATTTACGGGGTTACGGTCGAAGGCGGTATTGGTCAAGGACCATTGCCGGGACCATAGACGTCCGCGGGCTTGGGTAGGATCGTCTTGAGTGGCAATTAAATTATTGGACGCATCGGTCACAGTGACGTTAAAATACTCCAACCAGGCTTTATCCTGGCGGGGAGTGCTTAGGGTAGAATCGGTCCACGTTTCGAACTCGATGTAATGGTCACCGCTAGAATTGGCGGTGTATACCAAGGGGGTAAATCCTGTGGATATGGCAGCACCATTGACCACTACTCCAAGGGGTACATTGACTGCTTCGGTATAGGTGTCGATGAAACCAACATCACCACTTTGGGGAAATGCGGTTTGGTTGATGACGATATTGCCCTGAGGATCTCGAACTCTAAAAGTCGTTCGATTAGGGTCTCCTTGATGAACAATATTTCGGGGAGGGGCCATGCGCATCCCAAAATGCATCTTTTCACCAGCATTTAAACGGATGTATATTCTTTCTCGGGGCTCGGCGGCGTAGGAGCCAAACTTACTACCGTCGCCGTAGATCTCCATATATAATACATCACCTGAGTTGGGCCTTAACTGGGCTGTACCCTCTTGGGCGAGTAGGTAAGGGGTTTGTCCCAAAATTAAGAAGATAATCCCGAATAGGGAAAGACAGTAGCTAGTGAAATTGGTAACTGAGCAGATAGGGTACAATTTCAACATAGTATTTAAATTTTAATACATTCCTAATATTTTACTAAAAAGTTCTCTTGGAATGCTTAAAACGAGCCTAGGAAGCTCATCCCATCTACAAGGATACTAAAATTTGTAGAAAGTTTTTAATTTGTTGCCTGTTATTTAGGCTTTTAGGTACAAAAAGCATACGAATCATGTTTTTTTAAAAAAAACATGGCAAAAAGTAGGCGGTGGTGTCCAGTTAAGCGTGTTTGTTGGAATCAAGTTGAATGGTATTTTGTACCTCCCTCTATTCTCCAAATGGATCATATATTAGGTCTGGCTGAGGGATAGAGCGGCCTGTTTGAGCTCGTTGCGGGTATGTGGGTGGGCCAGCGAGTAGCGAAAGCCCGACCCCCGGCCACCTATGTTATGCGATGGTAGATTCTTTTTTCCGGGGGGCAGCCCCAAGATTGGTTTTCAAAGCTTTTTTTAAAATTGGAAGTAGATAAATGGTTGAATGTCGGCTGTTCGGGCTTGGTAGAGGATAAGTACTAGACAAACGATAAACAAGGCTTTGACTGGTTCTGGGAGGTGGATAAAGTGCGTTTGTATGGATTTTTTGAAATGTACGGGGAGGAAATGAACCATAAAACCGAAAACCATAAGCAAAAATACTGGGTAATAGGCTCCAATGATTTCGGGAATTAAGCCAGCTTGAAAACTGAAAGCGATTTGCTCGAGGACCGCGTGTACGGTGGGTATATCGCTGGCACGAAAGTAAATCCAGCAAAAACAAACAAAATGAAAGGTGATGAACTGCCCCATAAATCGGGAAAATCCCTTACTCTCTTGCCCCTTGTTGCCCAAGAGGTCCATCCATAATTTGTGAAGGGCGAGGGCTAAGCCGTGCATAGCCCCCCAAATGATAAAACGGGTACTGGCGCCATGCCATAAACCTCCTAGAAGCATGGTAATCAATAAATTGAGGTAGGTACTTACGGAGCGGCTCAAAGAAGGTTGAATTAAAACGGCAACCCAAGCTCCTAATAAGGCCAACTGAGTAGCCATGAGGTACCACTGCCCCAAGCGGGCCGCCTCTAGAACAAAAAGCATAATGAGCCCCAAATCTAGGTAGGCAAACCAGGCAGCTCGGGGAAAACTTTGCCATAGTACCCATAAAAATAAAATGCCCAGGAAAAAATACCACTGGTACCAAGTAGCATTTTCTACGAGCAATAGGATGAAAAAGCAGAGGGGGACACTGATAAAGGTAAACCAGGAAGCCCTGCGGTTGCCACCTAGGGGGATGTACAAGTAATCTCGCAACCAGGTAGAGAGAGAAATGTGCCAGCGTCGCCAAAAATCGGTAATATCAGGGGCGACATAGGGGGAGTTAAAATTGATATTCAAGCGATAGCCTAATAACAAGGCCAAGCCAATGGCAATATCGGTGTAGCCTGAGAAATCACAATAGATTTGAATGGCATAGCCATACACGGCCATTAAATTTTCAAATCCGGAGTAAGAGCGGGGGCTTTCAAAAACCCGGTCAACAAAATTGACGGAGATATAATCGGAGATTAAGATTTTTTTTACGAGTCCGTTAAGGATAAGAAATAGGGCCTTGCCGTAATCTTCGGCTTCTAGGTGGTATTTTTGATAAATTTGGGGGATAAAGTCGGCGGCACGTACAATAGGTCCGGCTACGAGTTGAGGGAAAAAGCTTACGTAAAAGGCAAACTCCCAAATATTATAGACCGGTTGGATTTTCCCTCGGTAAAGATCAATTGTATAGCTTAAGGTTTGGAAGGTATAAAAAGAAATACCCACGGGAAGAATGATATCGGCATAGTCTAATTGCGTACCTAGGGTTTGGTTGGCCCAAAAACTAAGATAGTCGTAAGGCTCAATAGCCAGATCAAAAGCTTGATTGAGCAAGTCGGCAAAGAAGTAGGTATATTTAAAGTAAGATAATAGGCCAAGATTGATGACTAAACTAATTACTAGAAGGAAGGTCTTAGCGGGACGGCTCTGCGATTTGTAAATAGCTTGTCCTACAAAAAAATCGACGATGGTGGAGAAAATGATCAAGAAGAAGAAAAACCCTCCGGCCCGATAATAGAAAAACAAGCTAAATAGAAGTAAAAAACCTGAACGGGCCGTATTTTTCTGGTAGATAAACTGATATACCAGTATGAGTAGGCCAAAAAAGAACCAAAACTCCGGATTACTAAAAATCATCGGGTTTTGGGGATTATACGTAAACCAGTGGGGTAAGAAATTCATACAATCAACAAGAACGCATAGGGTGAAGCTCTCTCCGTATTAAGAAAGAGGCTAGCTTAACGATGTAGCCGATAATCGGCATAGGCATGGATGAGGGCATCAAATAATAGATCACCCTGTAGACGATAGCCTTTTCCGGAAAAATGAACCCGGTCGTAAGCACATAATTTTTCTTTGAGCCATTTATTGATGGATCCATAACCTCCCATGATTTCGTAGAGGTCCCAAATGGCGCAATTACTTTCTTCGGCTAGTTCAAACAATTTGGCCCGGGCTTTCTGGTTGCTAGGATTGATTGTCCGGTTTTGGAGGGCACAATCGGCCGGGGTAGTTAGAATAATGGAGGCATTGGGGGCACTGCGCTTTACTTTTTGGATCAATTGAGCCATCTTCAATTTGAAGCCATCGGCGTCAAATCTAATTCCATAAGCATCGTTGGTGCCCAAGGAAACAATTACCAGGTCGGGTTCTAAACTTCTTAATTGATCTTCTAGCTTGGGGCAACGCAAAAAGGAACTGACCATGGCTCCATTGACTCCCATGGAGTGGTATTGTACGCCTGGGTAATCATTTTCTAGGGAAATTCCTTCTAAGACAAATTGATTTTGATTGGGGGCCGTTTTTCGAACATGAAATTTGAGGATGTCAATAGGCTCGGGGAGTATAAACTCGGCGTAGCCTAGGTAGTTGATCCGGGTTGGCTCGATCTCGCCCCGGGGGGTAGCCAACGTAATTTGGAAGGAATTAGGATCACTTACCGGGTAATATACTTTAACCTTTCGGGTATTGAATGTACGGGAAGAACGGGCATTGGGGTCAATTACAAAAGAAGCATTCCCATCGCGGGTGGTGGCGGTCATTCCACCAATCCCCCAGGAGCAAGATTTACCATATTGAACATTTTGGCAACCAATCCATTTGCCCGTATGGCTACTTTTAAGGTTGAAAGGGTTATGGGACCCAGCCATGGAACCTGGGAAAACATAGCCCCGGCTTCCATTCCCCAAACGGGCTGCATCGTGAAACTGCGCTCGCACCTGTCCAGAAAACAAATCGGCTTGTATGTGGGAGTCGCCCAAATGGACAATGTTGAGCTTTACGGGTTTTTGAGCAGTAAGGGCTTCCATTTTTTGATGAAATTGGGCCAGTGTATTTTCAGGGTAGGGGAGAATGAGACGATTTTGCTCGTAACGGATGATGTGTTCGTAAGGACGCTCCTCTGCCAAGACCAATTTGGGAATTTGTTGGTCAATATAAGAGTAAGCAAAAGAATACCAGATACTGATGTAAAGACTAATAAAATAATTCATTGAACCGATCATACTCCGTTAAAATAGCTTTGTATAACATCTCCGATACCAAGGACGCGCCGGCCGAGGTAAAGTGGGTAAAATCCTTATTGGCTAGGGCTTGGGGTTTGGCAAATACCCAACTCGGCATAGAATTTTCGCCACCCATCGCTTCGTATAAGTCCCAAAAAGCACAATGGGCTTTAAATGCAGCGTTTCTTTGGGCATTTCGGATCTTCTCAATGTTGGGATAAGACTTGTATACCCCCTCAGCATTGTAAGACATATCCGAAACCCCTACCACCAAGATACTTATATTAGGATCTATATTTTTTAAGAATTTCAGCTGGTTGTAAAACATGTTCTCATAAAAAGTATAGTCCGGTAAAGGATTAGGAACAATATTTACACCGAATTGAAGAATTAAAAATTTTACCCCGAGCTTCTTGAACTGACGACGTAAATGACTAGGGTCTATCCGAGCGAATTCTACCCCTGAGCTTCCACGAAGCGGGACATTGTCAAAGGTGATTCCAGTTGGACAATCCAAGGATACGCCGTACACTTCCGGGCTTGTTTGTCCGGTAGCGAAACTTAGGGCTATGCGTTCAAAAGGTTGGCGAAGCTGATATTCAAATATAGAAAAGTTTTCATGGATTTCCATTTTTTCTCTCACGACTTCGTGGCTACCTTCTTGAATACCCAATTCTAAGGGAGCTTGGGGGTTTCGGTACATTATTTTAAGCCTTTCGGCTTTTTTTTGCAGCGGGTGGGCTGTCGGAGAAGCTTGGATTTGAATGCCTACCTTGGTCCATTCTGGTGGGTCGGGCAAGGGGAAGGTGTAATAATCACCCAAAATGCCAAAATATTTAGATTTTTCGTAGCGTCCTTTGGGCCCGTACATAGGATGCTGGACCCAGGGGTCTGAGGTAAACTGTTGGATCGTGTACTTCGTGTGGAGTTTATCGACCATATTGAGTAAACCTACGCCACAACCACCAAAAACCGATTGAAACTTTTGCCTTAAAAAGCCTGTAATACGATCTCCTTCCAGTTGCGAATCGCCAAAGTGGACTACCCGTACCAGGGAAGAATTGTTTTGAAGCCCTCGCAAAGCTCTAAAAAAACCATATAAAACACTGTCTTGATTGGCTGGGTATTGTATGCGGAGGTCTTCGTTCAAACGCAAGGAGTCGGGCACAAAGGGTTTAGGCTTTTTGCTAAGGGACGAATCTACCTTGACCGAGTCCTTTACTTCCTCTTTGGGCTGGGACGCATCATTTTCAGCTTGAAATTGATCCTGGATGTCGCTAATATCTTTGTATTGGGTCTCCTGGGGGACAAAAAGCCGGGATAGTTGAGGGATTTTGATCTCCACAGATTCGGATAGGATTATCTTTCCGGGAAGAAAGGAAAATAGTCCAATCAAAACCAGCACATAGGCTAATAAAATGAATGTACGGATGGGTTTTATCATACTCCTTAGTCTCCCAAAAACCGAGAGAGACTATTACTTAAACAAATTTGTGCCAAGATTTCTTATGCAAAACTCGAAAATACTTAAAATTTTGGATACTCCTTTTCTTTTCTGCAAAATACTATGCTTGGGAAAAGGCTTACTGGGTTTTTTTTGTATTTTTACGTTAGTAAACATTCTACGGCTATTTTTTAGAATATACCTTATAAAAAAGACATCAAAGTCAATATCCACCCCAAGCGTTGTAATGCTACGTTTGTTCTTGTAAACTTACCATCTTAGAATTAGCAAAAGATACAAGCTCTTAACGGATTCTCCACCAGCCCATTGTCCGTTTATTAGAGTGGCTATGAACCTTTTCGATAATTTATTTTTAAACTTTTCCGTGGCGGCTCTTCTCTAAGGAGCTCAATCGTACAGAAAAATTTAATAGACAAGCCATGACGGATGATTTCAGTTTACTAGACTATTACCGGATGACCAGTCGCCCGGATGTCTTAATGTGTTATCGCGGCCCGATATCCATTCCTATTCTCAATGAAATGAGTAGCGATATTACCGATCGCTTTGCCGATAATGTCTCTTTGAAGAAAAAGCTTTTTTCTATCTATGTGGAGTTAGTCCAAAATATTTTGCACTATTCCTCTGAGAAGATCAATGTAAAAAATCGTCGGGACAGTGTTGGGACCATACTCCTTACCCAAAAAGAAGATGTCTACCTATTTTCTTGTGGTAATTTAGTAGAAAACCAGTACGTTGATGAAATCATTGAAAGCTGCCAGGAAATTAACGGAATGGACCGAGAAACTTTGAGGCAAATAAAGCGAGAAAAAAGAAATGCCCCGAACCCTCGTCCCCGTAGCAAAGGAGCTGGCATTGGCCTAATCCAAGTAGCCCTCACCTCAGGAAACCCACTGAAAGCGGAGTATAAACGCATTGATGACCGCCACTCCTTTTTCTACATTGTGGCTACGGTTCCAAAGAATAAAAAGGCCAAATTGATTAGCCCTTCCATCAATTAAGCCTTGCCCATAAAGATTATAGAAATAGCCTGTCTTAAAAGGAAAAGCTGCTAAATTTTATTTTGATTGCTGTGGTAAGTGGGGCACTTTGCCCTTGTAATGGCACTTAAACAAGCTTTTTGTACATTCTAGCCAAGTTATATCCCAATTTTAAAAAGTGAACATTTGTTTTGCCAAGTATCATTTAATGCCAATAAACTTTTGATACGGTCTATTATGCTTATTGGCCTTGTTAAATCGACCTACTCGCGGCGTATTATTATTTTTTTGTAACATTTTAGATAAAAAAAGTTACGGTAATCATGATAAGAAAGAATATATTTCTCTGGGGAGCCGCCTTGCGTGAAATTCGACTTCGTTTGATGCATACCCTCTTATCGGTTTTAGGGATCATCATCGGTGTAGCCGCCCTCGTCTGCATACTATCTTTTATTGATGGCATGGAAAAATATGCCCGAGAGCAAATATCTTCCACTACCGACTTTGAGATGCTCACACTTCGCATATCCCGGGTAAAAATGGTAGATGGTGTACCGGTAAGAAGGGACAGCCTCGCTAGTTTTAGCCCTCAAGATTTTGAAAGTTTAGAACGTAAACGCAGTATCACAGCCCGTAGTAGCTTTCTTCTGAGGCAAAACCGAGAAGTGCAATACCTCAACCAAGAAAAAAAGAGCGGGGCTTTATGCCTGGCCGTAAACTCCCTGGATGCCTCCCCAAATACGCTGGTAGCTGGTCGGAATTTTACCAATGCCGAAGTGAAAAACAAAGCGAAATTGGCGGTCTTGGACAGCCGCATGGCCGAAAAATTTCTTGGGAATAAAAACTACCAAGAGCTATTGCAAACCTATGTACAAGTTGGGAAAGACTCCCTAGAAATTATCGGGGTGATTGAGGAACAGATTCCCCGGGCGGGAAGGGTTTTCTTTCCTATAAGCCTTATTGAAGTTGATCGGGAAGAGATTTGGCAAAACACCATCGTAATTTGGTTTTTGGATAATGTAGAGAAAGTCCTTCCTCTCAAACAAGAAGTACAGGCTTGGCTAGACGAAAATTATCCCCAAAAAACAGATCATTTCTTCTTAGAAAGTAATGATGCCCGTTTGAAACAGATACAAAAGGCTTTTTTACTCTTCCGGGTTATTATGGGCCTTATCGTGGGTATCTCCGTCTTGGTGGGAGGTATTGGGGTGATGAACGTACTCCTAATATCCGTAAATGAACGCACCCGGGAGATTGGGGTGCGTATGGCAGTAGGGGCTAAGCGAAGGGACATCATCCGGCAGTTTTTATACGAAGCCATTGCGGTTTCTACCTTGGGCTGTATGCTAGGGCTCGTATTAGGTACTTTAGCTTCCTGGGGAGTAGGGCCCCTGATTCAGCTTTTTCTAGAAGTTCCCTTTAGGGCTACTTTTACCCTACAAACCCTCCTATTAATTAGCGTTTTGGCACTTTTGATCGGAATTATATTTGGTACCTATCCGGCAATCCGGGCCTCGAGGCTAGATCCCGTGGAGGCCATCCGGCGGGAGTGAGTCAGGCATAAAATGCTCTGGGAAGCCCTATTATCTCCTCAAAATCTCCTATCTTCGAGATTATTTACATCTTAAACCCATACGATTTTGACAACTGCGGAAATTCAGACGGAAAAAGGCACCATGAAAGTGAGCTTTTATGATAAAGATGCCCCGAATACAGTAGCCAACTTTGTAAAATTGGCCAAAGACGGTTTTTATGACGGCTTAACTTTTCACCGCGTCATCCCCGATTTTGTGATCCAAGGCGGATGCCCGAACGGTACCGGAACCGGTGGGCCTGGCTACACCATCGATTGCGAATTGGAAGGCGAAAATCAACACCACGAAAAAGGAGTGCTTTCCATGGCCCACGCCGGGCGAAATACTGGAGGCTCCCAATTTTTTATTTGCCACAATCGGGACAATACGCAGCATCTAGACCGCAAGCATACCTGCTTTGGTAAAGTAACTGAAGGTTTGGAAGTGATCGACCAAATCAAGCAAGGGGATAAAATCACCAAAATTGTGGTGAACGAAGCCGAATAATTTGTTTATAAAGGCGGCCCCTGCTAGCATCTCACATGCAAGTAGGGGTTGCTGTATGCTGATAAAGTTCTTAGGGACTTACAAGTTCATCCCACATCCGCTTCACTTGTAGGTCTCCATAGCCATAG
Source organism: uncultured Microscillaceae bacterium (assembly GCA_963922455.1). Lineage (GTDB taxonomy): Bacteria > Bacteroidota > Bacteroidia > Cytophagales > Microscillaceae > CAWUIO01. The sequence goes on from CAWUIO010000001.1 coordinate 157,178, forward strand.
ATGGGAAGCCGCTTAGCAAATGCACGAAATGCCGCTCCAAAATTAGGCGCTTCTTGTTCTTTTATAATCTCTTGTAATACTTTCTGGGGGGTATTGAGGCCCGATCCGTCGGGGAGGCTTTCTTGATAGGCCTTTACGGCTGCCTCTAAAAAAGGGAGCGAACTCCGGTAAGCATCTACCAAATCAAACATGGATTTGATGTCTTTATTACGGTAATATTGCCACATGCTCGCCAAGGCATTAATTTCTAATTCAGTAAGCGCTTGCCTTTCTTCGTAAACTTTGCAGAGTTCATTTTGATTCAAAGCCGCAAAACCGTACAGCAAATCACTTTTAGGTAAAACCAAGTATATTTTTTTCGTATTGGCATATCCAGATTGAATCAAGTGGCTCACAAACCACAAATTCACCTGGCAAAACAAATCTTCCTCAAACCAAAGGTTTACTAGGGTTTCTTCGGGAAGGGCAAGTATGGCCTCAAACTGGGCTTTCGTTTTCTCTTGATATTCTTCTAGGGGGCCGCCATAATTTTGCGACAACCAATGGGCCCGGTTCTCAAAAAAATCTTCTAGGCTATCTCCCTGAACATTTCCATCAATCAAGCATTCCCGGGCCACAAAGACTTCTCCAGGAAGAGATGGGGGAAATTGCTCCCTCAATGAATCTCCGTTTAAGATATGTACTTCTTTCATTTGCTTAAAATAACGAATAATTGCCCAAAAAGGAAGTGGAAGCCTCTTGGGGTACCCGGCAAAAATTTCTGGGGCTGCCCCCGGCGATTTTAGGTAGGTACTCCCTAGAAACATAAAGTGCCGCCGGGGTCGGGCTTTCGCTACTCGCTGCCTTTCCCCGCTAGGCCCACACGAGCTCAAACAGGCCGCTCTATCCCTCAGCCAAAATACCTTAAGCTCTGGAATTGCTTGAGAAACTATTAAAATCTCAGGATCAAATGCTCTTTCTGCTTTGTAAACCGAAAACTTGGCTAGCTAGATATGTAATCCCTAACCAAATAGGTGTGGGGAATACAGACGCTTGTCAATTCAAAGCTCTACCTAAAAAGCCATAGATTGCCTAAATTCTCTTAACGTGGTTCTTGCAAGAGGTCCATAAAGTCCATGGAGATATATTCCATATTGTGGATTACCTTTTGCACCCGGGTAATGAGGTAATTGTAGGATATATTGGCCAAAATACCTACAATAAGTCCTGCCACAGTAGTAATTAAAGCCGTATAAATCCCAGTGGACAAGACTTGCGGGTCAACGGCACCTTTGAGACGGGCTATGGTCATAAAGGCGTCGATCATACCCAAGACAGTTCCCAAAAAGCCCACCATGGGAGCAGCTCCAGAAATTGTAGCGAGTAGGGCCAGGTTTCTTTCCAAGCGGTAGAGTTCAATCTTGGCTACATATTCGATGGAGGTTTCTATATTTTTGAGGGGGCTTCCGATACGGCTAAGTCCTTTTTCAATCATCCGGGCCACGGGGGTGTTGAATTGAAAACACGTGCGTTTGGCCCCCTCGATATCTCCGTTTAATACTTGAGCTTTCACTTGCTCCATAAATGTATAGGGAGGCCGGGTAGCTCTTTCTAAGGTGATGATACGCTCTAAGAAAATATAGAGCGCCACGACAAACAAAACGAAGATAAAGATGACTACAATATCTGAAGCCAAGCTCCCTCTAAAAATTAGTTCTAAGATGGAGACGGGTTCATTACTTGGGGTAGCTGCTGGCAAATTGAGTTCTTGCAGAAGAATCATATAGCTTATCTTTAATTTTGGGTCTTTTTATTTAAATAGTAAAGGCTAAAAATTTTCTTGGCTGAGGGATAGAGCGGCCTGTTTGAGCCCGCTGTAGGTTTGAGTGCTGGCTGGCGAGTAGCGAAAGCCCGACCCCCGGGGCACAAGAAGGCCAAAAGGGCACGATTTATTCACCCGGGGGGCAGCCCCGATTTCATTTAGTAGGCCAACACCCATAAATCCAGGCTATTGGATTTACCAAAGACTTTCCCTTGTTCACGCGCATCGGTTTTGCTCGCAAAATCATCATAGGTAACCCGATACCGGGGATTACCAGGACCTGGAACAATAATTTTGGCGCTACTTACCCCTTTTTGGATAAGATTGTTATAAAAGGAATAGGCATTTTTCTCCAAATCGAAGCTTCCTAAAACCACGTAATATCGAGATTTTGGCTTATTAACTAAAATTTGCGTGGCATTGCTTGGCCTTTGCGGCATATAGCGGAATGACTGGTAATAACTGGTGCTGACAATATAATCAACAATCGGTGGGTCTTCCTGTTCTGGCTGGGTAATAGGAGGATTTGTGGTTTCTGGCTTGGGAGGAGGTTCAGAAGATTCTACAGGGATATTTTCTTCTCCCCTGCTTTCGTCAGTTTCTGTATTGGTTTCTTCTAGGACATCCTCGGGAAGATTTTCGGTATCCTTGGCATTGTTATCTCGACTGAGAGATTCGTCGATTTGCTGGGCGTACGTATCATTTGTGTCAGAACTTGACCAAAAAGGATTTTGGTCCACGATAAGGAAATAAGCCGCCGCTGTGGAGACTAAAACCAAGACAATGGTAACTACGGTAAAAATCCGACGGGAAGGCCCACTACCTTCCTCGTCTATAAATTCTGTACTGTAATCTACATTATCTGGGGGAGGAAGGGGCTGTTTATTTTCTTTTTTATGGCTTGTATTAGTCTGGGTTTCGCTTGTATTGGCGCTACTTTTCGTATTTTTTTTAAGTATGGTGCCATTGGGTTTAGGGCTGGCCAATTTGAGGTTATACAAATCAGGCAAGCCATAACTATCGGCAAAAAAGTTGGTGCCTTCACTGGCCTGAAACTCAACCCGGGAATCGGGAGTAAGGGAAAATGTTCCAAGCCCCTCGAGGGTTTTTTTACGATGGCTACCCAATTCGGCTTTGAGGCCACTTACAAAAAGCTTGATCGATTTTTGGGCTTCTTCTACCTGAATATTTTCCTTCTTACAAATAAATTCTGCCAGGGCCCCATCATCTAGTTTGTTGGATTCGTCGAAGCGAATACTTTTATTCGGAGGGGTAGCTTTGTTGAGGGCTGGTTGTAGTTGAGCGCTTACATAATTGGCTTGTAGTTCGCCCAAGTCGGGAATGACCAATCGGTCGTTCTCGAGGAACCATTCGTTTAAATTATTTTCGACCAGTTGGGCATTAGAAGGCATAGGTCAATCCAATTAAAAAGTTTATCCCTTGATTGGGGTAATACAAGTAACGCTGGTAATCCTGATTTAATATGTTATTGACAGACAAAAATGCAGAAAAAACTTTAAAAAACGAATAATCTGCGTCAATACTAAGGTCCAGGAAGGTATCTAAAGTGATTTTTTGGTCATTCAAGGGGTTTTGCGCCCTAATTCCGTTCAATATCAGGGCGCTGGCCCCTAATTTTAACTGGGGTAGCGGATACACTTCTCCCATAAGCTGTACTTCCACGCGGGGGCGGTGCCAGGCTTCTTCCAATAGGTCCATATTGTACGAAAAGACTGAGCCTCGGGCGTGGAGGTGATAGCGTTCATTGGGCTCAAAGCTGATTTGGCCGCCTAACTCAAGTTGCTTACTGGTACCGGTATCGTAAACCACGGCAAATCGGGAGCTATCCGCGGGGCTATTGAGGAAGAAAAACTGATTTTCTAGATGGGCCCATTTTCCAAAAGCTCGGACAGTCCAGTTTGTGGCCAACTGTAACTGAGCCCCTGCTTCGATTTCCCATTTTTTGTTGGTATGAAAGACGGCTACATTTCTATCTATCCAAGGATTTACTTGCCTTAGCTTATCCAAGGAATTGATCAGCATATTTCCTTGAAAACCGGCAAAAAGCTGAAGGTTGGGGCTAAACTGCCAAGAGGCACGCAAATCTGGATAAAGATGAAAGTTGTCGGTATTGCCAATGCTATCATTTTGATAGACGGCATGAAAGCCAATATCTACCCGGAAGGGGTCACTAATAACCGCGTAGGAGGGGTTTAAGCGAAAGTAATTCCTCTGGACACTGCCCACATCATCCAAATTGCTAAAAAATAACTGGGTTTCGATTTGCAAGTCGGCGGGATTTAGGAGATAAAACTCCAGGTTGCCTACTAGATCAACTTGCCACTCTTGGGCATCTAGGCTATTCCAAAGGTTTTGAAATTTTAGGTCCCAGGTGTATTTCCATTCAGCATCAGGGTCGGTCAGAGCATTACGTACCCGAGCCCCAACGAGCTGGTAATTTTGTTTAAGGGTATCCCGGTCAAGTTGGGTGATGGATTCGGGATTATACCCATAAAACCTTCTTAGGTCTCTATGATACAGTAATTGGGCATACCAGGAAGATTTGTCCCCCCAATACCGGGTACTGAGTTCAGCGCGATTTTCGCTAAAACCAGAAAAGCGATCGGCCACTTCCCCGTTTCGGGAAGCTCTATGCTGGAAGTCCAGCCCTAGGCTCCATTTTTCCATAATTGGATAATAGATATTGGCTTGTAGCAAGGTGCTTTCATAGTTTCCGGCTCCGGCTTTGAAGTAGGCTCTAAAGCGATCTACATACACATCTTCTTCATTCTGAATGGGTCCTTGAGGAGGATTTATCGCGATAATCGGGGAAAATAATTGTGGGTCAGGCTCCACAAAATCGTAGGAAAGGCCTTGGATAGGTTTGGGTATATCACGAGGCTTGATCGTGGTACGGGGCTTTTGAGCGGGTTTGATCTCAATTTCTTGCTCTTTCTCGATGAGGATATCTTGGTTGGCAACATTTCCCTGGGCAAAAACCTCCGGCAAGGAGCAGGTGAGAAGTATGAGCCAGATGAAAAACGTCTGCTCTTTAAGATTTCTTTTGACTATATGGTTCATTCGATTTTGCATTTTTGTTAGGATTAACTCACATCCCTGTTGCGTTTAATTGGGCAATGAATTGAGTTTGGTTTGGGCTTTTTGTACTACCTCAGGATCAGGAGAATTATCAATTAATGACTGTAAGGTGGCCCTGGCTTGATAGGTCTCTCCCAAGCCCAAATAGTTATCGGCAATTAATAGGAAGGCGGCACCTCTCCATTTTTCATAAGCCCCAAATCGTTTGTTGAGCTCGAACAAGACATCCAAGGATTCGTCAAATTTTTGCTGTTTGAAGAGTATATCTCCTAAGAAGTATTGTGCTTCGGCCCCTATGGTGTTGCTTGAGTTTTGGCTTACTTCCGAAAAGATCTGTTTTGCGGCTTCATAATTTTGCTGGGCATAAGCGATTTTACCTTGATACAAGCGAGCGGTCTGCGTCAATTTTGTAGAATTGGCCCTTTCCAGAATCACTTGGGTGAAGTAGCGCGTAGAATCAAGGTTGTTCATCTCATAATACGATTTCATGAGTCCCAGCCAGGCATTTTGCTGTTCTCGCTTGCTTTGCGTGTTTTCGGAGAGGTAGGTATAATATTGGATGGCTAAGCGGTAATTTTTTTGAGCAAATTGCAAGTCGGCTAAGCGACGGGAAGACTGGGTAAGGTAATTACCAGCCTGCATTTGTATTACTTTTTGGTGGTTTTGGATGGCCTGGGGTATATTTCCCTGGCGGTAGAAAGATTCTCCCAAAAAGTAGTAGGCGTCGGGTCGTAAATTAGATTGAGGGTAAGTACGGATAAAGTCACTAAATAAACGGGAAGATTCGGTATAGTTTTGGTTAAAATAAGCCGCTTTGGCATTCTCAAAGTAAATTTGGACCGTGGTTTGACTCTCAGGATTGGCTTCCCGATATTCTTGCAGGATAGTTGCCAGTTCATCGTCTCTCCCGGTCTCAATTAAAATTTCTTGTAAGGAAAAAAGAGCACTGGATGCGGCTGGATGGTTAGGATATTCTTTTACCAGTTTTTTGTAGTCGTTTACGGCATTGTTAGGATTGCCAATACTCCGGTATGCGAGGGCCCGGTTTAGAAGGCTCTCCGGGATTTTAGAATTTTGAGGCTTTTCTTTAATCAACATAGATAAATCCCCGATTGCAATAGCAAAACTGCCTTGATTCAGCTCGATTAAGGCTTTATGGTAGACGGCATCTCCCCAATAAATTGAATTTGGAAAGCGATCTATGAGGGTTTGGTAACCGGATAAGGCTGCCTGGTTTTCCCCTTGAAACCTTCGGATGGAAGCTATCTGGAAATAAGCATAATCTTTTTCTCCATAATCGGCTTGCAGATATCTTTGGTAATTGCGGACAGCTGGGTCAAAACTTCTATTGGCAAAATAGCAGTCTGAGAGCCGGAGTAAGGCATCATCGGCGGTTAATTCATCAGGATTGCCTTGGGCATTTACGTAATAATATTGGAAATGTGGAATTGCTTTGGGATATTCTTGTAAGTAATAATTGGCGTAAGCCAGGCCATAGTGAGCTTTTAATTCGTACTCATTCCGGTTTCCATACAGATCTAAAAAATTTTGATACAAAGGAATGGCTTCCCGGGGTTGTTCATTTTGAAGATAAGCTTCAGCCAACCAATAGCGGCTTGCACTGAGTAATTGGGGCTTAAGGGGGTATTTTAAAGATTTTTGAAAAGCTTGGACTGCTCCTTGATAATTTTCTTCATTAAAATTACGAATGGCTAGTTGATAGGTTATTTCTTGCAAGGCTTGCCGTACTTCTGTACTGGGCTTGGGGATTTGCTCTAAGTAGTTTAAGGCCTCACCGTAGTTATCCGAATACAAATATGCCTGCCCCAGTAAGTTTTGAGCTTCTGGAACCTTCTTACTATCAGGATACGTATTCAGGTATTGTTTTAATATCTCAATGGATTCTGTATACTCGCCCAGGTCAAAATGAACTCTGGCCAAATACCATGAAGCTTCCCGTGTGATATAAGGCTCATAGTTTTTTTGCCGAGCCGATTCTAGGGCGGTGATAGCAAAACGTTTTTTATCCGATTTTATATAACATAGGCCTAAGTAATAAGCGGCCATCTGTCCCTTATCGGTATTTTCTTGGGCAAGAGGCTTGAAACTTTCGGCTGCTCCTCGAAAATCTCCGGTTTGGTACTGTGAAAAAGCCAAGGCAGCCCGGGCTTCCGGGTTTACATCTCCCGAAGATTCACTAAGGTATTCGGTAAAGTAGCGTACAGCATTTTCATATTGTTTTACGTTATAGAAAGCAAAACCGGTAAGTTGTAAAATATCACCTCTTTGGGCTAAGGGCGTATTTTTATTTAATAGGGGAGGGGTATAATACGCGAGTTGGTTAAAATTTCCTTGTTCGTAGTAAATATTGCTTATTAGAATGGGGGTAAGGTTTTCGAACTCTTCACTTTCAGATGCTTTTATTAAATCACTTAGGGCAGGAGAATAACGCTCGTTTTTATAGGAAATAAAACCTGCGTAATAGTAAGCCCCGGCGGCATAAGGGCCAAAGCCGGCTTTAAGTTGATCAAAATACACTTGAGCGGTTTCGTACTTTTCTAAACGAAACCATGACAAGCCTAATTTATATAGTTTGGCATCTCGATCATTAGCGTTCAGACGATTATCGGGCACTCTTTCAAGATAAGAGATAGCTTTTTCATAGTCGGCTCTTTGGAAGTAATCTTCTCCCCAGATGAGTAAGGATTGAACAGCCAGAGGATGTTCGGGGTACTTATAAATAAATTCGTTAAGCAATACATCCGCATCAGATTCTTCCAGTTTTAAGGCTCCCAAGGCAATGTAGTATTGGGCATAGGGAGCGGTTTCACTTTCAGGTTCTAAACGGAGATATTCCCGAAATTTATTTCGGGCCGAGATATATTGCTCCTTTTTCATCAACAAAAGGGCCGATTCATACACTTGAGTAGCCCGGTCCTCTTCCCATGTGATTTGGGCTTTGGTTGAAACAGAGCCAAAAACCAGAAGCAAAAGGAGGGTACTTATGTTGATATGGTGTGGCTGAGGCATGAGTATATAGGTGAAAAATTTTGCTTAGAAAAAACTTTAATGGTAAACGTTATATTATTGTTTTGAGTACATAGACCCACATTAAATTGATAGGATGCTCGAAAAGACAAAAAATTATGATTTTCTGTGTAAAGGCATCCTTGTAATATTTTGTCCATTTGAACAAAATTTATCCTATTTGAGAAAACAATACGTTACTAATAAAATGGAAAAACCGTATTGCAGTGTTTATCAGCAAATACAAGCTTCACACAAGAGACCAATACGGGCTTTTTTCTCTGGCGTTTGATCGCTAAAAACTTCAAATAAACTTAAAATTTGGTACAATTACACATATAATTCACAATTAGCTGCATTTTGTAAGCTTTCGCTTATAGATTGTCTTAATTAAAGGTAGGAACTGTGTCATTTACAGTATTATCATACTTTTGTGTACTATGTTTCTATTTGCCCAACCTTCTTCATCGGCTCGAAAATTCTGTACCAAATATTTGTAAGATGGCTCGAACGGCCTTCTTTAGAAAATCGGTGTATGTTAATTTTCATAAATTTATAGAGCAAAACGGGGATCATTTTCCCAACAGACGCAATCTGAAAAAAAATATTACACCCTAATAATTTATGGATCATATTTTAAATTAACTCTGTAGTAACGTTACCCGTAACTTAGATTGAGTCTAGGATTGCTTTCATAGTCTAGTCACACAAAGCCAAAAGCACATGCCACTAGTTAATATGACTGGTAATTTGGATCGCAAAAAAGCGGCCCATTTACTGAGAAGAACCACCTTTGGGCCCTCACGTGCCCTCATAGAGAATTTTACCAACCGCTCCATTGGCGATGCCATAAACCTCCTTTTTCAAAATACACCCGAACCTGAACCGCCTATCGACCCTGCCGATGGGGTTACTTGGATTGGGACTCAATTTAGCGGAAGTGGAGATGGTGACCGCCAAGAATACATCAAGCATTGGTGGATGGCCCTTATGTCGGGGTTTGGAGCGCCAGCTGTTCTGGATCAACAAGCAGCCTTCGCATTTCGTGAGAAAATAGTATTCTTCATGCACACGTATTTTACGACCATTGAAGATACGGTAAATAGTAGCCGGGCACTCTATTATCAGAATGTCTTATTCAGAAGGTTTGCTCTCGACGGAACATTAGCTCCCGAATTTAACTTTAAGAGCCTTTCCTTAAAAGTTATCTTAGACAATGCGATGACCAAAGTCTTGGATAACGATCAAAATGTGGATGGAAATCCCAATGAAAACTTTTCCCGGGAGTACTTTGAGCTCTATACCACAGGAAAAGGCCTGGAACCTCGAAACCAAGCCTTAGAGCTCACGGACCCGCTGGTTGCCGAGGGAGACTACCGCTACTTTACCGAAGAGGATATCCAGGCGGCCGCCCGTTTATTAAGTGGCTTTGATTTTGACCGGACCTTCTCGGTGATTGATCTGGATACCGGCTTGCCCAGAGCCTCAATCAAAGGGGTAGAAGCCAATGGTACAGGTACCCCAAGTAGCCACGATAATGATCCTAAGCAGTTTAGTGCCCGCTTTAACAATACGGTCATTACCCCTGATCCTGCTTTATTGGATGGAAACGGAGATCCTACCGAGGCCAGCATGCTACAAGAATTGCAAGATTTTGTAGACATGATCTTTGAGCAACAAACCGAAACAGCTTACCATATCTGCCGTCGGGTGTATCGCTACTTCGTGTACCACGATGTCACTCCCGAACTCGAGGATGATATCATTGCCGATATGGTCAATATTTTCCAGGCCAATAATTACAAATTGGAACCGGTACTACGTGCCCTTTTGGGTAGTTCACATTTCTTTGACTCCTTAGATGCCAACGCGGAGAATGATAACTTCGGGGGTATCATTAAGTCTCCCCTAGATTTGATAATCGGGGCCGTACGTTTTTTTGAGTATCCTTTATTTGACTATGTAAACGATACTGAAAACTTCTATTTATTCTTCAAGCGTATCAAAGAAACCATGGACGATATGGGGATGCGGATGATGAACCCCTTTGATATTGCGGGGTATGACGCCTATTTCCAATACCCACTCTTCAATCGTTATTGGATTTCTACCAATGCCCTAACGCTTCGTTACAACTTTTTCCAAGATGCCGTAGACGCTGGGGCAATGGGTACCGGAGATCCAGAAGTGGTTTCTTTGGATGTGGTGGCTTACGTTACCAACCAAATTCCGGCTAATATTGCTTCGGATGCCCAAGAATTGGTAAGAGAGCTCGTTTCTATTCTCCTCCCATTGGCCGATCGGGACTCCTTAACCTTTGATGAGACGAATGATGATAATGCTGAGATTTCGGCCGAACGGATGAACTACTTCCTGGAATTTTTCTTAGGAGATATTGATGCCGACCCGGTAGGTACCTGGACCGTACGCTGGAACAATGGAAATCCATTAGATCCCGATGTAATCCGTACCCAGCTGGAAAATCTATTCAAAGCCTTACTGCAATCTCCTGAATATCAATTAATGTAAACCCGGTTTATGTCCAAGAACTACTAATCTTATGAAAAGAAGAAGTTTCCTAAAAAAATTACCCGCCCTGGGCTCATTGCCTTATACATTAAACGGTATTCCATTTGGCGTAATGAGTGCTACCGCACCGCTAACCAAATTGGCAGGGACAAGTGATAATGACCGGGTACTCATTCTTCTCCAACTTCACGGGGGAAATGATGGTTTGAATATGGTCATTCCTATCGCAGATTACGATCGCTACTTCAATATCCGCCCCAACCTGGCTATCCCAGATAGAGGCGCTCGAGGATTTATTCCTCTAGATAGTACCTTACCTACTGCCGATCAAATAGGCTTACACCCGGATATGATTGGCTTGAAAGAAATGTACGACCAGGGTAACTTAAAAATTGTCCAGGGGGTATCGTACGAAAGAAATAATGGCTCTCACTTCCGGGGACGCGATATCATGTTTATGGGCGGTGGCCCCGATGATTATTTATCTTCCGGTTGGATTGGTCGCTATTTCAATCAGTATATCGAATCGGAGTTTGGGGGCAACCCTGCTCTCGACCTAGACGGTGATGGACAAGTGACTTACCCCGAAGATTTTCCAAATCCGGAAATGCTTGATCCCCTCGCCCTCGAGTTTGGTAACGAGGTATCCTTGATTTTTCACCAAGATGGTAATATCCCTACCTCCATCTCGTTTGCTACTCCAGAGCGTTTTGAGAGGCTAGTAAATGAGTTGGAAGGATTTAATGAAGAAACCACCCAGGATCCTCGTCGGGGTTTCCCTCCTGCTTTCTTGGAAAACTCGCCCTACGGAAAAGAACTAAACTGGATCTTAGGCCTGGAAGATAAAACCGGGGATTATGCCGAACGCCTAGCCGAATTATACAACCAAGGTCTGGCTCAAGACCAAGGAGTACAATATCCCGAACAATATCCCTTCCCGGCCCCACAAGGAAGGTTACGGACTAATCTCGATCAACAATTAAAAATTGTGGCCAACCTAATGAGTGGCGGCTCGAAGACCAAAGTATATCTACTCCGCTTGGGAGGGTTTGATACCCACGCCGACCAAGTAGAAGCCGATGATCCAACATTTGGGGTACACGCGGCCCTCTTGTATCATATTTCTTCCAATATGAAGGCTTTCTTTGAAGATTTGAGGGCCCGGGGAATTAGCGATCGCGTATTGGCCGTTACCACTTCCGAATTTGGCCGCCGAATCCCATCCAATGGGGCCTTTGGTAGTGATCACGGACGAGGCGCTCCCATGCTTGTTTTTGGAGAAGGCGTTCTTCCAGGAGTCTTGGGAACCAATCCAGATCTTACCCGCAATAACGTGGGTATGCAATACGATTATCGCCAAGTATATTCGGCCATCCTAAAAGACTGGTTTTGTGTAGATGCCAGTTTGGTAGACCAAGAATTTAATATCTTCTGGGGTGACTACCAGGGCCGGGGAAGTACTATTCCTTTGCTTACCAACTCAGTCACGGCTACCCAAGAGTTTATTGATGAGCGTTTTTATTTGAACAACTGCTATCCTAACCCGGCGAGTGGCTCGACCACCATATCATTCTTTATGAACCGAGCCCAAGCGGTTGAATTATTTATTACCGACAATCAAGGTCGAGTAGTCCAAAAAGTACTAAATAACAAGAGTTTAGGTATTGGGGAACACACGTATACCGTCAATTTACAGGGTTTCCCAACCGGAGTATACCGCTATCACATTAAAGCTGGTCTCTTACAAGATTCCAAGCAGTTTGTCGTATACCGTTAGTACGTCTTTATTTATTTTGCTTATCAATTATGCGAACCACATTCTTTTTTTTGTTGGGGTTGAGCCTATGTGTCATAGGGCTCAATCCCGCCTTTGCTCAAAGATCAAAAGGCAAAAACAGTCGTCCCAATCAGAAAATTTCTCAGAAAAAAAGTGACGCAGGCTCCAAATCACCCTTTGCCCAAACGCAATGGTGGTTGGGTTTCCGCGTGGGAGGAAATCTCACCAAAGCTACGCCCAGCGAGCGCTTTTCGGTGTTTAGCCCCACTAACTTAGATCCGAGCCTGTACGAAAAGGAATATGAATCATTTAGCGAAGTCGGAGCCCAAGCAGGGGTAGTCTTTACGTATTTTCACAAAGGCTTGTCAATCAGTGCCCAGCCTAATTTTAGGAGACAACGGTTTACCTATACCAATGAGTATATCTGGACCTCTCCCGAAAATGCCCAAAACTCTTTGCAGTTAATGTACGAGCAAGATCACCGCTTAGACTACATTGAGTTTCCCCTGTATGTACGCTATGACTTACTCCGTAAAGACCTTCGGCCCTATGTACAAGTAGGCTTCTTTTATGCCACCTTAATTAATGCGGCCAAAGGCCTTACCATTACTGGAAATGATTTTGCTTCGGGCGGTGGAGTACCCATCACTAGCGAAGAAGTACTCATTGGAGCCGATGACCTTTTTATTAAATCGTCTATTGGGGCCATTGCCGGGGTAGGTGTCAGTTATGATGTCGGAAACATCCGTTTAGGATTGGATGTCAATTATCGTTATGGATTCAACAACGTAACCGATCGGGAAAACCGCTTCTCCGAAAATCAACTGAATGGAGCCGGAGATGCACTGGATGATATCAAGTTGCAAAATATTGCGGTCTCTTTCAACGTTTTGTTTCCGATGCGATTTTTGGTTTCCAGCAATTATCGAGCGGTTGACTAATCCTGAGCTATCCTAAACTGTACAGACATGATGAAAAATATCAATAAACTATACCTTTATGCTTTGGGGCTTTTATGCGCATTGGGCCTCAACAGTTGTGACCTTTTTGATAATCCGGATGCCGAAGCCGAAAACTTGGTTCGGATTTACGATAATGACCGGTTTAATTTTGGCTATTTCCCCTTAGACGTTGAGCAAACCAGTACTGGTGGCTTTCTCGTACTTTCTGAATTTCAAGCCGATAGTAGTGACTTCCGGGGCGTGCACATGCTGCTTGCCGATGAAGATGGCGAATTTTTAACGGAAAGAGAATTGCCCCAATCTACGGTAAGCCCTACCGAAAACTTAATGAAAATCGGTCAGGCGTATTATTTCTTTGCCATGAACAATACCACGCTCTTCAGCAAGCTCATGCAAGCCAATGAAGAAGGGCAAGTCATAGAAGTAGCCGAAACTGATTTGGAATACCCCTTGGCAGCTTCCTTAAACAATGATGGCTCAGGCTTTGTTCTTCTCCAATACAATCGGGGTTCTCGCGAAAGTGCTATCCACCAGGTTAGTACCTCAGGAGATGTCAGTGCAAGCCAGGGCTTCACCATTGGGGTGGGAGAATTTGAAGTAGAGCCGGATATCATTGACCACCTGACCCGTAGGGGACGTATTTTACCTTTTATGGCCGGTCATTTGGGAGGCAACTCTTACTATTTTAATGGCTTTTACGAATTTACGGTATCTCTTGTCTTCGTAGACTTTTCCTCAGGAGACGGGGATGATCCCGGAGTGGTACAAGGCTTCCGGACAGAAAGAGCGATCAGCTCGCTTGCTCCCTTAGGGGGCGATATATTTGCCCTTTCCCGTTACGGTTTTGGAGACAATTTTATACTTCCCAATGAGCCCTTAGAAACGGCTCCCGGGTCCATTGCCTCCAGCAATGATTTGGTAGGAAACCCCTTTCCTGAGCTAACCGAAGATGCGCGGGTTCAAGCCCATCTGGTTCAAGTAGATGGCCGCGATGTGGTACTCTATGCCAGTGATACCAAAGGAAAACAAATCATTTTGATGGCTTACGATCCGGCCTCTGGGGTACTCTTGGGTACGCGTAACCTAGGTTTTACCAACCCCTACGAATTTGGTGGCTTATCCTTAACCGAAGACGGAGGTTTGGTAGTGGTAGGAACAACTTTTGTCGCCGGGCGTTTCCCCCGGATCGCCTTGTTCCGCTTATCGCCCGGAGAGTTGAGCAGTTTGGCTAGTTTATAAATGGAATTGGAGGGGCTTGCCCGCGTCTAAGATATGTTTTTTTTAATAAGGACATTTCTGCAAGCGCGGGCCGGGCTTTCGCTACTCGCTGGCCAGCCCGCCAACCAGCGGCGAGCTCAGACATGCCGCTCTATCCCTAAGCCGTGTTGGGAGCCAAGACTAGTGGAGGAAGATAAAGGTCTATAAACTCAAAAAAAAAGAGCCAGTCTAGGATGCACTTACCAGACTGGCTTCGTTTATGATCTGTTCTAATTTCAGAGAGTCTAAATCAAAAGATACTGCATCATCTGGATAGGGTATTGTAATAATTTCTTCGAATACCTGCGTCATTTGAAAGGTGTTTACCCAAAAAATCAATATCACGAGTGGGGCGGCTTTGTACACCACTTAAGGCATAAATAAATGCTCCTCCTTTCAAATAGAATTTGCTTTCATGCTTGGAAATGGAAAGACGGTAAAGAAAGCGCTCCTGCATATAGCGGTTGAGTAACAAATCAAAAGCCTTTCCTTCTTTCTTTGCCAGGTTTTTGAGACGGTCTTTTACAGATTGGGCATTAGGCATATTTAAACAAGGACTTCAAGGTAATTTTTAAGGACGCCATAAATATTTAAGACTTTGGCATATTTTAGAACTTTGCTTATATTTCGGTCTCTGCGTTTTAAATAGGTTTTTAGAACCTCTTTGGTAATGTCCATACCTACTTTATTACGGAAGCGTACCGCATCGCAAACTGACCTCTCAAGATCGTAGATATGAATGGTATGCTGGTAGTGTTGCTGCTCCGAAATACCTGTTTTCCAATATTTTTCTGCCCATCGGTGAATTTCGACGGGGGGATAGCCTGGTAACATCGGATTAAGGGATTTAGGTACAGCTATATGATATTTGGGTGGGATGACAACAGAAAGATTGTGAAAAGACCAAGCCGTATAAGTACAAAAAACCCCTTTGGGTATTAATTGATTCAACTCGATGAGTTCATCATCATTTTCTAGTTGAGCCTATTTATAAAGATTCTGGCGAAGTTTGATGACTAATTCTTCCTTTTCTAAAGGTCTAAGGGCTTCTATACTAAGTCCCTCCGCTTTAAGCTCCGTGCTACGAAGATAGCCTTTGTACCGCAAGAATATTTTTTTGATTAGTTGGATATCACCAGGTGTTGTTGTCATACATGTCAAGACTTTACTCTCATATAGACCAATTTACGACTTTTTAAGTATTTCAGCCAATTAATGGCAAGGGTTTCCATTTTATAGCCTAGGGATAGAAACCCTGTTTGAGCCCGCCAAGCCCTCACGAGCTCAAACATGCCGCTCTATCCCTAAGCCAAAAGACAAAAAGCCGGTTCGGAATTAATTTTCCGGATAGGCTTTTTTTGGAGGCTAAGTAAAATGATTTGATTTTTTAAATCTGTGACTCATCCAAATCGGGAATTTCCAAGAAAAATCCTAAGGGGTCCTTATGCCCACGATAGGATGGCCTGCACCCTTCCACTGTTCACCCCGGTCTGATGACTGCGCCCATGCAGCCCAAGTCAAAAGGCTAAAATGCCTATAATGATCCAGAAGCGACGCTTAGAAAATTAAAATATATTCATGTATGTAAATTTAGTTCAATTTCTTAGATGCGGCTTTGGGGAAAAACTTGTTGCTTGTAACAATATTTTAGCAAATAAAAACGTAGAAATGTATGCTTGTGAAAAGAATTTATTTTGATAAAATAGTAAACTTCTACTAGGTATGTATTGTTAATAGAAATGCCTAATTTTATGTCATTTACCAAACAGTTATCTGGCGCCACCCATGGGATATAATCAATTAATAGAAATCCGTAGTCACCTTACGTACTTGATCGCTCAAATCAAGAAGCAGAAAAAGGCAAATCAAGATGTTCAGCAGCTAGAAATATTGCAACAGGAGTTGAGGAACATAAAAGAAATCATTAAAGAATCTAACTCCCCCTTTAAACCGCTATATGAAATAATAAAGGATATTGAAGAGCAAAAAGATGCTGGCTTTACAGAAAAAGTTAAGCTCTTAGAGAAAGTTGAAAAGATAGTGGAGGCAGAAAAAAGAGTGATGAATGAAAATCGTAAGTTGATCTATCGGAATGTAGTCACTTTTGATTATGTAGAATATTTGAACCTTTTATTTACTTTATTCCTCCAAAATAATTCAGAGAGAAATGTATCAGATAATTTTGTCGTTGAATTGAAGGTGAATTTGTTCAATGACGAGCAGGTTCTCCAAGAACCCAGCCTGCCAGTTATTATGTCTTTCTATACCGGTAAGGACTCTAAGCCTTTTACCCTGGCTGACCTCAGCATACTTATGGAAGCGCTAAGCAACTTGAGCGACCTTTCCAGCGATTTTGAATTGAGCAACGTATGGAATAAGGGTTCCAAAATACTAGTTAAAACCACCCATCCTAAGGCAAAAGAAGTGCTAAGGTGTGTAGAGGCTTTGCAATCAGCCCACGTAAAACAGGCCGTGGTCGTGGTAGCTGAAAATAATACTTACACCCAAAAAGCTAATCTGGAACAAGAACTCATCCCTGCTACCCTGGATGAAATAAAGGCCTACTTGCTTGATAAGCTTAACAATGAACGTAAAGGGGGTAAATTAGTGCGTGATTTCTTAAAAGATAAGCTCATACTAGGAACAAACGCGCAAGCCTCGGTTATAAGCCTAGGGAAAAGATTTGATTATAATGAGCAAGTAATGCAAATGGGTACCCGGAGCGACCAAGATTATAATCAAGAAAGAAATAAAGTTATACAAGAGTTGATTGCCGCTATCAATTCTATTCTTGGCGAAGAGCTAAATGCAGAAATATTAATTGATCTTTCCCAAAGCCCCATGGCCTAGTTTGTTCTATGGAGGTACTGACTATCTTTTCCTTATCATCTTTCTTAGGCTTAGGGATAGAGCCTCTGTTTGAGCCCGCCGCTGGCATGCGGGTTGGCCGGCGAGTGGCGAAAGCCCGGCCCGCCTGCTACAAGTGCCCCTAAACAAGCCTAAACGGGATAAGGCGGGCAAGCCCCTAGTCTTTAGGCAATCGTAGCTTCCCTTTGTAGGCCTCTAGGGTGAAGGTAACCCGAGAATTGACCGGACTTTTGTCTTGAAGAGCGGGGCGCCAAGCCTGAACTTTTTGAACAGCTTGTAAAATATAAGGGTCCAGTTCGGCATTGATCCCTCGGAGGATTTTAAATTTATAGGCGAGGCTATCGCAACGGACAATAAAACTAAAGGTGATCTTATCCCGGAGGGAGCGAGGCAACTTCATTTTTTTATTGAGCGCTTCTTCATACAGTTCGTCCTCCCAAAAAATGCGCGCTTTACGCTGGGGTGCGCGAACGATCTCCTCCGTACAGGGAGCGCTGGTTTGACGGTCTTTACTTTCTTTAAATTGGGCTTGAACCGTAATGAAGCAACTCACGAAGTACAAAACGGTACATACAAAAAAACGTTTCATCATGTTTCCTGGGTGTTTTGAATAATACCTAAACTATTCATTTGCTGAACAAACGTATCAAATTTTAAAATCCTGCTTATTTTTTATAAATTCTAAGAAACTGTTTAAGTTTATTTTTTGTCGGCGAAAAGGGTCAGTTTGGGGTTCTGATGAAATCAACAAGGAGCGCATAGCAGCGCTACGGGCGAGGAATTTGATGAAATCAGGTTCCCGAAATGGCCCTTTGCAGCCCATATA
>CAWUIO010000002.1:0-146949 GCA_963922455.1 uncultured Microscillaceae bacterium
GTGCGCCTGCGCATACCCCGTTAGGGATGGAACGGCCTGTTTGAGCTCGTGTTGGGCTGTGGGGAGAGGCAGCGAGTAGTGACAGCCCGGCCCGCGCTGGCAGGATCTTTCCTGGTAGGAAAAATACAATGAGCGCGGGCAAGCCCCAGATTAATTTTTACAGAGGTACAATATGCTGTAAGGTATTATTGGCTATTCATACTTGCCTTACCTGACTCCTCCCAGGAAACTTCGTCAAAATCTAAGGCTACTTGATGCCGTATAATGTCGTCCAAGTTCTCTCTTTCCCGAATGAGATGGGCCTTTCCTTGGTAAATAAGCACCTCCGCCGGCCGAAAGCGAGAATTATAGTTGGAAGCCATAGAAAAGCAATACGCTCCCGCATTTTTGAGGGCCAGTACATCACCTTCCCGAGCTTCGGGCAGCCTGCGGTCTTGGGCAAAGGTATCGGTCTCACAAATATACCCTACCACATTATACACCCGAGGGGCGCCAAAGGGATTGGAGATATTGACTACTTCGTGATGGGCATCATACATCATCGGACGGATGAGATGGTTGAGTCCTGAATCTACCCCGATAAATACATTGGCAGGGGTTTGCTTGATTACATTGACTTTTACTAAAAACAGGCCCGCCTCACTGACCAAAAATTTGCCGGGCTCAAACCAAATCTCAAGCTCTTTGCCGTACTCATCACAAAACTTTCGGAAGGCCTTGCTTAGTTTATGCCCCAATTCAGGCATATCGGTCACAATATCCTGCTCTGTATAGGCCACTTTAAAGCCGCTCCCAAAATCAATAAATTCTAGGTTTTTAAATTCGCGGGCGGCTTCAAAGATGATTTCTGTACCTCGTAAAAAGATCTCCGCGTCCAGAATATCCGAACCCGTATGTACGTGTAGCCCATTTACCTGGATACCGTAATTCTCAATCACTCGGTGGACGTGGCGGAGTTGTAAAATGGAGATACCAAATTTAGAATCGATATGTCCTACTTGGATTTTGCTATTTCCTCCCCCCACTAAATGCGGATTCAAACGGATGCAGCAAGGTACCGTATCTCCATACGTATGCCCAAATCTTTCCAAGATGGAAATATTGTCAATATTAATGACCAAGCCCAGGCTAACGGCTTCCTGAATTTCCTCAAAAGACACACAATTGGGCGTGTATAAAATATCCTGGGCAGAAAATCCGGCCATCAGACCGAGGCGGGCTTCCTGGATGGACACCACATCCAGTCCCGTACCGTATTTTTTGAACAATTTCAAGATACTAAGATTGGTCAGGGACTTGGCGGCATACTTAATCCGGTGCGAAAGCCCCGAAAAAGCTTCTTGCATCACCTCTAGCTTTTGTCTCATTTTATCCGCGTCGTATACATACAAAGGAGACCCAAATTCCTGGGTTAATTCCAATAAATTGATCCCTTGGATCGTATACTGACCATCTTTTAATTCCATAAATAATTATATTTTATTTGGTCAAAATTCAATTACACTAAAAGGATATTAGGGATAGCGCTTAAAAAATTATTATTTATTCTATTTCATGGTTAATTTTAAGAATAGCTAACTCAAAATTAAAAAAAATATGATCAAAATAGTGCCCTCGATGGCGATCCAAGGGGGGAAAGTCGTCAAGACCATAGGGGGAAATGTAGATGAGGTTAAGATCTACGATAAAAACCCATTAGATCAGGCCTTTGAGTTTGAAGAGTACGGTATTACCAGACTCCATTTAATTGATATTGATGGCGCTCGGCAACGAAGAGTTATCAATTATCACATCCTCGAGACCTTAGCCAGTTATACCAACCTCGAGATTGATTTTACCGGAGGAATTACCACCGACGGCGATGTCCGTACTGCTTTTGATTCAGGAGCCAAGTATGTAACCATTGCCACTGAAGCCGTGCATAACCGGGAAAAGTTTAGTAGCTGGTTGATTTCCTATGGAAATAAGGCAATCATCTTGGCCGCCGATGCCAAAGATGGGATAGTATACACCAAAGGCTGGAAAAGCCAGACGGGTATCGATTTGATGGAACACATCGAATACTACTACGAGCGCGGGGTGAGACGGGTAAAATCTACCGAAATCGCCCGGGATGGTTCCATGAAAGGACCCGCTTTCGAGATGTACCAACAGATTCTTGACCGTTTTCCTGATCTGCACATTTTGGCCAGTGGCGGGGTAAGAGGCCTGGAAGATATTGAGGCCTTGGAAAAGATGGGGGTAAGTGCCGTGATTATTGCTAAGTCTCTCTATGAAGGCCGCATTGAGTTGTCGAGCCTTAAACGTTTTGCCCAACCCAGCGAGATATAAAACATTCTAAATCTGCCCACCAGCTTCTTTTCAAAATATAGCCCACCCTTGGGTATACGGAGCTCCTTCATCTACTTGGAAGGGGCTTTTGTGTTTTATAGCTGCTAAGGTTGTATTTTTTGGGGCTTACCCCCGCGATGTCGTTTGGCTTCAGCTTGGAAGTCTTGGTCCAGCGGGGGTCGGGCTTTCGCTACTCGCTGCCTTTCCCCGCCAGGCCGAAACGAGCTCAAACAGGCCGCTCTATCCCTAAGCCAAGATCTTAAGCTTCCTTTGCGTACCTATTTGCCCCAAATTTGAAGTTTGATCTATCCTAGGTAAGATAACACGGCTCAAACGCGCCAAATAAAGGAGGTTAAGTAATTACCATACGCCTCAAAAACGTATATACACGCAAAAATCCTATCCAATATTCAATTTGAGATGCCGTTTCTTCCCTACCATCTGGGAAAGGAATGAGTCTCTTGGGTATCATAGGTATACAGCCATACTAGCAATTGCTGATTTACTTTTCACAAGATTACGGACAGACATTAACAAAATATATCCTAGATGAAATTCAAACTTATACTTGGCTTAATTTTCCTATTGGGTACTCCCCAAGCGGTCCTGGCCCAACTAAACTTATATTGGGTAGGTACCGACGCCCAACACAGCGGAAACTGGAATGATATCCACGCTTGGCGAGTAGATCCTGCTACCCCAGATTTGCTCGTAAAGCAAGGGGTGGAGTGGTTTGACGATGGAGGGGCCATGAAACCCATCCAGGCCCCGCGATCAGATGATAATGTCATGTTTGATTCCCGAGGGATAAGCGGCGATAGTTTGACCATCATTACCGTAGATCAAAATTCTACTTGCTTAGACCTTACTTTTGATGCCGCCCTTAGTAGCAGTTTAAAACCTGTTATTACGGGGCAAGATGTTTATAGCTTACAGATCTATGGCTCTTTGTCCTTAGTATCCGATATGTACTGGTACTTTGATGGAGATTTTGTCTTTGCCTCCGACCAACCCGGCAATACGATATTCACCGCCAATAATGTTATCCGGAGGAACATTAGGCTGGATGCTTCGGGGGCCACTGCAAGTTGGACCTTATTGGGCAATCTTCAAATGGACACCACCGATTATGTCAAAGGGAAAATTAATTTGATCCAAGGTACATTCAACACCAATGGCTATACCGTTTGGGCCAACCAATTGTATTCACGAAGCGGTAACGTAAACCGAAAAATAATTCTAGGAAGCTCAGAAATTCACTTGTATTCTAACAGTGTTAATAGCCACTTCAACCCCTTTGAAAATTCCCAAGTTGCCCTAACCCTGGATTTTGATGTAGCTGGCATGCTTGATGCAGGTACTTCTCATATTTATATTTGGTCTTATGAGGCAGGTATTTTACCCGGAGAGCGGAACCAAACGATTAACTTTCTTACGGTTGCCAATACCCGTCACGACGCTGTTCATAACTTCTTTGGTACCCAGAATACCTTTAGAACCCTCGAGTTGAAGTCTGGGGCAGGTATCTTTCAAGGGCTTAGTTCCCGTATTGCCATTGATAGCTTGGTTTTATACGGCAACCGTACCTATCGCCTGGGCGATTTTGATACCATTCGTAATATACACATAGAACGCACTTGCGATGAGTACTTAACCTTAATGTCGCGAGATGGCAATACCCAAATGACCGTACCAGCCGATGGGGCTACCCTCAATTTTGATAAAGTAGCGCTACAAAACCTCAATTTTACCAATGGAACCTTCCTAGTAGGCGATTGGGTAGATTTGGGCAATGTAAGTGGATTAGGTACGGCCAGTAGCTCGGGCAGGACCTTGTATTGGGTTGGGGGAGCCTCTGGTAATTGGGCTGACCCCACTAGTTGGTCAGAAACTTCGGGGGGGCTGGCCCTCCCCAGCGACGGGATAAGCAATAATGAATGTATACCCACCATCGTAGACGATGTAATTTTTGATGTAAACGGAAATGGGGGAGGATCCTATACGGTACGGCTCACCGATAGTAGTTTAGTATACCAGTGCCGCAACCTTACTTGGGTAACTACGGGCCCCCAGGCGGCCCCTAGCGGATCTCAAATACAAGTTACGAACACTAGTTTGGCTATTTATGGATCGGTTGAGTTTTTAGAAGTCGGCAACATCACGGGCAATAGCAGTGCCCTCTTCTTCTTTTGGGGCTATAATTATACAGTTAGAATGAACGGGGCCCATTTTCCGGGAGACGTCCAGTTTGAAAGTCTATCCCATTATACCTTATTAGACGAATTCCGTACCCAGATGGATCTAAAGCTGTTTAAAGCAGAAGTTACAGCCGGAGCTATAGACATCCACGCTCAAAGTTTATTTCCCAAATATGTGTCTACCATGAACTTCACCGGTACCAACCTCTATCTATTTGGAAACACCAATATTTGGCGAGGCGGGAACCACGAATACAATTTAAACCACGCCAATTGCACCGTGTATGCTACTGCTACCAGCGGAGCCATTACGATAGGAGGGAGCTATAGTGATCCGAGTTATGCCGTACTACTCCCCAATTTTGTCCAGGTAGACTCCAATGTGACCCTCAACACAACCTCACTCGATAAAAACCTACGCTTTGAAGGAAATGTGACCCTCAATGGAGATGCCCTCTTTAATGGCAACTCCATCTCGCAAACCAATATTGACAGCTTGATTATCACCGGCAATCTTATTTTAGGGAGTGGCCAAGAATACCTCTTCCCCGGTGGAAGCAATAAAGGGGTATTGATCCAAGGAAATCTAGTAGCCCAAGCCGAATGTACCGATGGAGCGGTGTTAATCCAGGCTGCCCAATCGCTTACCGTAGCCGTACAAGTAGATGGAAGCGTCATTGTAGAAAATGCTTTATTGCGAGGCTTACACGCCGTAGCCAACTATTCCGTAAGCGATTCTGAAGACTTAGGAGACAATGTCAATTGGACCTTCATCAACGCAATCAATCAAGCCCGTTACTTTTATTGGCGACCTTCGGGCAGTGCCGTCTACGGAAATTACTCGGGTAACTGGAATGATCCCACCCACTGGGCCTATGACTTAGATTCTTTAACAGCCAAAGCCAAGACCATTGGAGATGGCGTATGCTTGCCAACTTCTATCGACTATGTCATCTTTGACGATAATTCAGTGAGTGGAGCCGATAAATCCGTATTCTTTAATGATGTGGCTTCATGCCAACATTTCATAACCGAGTATACCACTTCATTTGCCAATGTATTTAAAGGCACTTCCAATATTATCATTAGTGGAGATCTCATACTAGATCCTCTTACCACGATGCTCAATGGAGGGGAAATGAGCTTTACGGCCACAGACGATGACAATCGAATCCAGACCAATGGGGTAACCATCAAAAATAAAATCAACTTTGACGGAGATGGAGGGACTTGGCGTCTCTATTCTGACTTTACTACCATCAAGGATGTGTATTTGAAGAAAGGTACGTTCCACACCCAAGGACACGACTTCTATGTAGATCGTCTATTACTCAATGGTACTTCCAGCAAAGCCTTATACTTGTACGACTCAGAAGTACATATTGATGATGGACGTAATAACGGAAGTTCGGTAAATTATTCTTTGGACTTCCGTAATAACCAAAACTTTACCTTCTCGGCCGGAACCTCCAAAATCTATTTAAATAACCAAGATGCCGCTATGTATGGGGGTACTGAAACCTTTAATTATCTTTCTTTTACTGATAATAGTTCTTCCAAAGCGCTTGTACGGGGAGGCATGACAGCCGACTCACTCTTGCTCACAGGAAATACTATTATAGAAGACGATAATACCTTTGAGTATATGAAGTTCTTTCCTGGCATGACCTATGAGATTGAAGCCGGTTCCACCCAAACCTTCAACTCTCCCAATGGCATGTTGGATGCAACTGGTAACGGGAGTAATCTCATTTTGATGCAGAGTGCCACCAATACCTCCACCGCTTATTTTCATAAGTCCTATGGTACGCCGATCTGTTTTGACTTTATTCAAGTACGGGATATTGAGGTGACACGTGATCCAGATAATGTAACCGTAGAATTTGTTACGGGGTCAAATAGTGATAACATCTTATCTACAGCCACCGGGTATTGGTTCTTTAACCGTCCTACCTTCGTAGGGGCGACCCTGGACAATGGCCCTGATCAAAATATCGTATGTCCCTCGGCAGGAGTAGACCTAAGTTTTAGCTTTACGGGTTCGGGGCCATTCCTTATTGATGTACATGATGGTACCCAAACCTTGGAAGACTACTATGCCTATGGAGCCTCTACGGGTACTCTACGAGTGTTTCCTAGCGAGACTACTACGTATACAACTACCTTGGTCCAATCGTATGATTGTGCCGACTTGGTTACGGGGATCGTATTAAATGGAGATCAAACAGTTACTTTTCCTCCCCCCAAAGCCTTGGCTACCGATAGCCTATTTGGTACGTGTGAGTATACCAACTACGATGCCTTCTTTACCTTGAGAGACCTGGTAACTGAGCTGCCCATAATGGCTGTTAATGATCGTTCCGATGCTTTCGATACCGATAGCCTGGGAGATGTAACCGCACGCGTATTAGTAGAATCAAGCGTACGGGAGGTAGATGATTCCTACTATATGCCTCGTTATTTTCTGGTAGATGCCGTTAACGACGGCCCGGCCCGGCTCCGAATCTATTTCCAGCAATCAGAACTAGATGCCCTCAGTGTGGCTACCGGCAAAACCATTACGATGCCCGAACTCCTCCTCAAATCCTATCCTACTAATGCCTTATATGACGATACTCAGGAGCAAATCTTTCCTCAGATTGGATTTGGGTCGGTACCGAATACCATTACGACCACTCCCAACGTCTTTTATGCCGATTTTGCGGTCTCGGAGACCAATAAATACTTTGTTCCCTTTGTAGACCTACAAAATGCAAGTTTACCCACGGGCTATACCCAATTTGCCTGCCATTTACAAAGAAGCGGGTACGTGTCCGTAAGTTGGGCCATCAGCCCCAGCTTAGACGTAAGCAAATTTGAAGTGGAAAAATCTCAAGATGGTCAAGGTTTTGAGTTGTTTAAAGAAGTTCCTTTTGAAAACAATACGAACCCTAACCTAAACTTTGAGGTCTTAGACACCCGGCCTCATTTAGGGTCTAACTACTACCGCGTTTGGGCCATGGATGCCCAAGAAAACCGGATACCAACTCCTGTTCACGAAGTATATGTTACCAATGAAGAGGAAGTTAATTTGGTGATTTATCCTAACCCCAGTTATGAAGGAATTTTCCACTTTTATTGGGAGGGTTCTCTTAATACAGTAGACTTTGAGGTATTCAATAGCCAGGGCCTTAAAATTAAGGACGGAACCTTTGATAAAAACCACCGGCACCGTAAGGTAGACTTAAGTAAGTTTAGCAAGGGTAATTATATCCTGAAAGTTCGTCATGGCGATTTCCAAAAAGTCATCAAACTCAGTTACGAATAAAAAAGAAATGAAACCGTTCAATTTCGGACAATAACCGTGAGATTATGAACGGTAAACCTATGGGTTTGCCTTGGCTCGGTGCCTGATTACCAGTGTTTTGCTAGTCAGGCATTTTATTTGGGTATAGCTTTTTACCCTTATGACCCTATACTCATGATTAAAACCTACTTCCTCACGGCCCTCCGAAATATGCTAAGGCAACGTTTTTATGCCTTGCTCAATATCCTAGGCCTCGCTACCGGACTGATGGCCTTTCTCTTATTGACTTTTTATATTCAAGATGAGTTGAGCTATGATCATTTTCTGCCCAATTCCTCCCGAATTTACCGAATCACCCAAAGTAATATTTGGGAAGCCGATCAAGAACGGCTAGATGCCTTGGGACCCGCTGCCGCCCGCGCAATCCAAGAGGCTTTACCGGAGGTAGAAGCGGTTACCCGGGTACATACCAACGGAGACTGGCTGGTAAGCCACACTACTCCTTCTGGAAAAGTGAGCTATGATGAAAAAAGAATATTTGCTGCCGATTCTAACTTTTTTGAGGTATTGGGTTTTGAGTTATTAGAAGGTGATCCGAAGACCGTCCTGCAAAAGCCCAATTCTCTCGTGATGACCCAAAGTACAGCCCGTCGTTACTTTGGAGCCGAGCCCCCCCTTGGCAAAATGCTCGAGATCGAGAATGAAACCTATACAGAAGTCTTTCAAGTTACTGGCTTGATGCAAGATCTGCCTAATCAATCGCACATGCAGTTTGATATGCTCAGTTCTATTTATTCCTACCCACAGGTAAAACGCATGGAGTGGAGCTGGATCTGGACGACATTTGTCACCTATGCCCGCGTAAAACCTCAAACCGACTTAGATCAATTTGCCCAAAAGTTAGCCATATTGCCCGAAACCTATGCCTCTCCTACCATTGAGCGCATTTTTGGCTATTCCTTTGAAGAATTTGTCAAAGAAAAGCGGGAGTGGAAGTTGTATCCCCAGGCTTTATCCAAGATTTATTTGCATTCCTCTCAAACCGGAAATCGTCTGGGCAGCTTAAGCGATATACAGTACATTTACATATTTGGAGTGATTGCCGGACTCATTCTCTTACTTTCGTGCATCAACTTTATGAATTTGGCTACTGCCCGCTCGGTGTACCGTAGTAAGGAAATCGGCATTCGGAAGATACTCGGCTCAAGCCGCAGGCACCTCATCGGGCAGTTCTTGGGAGAATCCCTCCTATATACCTTGATAGCTTTTTTACTTTGTTTGGTGTTGATGTCCATGCTTGTCCCGTGGTTCAATCAGTGGACATTAAAAAATCTCCATTTAAGCGAGTTTTTAGAGCCGCGGTGGGTTTTACGGATTACGGCCTTGATTTTATTTACCGCCCTATTGGCAGGCAGCTATCCTGCTTTATTCCTTTCGGCCCAGAGCCCAATCCATGGCCTCAAACGAAAAGCCTTGGAAGGGGCTGCCGGAGTTCGCCTACGGAATGGCTTAGTGATTTTCCAGTTTACGATCTCCTGCTTGTTGATTATTTGCACCTTGTTGGTAGGCCAGCAGTTGCACTATATGCAAACTAAAAAGCTTGGTTTTGCTAAGGAGCAATTACTGGTTATTCCCAAAGTAGAGCGTTTAGGTACCCAAGAAGATGCCTATTTGGATCAAGTAAGACAAATCCCCGCGGTTCTTGAGGCTGAGATAAGCGATGCCAATTTTCCCGAGGTATACAATCAAGATTATTTCAAACCAGATGATAAAAATGGGCAAGAAATCCCCCTAAATTGTATCAATGGGGGGCCTCAATACCTGGAAACCTTGGGCTTAGAAGTCTTGGCGGGAAGGGATTTTGATAAGAAATATGGTAGCCAAGATAATCAGGTAATCTTAAATGAAACGGCCATCAAGCGCTTGGGTTGGACCCAGGAAAATGCCATCGGACGCACCCTTTGGTACCCCGGCAATGAGTTTAAAGTCATCGGGGTGATGCCTGATTTTCATTTTAGCTCTGCCCGTTTTGAGATTGGCCCCTTGGCCCTTTTTTATCGGGGGGGCGAGTGGTACCATTTCGGTAATTGGCACCTGATTGTCCGATTGGCTCCCGGAGCTGTCAATAAGACCGCGGCCACGATCCAGGATATGGAATCTACTTGGAAATCTATGTCTCCCAGTATTCCCTTCACGTACCAATTTATGGATCAATTGTACCAAGTCTCTTATCAAAGAGAGAAAAGGGCCCGGGTTCTTTTGCAATCCTTCACGCTCATCGCCATGCTTATTGCGGGTTTAGGGCTATTGGGTTTAGCTTCTTTTACCGTGGAAAAACGCTCGCGTGAAATAGGGGTACGCCGGGTATTGGGAGCCAATTCTTTTGAGATCTTTCAATTGATTTCCCAGAAATATGCCTTGATGGTACTTATTTCCCTTGCGATAGCCTCACCCATTGCCTATTGGGGCATTTCGGTCTGGCTCCGCGATTTTGCCTACCGCATTCCGATAAATGCCCAAAGCTTTATTGTAGGAGGCCTTATTGCGCTGTTTACGGCTTTATTGGCCATTGGCGTCCAATCCTGGAAAGCCACACGTATTCAGCCCATGGAAGTATTACGAGATGAATAGGGGCTGCCCCCGGCCTTGCCTTAGGCTAGCCAAATGCGCATGAGTGCCGCCGGGGTCGGGCTTTCGCTACTCGCTGCCTTTCCCCACAGCCCAACACGAGCTCAAACAGGCCGCTCTATCCCTCAGCCATGGAGAAGAGAGAAGAGAGAGGAGAGAAGCGAGAGGAGAGAAGAAAAAGGACTACGATTTGGTTTCTTTTTCCTACTCTCTATTTTCACAACCCTGTTCTGTCTCCCGACAGACCACTTAGCGTTATTTCGGCCTGTCAGGGGACAGGCCGAGAGTTAGGGAGCAAGAATTTTATATAATTTACTAATTGGCTCGGGAGCCATTATATCGTGTTTTTAGCTTAGGGGGCATTACAAATCCCCAAATATGCAAGACGTATACGATCATACCAGCCAAGATGACTTAATCATTAGCTTATCCCTAAGTAGGGGAGATGTTTTACCTGATGATATTCTAATGCCGCTTGGATACATTTTTTTAACTCCTGTTCGGGTAACACTTCCTTGATGGGCAGAAGTATGGCTCTTTTTCCTTCAAAAGCAAACACATCTGGATATAGAACTCGGAAGGTAGGCACTAGACGGCTGGAACAAGTAAAATACAAGGCATAATATTCTGGGTTTTTCGGCTTCCAATCCAAGCGAAGGGTACTCCCTTTTTTGCTTATATAGCTAGGCTCCCCCCACTTGAGAGTTTCTTCTAAGCTTTGGATATTTTGCATTTCCTCGGCGGTTTGCAAAATGAGGGATCGGAGCCGGAGAAGTTTTTCCCGGACCCCGTCAGGATACTTTTGAAATACGGCTTCTACCTCGTGATCTGTAGTCAATTGCATTATTTAAGGCTCGTATGGAAGGATAAAGATAGATTTATACAAGACTTTCTATCCAATAGGCAAAAATAAATATAATTAAGCTAGCAGCTAAGTATTTGGCTTAGGGATAGGCGCCCGTACGGGCCGAGACCGCCGCTGGTATGCGGGTAAGCCGGCTCGGCAGCCTAGCCCGACCCGCGCCTGGTACACATAGACTCCGGGGTAGTCAGGCCAAAAGCGCGGGTAAGCCCCAATAGATCAGCAAAAATGTAAGAAACCTTGCCGGGCTAAAGCGTGATAATTGAGTAGTTTTAGAACTATATTTAGCGAAAACTTGATATTTACTTGTTTTTTGGCTAAATAGAATTTGCTAAGGGGCATTAAGCAAGTGCCCTACTTTTTAGCCAATAGTACCCCAGCTAGTTTGAATCAACATTATAAACGCATGCATACCCTGATCAAGGTTATCTTCGGTTTATCCTTGGTATTTATTTTTCCCATTTCCTATACAAAGGCGCAAACAAAGGCCCTGGATAGTTTGCTGAATGAAATCCAAAACATTCCTAATCAAAATACCAACCTGATCCATCTTTACGTAAAGATTGCCGAAACTTCCCACACGAATAAGCAAGATACTTGTATCAAATATGCCCAAAAAGCCATTGACCTAAGCACAGACCTAAACTATTTTCCGGGACTTGTTAAAGCCAATCGGTATCTCGCCTATGCTTTTTTTTACCAAGGGGACTATAGGCGCAGTTTGGAGATCGCAGAAGAAGCCCTTTCGTATAGTAAAAGGATTAATGATACCTTGAATGCCGCGGCACTGTACAATCTATCAGGAACTCTTTTTGATGTGATGAATATGTACGATCGGGCACTAGAAAATTACACCCAAAGCTTGGACTTATACCAAAGACTGGATGATCAAAAATATATCTCCGCTTTGCACAATAATATGGCCAACTGTTATAAGCATTTAGGAGACACGTTAAGGGCCCAAAAGGAATATCAAAAAGTACTACATATTTTAAAAGATGATGATTTACCAGCGATGCAAGGCCGGGTTTATTTAAATATTGGCCTGTTAAAAAAAGACCTTTTTGAATATACCCCTACCCAACTTGCCCAAGATTCGGCCCTATACTACTTAGAAGAAGCCATACACATTTTTTTGAAAATTGACTACCCCAATGGAGTAGCCAAAGCATTGAAAGCTAAGGGATTGCTAGCTATGCTTGATCAAGATTTTGCCCTTTCGGAAACCTTACTAGACTCGGCCCTGAACGTAGCCAAAAATAACTCTTTAAGTAAGTTAGAAGTTATTATTTTGGCAGATTTGGGGGCGCTTTACACCCAGACCCAAGCATATGCCAAGGCAGAAAAAACATTAAACCGAGCCTTGGGTTTAGCAGAAGAGGGCGGTTATCTAAATGATTTAAGGGATATTTATGAAAAGAAATCCAATTTGGCAATTAGGCAAAACGATTTTCGAGGAGCATACACGTATACCCGGATGCGTTTACAGTTTAACGATAGTGTCTATCAACAAAACCGGGAACGGAACCTCGCGGAAATAAGAGCACTCTATGAAAATAAAGAGCAAGCTCGGGAAAATAGCCTCCTGCAAGAAAATAAGAGCAAACAAGAGCTCATCATCCGGCGTCAGTATTTTAACCAAATCATCATCTCGATTGGCCTCCTCTTTTTGGCAATAATTGCCACTTTACTTTTTATAACCAACCGTAAAACACAAAAGCTCAACCACCGATTGGCGCAACAAAAACACGAGATTGAAGAAAAAAGAAATATCCTGTCCAAGTTAAATTCGGAGATCCTCCATAAAAACCAAGAACTGGAAGAAAGCAATCAGGTAAAAAACAAACTCTTCTCCATCATTTCCCACGATCTGAGAAGCCCTCTCAGTGACTTAAAAAATATTCTGGATTTGTTAAAAGACAACCTATTGAATCCAGAAGATCTACAGCGCTTTACATTACAACTTACCCAAAAGCTGGAGAGCAGTTCTTCCTTACTCGATAATTTATTGCATTGGACACGCCAACAAATGCAAGGCCTGACCGCCAAAGCAGAAACGGTCAATCTTCACGATTTGGGACTTGAAGCCCTAGAATTAGTAAAAGGAAAAGCAGAAAGAAAAAACATTGAACTCCGAAATGAATTACCTGTCCAACATAGCGCTTGGGTAGATGCCAACATGTTTAGGATAGTGCTTCGTAACCTGGTACAAAATGCGGTAAAGTATACCTCTTCGGGCGGCTTTGTTCGCTTGCATTCGTTTGTGGAAGATGATTTTATACACGTGTTTGTGGAAGATTCGGGCATCGGGATGTCTACTGACATGCTAAGTAAACTATTTACCCTCACTGGGGAATCCCGGCTTGGCACGCAAAATGAAAAAGGGACGGGTTTGGGGCTTATTTTGAGCCACGATTTAATCAAGCTAAATAAGGGCCAAATATGGGTGGAAAGTACCCCGGAAAAAGGAAGCCGTTTCTACCTCCGTCTTCCTCAGCCGCAAAATGCCTGGACTCATCAATCCAAAGCATCTTCTTCCTCTACCGAATCTTGATTAAAATAGAACACGTGTTTCGGGTGTTTTTTTATCCAACTTCGTATGATTTTCTGAACATCTCGGTTGTCGCGGTACCGGGTGATGTAGGATTTGGCATCCTCTAAGGTCTGTATTGCCTGGTCTTCTTGCAGATAAGCAAAACCAAGGTAACGGCCGCGCTCGATACATACCATCGCTTTTTCACCGCGTTCCCTCCCCGGCGTAAGCACAAAAAAGCTTTTCCGGGCCAGCTGGCCAAAACTATCGATGGCTTGCTCTACGCGGGCATTGTACAGGGCCGGCTCTTCCTCTCCAATACAAGCCCCTTGACATTGCTTTACTTGATAGGCAAAACAGGCCCCATCGCTGCTGTAGAGGTCACAAAGCTTCATGCAAAGGCCAAATTGCTCAATTTTGGCATACAAAGCCCGGCGGGCCCCATCGGCCCTTTGGGCCAAGTAGTGAGCGGTCTTGGTTTGGGTCTTGGTACGGTCTACATACAGACGCAGGTAGCCATCTCTTCCTTTCCGGCTAAACACCCCGTAATTGTGGCGGCTATTCCGCTGGGCCCGGTTAAAAAGGGGCTTATGTTGCTTAATTTCATCCGACTCGAGTAACTCAGCAATCAACTCACTCCCCGTTAACACATAGTCAATACTCGCTACGCGGTTTTTAAACTCAATGCTCTTTTTACTGTCCAGATTGGTACTAAAGTGGCTTGCAATCCGCTTTTTGATGTTGATACTTTTGCCAATATAAATAATGGAGCCTGCTTCATCCAAAAAATAATAGACCCCCGTCTCTTCAGGGAGGGCTTCAAAATCCTCGATTTTTACTTTGGGCGGGAGGTTGCGCACTTTAATTTCCCGATCGATGATATTACGTTCCAGTTTTTTTTCACTCCGCGTTTTGAGGATTCCTAAGAGCTCACAGGTAGCTTCGGCATCTCCCATGGCCCGGTGTCGGTCTTTGATGCTAATATTTAAATGGCGGCATATTTTATCGAGGGCATATGAAGGTAATCCGGGCAGTATTTTCCGGGACAAACGAGCGGTACAAAGGGTCTTTCTTTGAAAATTAAACCCCAGGCTTTTGAACTCATTCTTCAAAAAAGTAAAGTCAAAATGGGCATTGTGGGCTACAAACACTTTCCCTTCCGTGATCTCCACAATGGCCTTGGCTACTTCAAAAAACCGGGGGGCCGTCTCGAGCATTTCATTATTGATACCCGTTAATTGGGTGATAAACTCCGGCACATAGCGCTCCGGATTGATGAGCGAGTGAAAACTTTCTACAATCTCAGAGCCATTATACACCAACACCGCCACCTCCGTAATGCGGTCGTCTTTTACGCGTAGTCCGGTAGTCTCAATATCTACCACGGCAAACAAATCTTTATTTACAGCCATAAAGAAAATCCCGATTGAAATTCTTAATTGTATGTTTTGGTAAATTTATAAAAACATTTCACATTTTTGAGCATTTTTTATAAATTTGTAGGCACTTTGGCCCTATTTTCGGTTAAAATGTTAGTTGGAAAGGCGTTCCTATCTTCTACGATTTGGCATTTTTCCAAATAATAGTTTAGTTTTAAACTTTTGTTTTCTTAAAAAGATTAAGATTAGGGGCTTGCTCGCTTCTTTTTTCATACGTTTTTTGAGTGGGTTTGTAAATTTCCTAGGTCTCTACCCGTAGATACATTTAAAAAAGAAGCGAGCCGGGCTGTCACTACTCGCCTGCCCCCCACAAGCGGCGGCGGGCTCAGACAGGCCGTTCCATCCCTAAGCCAATATTGAACCCAAAGCCCATTTATAAGATACAAGATCCATGAGTACGAGCAATTATACAGAAGACAACATCCGCACCCTTGATTGGAAAGAGCACATCCGTAAACGCCCTGGTATGTACATCGGGAAGCTAGGCGATGGGGGCTCCCCTGATGATGGCATCTATGTACTCACCAAGGAAATCATGGACAACTCCATCGATGAGCATATGATGGGCTTTGGCAATATCATCGAGATCACCTTGCAAGATGGGAGGGTACACGTACGTGACTATGGCCGAGGAATCCCCCTCGGTAAAGTAATCGACTGTGTATCCAAGATCAATACCGGGGGTAAATACGATTCTGAGGCTTTCCAAAAATCGGTGGGTTTGAATGGGGTCGGTACCAAGGCCGTGAATGCCCTGTCGCAATACTTCAAAGTGCAGTCCTTCCGGGACAAACAAACCAAACTGGCCGAGTTTAACCGGGGAGAGATTACCCAAGACACCCCCGTACAGTCCAGTTCGCAGCGCAATGGGACAATGGTTATTTTCGAGCCCGATCCGGAAATTTTTAAAGGCTATGTGTACAATCCTGAGTATCTCGAGGAAATGATACGCAACTACGCCTATCTCAATGCGGGGCTCAAACTTCGCTTTAACGGCCAAGAATTCGTATCCAAAAACGGATTACTGGACCTGCTCACCAATAAGGTCGATGAGAAAAACCAAATTTACGAGATCATTCACCTCCAAGGACACGATATTGAGGTAGCCATTACCCACGCCAATCAGTACGGGGAAGAGTACTACTCCTACGTCAATGGTCAAAATACTACCCAAGGAGGCTCCCACCTCTCCGCCTTCCGGGAAGCTATCGTGAAAACCCTGAATAATTTCTATAATAAAAATTACGATGCTTCGGATATCCGGAGCTCCATTGTGGCTGCGGTCAGTATCAAAGTACAAGAGCCCGTATTCGAATCCCAGACCAAGACCAAACTCGGCTCCCAATACATCGCTCCGGGCGGCACCACCATCCGGACTTTTGTCAATGA
This sequence comes from uncultured Microscillaceae bacterium, assembly GCA_963922455.1. Lineage (GTDB taxonomy): Bacteria > Bacteroidota > Bacteroidia > Cytophagales > Microscillaceae > CAWUIO01. The sequence goes on from CAWUIO010000002.1 coordinate 16,667, forward strand.
CTTCCTCAAAACCGAACTGGACAATTACCTGCACCGCAACAAAGCCGTAGCCGATGCCATTGAGGCCAAGATTAAGCAAAACGAAAAAGAAAGGAAAGACATCGCAGGCATTAAGAAACTGGCCAACCAAAAAGCCAAAAAGGCCAACCTGCACAACCGTAAGCTGCGCGATTGCCGCATCCATTATACCGACCAAAAGAAAGACGAACGCTACGAGTCTACCATTTTCATCACCGAGGGTGACTCGGCCAGTGGCTCGATTACCAAAGCCCGGGATGTACAAACTCAGGCCGTATTCAGCCTTCGCGGAAAGCCGCTCAACTGCTTTGGCTTAACCAAAAAAGTGGTTTACCAAAATGAAGAGTTTAACCTGCTTCAACACGCCCTAAATATCGAGGAAGGCATCGAGAACCTGCGCTATAACCGGGTAGTAGTCGCCACCGATGCCGATGTGGACGGGATGCACATTCGCCTTCTTTTGCTGACTTTCTTTTTACAGTTCTTTCCCGATCTGGTGAAGCAGGGACATTTGTATATCCTAGAAACCCCTCTCTTCCGGGTACGCAATAAGAAAAACACCATCTACTGCTACTCCGAGCGTGAAAAACTGGCCGCCATCAAGAAGTTAGGGGCCAACCCTGAGATTACCCGTTTTAAGGGGCTAGGAGAAATCTCCCCCGACGAGTTTGGGGATTTTATTGGCAAAGACATCCGTTTGGAGCCAATCTTATTACGCAAGGATACATCCATCAAAGAGGTGCTGACCTACTACATGGGTAAAAATACCATGGACCGTCAGCAATTTATCGTAGAAAACCTCCGAGTGGAAAGTGATTTGGCCGAGGAAGGGGAAGAGGTGGCGGCCTAAATCTATCAGCCCCGCTTAGGGAAGCTGGAGACATCAAGTTACTCGAGCAAAAGGTAAGTATTAAGCTTACCTTTTTTGTTAGTAGGCCTGTCTCCCGGCAAGGCTAAGGCTTGCCGGGGTTTAGACACCTTTACGCAAATCAGCGACTCTCTTCTTTTCTAAATAATAATACAATATCTTGTGTTCTGCCTTGGCTCCAACTGGGCATTGCACTTCCAATCCTACTTGTACCGTATCTTTTTCTGGTAAAGCCGCCAGCCGAGCCATTGTAAAGTTTTGTCCATCCCGGGACCATAGCATTGAGTATAGATTATCTTTCTTGATCATCCGTAACCAGATAAGCTCAGTATCTGCCAAAACGGCACCATTCGCATCATCCGAAACTTCCCGGGTCACAACGGTAACGATACTCGGCCCCGTCGCATCGGAGTTTTCAAACGCAAATTTGATCCAATGGCTACTATCCTGACGGAGAAATAAGCATCCCGCATTCCACTTATCCTGAAAATCCGGTTCTAAGCAAGCCGTTAGCACAAAATCGCCAGAGACTTCTTGAAATAAATAAGGAGCTGAGGCGGAGATTTCACCGTTTTCAGGATTGTTAAAAAAGTCGCTACCTTTTGGAGCTGTGATATACAAAGCCGAATCTTCCCAACGATATTGATCCGGGGGGTTCATCCAGGAAAACTCTTGTAAGGAATCCATTCGAAGCGTAGAAAGGCGGTTATTGGCAGGGATTTCAGGCATTTTTTGGATTGGAGTAAGCTTCTCCGGTGATTGTTCTTGGCTTGGGGAATTACATGCCCAGAGGCCTCCCAAAAGAGAAAGGATAACAAGGAACCTAATCATATGCATCGTCATTTATTGTACATTAAATCAGAGGGATACAGTTTTGACCATATGTATGGTGTATCATTTCAATAAAAACCACTCCGGCTCCCCATAATACCCTTCTCCCGCGCTGATCTGCCTCACTTCTCCACTTGCTATTTCCAGGACATAGATATCATCTTTGCCTTCTACTTGAGCGTGATAGGCCATGTAATCACCCAAAGGCGACCAGGCAATCTCGCTTTCGTGGATGGGGGTATCCGTAAGCTGACTCACTTTTCCGCTGGCCAGATCAATCACAAAAATATCATTTTCGGTGCTGTCGCTTTGCATCGTAAAGGCAATCTGGTCACCCTGAGGAGACCAACTCATATATTTTTCCCGTAAAGCATTTTGCGTAAGTTGCCGGGTTTTCTGGCTTTTCAAATCATAGATGTAAAGCTCATTAGAACCCCCACGATCAGAAATAAAAGCCACTTGATCGCTCTGGGGGCTCCAATGTGGCCTACCATTATACAAGCCTATGGGCGTAATATTCAAACTGTCCTGGCTAGCAGACAAACGGGTAATGACAATATACGTACTGTCGTCCACTTTGCGGGTGTAGGCTACATGGTCACCATCAGGAGCAATTTCAAACCCCGGTAAACCTCCGGTTTCAAATGGTAAAGGTTTACCTGCCAAATCTTTGGCTTGGAGTGAAAAGTTATCCAAGGTGTCTTGTACATTATGCACAATCATGTCTTGAGAGCTCACATACTGGGGATACCACTCCCAACCCGGGCCCTGGGTAAAAGCTTCTTCGGAATCGCCGTCTAGAGTATTTTTATACATATTAAAACCCGTATCCTTGTCAGAAATGTAGAGAAGCATTTGAACAGCCACCCCGGCATCTTCTGGGGCTTGGCTGCTTGTTTTACTGCCATGAGGGGGAGGACTTTGACAAGAAAAGGCAGCCCCCCAAATGAAAGCTAGTATTTTCTTCATAAGAAAAAGCTTAAAAGTATAATGTTATCCTTCATGATGCTCATAAATTAATCATAAAACCTCTTTTTTTGGGCCAGTCGTTCCATCATCTTGACGATCCTCTGGGCTTTGCTTTCTTCGGTTTTAGCCTCGTATATCCAGTCTAAATAGGCCTTCCTTTGGGCTTCTGGAAAAGATTGGAAGGTTTCCCAAAGTGGAGCCTCTTCCATTTCAAAACAGGCCCGGACCTCCTCCGGGATTTCCACTTTCCTATCTTCGGCATACAAAACGATCTCTACCCAGTCTCCCGCTTCTTTCTTAATTTTTTTGCGTATCAGTGCTTTAACGGGCAAAAAAAGGCTTTTTTGGTCACCCATGGGCATCAGTTTTACCTGTTTGAGCTCCCAGGTATCAATCTGTCCCCGTACCGTCACCCAACCAAAAGGGGTATCAGGGTTTTGTAATATTTCGGGAATAGGAGCATAGGTCCATCCTCCCTTGCCGGGAAATTTTTCTAAGAGGAACTTACCCTGTACCAAAGGTTTTTCCTCCTTAGGAAGGTTTGCCCCGTTTGAATACATTTTTTCAAGATCTACGATACCGATAAGTAATTTGGATTGACAATTGGACTAAAAAATCGCATCAAGCCCTAGTTAGGCTTTTGAGCTTGTATAAAAAGATAGTCTCCCCAAGTATTATCATATTGTTCAATCAGCTCCTGGATGTGCCCATTCTCTATATCGGCCTTCAAACGAATGATTCCCTGCTCCACTTCCTCTTGGAGGGCCAAGGAGGAAAAAGAAGAAATCCCACGCTGGATACTAGGATCTAAATACAGTTGAGGCCGGTATTTCCCACAATATAAGAAGTGGTCTTGCAAATCATCCAGTACAAAATATTTTTCCAGGTTAAGCACTTCCAAGCCGTTTTCCTCCATAGCTGGGATCACTTGAGACAGGGCCGGCATTTGTTCGATGGAGTCTGAAAGCATTTGTGGGAAATAGTGATTTAACCAATACCCCCGCATTTGCCAAGGAGAGGAGGTAAAAATCACCAGGCCCGCCCCCGGTTTCATCACCCGGGCCAGTTCTCCAAATCCTTGAGACAAACTGCTCCAGTGGTGCAGGGTCAAGGTGGCCAGTACTCCGTCTAAACTTTCTGAGCCTAAGGCCATATCTTCGGCTTTTCCCCGCTCCCACTTTATTTCTGGGGCACGGTTGCGGGCAATATCCAGCATTTTTTCTGAGGGGTCAATGCCGCGCCACTCTCCTCCGATCTCCGCCATTTTGCGGGTATAATTACCGGTGCCACAGCCAATATCTACATATCGATGGCCAGGTTGCGGAATTAAAAACTGAGCAAGTCTGAGACTTAAGTAGGGATCGGCCTGGCGGGTATTATTATAGCCTTGACCAATGGTATCGTATTTGACAGGCATGTTTAGGTTATGTTTGGGTTAAAAATAATGTCTTCGTTCAGGTCTTGCATGTTTGGCTCAATCCCTAAATAGCTCAATACGAGTTTGCCTTCCAAGCCAAGAAGTCGGGTAATTTTCCATAAATCCTGATGACGTGTGTACAATTCTACCAAAGCCTTGTATGGGTCAATTAAGACGTACTTGTGCAAATATGGGATTTAGCGATAGAAATAAAATATATCCCTTCGGTCAGAACTTGTGGTAGATTGAGACAAAACTTCTACAATCAAGCGGGGCTCTGGAACCGCTCCCGTTTCCCGGCTGCTTTCTTGTATCCCGCCGCAAACTACCCTCACATCCGGATAAAGAAATTTATTCAAGCTGGGAATTTGCAACTTTACCTCGCTATTGATCGCGCGGCAATCGCTTTTTGGGGCTTTCAATTTTTGTTTGATTTCACTAAGAAACTATTTAAGTTTAGTTTTTGTCGGCGAAAAGGGTCAGTTTTGGGTTCTGATGAAATCAAATTGGGAGCGCATAGCAGTGCTATGGGCGATAAATTTGATGAAATCAGGTTCCATAAATGACCCTTTGCAGCCCATATAATTAAATTTAAACAGTTTCTAAAAGTATTCCCGCTAATTAATCCGTTTTCTAAGGTAGCCCCAGTCATTGCTTGAACGGCCCCCTGGTGATATTCATAGCGGGCTTGCGTATCTTTCTCGAGTTGCATATACTCGCTCACAGAGATTGGGCAGTTTTTGGGTATCCATATTTTTTTAAAGGAAAAAATCTTGGGGTTGCTAGGAGCAAGTTTTTCTTTTCAAATCTTTGGGGGCTTCCCGCGCTAGAAACATGGCTAATTAAAAGTAAAAATGTGCCAGCGCGGGTCGGGCTCTCGCTACTCGCCGGCTCACCCGCAAACCAGCGGCGGGCTCAAACAGGCCGCTCCATCCCTAAGCCATGGGATCACCAGGACTGGGGTCAGGCTTTGAAAATCCCTTAATTGTAAAATTTTCTGCACTACGAGCTTAATATAAACTTCCTTGCCAATTTAATAAATTTTGGCTTGATGCCTCGACATGGCAGATACTTTAGCCCAAAGCCCAAGTGTATCAGCCGCCGGGTAAATTCCTCCACTCTCCGGTGCTTCTTGATATATAGGAGTACAATTTTGTATAGATACCAAGGGCCTCTCCTTCATATAAGGCTATACCAGCCTATCTATCAAGTCATAGATATGCCTCGATGAACTAGCCCCCCCCATCTCTCCTCTCATATTTCGGCTCTCCCTTCTTTATCCGGCAATATTTACACATGACAGAAAACCAACTACTATGTCATCCCGGCCATATGGAGGGATCTTCAGGCTTACATTACTGAGCGTTAAAGATACATGATACGGTACATCTCCCTAGGGTCGAGATGACAAAGAAGGGATATCTCCCTTGGTTGAGGCTTTAGCGAAGCGACACCTAAAAGCAGGGGTAAGAAGTGCGCGTAAGCAAGTCCCCCGGGGAGCCTAGGCTATGACAAGAAGTCCCGTTTCCCGTTTACCGGTTCCCATGTCCCCCTTCCCTTCAGCTTAGGGATAGAGCCTCTGTTTGAGCCCGCCGCGGGTATGCGCGTTAGCCGGCGAGTGGCGAAAGCCCGGCCCGCGCTGGTACTTTAATTCAATAAGGCACTATCCTGTTTTGCGCGGGCAAGCCCCAAAGCTTACATGGCCAACTCGATAGCACTGGATTTAAACAAACACCACAAGGTACTTCCGATGTGAATGCCGAGGCGACGTTGAGAAGCGGGACTAATCTCCACCACCAAGGGGAAACCCATATCGAGCACGCATACCCGTGAGGAGTCACGCTGGATGATATCTTGAACTTTGCCTTGAATTTGGTTTTGCATGCTGAGCCCCTCCACTTTTTGCTGCGACAGGGCAATATCCCGGGCTCGGAGAAAAATCTTGACAGGCTGCCCCTTTTTGCTTAATTGCGGATGCAGCTCGCAATATATTTTTAAGTTGACCCGCGGGTTTGGGCTTTCTAATATCGCAAGACCCGCCTCCGGTTTTAGGGCTTGCACTTGTAAGCTGGCCGAGTTGATCAAGTTACTGCTCCCCAACAGGGCCGAGGCCGAAGCATCTTTTAAGAGTTCGTAGTAAGGGCCGTGCCCCAGCACCTTCCCGGTGCCAATCAAACATAGCTGCTGGCTGAGTTTGAGCAAATCGGGTAGGTCATGGCTTACAACTAAGGTGGGCACCTGCACTTTTTGCTGAATCCGGATCAAGAAGGGCAGTATTTGCTGGCGGAGTTGCATATCTACCGCCGAGAAGGGCTCATCCAGGAGCAATACTTCCGGAGAGGATAATAAGGATCGGCCCAGAGCCGTCCTTTGTCTTTCCCCTCCAGAGATCCGGGCCGGTTTACTCGAGTAAATATGTCCTAAGTTGAGCAAGTCTACCACCTCATCCAAGGAAACCAAGGAGGGTTGGTTTTTTTTGATCCCGTATTGCAGGTTTTGAGCTACACTCATATGCGGAAACAAGCGGCCTTCCTGAAATACATAGCCAATATTTCGTTTTTCTACGGGCCGATTAATCTTTTCCTCAGAGTCAAACAGCACCCGTCCGTTTATCGTAATTTTACCTGCTTTTGGCCGGGCTAGTCCGGCTATCACGTGCAATAAGGAAGTTTTTCCGGCTCCACTCGGCCCAAATATACCCGTGATGCCGGCCCCGAAGGACTCTTTGATTGCCAAATCAAAGTTTTGCCGGGGCAACACTATATCAAGCTCGATCATGCCTCATCTTTTTAAGGTACCACTCAGATAAGCCCATAGCTAGGAAGGAAAGCAATACCGAACAAAGTACCAAGCGCAGAGTAGGTACCTCTTTACCCGGCACTTGCATATTCGCATAAATGGCTAAGGGCAAGGTTTGGGTTTCTCCGGCGATGTTGCCCGCAAAACTAATGGTAGCTCCAAACTCGCCCAGGGAGCGAGCAAACCCTAAAACCGCTCCCGATACAATGCCGGGTAATGCCAGGGGTAGGGTGATCTTCCAAAATGTTTTAAACTTCCCCGCACCTAGAATGCGAGAGGCTTCCTCCAATCCCGTATCGATCATTTCCATAGACGTGCGGATCGAACGAACGACCAAAGGCAGGGAAACCACTACCGAGGCCAAAACTGCCGCATAGAAAGAAAAGGCTATTTTTATCCCTAGACTTGTTTTGAGCCATTGGCCTAGGTAGCTGTGGGAGCCCAGAAGCAAAAGGAGTAAGTACCCGGTGGTAACCGGGGGCAGGACTAAAGGCAAATTGATGAAACTTTCTAAAAATGACTTGCCCAAAAACTGACGCCGGGCCAGTTGGTACCCCAAGCCTAAAGCTATTGGCAAAGAGATGAGAGAGCAATACAAGGCTACTTGTACCGAAAGTTGCAAAGCCTGGATTTCGGCTGCTTCTAAGCTCCACCATGCACTCATTGTTCGTTTATTTTATCCTAAAGCCGTGAGAACGCCAAATAGCTTGGGCCTCTGGGCTGCTAAGATACGCTAAAAATTGACGGTTTAGGGGGCTATCCTGTACAAGACCCGCCCCGTAAGCGATGGCTTGGTGGGTGTTTGAGGGAAAGGTGTAGACAATTTTTACTTGCTTGGAGGCTTGGGCATCCGTACGATATACGATACCCAGGGGAGCCTCGCCCAATTCTACTAACATCAAAGCCGAGCGGACATCTTTGGCGGGGAGGAGCTTATCCTGAAGTGGGGCAAAACTCTTACTGTACTCTAGGGCCTCTTGGGCATAGATCCCGGCAGGAGCGTGCGCCGGATCTCCTAGGCTCAAGCGCCCTTCTTGTAGGATGTTAAGAAGCGATTGACTGGTTATGTCATCTATTTCGGGTACGGGATAATCTTGGGGAGCAATCAATACTAAGCGGTTGTAAGCCAGGGTGTCCCAAGCTTGTAAGCGGTTCAGGTACTCGAGCCAGGTGATATTGGCCGATATAAATATCCCGGCTGGGGCTCCTTGGGAAATTTGCCGGGCCAAGGTGCCGCTTGAGGCGAGGTTCATACGCACTTGGATGGTGTTTTTCTGCTCAAAAGACTGTTTGATTTCCTCAAGCACATTTCCTAAACTGGCAGCCGCAAATACGATAAGCTCTTTTTGCTTAGTATCTGAGGTTGTGCCTTCTGGGGGATAACTACAAGATAGTATTAATAAGAATAAAAATAGTAAAAAAGGAAACCGTACACGCATCAAGTATCTAGGCCACGAGGCCCTATTAAAAATAAAAAAAGGTCTGGAAATACCCGTAACTCACATCTTTTAGGTTTGCCTCTATTTCTTCTGAAACTTGGTTCATAAATGAGCCGGTAAATAACTGGGCAAAGCCAAATTCCAGTCGGATATTTTTAGGTAACACATCCCAGCGTACCCGGGTTTCAAATTGGTGCCCTAAGTAGCTGCCGGAACTTCCGTCCAGGTCTTGTATTCCTGTGGCGGTCCAGGCGTCGGTTTCGGAAGCTAACCAGTACCATCGGTGGGCACACATAATGTCTAATGATGTATGTGGCTTGGTGTACAAGCGTAAACCGGGTGAGATCAAGTTACTACGGGTAAACGTACGTAACAAGCTTGTGGGGCCAAAATCAAAGCGGGGTACCCCGTAAAGCGAATCAAAACGTTGGTTTTGCTTATCGCCCGGATTGCGGTCTCCTCCGGCATAATCTCCTTGAATCTGGAACCGTAAAAGCCAGGGCAGGTTTAGGGAATATCCCAACTCTATGTGTTGGAAATAAGCCAGGTGATCTAAATTAGTATTATCACTCGGAGAGCTTGTCAGGCGGGATTTCCCCCATTGCAAGGCAGTCTCTACGCTGTAATCCCACTGCCCCGCTTTTGGTTTTCGGTAAATTCGGAAAGTGGGGGTGTAAAGTCGGCGATTCCGGGTATTTCGTTCTGGGCTATCTCTTTCGTGAAGGCCAAAAAAGCTGAAATCGGCCGAAAGGTCTTTATAAAAGTGGGGTACATCCAAATAAAGCCCCCAAAACTGGGTGTCCCAGCGTTCCCGATCAAGTTGACTTTCATTATTTAATAGCGCATCACGGTCTTCTGGCAGTTTTTGGATTGGTAAGACGTACAAGTATCTAAATTGTGTCCCGGATGGCATGCGCCAAGCGCCGTGTAGCCCGGTATAATTATTTATGGTATTCCGGTAGCGGTTTCGGGCCATAAATTTACGGCTCCCAATATCCATCGTTAGCCTTCCCAAATCCAAATAGGCAGTACTTTCTCCTTCGCCCCCATTTTTAAACTTTAAGGTTACATACGCTTGTAGGAGGGAAAAAGTATTCACAATCCCGGTATTCACTGGTGAATCAGCCGAACCCAGGTATTGGCGGGAGTCCTGCATCTCGGCCGTAAAACCAAAAAGGCGATGATTGTACTCCAATTTAAGTAAGGTACGTAGGGCAATAATCTGATCCGGGTCGGGTTGAACTGCCCGAAATTGCCCCCCTAGTAATTCGTATCGGCTGCGTTGCTCTCCCGAAATTTTTAAGGAATTGGGTAAGGATAGTGCTTCTGAAAGGCGCCAAGGTTGGGCCTTGACCTGAGAAGCCAATTGGGTGGTATCCTGGGAAAATAGAGGTTCCGGTAACAACCAGATTACTGCTAATAAAAAAATGAATGGGTATCGCATGATTGAGGCTGATTCCGGATAAAATGGCAATAGCAAGACACATTTATGATAAAGACAAATTTAGGGAAGATTTTGGAGAGGGGAATACTTAAATTTTACATTTACTTCGTAGAACAGGCTTATGTAAAAGCTTATAGCAAAAACCAAAAAACCTTACCTGAGATAATATCTTCCAAAAGATTATTAACAATGTTAGCTTAGTCTTATTAATATTGTAAACAAGTGAAACTAATGGAAGCCCTACGCCCTATTGGCTTTTCTAGGCCTTTTTATATTTTCGGGTTGATTAACCTTCTGCTCAACCTGGGAAGCTTGTTTGCCCAAGAGCCCATACACATCGATCCTGATTTTAGAAGTACAATCTTAACCGCAAATCAAACCCGTTTATGGGAAGATACGACGGGTACCTTAGAATTGGATGAGATTATTCTCATGGATGCTCAAAATCGGCTTTATCCCCCTCAGAAAATGAACATGGGCCGTAATTTTTACACACATTGGCTCAAATTTCAGGTGGAGACCCGCACTGCATCATTTATATTTCTTTCCCTATCCTGAATTTTTTGCCCAATACGGAAATGTATTTGCTTTCCTCTTTTTTGCCTCGGCGATCTGGTTTTCTATAAAATTCCTAGATCTACGAGAAAACAATACATACCTTTTTTACTTAACTTTCTTTTTCTTGGGAGTTAATATATTGATGTTCCTGACAAGTTTTTGGATACCAATAACGTGGATTGTTTTATTGGCCAACGTGGCCGGGCTCCTTACGAGCCTTTTTGGCCTTATTATTGGCTTGGTCCTCCTCATACAGCGAGTGAAAATTGCTCGATTCTACATGTTAGCCTGGATTTTTTTTATCATAGGAGGCGTATTTTATGCCCTGACCAATCTTGGTTTTATTCCCTATAATGTCCTCACGTCCGACTCAAAAGGCATTTTGATTGGGGCCTTCCTTGAGGTGCTTTTTCTCTCCTTTACCCTAGCCGACAAAATCAATTTTTTACGCAGAGAGAAAAATGCTATTCAAAAAGAAGCATTGGAAATCGCTCAAGCCAACTCCCGGCTCGTCCAAGAACAAAATCAAATGCTTGAGAAGCGTGTAAAGGAAAGAACACAGGCGCTGCAAGATAAAAATCAAGAAACCCTTCAACAGAATCAAGAAATACTGGCGCAATCCAAAGAGCTACAACTCAAATCAGAAGAAATCAAGACCCAAAGAGATTATATTGAAGAAAGGAATAAAGAATTAGAACACAAATCGAAGTAAATCCGTCATAGCCTCAATGCCGCACTTACCATACAGGATGCCGTTGTAACCTATCCAGATAAATTAGAATCCATTTTGAATGAACACTTTTTAATATACCACCCACGAGATGTGGTATCAGGTGACTTTTACTGGGTTGATAGCATCAAAAATCCTCATACTGCCCAAACCATAAATATCCTAGCCGTTGTGGATTGTACGGGTCATGGCATACCAGGTGCCTTCATGGCTCTCATAGGCACTACTTTGCTCAATAAAATTATTAAAACTGGAAAAATCGTGGATCCTGCGACGATTTTATATCGATTGCACCAGGAGGTCCGTGCGCTACTACGCCAAGATAAAAGTAATAATAATTATGGCATGGATTTAGGCATCCTAACCTGGGAAACCAAGGATAATGAAAAGTTTAAATGCACTTTTGCTGGGGCCAAAAGACCTCTATTATACCTTGACCAGCATAGTGAGGCAATGCATATAATCAAAGGAGAGCGACGCGCCATTGGCGGAATACAAAATGAAAAAAAAGCCTTCATCAACCAAGAAATAGATCTTCATAAAGGGAGTACACTCTATCTTTCTACCGACGGTTATGCCGACCAAAATGATCTACAAAGAAAACGCATAGGGGAAAAGAAATTTATGGAGGTACTAAAATCTAACGCTAAACTCCCTATGAACATCCAAAAATACCACTTAGAAGTTACCCTGGCCCAACAGATGCTAGGTACCACCCAAAGAGACGATATCTTGACGATAGGCTTCCGTCTATAAACCCTATCCGATAGCTTCCTTTCCCCTTCTATTTTGAAAGCCCAAGGAGATGCCCTATATTCCATATCCTTGAAAAAATAGCACTTTAAACCAAGAAAATGGAATTTGAAAACCGATCCGTTGTTATCACCGGGGCCAGTACCGGGATTGGCCGGGCCACGGCCTTACTTTTTGCTCAACAAGGAGCCAAGCTACTTATATCGGATATTAATGAAGAGGAAGGCCAAAAAACCTTGGCCCAAGTTCAAGAAATAGGCGCCCCAGCCCAATTTGTAAAGGTAGATGTTTCACAAAAAGAGGAAGTGGAAGCCTTACTTGAACGCTGTGTCTCTACCTACAAAAGCCTGGACCACCTGGTAAACAATGCCGGCGTCGGGCAAGCTCCCACTTTTTTTGAAGATACCGAAGACGATACCTGGCATAAAGTCATCTCCGTTAATCAAACCGGTGTTTTTTACGGCATGCGGGCGGCTCTCAAAATTATGAAGTCGCAAAAAAAAGGAACTATTGTGAATACCTCCTCCATGTTAGGTAGAATGGCTGCCCCGCAGGCCGCCGCCTACTCAGCCAGTAAATTCGCCGTTTTGGGGCTTACCAAAGCGGCTGCAGCCGAATATGGCAAATATGGTATCCGCATTAATGCGGTATGCCCGGGCTTAATTGAAACTCCCATGACCGACGATTTATTTGAAGTGAGTGGCCCCCACTATAAAGATTTTGTAATCAAAATGATTCCAGCCCGCCGGATTGGAGCCCCCGAGGAAATTGCCCAAGCCATCGGCTGGCTGAGCAGCGAAAAATCCAGTTATATGAATGGGGTGGGACTACCTATCGATGGCGGTTTCCGAATTTAATTGTGTACCAATAAACTAATAATTAAGCAATATGAGTACGACTACTCGAGAATTTGATGTGATCATTTGGGGAGCTTCCGGGTTTACGGGAAGACTGGTAGCTGAATATATTTTTCAAACCTACGGTGCCCAAGGTGCGGTAAAGTGGGCCATGGCCGGGCGTAACCAGGCCAAATTGGAAGAAGTACGGGCCCAAGTAGCCAATGAGCAAGTACCCTTATTACTTGCCGATAGCCACGACGAAGCCAGTTTGAATACCTTGGCCCAAAAAACGAAGGTGATTTGTACAACAGTGGGCCCTTATGGTCAGTATGGGTCCAAATTAGTAAAGGCCTGTGTAGAAAACCAAACCCACTATTGCGACCTTTCGGGCGAGGTGCCCTTTATGCGCCAAACCATTGACCTCCATCACCAGGCTGCCCAAGCCAAAGGTGTTAAAATTGTTCACAGCTGTGGTTTTGACTCCATTCCTTCGGATATGGGGGTCTATTTTATCCAAGAAACCATCAAAGCCCAAACGGGCCATTATGCCCCAGAAATCAAGATGCGGGTAAAAACCATGGCCGGGGGCCTCAGTGGGGGTACCTATGCTTCTCTAAACGATACCATGGAAAAAGCCCAAAAAGATAAGAGCCTCTTTGCGGTTCTTTTAAATCCCTACGGCCTTAATCCTGAGGGAGAGCAAGAAGGACCCGATACCCGCGATCTCAACACGATTGCCTATGACGAAAAAGCCCAATCTTGGCTCTATCCTTTCATTATGGCCAGTATAAATACGAGGATCGTCCGTCGAAGTCACGCACTTCGTCAGTATCCCTACGGAAAAGAATTTCGCTATGAAGAAGCCATGATGGCCGGTGATGGAGAAGAAGGCAAGGCCAAAGCCACCAAAGAAGCTATGATGGTTGGTGCTATTATGTCCCAACCGGGCTCCCCCGAAAAAGAAGCTATGAATAAACACATGCCCAAGCCGGGAGAAGGGCCCAACCAAGAAGAAAGAGAAAATGGTCATTACGAACTCTGGTTTTACACCACACTCAAGGATGGCTCCTTGGGTTTTGGAAAAGTAACCGGCGACCGAGACCCAGGTTACGGCTCTACCTCCAAAATGCTCGCCGAGTCTGCCATCTGCTTGGCCCAGGACGAGACTCCTCCTAGCACTGGGGTAATAACCCCCTCCATCGCCATGGGAGAGCCCTTACTCAAACGCTTGCAAGAAAATGCCGGCTTGACGTTTGAGTACATAAGGCCCGACGCTTAAGTGAAAATAGGGAGAGAATATCTTCAAAAATAATGTAGGCCCCCTATCCTATATTTTCAGAACCCAAGGTTCTCGGGATATTCCCTCCCTTTCTGATCTCTGCCAGATGAGGTGGGGCCACATCCCAAAAACTCGTAAAGGAGTAAAAAGGATTGTGCTCAAACCAAAAAATAAAAGTGCATCGCTTCGAGCCATAAAGAACACACGGTTGTGGGTACAAACTGCCATAACAATAGCCAGCAGCTGTGTAGTAACGTGCATGATTTTAGTTAGCCAGGTATTTCAGAATCATAGCTGGGGCTTACCGGCCTTAAGATGTCTATGCTCAAATAGAAAGAAAGTACCCGGGCCGGTCGGGCTGGCCAGCAAAGCCCAAGCCGGCTTACCCGCATACCAGCGACGGTCTTGGCCCTTCGGGTGGCCATCCCTAAGCCAATAAGCCAAGTAAATTAGGATTCTTCTATCAGGTGGTCAAGCGCCCATTACTTTTTTCGGGCCTTGATCAGATAATAAGCAAAGTAAGAGCGAAACGTTCCTAAAATACCCCCCATGACAGAAGCCCAAGCATTTTGAAAAGCTTCTTTACTGGTTTTATGATGAGATTTCTTTCCATAAAAATGATCCCATAAAAAGCGGATACACGTTCGGGGTATATAAGCGGCCGAAGGTGCAACATGCCAAGAAATATCCCGTACCGCTTCCAGCTCAAAACCCTCTTCTTTTAGAACTTGACAAAACCTGTCAATTTCAGCAAAACCGGGTAATGCCCAATAGTCACATACTTTTCGGTTCAGGTAAGCCACGATACCCTTTGAGGGGGGGCTTTGCTTCATAAAGCCATCCGCAATTACCCAAGAAGCCCCAGGTTTGAGTACCCGGGCCGATTCCCGGATTAAATCAGCTTTATCGCTCCCCGAAGCGTAACACGAACTTTCAATAGCATATGCACCATCCACACTGCAATTGGGCATGGGCAATTGAGTATAATCGCCTAGCATAATGTCTATTTGATCATGCAGATTTGCCTCTTTATTTTTATGCCTTGCTTGTTCAACTTGCCAGGGTACGAGGGTAATGCCGCTAATTCGCAGATTAGGCTTCCATTCTAGCAATTGACGGGCCACCGCCCCTAAACCACAACCCAGGTCTACAATGTGTGGATTCCCAGAATTGGGGAGAGCCAGTAAATGACCCACCTGACGATTCATTTCCTCCAACATCGGTTCCAAGGCGAAAGGATTCATCCCCCAGCGATAATATCCAAAATGCATATGAAAGGCCTTACTCCAATATGCATAGTCAGGCCCCGCTTTTTCATAAAGTTTTTGTATTGACTCCAGAAATAGAGCCCGCTCCGACGTGTTCGGGGCGGGCTCGGAATAAACATCCAAAGTGTCCATAAAAATTGATTAGTAGGTTTCACGTACATGAACGAGATTGAAATGATTATAGTTTCAGAAAATATTGAAAATTATATCGCTTAGCTTTCCTGCCGAATATTATTTGTATTCGATCTAATTTCTAAAAAAAATCAATAGCTAGCTTGCAATTATTCAATAATTCTATTAGAATTAATTTCACTTAAAATTGAAAAAATAAGATTCTCTCAATAAACGCCTGCGCTAGTTTAGCCCTGGCTCGTATGGGCGACGTATTTGGCTTATGGCCCTCAAGAAAAGGCTTGGCCCTCATTATTTGATTAGTAAACCCAATTTGAAAGAATTGTTATTCAAATTAAAAAATACATCTCTTTACCCTATTTTCTTTACTCAAACTAGATTATGAACACATCCATCACGGTAAATGGAAAGACCTATCAAAAAGAGGTCAGTCCTCGGATGTTTCTGGTAGACTATCTACGAGAAACGCTCCGACTCACCGGAACGCACGTGGGCTGCGATACCAGCGCCTGCGGAGCTTGTACGGTACACATGAACGGCAAAGCAGTAAAGTCCTGTACCATCCTGGCTGTACAAGCCGACGGACAAGAGATCACCACCATCGAGGGCTTAGCCCAAAACGGCGATCTGCACCCCATGCAACATGCTTTCCGGGAAGAACACGGTCTACAATGCGGATTTTGCACCCCCGGCATGATTATGGCCGCCTTAGACTTGTTAAAACATAACCCTGAACCCAATGAAACGGAGATTCGGGAAGCGATTGAAGGAAATTTTTGTCGCTGTACCGGCTATCATAATATTGTTAGAGCCGTTCAACTGGCATCTCAAGAAATGAAAAAGGAGGTGGCCCATGGCTAGTATGATCGGACAAGCAGTAAAACGAGTAGAAGATAAACGATTTATCACCGGTAAAGGAAATTACACCGATGATATTGTACTACCGATGATGACCTACGCGGTCATGGTTCGTAGTCCTTACGCTCACGCTAAAATTTTAAATGTAGATACATCTCAAGCCGAAGCGCTAGAAGGCGTCGTAGCCGTTTACACCGGCAAAGATATCGTCGATGCAGGCGTAAATGGGGTACCTTGTGGCTGGCAGGTAAACTTCCGTAACGGAGATACCATGAAAGAGCCTCCACATCCCCTTTTAGTACACGATAAAGTGCGCCACGTGGGAGATACCGTGGCTATGGTTATTGCCGAAACCAAAGCCGCCGCCGTAGACGCCTCCGAAATGATCATGGTTGAGTACGAAGAGCTTCCTGCCGTTGCCGATGCCAGCCAGGCCCTTGCCTCAGAGGCTCCTCAAGTACACGAAGATGCCCCAGGCAACCTATGCTTCGACTGGGAATTGGGAGATAAGGCCAAAACCGATGCGGCCATGGAAAGCGCTCACCACATCACTACCCTTGAATTTACCAACCAAAGGGTCATCCCTAATGCCATTGAACCTCGGGTTGCCATTGGCCACTACGAAGATGCCGGAGACAAATACACCTTATATACAAGCTCTCAAAACCCCCATTTAATCCGCTTATTATTGAGTGCCTTTGTTTTGGGAATTCCAGAACACCGCGTACGGGTCATATCTCCTGATGTAGGAGGAGGGTTTGGTAGCAAGATCTTTCACTACACCGAAGAAGCTTTAGTCATTTGGGCCTCCAAAAAAATTAACCGCCCCATCAAGTGGACGGCCGAACGAAGCGAAAGCTTTCTCACGGATGCCCACGGACGTGACCATCAAAGCAAGGCCGAAATGTCATTTGATGCCGATCACAAAATTACTGGACTGCGGGTAAGCACGGATGCCAATTTGGGGGCATATCTCTCTACGTTTGCCCCTTGCGTTCCCACCTGGTTACACGGAACCTTATTGCAAGGCTTATACACTACACCGGCGATTTATGTGATGGTAAACGGAGTCTTTACCCACACCACCCCGGTTGATGCTTATCGTGGAGCTGGTCGTCCCGAGGCTACCTATCTCTTAGAACGCCTACTGGATACCGCCGCCCGTGAATTGGGTACCGATCCGGTAGAGCTTCGCTTGAAAAACTTTATCCCGGCCTTCGATGGGGTGAAGCAACCCGGATACGAGACTCAAGTGGCCCTAACCTACGATAGTGGCGATTACCATAAGGCATTTAACCGGGCCCTCGAAATGCTAGACTATCCCGCCTTAAGAAAAGAGCAGGAAGATGCCCGGAAAGAAGGACGGTATATCGGGATTGGCTTTTCCACCTACATCGAGGCTTGCGGAATTGCTCCCTCTGCCGTGGTGGGCGCCTTAGGGGCCCGGGCCGGTCTATACGAATCGGCCCAAGTGCGGGTGCAACCCACAGGTAAAGTAAGTGTATATGTGGGCTCCCACTCCCACGGACAAGGTCACGAAACTACTTTTGCCCAAGTAGTTGCCGATAAATTGGGTATCGCCATGGACGATGTAGAAATCGTGCACGGAGATTCTGAATCGGTTGCCTTTGGTATGGGAACCTATGGTTCGCGAAGTTTAGCCGTGGGTGGAAGCGCCATCGTAAAAAGTGTCGAGAAAGTATTAGAAAAGGGGGCTAAAATCGCCGCGCATAAATTAGAAGCAGCCGAAGAAGACCTGGAATACGCCAATGGACAGTGGACGGTAAAAGGAACTGACAAATCCATCGGATTTGGAGACATTGCCTTGACTGCCTACGTACCGCACGACTACCCTCAAGGCTTAGAACCTGGATTGGATTTTTCAAGCTTCTATGACCCAGCCAACTTTACCTACCCTTACGGAGCCCACATTTGTGTAGTAGAAGTGGATCCAGACACTGGAGAAGTAAAAATCAAGCGATTTGTTGCCTGTGATGATGTGGGAAATGTAATTAACCCCATGATCGTAGATGGCCAAATCCATGGAGGAATTGCCCAGGGTATCGGACAAGCTTTATTAGAAGGAGCTCTCTACGATGAGAGTGGACAACTTATCAATGGCTCCTACATGGATTATGCTATGCCTCGGGCCGATGATTTACCCATGTTTGAGGTAGATCGTACCGAAACACCTTGTCCTCATAACCCTCTGGGAGTAAAAGGCGCCGGAGAAGCCGGAGCCATCGGGTCAACCCCCGCCGTGGTTAATGCAGTACTAGATGCTTTGGCACCTTTTCATGTCAAGGATTTACAAATGCCGCTCACCTCAGAAAAAGTATGGCGTGCGATGCAGTCTAATGGTAATTCTTCACAATCTTAATAAAAAACTATGATACCCAGTCAATTCAATTATGTACGGGCTTCCAGTGTAAACGAAGCGATACAATTGCTTGGCCAACACGGTGAAGATGCCAAGCTATTGGCCGGCGGGCACAGTCTACTCCCCGCTATGAAGCTAAGGCTCAATATGCCCAGTACCTTGATCGATATAAGCAAAATTGCCGATTTAAATTATATTCGGGAAGAAAATGGCCAAATTCAAATCGGAGCCAATACCACCCACGGACAAATTGCCCATTCCGCGCTGATTCAGGAAAAACTACCCGTATTGTCCGATACAGCCGATATGATTGGCGATGTACAAATCCGTAATTTGGGAACAATCGGAGGTAGTTTAGCCCACGCCGACCCGGCTGCCGACTGGCCGGCCGCTATGCTAGCTACCGATGCCCAATTGCTACTACAAGGACCCAAGGGTACCCGAACGATTGCCGCCATAGACTTCTTTCAGGGCTTATTTATGACTGCCCTGGATGAAAATGAGATTATCACGGGTATTACAATGCCTCTTCCGGCCGCCAATACCCACTCTACCTATCTCAAATTTATGCAACCGGCTTCCCGCTTTGCCATTGTTGGCTGCGCAGTGATGATGACCCGCAACAACGGGCACTGTGAAGAACTCAAAATGGCTTTTACTGGAGTCTCAGGTCATGCTTTCCGTGATGAGAAAGTAGAGCAAGCTATGAAAGGGCAAGAAGTCAATGATGCCCATATTGATGCTGCCTCTAAACAAGCGGCCGAAATAGAGAATATCATGAGCGACCATTTCGCTTCCAGCGAATATCGAAAGCATTTGGCCAAAGTCTACGCCAAGCGGGCTTTAAAAGCCATGGCTTCCTAGTACCTTACTATCTCAACTCTCAGCCCTCCCGAGTTTGCTTGGGAGGGCTACTTGCTTAGGAAGGCCTCTAATATAATCCATACCTTCCTTAAAAATAAATTGATATGACCCAACACGAAGGACTTCAAAGGATTGATACTTTATTTCGCGACCGGCACTACATTCCCGAACCCGCTATCCTGATGTCCATTTTTTTATCCCAGCAGCTCAAAAAGCCTCTACTAATTGAAGGACCAGCGGGGGTCGGCAAAACCGAAATTGCCAAAGTGATGGCCCAAGCTGCCCAAACCAAACTTATCCGTTTGCAATGCTACGAGGGGCTGGATAGCCATCAAGCCCTGTACGAATGGAATTACCAAAGGCAATTACTTCAATTAAAACTGTACGAGAAGAGTGAATTGAGCTTGGAAGAAAAAGAAGCCAATATTTTCGGAGAATCCTTCCTCCTCAAGCGCCCTTTATTAGAAGCGATTACCCAAGACCAAGCTCCCGTATTACTCATAGATGAAATTGATCGGGCCGATGAAGAATTTGAAAGCTTCTTACTAGAAGTCTTGTCCGACTGGCAAATTACTATCCCGGAGCTAGGTACCATCCGGGCCCAGCATATCCCCCAAGTCATCCTAACGAGTAACCGGGTGCGGGAATTATCCGAAGCCCTGCGGCGCCGATGTATGTACCTTTGGATCGACTACCCCGACTTTGAGAAAGAATTACATATCCTTAAAACTAAGGTGCCTGGTATTGATGCCCGACTGGCCGAACAAATCAGCCGGTTCATGCAGGAGATCCGTAAAATGAAACTAGACAAAGTCCCGGGGATTGCCGAAACCTTAGACTGGGCCGAAGCCCTTATTGCTTTACATATTGACCACTTAGACAAGCAAGTGGTAGAAGATACCTTGGGCATTGTTTTAAAAGACTGGCAAGATATTCGGCATACCCAGGATTCCTTATCCGAATTGTTTGAAAAAGTAGGAGTAATCCAGCGCCTTCCTTAACTTCCAAGTATGGACGATTCTTCCTACATCCGGCGATATACCGAACTAAGTGCCAATTTGCTGGCCTTTTGCCGTTTTTTACGGAGTCGAAAATTTACCATCGGCCCTAGCGAAGAGAAAAATGCCCTCGAGGCGCTACAACTTATTCCCTGGCCCAACCCGGATACCTTTCAGGCAATTTTGAGGGCCAGTTTGGCACGTAGCAAGTCGCAGTTTCTTCAATTTCCTGAACTATACAAAGAGTATTGGAAACACGTAGATAAAGCCGTCGACTCCAAAGTAAAGACCGACCCCATAGAAAAAGACCAAGCCAAGCCACCCAAACCTCCCCAAGCGGCGCATTCCTTAGAGAATCTTAAAAATTGGCTCCACGGCAAGCCCGGAGATGAAGAAAGAGAACAAGCCACATATAGCTCGCACGTACAAGGAAATCACTTTTCGCCTGATGTATACAACGATCAAGATGTGGCAGAACTTCGTCAGTTTATACGCTCCCTTGTGCGCCGATTGGCCAAACGGAATGCCCGCCGCCGACAAAGTACCCGGGCCCGAAAACAGTGGGATGTCAAGCAAATGATGCGTCGAAACCTCAAACGAGGCGGGGAACTCGTGGAGATGGCTTACCAAAAACCCAAACCACATCGCCTCAAATTACTCTTGGTCTGCGATGTGAGTAAGTCCATGGAGTTGTACAGCCAGTTTTTGATCCAGTTAATGTATGCGGGGCAAACAGGTTTTGCCCGTACCGAAACCTTTGGCTTTAGTACCCAACTGTTTCGCCTAAGTGAATGGCTTGAAGAAAAAGACCTGGGCAATGCCCTCAAAAATATTTCCGATCACGTAAGTGGGTGGTCAGGGGGCACCCGCATCGGATATTCCTTGTCCCAATTACTACGCAAATACGGACCAGGGATGATCGATCGGAAGACGGTCGTAATAATCCTAAGCGATGGCTGGGACACCGGAGAAATTGATTTACTTGCTCAAGCCATGAAAACTATCCAACGGCGTAGTCAACTTAGTATTTGGATTAACCCCTTGGCAGGAAACCCCAACTTTAAGCCAGAAGTAAGGGGCATGCAAGCTGCCCTTCCGTATGTTGACATGTTTACGTCTGGGCACAATACCGAAAGTTTTAAAGAAATGCTCAAAAGTCTTAACTTTCGGAAGAGGGGCTTCAAGCCTTTTCATAATTTTTAATTTTTTGCGTATAAGAACGCTAATTTGTGTCATTTTTACGTATTGTAACATACCACATTTTTACATTAATTTTTCAAGAGAACCGAGTTGGAAATACCTGTTCATTTCTGGGCCGTGGCCTATAATGGCAAAAACTATCCGGGGGCTCCTCTAAGCAATGGCTTACAAAATGGAGCCAATTGTCAACACTTTGTTTTTGAGTTACTACGTTATTATGGGTACCACATTCCCCCTTTTCGTTCCAGTGAGTTATGGGACGATACCCAATATTCGCAGAAGGTACAAGAACTGGCCCCCATGGATGTGCTCTTATGGAACTATGAACCTAAAGCTTGGGGGGCACACATTGGCCTATACTTAGGCAACAACAAAGCAATTCACTTGGCCCGCTTTGTAGGCAAACCCGTCATTTGGCCGCTAGAAAAATTTGCGGAGCAAGAGGTATATGCTCATTTTATTGGGGCTAAACGCTTCCATAAGCCAAATTCTGAAACTAAGTAAGAATCTGGGGCTTGCCCGCGCTAAGGATATAGGGTGTTAAGTAAGGAAAAACCTAGCGGCGCGGGCCGGGCTCTCGCTACTCGCTGCCATTCCCCACCAGGCCCACACGAGCTCAAACAGGCCGCTCCATCCCTAACGGGGTATGTGCAGGCACACAAGTCTTTGCAATGACATTTCAAACTGGTAATTTATCTTGAATTCGCATTTTTTTAAAGTGTTGAAAATCAGAAAATTACAAGTAATGTCATAGGTAGCCAAAGGAAGTGCCTGCCAGTAAATTTTCTTTTTCATAGCTCCTTTTGCACTTTTCTTCTAAGCTTTCCGATTTAATGCCTAAATTGGTTCGGACAATTTATCTAAAAATCAAGGGCTATATGTTTGCCAAGCCCAGGCCTGTCTACCCCTATGTCTGAACCCCAATTACCCAAAAGTCCGTATAGCGTGGGCTATCGCAACTTTGTCCTCTTGATGCTTACCATCGTCTACATTTTTAATTTTGTAGACCGGCAAATCCTTGTCATTCTTCAGGAGTCTATCAAGTCTGACTTGAATCTAAACGATACCCAGTTGGGCTTGCTTTCCGGCTTCACCTTTGCCATATTTTACGTTACCATGGGGGTTCCTATTGCCCGTTGGGCCGACCGGAGTAATCGCCGCAATATCGTCTCTTTGTCTTTGATTATTTGGAGTAGTATGACCGCCCTTTCTTCGGTGGTTCAAAACTATGGGCAGTTACTTTTGGCGCGGATAGGAGTAGGAGTAGGAGAAGCGGGGGGTAGCCCGCCGGCCCACGCAATGATTTCTGATTATTTTCCTCCCAATCGGCGAGCCACTGCCCTAGCCGTATATTCGGCAGGAATTTACATGGGTATTTTGATAGGATATACCCTGGGCGGTTTCTTGGACGAGAATTATGGCTGGCGAGCGGCTTTCTTGTATCTCGGAATTCCGGGAGTAATCTATGCCCTACTATTTTGGCTCTTGGTGCAAGAGCCCCAAAGAGGGGCCTACGATCAAGTGCAGTTGAGCGATAAAAAATCGTTTAGTACGGGTGAAGTGCTCAAAGTTTTATTGGGCAAACGAAGTTTTATCTTGCTGGCCCTGGCCACGGGTTTGCATGCTTTTGGCCAATACGGCATAGGTAATTGGCTCCCCCCATTTCTCTCCCGGGTCCACGGGATGGAAAGTGGTGAAATTGGTACGGCCTTGGGTCTAATCCTGGGAGTAGGGGGCGGAATAGGTACTATTTTTGGGGGCATCGTGGCCGATCGCTTAGGCAAGAAAGATAAACGTTGGTATTTACGGGTCCCTTCCCTATTTATTATTTTAGGTTTGCCCTTTGCCATAGCTTTTCTTGCCTGGGATCAAGCCGCCGGGGCTTTGACTTTCATTTTGATTGTCAATATTTTAAATACCAGTTACTTAGGCCCATCCATAGCAGTGACCCATGGCCTGGTTCCTCCCGAAATGCGGGCTTTTTCCTCAGCCATTCTCTTTTTTGTGTTGAATCTGATTGGTTTAGGCCTGGGCCCCCTCACCGTAGGTTTTTTGAGTGACATGTTAACTCCCCAATTTGGGAATGAGTCCTTGAGGTATGCGCTGATTGCTCCGGTTATTGGGAGCTTGGTAGCGACCCTATTATTTTGGCGGGCTTCCTTAAATTTAAGAGAAGAAATGGCCTAAATGGCCAATAAAAAACGGCCCGAAATTTCGGGCCGCTTAGAAAGAATATTACTATCAAACGGAGGGGAGGGTTTTGATAGTCCTGCTTTCACGGGTTGGCAAAAAAAACTCCACAGCCGATCCGGTTTCTTTTATATTCTACAGGCTGGAGCAGAATCTGTAATTTTATTCAGTGCATACGCTAGGTTTGCGCGATTACCGGGGCTATTTTCTTTGTTTTTGCACATTACAAAAGAAGGGAAGTGCGGCCGGAAAGACAATGGGGAAATTCCCGGAAAATGCTTTGGGGAAATTACGTAGGGGGCCAAATCTGAACGAAAAGGTACATAAGCAACCGAAGGCCTTCAGACTTAGTTTCAAATATCTTGGTTTACTCAAGCGCTTCTTAGGAAAAAAAACAAGCAGGAAAGTCTTTCAAGAAACGGTTTACGTTTAGTTTTTGTCGATGAAAAAGGCCCGCATTTGCGAGTTAAATGGCTCATTGCCGCCCCAATATATAAACGGAAACAGTTTCTAAATTGGCTTAGGGATGGAGCGGCATGTTTGAGCCCGCCGCTGGTGGTGGGTGGGCCGGCGAGTAGCGAGAGCCCGCCCCGCGCGGCTAACTTATTTGCTTGTACCACTTCCTTCATTGCGCGGGGAAGCCCCAAAAAAGCGGCATATGGGAGCTTAATTGAGCGGAATTAAGCCTTCTCGGATGGCATATTTTACCAGGTCTACATTATTCTGGAAGTTTAACTTCTCAAAAATGCTCTTTTTGTGAGACTCAATCGTCCGGGCCGAGACGGAGAGTTCATCGGCGATTTCTTTGTAGCTCATACCGCGGGCAAAGCCGAGAAGCACTTCCATTTCCCGGTCGCTGAGGGGAAACAAATCTTCCTGCGGGGTTTGCTGGATTTGTCGGGCAAAACTTTGGAATACGGCCGTCGTGATGTTACGACCAAAATATAAATTGCCGCGGTGTACCGCAATAATGCCTTCAAAGAGCTCTTTCTTAGAACAATCCTTGGGGAGAAATCCCCGGGCTCCCGCTTTTACAGAAGATAATATATAATTTTCTTGCGTGTTGGCACTCAACATCAAAACCCGAATATGAGGATATTCTTTTTGAATAATCTTACAAATCTCGATTCCGGAGGTGCCCGGAAGGGCAATGTCTAATAAAATTAAGTCAGGGCTGTCCTGCTTTAGGGCTTGAAAGAGATACATAGCATTGGGTACATCGGCCATAACCCGGATTTTGGGATGCCCCAACATCAAGGCCCTGATTCCGTCTCTTACAATTTCGTGATCATCAACAATGATAATGGAAATATTCTCGATCATATACGCTGTTTATTTTCCTGAGGAACTCGCCAAGCTTTTTTTAAATCTTGGGTAACGTAAACGTAAAGGTGCTGCCTTGCCCGGGCGTACTCTGTACCCATACATCTCCAGACTGCCTCTCGACTAATTCTTTGACAAGAATGAGACCTAAACCCGTTCCTTTTTCAGGAGATTGCCCAATTTTGGAAACATCTTCCTCAATTTTAAAGAGCTTTGTCTGGTTTTCAGGGGAGATACCCAATCCCTTGTCTTGAATAGACAAGGCTACTTGTCCATTTTTGAGGGTGCTAAAGAGCTTCACTTCTCCTTCGGGATTACTAAACTTAAGTGCATTGGAAAGGAGGTTTCGAATAATTAGCGAAATCATTTTGGGATCAGCTTCTACTTCTAAACCTTCGCTGACTTGATTTTCAACTCGAATGGCTTTCAGCTCGGCATGGGTTTGCAGGGCATCTATTTCTTGTTGGGAGGCTTGACTTAGCAAAATGGCTTGGGGTTTGAAATCCAATTGCCCCGTTTGACTGATGGCCCATTGCAAGAGATTTTGCAAAAGCTCATATAATTGATGGGAAGATTTATTGATTTTTTCCAGGAAGTAGGTGATTTCATCCTGGGAGATTTGTCCAATATTTTGGGAAAGACTTTGGGTGATAGACCGAAAAGCCGAAAGCGGATTTTTTAAATCGTGGGCCACAATGGCAAAAAGCTTATCCTTGGTAGCATTGAGTTGGCGTAGTCGACGACTGTACCGGTAATAAATCACGGCGATGGTCAGCAAAAAGGCCAGTATGACAAGGGAAAGGATCTGGAAGAAGCGCTGCCGAGCCAATTTTTGCGTGAGGGCAAACTCCCGACGGGCTTGCTCAACTTTGAGTTGTTTTTCCCTTTTTTCGTAGGTATACTGCGCTTCTAGCTGCCCTACCTTGCGTTGATTTTCTTGGCTGAGAAGGCTGTCCCGCAATAAAACATGTTCTTTATACGCTTGAAAAGCTTCGGGAGAGCGGTTTTGAGAGGCATAGAGCTCAGATAGGATTTTTAAAGCATCACTCTCGACCTTTTGCATGCCTCCCTGACGGGCATATGCTAATGCCAATTGAGCCTTTGCTAGGGCCTCTGGGGTATTTTGAAGAGAATCTTCCAATATGGCCAAGCCCAAGAGGGGAGAGGCTTGTTCTGTTACTTGACCTAATTCTTGCATGATTTTAATGGACTGCTTGTAGGAGCTTCGGGCCTTTTCCCAGTCTTTCAAGTCTATATAAGCATTTCCCTGGTTGGTAAGCACTTTGGCCATCCCTTCTTTATTGCCCCCTCTACTTTCGGCTTCAAATGCCGTGCTTAAGTAGGTTTTGGCTTCTTGGGGAGCTTTTAATTTTAGGTAAGCAAAAGCCACATTGGTAGCAGATGCAGCTATTCCCTTATCACTTTTTAATTCTTGGAAGAGAGCAAGCGCCTTTTTGAGATACACAATGCCTTTTTCGTATGCTTCTAAACTGATGAAAACAGTTCCCAAACCAATATACGAGCCGGCAATTTCGATGGGGGGGGCTCCCACCGCTTCCTTAATTTGAAGGGATTGTAAGAAGTGTTCCAGGGCTACGGGTAAGATTCCTTGAGCCCGGTAAATATTGCCCAAACCATTGTGGCTACGGGCCATCCCCATGCTATCGGGAATGTTTTGAAATACAGTAATGGCTTTTTGCATGTAAGTCGCCGCCGAGTCTTGTCTACCTCGAATGGAGTGACCCATCCCCAGGTTAAAAAAAGCTTCCCCTTCTGCGCTGGCTACTTGATTTTCTTGAGCAAAAGTAAGGGCTTTATTGCTGCGTTTGATACCCTCATCAGGCTGGGCAAAGGTAGTCCGATAGGCAATTTCGTTGAGCAATTCAGCCCGGCTGGCCACACTCATCTTATGGTCTAACTTAGCAATGAGGGTATCCAGGCCTTGATTACTCTGGGCAAATAGTAAGCTTGTACAGCTCACACCAAAGAGTAGGAGGCTTACAAAAACAGCTTTTACGTGAATCATAGAAGTACGTCCAAGTTTTCGGAATATTTTAACCAAGGCTGGATGAAAAATGCAGGGAGGAGAATTCTGAATGCTATCCAAGTATATCAAGAAATTTAGAGAAAAGCACGCATTATATCCCAATTTTTGCCCTGAAAACCGGGATCAAGCCCATTTTATTCCCTGTTTCAGCCTAAGCGGCTACTCTACCACCCGGAGCATTTCTAAAATATCGGGATGGTGCTTAAGTTTGGAATGCTCGGCGGCATAGTCATACGCCGTTCGTCGTTTATTGCGGCGGTTTTGGATGCTTTTATCGGCTCCTGCTTCCAGCAATAAGCGCATAATATCGATTTGGATCAGTTTGACCGAGCGCATGAGTGGGGTATAGCCAAACGTATCGGCCAGGTTCACATCAGCTCCGGC
The DNA here is from genome assembly GCA_963922455.1 of uncultured Microscillaceae bacterium. GTDB lineage: Bacteria > Bacteroidota > Bacteroidia > Cytophagales > Microscillaceae > CAWUIO01. The sequence goes on from CAWUIO010000002.1 coordinate 44,255, forward strand.
CTGGATCAAAAACTGACAGGCCTCTAGGTTTTTATTTTTGAGGGCCAGTATCAGGGCTGTCTCCTTGGAATAACTAATTTGTGCATTTAGCTCCGCCCCATGATCGACCAACAAGCGGATTAAGTCGAGATGGTCTTCTTGGGCCGCTTTTAGTAGGGGGGTATACCCGGCAAAGGCCTCATTGACCGAAACGCCTAGATCCATAAAAAAACGAGCCAAGCGGGAATCGCCCTCCTCACTGGCTACGAATAAAGGACTTTGGCCTCCTGATAACTGGCCCCCAGCTTGAAGGATATACTTCGTAATCTCCAAATTCCCCTTCTCTATGGCCTCTTGCAGGGGCGTATGATTTTTATGAAAGGTCTTTCCTATTTCTTGATTAATATCGGCCCCAGCCCCCACAAGTAATTGGATGACTTCCAAGTCCTCATTTTGGATAGCTTGATACAAGGGAGTGCCCTTGTTCATACCCGAACTTTGGTTGGGATCGGCCCCATGGCTAAGAAGTAAGGTAACAAATTGAGGCATCTCGATACATGTCATCAAAAGGCTCTTACTAAAAAGGACCTCCACATTCGGGTCACCACCTTCTTCCAAATAGTATTTTAACCAAGCAAAGTCAGAAGCCTTGGCAATATCCCGAACCTGGCCATACGAAATGTCTATAGGCTCTATGGCCGAGATGGACCGCAAATATTGATAAAAAGCAAAAGACATCTTCGGAACCTGGGGCTTGGTGTAATACGTAGGAGTGCCAACATATTCAGTTAAGAGGGCAATAGCTTCTTTGTTTTCCTCAATGAGGGCGATATCAAAGGCCGTTTGTTTGTAGATGGCCCGAGGCGGGATGGCTTGGAAGCCTTGTTTGAGCAAATGCCTCAATAGCTCTAATTTATTTTCTTCCATGGCAGCCCTCAAATAGACAATATCGGGCATATCCAAAGGCGATTTTTGAGGAATGGCCAAGAAGCTAAGGGTATCTCCGTTTTGCAGCAATTCATTTAGATAGGGCTTGTAAGGACTTTCGGCCCACCTAGGGTCAGATCCCGCTCGGATCAAGAGATCTACCATAGTCGGGTCATCTTGGGCGTGAAACAAAGCGATTTTAGGAGAGCGGTTTTCTGGTTTGATATAATCTGGAGAGGCCCCAGCGGTAAGTAACTGCTTTACTAAATCATAGTCGCCCGTCTCGACGGCCAGGTACACATAAGGGCTTACTCCTTGCATGTGTGCCCGGCTTAACAACTGTTGGACAATCCTATCGATATCTTTTTCATCTCGCTTACTCCGATGTAGTTTGGCTTTTTCTTCCAGCGCCAATACAATAGGGTTTTTATTATCCACGGCACAGTCTGTACAAACCGAATCTGAGCTTAGTACCCGTTCCAACCAAGCGGGTTTGTGAAAACGGATGCTTTCCATCAACAGGTTGGTCTCGTGCTCGAAGGTTTTGTACTTTTTTTGGGTGTGGAACACTCTTTCTACAAAATGATCCACAATAGGGATGCGACGAATGCCTTTTACCCGGGAAGTTGTGTAATAGCATTGGGTATTAGGGTCTACCCCAGCTTGTATCAGGGCAAAGATTTGGGCACTATCTCGGGCAAAAAGCGCCTTGCAGTAGGCATCTTTTTGCTCGGGGCTTACTTGAGCTGGCAAGAAAGTTAGTCCCGAACCGCCGATCACCCAGCACAGGATTAGGTATTTAATGAAAGCACGCATACAGTAGGTATTTCTTCCATACACGAGCTAATGAAAGAGAAGTTTTGCTCAAGTAATGCCAATACAAATAACGTGTTTTTTTCAAAATTCTAGAGGAATATATGGGAGCTTCCCCGCGCTGTGACATGCGTGCCCAAAAAAAATATATCCTGCCGCGCGGGTCGGGCTCTCGCTACTCGCCGGCCAAGGCTCATGCCAGCGGCGGGCTCAAACATGCGCTCCATCCCTAAGCTGTTTTTACCTCCTATGGTTTCCAATAATACGTTTAATTTGTACAGAGGGCATAAAAAAACCACTGGCAGATCTGAATCAACCAGCGGTTTGGGATACAAAACAATATATTAAAGCTCGATATCCTGGACTTTACGTCCTACAATGGCTTGATAATTTAAAGGCTCTCCATTGAGGGCAAGGCGATGGCAATAGGTCTCAGTTTTGGCTATTTCTAAACTGTCTTGGGCAATATCCTGAATGATTTCCTTAAAACCAGAATCATCATGGTTGGTCAAGAATTTATCCCGGATGTTAAATGCTACATAGCCCTCATTTTTAACCAAATTAAAAGCATTGACAAAAGCATCGGTTGGGATATCTCCAAAACCTAGGGCCGCTACAGTCACCAAGCTGTTAAATTTTACTTCTTCAAGACCTACCTGGGCAATTTCTTGACTGTCAGTCATATCCACCACGTGATAATTCTCGTAGACGTCTGGGCGATCTCTTTCGGTAGCCATTTTGGCCTCGGGGAGAATATCCACTCCTACCAAGATCTCGGCTCCTGAGTTTTTTATCTCTTCACCGACCATACCGTTGCCTGCGCCAAAATCTAGTACCCGAAGTTCATCCGGACTAGCGCCATTTTCTTCTAGGACTTCCATTAATAAATTACTCACGACCTTGGGTGATTTGCACTCCAGGTTGTCGTAAAACACTTTCTCATACAGTCCTTCAATTTCAAAGATCCGATTATAATCGTGAAACTTGATTTTTTCAAGCCGGTCCCCGAAGTCCAGGATAAACCATTCTTCATCTTGATCGGGTAAGTTCTTGACTTGTGGGAAAATAATCTGGTAGTCTTGCTTAGTGGTAATAGGGGTATTACTTGTCATAGTACAAGAGAAATATTTGGTACGAAGTACCTTTAATAGGGTTTTAAAATGGGATTAGCAAATTTGAATAGCTAATACCTTAATTTAGTTTGTAAAGGACAATTTTATACTAATATATTCATAGAAATTAGAGGATTTCTGAACCAAAGGATTACATTTTTTTTTAAGAGCTTTGTATTATGATTGAGTCTTTTAAATACATCTATTTCCTTGGGATAGGAGGCATTGGTATGAGCGCCCTGGCTCGTTGGTTTGTAGACAAAGCCGATAAAGTTGCAGGCTATGATCGTACCGAAACCCCCATTACCCAAGCCTTATCCCGTCAAGGAATGGCTATTCATTACCAAGCGGGTCTTGATCAGATACCAGCTCTTTTTAAAGATCCGGCGCACCAAGAAGAGGTGCTGGTGGTATACACCCCGGCCTTAGCCAAAGATCATCCTGAGCTAAGCTTTTTTCGGGAGCAAGGCTATGCTTTGCATAAACGGGCTGAAGTATTGGGTTGGGCCACTCGGGACCATTTTACCATTGCGGTGGCCGGGACGCACGGCAAGACAACCACCTCCTCGATGATCGCTCATATCCTGCAGCAAGCGGGAAAAAATTGTACGGCTTTTTTAGGAGGAATCTTGCATAATTACGATTCAAATTTAATATTGGGAGGGGAGTTGGGCCAAGAAACTTGGATGGTGGTAGAGGCCGATGAATACGATCGCTCCTTCCATCATCTGTCTCCCAATGCAGTCGTGATCACCTCAATGGATCCGGATCATTTGGATATTTATGAAAATTTCGCAGAAATGCAGGCCTCATATGCCCATTTTGTCAAAAAAATTGCGCCAAATGGTTCACTTTTTATAAAAAAAGCTTTAGATTTAACCCATGGTATAAAAAAAAATCAGCATGAAATCCGTGAATACACTCTCTTTGAGCCCGCGGATTTTTGGTCGGATGAACTAGAGGTTCGAGAACATGGCACGGAGTTTTCCTGCTACCGTCGGACAGAAAAATTGGGAAAGTTTCATCTGCCCATGGGAGGGATTCATAATGTGGAAAATGCTACAGCGGCTATAGCCCTTTGCCTTTCTCTTGGAATATCTCTCGAGGACATTCAGCGTGCCCTATCTACCTTTCGAGGAGTAGAAAGACGCTATGATATCCTCATCCAAACTCCCCAGCTGGTTTACATTGATGATTACGCGCATCATCCGGTAGAGATTGCGGCCTTATTACGCTCAGTTCGTAAAGCCTATCCCAATTTTTGGGTGACAGCTATTTTTCAACCGCACCTTTTTAGCCGGACCCGGGATTTTGCCAAGGGATTTGCCGAAAGCCTATCTTTGGCCGATGAAGTGGTGCTAACTGAAATTTACCCGGCTCGGGAAAAACCTATTCCGGGAGTAGATTCGAAACTTATCTTTAACAATCTCAGTATAGATAATAAAGTTTTAAGTTCGGAAGAAAAAATTGCAGATGATTTACAGGTTCCAGTAGGACCTTGGGTGGTTTTAAGTATCGGGGCAGGCAGCATTGGTCGTTGGACAGAGGCAATCCAAAATCAATTGAGGAGACTCATTCATGACTAGTTCTAAGAAAATACATATCAAATGGCAAGTGAAGTGGGCCCTGGGTATAGGCTTGGGGCTCTTGATGGCTTTTTTGTTAGAACGTTATATTCGGTATCGTCCGGTAGGCTTGGTTTCTATTCAAGTTTACAATCAAGAAAATAACTACTTTCTAGACTCGAGCATGGTCTATAAAATTATGGACGAAGCGGGTCCCGTAAAGTTGAATAAAGCGACCCACGCAGATATTTCGCTGAGTGGCTTAGAAAATAAAATTGAAGAAAATCTCTTTGTAAAAGAATGCGAAATTGCGCGTAATCTACAAGGGGATGTCTTTGTAGAGGTAGCGCTCTCAAAACCAATTGCTCGCTTTGTTCGAGCCGATAGGGCCGACTTTTACATAGATAGTTTGGGGAAAATAATGCCGGCAGTAGATTGGTACACGGCTCGGGTTCCCTTGGTTGCTTGGGAAAAAGACTCCATAAGCCCAGATTTTCAACGGGAAGATCGGGATTTGTTGGCTTTCTTGAATGAGGTGCATGCCAAACCATTTTGGCGCTCCGAAATCAGTGAGGTTTTTCTAGATAAAAACCGAATGGCGACGCTCTACTTACAAGCCGGAGCCCATCGGGTTATCTTAGGGAAATTAACTAACTTTAGGGATAAGTTGGAGAAATTATGGACTTTTTATATGGAAATCCTGCCTGTGAAGGGTTGGAATGCCTATAAAACCATCAGTCTCCAGTATGACAACCAAATTATTTGCGAGTAATGCAAAAAGAAAAGATCGTCGTAGGTCTAGACATTGGAAGCACAAAAATCTGTGCTCTAGTAGGTAGAAAAGACAAATACGGCAAAATCGAAATCCTAGGTATGGGCAAAGCCGAATCTCACGGAGTAATCCGCGGGGTGGTTACCAATATCGATAAGACTGTCAACGCCATCATTGAAGCGATTGAGGAGGCAGAAAAACAGTCGGGCATTGACATTCGAGTGGTAAACGTCGGTATAGCCGGGCAACACATTAAAAGTATTACCCAAAGGGGGAGCATCAACCGAGAGTCGGATGATGAAATCACCCTGGAGGATGTCAATCGCTTGACCAATGAAATGTACCGGACGGTCACGCCACCAGGTAATGAAATTATTCACGTAATGCCCCAAGACTACACAGTCGATTTTGAAACGGGCATTCAAGAACCAGTAGGTATGTCGGGCGTGCGCCTGGAAGCTGACTTTAATATCATTACGGCCCAAACCAGTGCGATTAAAAATATTAACCGATGCGTAAAGCGTAGCGGCTTGGAAATTGAAAACCTCATTCTCGAGCCTATCGCTTCCAGCATGTCCGTGTTGACCGACGAGGAAAAAGAAGCCGGTATAACCTTGGTCGATATTGGTGGGGGAACTACCGATGTAGCCGTTTTTTACGAAAATATCATACGGCATACCGCAGTTATCCCCTTTGGAGGGCACAGCTTAACCGCCGATATTAAAGAAGGCTGCAAAATAATGGAAGGCCAGGCCGAACGCTTGAAAGTGAAATTTGGGAAGGCAATTGCCGAAGAAGCCAATGTGAATGAATTTGTATCCATTCCTGGTTTGCGTAATAGACCACCCAAAGAAATTTCGGTACGTAACTTGGCACACATCATTGAGGCCCGCATGCAAGAAATTATTGAGTTGGTTCACAATGAGTTGATTAAGTCGGGTTATGTCAATAAATTAGTAGGAGGTTTGGTCATCACCGGAGGAGGCTCGCAATTGCAACACTGCCAAAAACTCTTCCAATACATGACCCAAATGGATGCTCGCGTAGGCCACCCCAACGAATACTTAGGCAAAACCAAGGTAGAAGTAGCCAAAAGCCCTATGTACGCTACCACCGTGGGATTGGTCTTAGCCGGATTTAGAGCCCTGGATGATCGCCATAACCGGTATCAGCAAACGGTGGCCAATGTCAAAACGCTCAAAAATGAGAAAAACACCGGGGGAAGTTCCGACTTTTTCCGAAAAATTATAGAAAGAACCAAAGGTTTATTAATTGACGACCTAGACAATCGGGACGATTATTAAAACCGCCCAATACTTGATTAAGGTATAGCATATGGAAGATAAAAAGTACGAATTTAGTATGCCCGCCAACCCTAAGTCTATTATCAAAGTGGTTGGAGTAGGAGGTGGCGGTAGTAATGCCGTGAGCTATATGTACAACCGGGGGATAAAAGATGTAGAATTTATCGTTTGTAATACCGATGTACAAGCCCTAAGCCTCAGCCCGGTACCTGCCAAATTACAAATCGGGGCCAACCTCACCGAAGGTCTGGGAGCCGGAGCTAATCCGGAAATCGGACGAGAAGCTGCCCTCGAAAGTAAGGAAGAAATACGAGAGCTTCTGAGCCACAATACCAAGATGCTTTTTATTACAGCTGGTATGGGAGGGGGTACAGGAACCGGTGGAGCCCCGGTATTAGCCGAAATAGCCCGCGAATTGGGGGTCTTGACGGTTGCTATCGTAACCGCTCCCTTTACTTTTGAAGGAAAACGTAAAAAGAAATACGCCCAAATGGGGGTAGGGGCCCTTCGTGAAACTTGCGATACCTTGCTGGTGATTTCTAATGATAAGCTCTTGGAGATCTATGGGAACCTCAAGATGAGTGAGGCTTTTGCCCAAGCCGATGATATCTTGGCTACTGCCGCTAAGGGGATTGCCGAACTTATTACAGTTCCTCAATACGTCAATGTTGACTTTGAGGATGTTAAAACCGTTATGCGCAACTCGGGGGCGGCGGTGATGGGATCGGCCAAAACCGAAGGAGAAAACCGGGCTATCCGGGCTGCTCACGAAGCCTTAAACTCTCCGCTACTCAATAGTAAGAGTATCCACGGCGCCAAGAAAATATTGCTTTCTATTATGTCGGGCGATAAGGGAGAGCTCCAGATGGAAGAATTGACTTCCATTACCGAATATATTGAGGAAAAAGTAGGAGATGATGCCGATATGATCTTCGGTACGGGTATTGATACTTCGCTGGGAGATAGTATCCAGGTGACTATCATAGCTACTGGCTTTGAAGACGTACAATCGCAAAGCCAGGCCAACCAGTTTGGTGAGCCCCTCGTAAAAGCCACTCCGAAACCCGCAGAAAACCCTACTCCTGAAAAGAAACAGGAAGATGATCGAAGTTTTGTATTTGATGTCAATACCAAAACCACCGATAAGGAAGAGCCCTCAGCGGAGACCGATACCAAGAAAATAGTATTTAATCTGGATGATGAGGTTGATGAAAGCGGCGATATTCAAAACGCAACTGATGTTTCTCCTCAAGCTATTCAGAAATCAGAAATAGACCTCAAGAAAGAAAAACTGTCGCAGCAGGCCGATGAGCGCATCAATAAATTGCGCAAGTTGAGCAAAAGCCTGGAGACCCATGAGGGTTTGAAAGAAAAAATTGAGGTGCCGGCTTACCTTCGGCGTAATGTAAAGCTTATTGATCCTCCTCACTCTTCTGAGAATGACATTTCTCGCTTCAATTTGAACGATGAAAATCAACTCTTAGGAAATAATAAGTTTTTTACCGATAAGCCCGACTAAAGACTGTTCTTGTTTGAGCTTTTAAGATTAATCCCATCTTCTTGATTAAGAAGCATGGGATTTCTTTTTTTCCTGGCTTAGGGATGGAACGGCATGTTTGAGCCCGCCGCTGGCTGTGGGTTGGCCGGCGAGTAGTGAGAGCCCGGCCCGCGCTGGTAATTTTTTTCTATACCATGGACCCATAGTTCTTAGCGCGGGCAAGCCCCAGACTTTTCATTCATAGGAACGGGTGTATCAAGGCAGCACCCCCATGTATGCTAGCCCAACTAGGGCCAATTCATGTACTTTTGATGTAATATTTGGCCGGTTTGTAACACGAAGTCTTTGAAATGATGGGCCGAATATTTACCTATTGAAAATACACAAAGCGAGGCTCTCGGGTATCCTTGCCCAAAAAGTTAAAACGGATACCGATAATTTGGTCTTTTTCCTCAATAGGAGCAACATTTACAAAAAAATCAGAATCAGGGCTACTACGGTATGTGTCTTCTTGCCCGGCTTTGACCACGTTGATGATTTTGCCATATTGCCATTTTACCGACTGGTCGCGGTTATCAAACTCCAAGATCTGAAAAGTAGGCTTTTTACCCTTGTACCAAATGTATACCCCCGCGGCAAGGGCTCCAGCCAACACGAATAGTCCAAAGTTTTGTTTTTTACTCATTTTCTTAGGGATGAAGTTTACTTATACCTGTAAATATCCGATTTTTCTTTTAAACTAAGGCTCCTGAAAGTTACTTGCTATTTTTTTATTCTATTCTGCGTGTAAACGTAATCTTTTTGGGTTGATCTTCGTAAAAGATAATGGGAAAAATTCTCATTTGTAAATTAAATCTCTTTTCTAGATAAAATTTTCAGTCTTGTACTAATGGATAAGAAAGTTAGGACCACTTTACAAATGAATCTTTATACAAGTGAATGCCCTTACAAAACATAGGGGTAATTGTGTACAGTAGGGAGCGTTTTCTCCCATTTTAAATCAAAGTACACAATAGATTAATACCAAGTATATTCGTTCTTCCAGATTAAAATCCTGCATTGTGTTCGCCTTGACCAAACTGCTAGCCCCAAAATGGGCATTGTCTGGTGCCCTCACAAAAGTTTACTACCCAACTTGTAATAGTGGCGGGCATCCCAGTTTGATGAATACCCTTGTACACACATAAACAAAAGGGCACTTAGGGAAAGTGTTCCCTGGGAGCATCTTTTTTTTAAATAATGTATTCCAGTTTATTTGACTAATTACAGCACGAGATGGATTCTTTTAAAATTTTTATTGTAGAAGATGATGAAATGTACGCCCAATTGTTGTCTTATCATCTTTCTCTAAATCCGGATTATGAAGTGGAAACCTTTGGGAACGCCAAAGATTTTCTAAACAATATCCACCGTAAACCCGCCTTAGTTACGCTCGATTACTCTTTGCCGGATATGTCAGGAGGTGAGCTGCTCAAAAAACTTAAAACGCAATATCCGGATATTCCCGTGGTTATTATTTCTGGTCAGGAGGACATTTCCACGGCTGTTCAATTACTCAAAGAAGGTGCCTATGATTATATTGTCAAGGATGAAGAAGCCCGGGAGCGAATTTGGCTGACGGTAAAACACATCCGAGAGAAAATAAGCCTGGAAGACAAAATTACTCACCTTCAAGAGGAGATTGGTAAAAAGTACGAATTTGGAAAGGTCATCAAAGGAAATAGTCCGGCCATCAAGAAAGTGTTCAGCTTGATGGAAAAAGCAGCCAATACCAATATCACGGTTTCTATCACAGGTGAAACGGGAACCGGGAAAGAATTGGTGGCTAAGGCCATCCACTATAACTCGACTAAATCTAAAAGGAATTTTGTGGCCGTGAATGTGGCCGCGATTCCCAAAGACCTCATTGAGAGTGAACTTTTTGGCCACGAGAAAGGGGCCTTTACCGGAGCCACTACCCGACGCATCGGGAAATTTGAGGAGGGGCATAAAGGAACCATCTTCCTGGACGAGATTGGGGAAATGGACCTCAATATGCAAACCAAACTCCTTCGGGTATTACAGGAAAAAGAACTCACCCGCGTAGGGGGGAATGAACTCATTAAGATTGATGTGCGCGTGATCGTGGCTACCCACAAGGATTTGGCCGAAGAAGTGCGTAAGAAAAACTTCCGAGAAGATTTATACTACCGCTTACTGGGATTGCCCATCAAAGTTCCACCTTTACGTAACCGTGGCAATGATATCTTACTATTGGCCAAACACTTTATTGATGAGTTTTGCAAAGATAACAAACTCCCTAAGATGAGTGTATCATCTGGAGCCCAGAAAAAGCTTCTCAAGTATCCATTTCCTGGTAATGTCCGAGAGTTGAAAGCTGTCATGGAGCTTTCGGCCGTGATGGCCAATGAAGATGTTATTGAAGAGGATAGTATTTCTTTCAACTCAGCAACATCCATGTCTGACATCATGATGGAAGAAACTACGCTCAGGGAATACACCAATCGCATCATCAAACACTTTCTGGAGAAATACGAGAATAATGTGATGCTTGTAGCGCAAAAATTGGATATTGGGAAATCTACAATTTATCGTATGTTAAAGAATGAAGACGGAGAGTATGAAGATTAACCAATCCCAGACCACTTCGTATATATAAGTTGATTCTTTAACCCGCTTGAAATACACAGAAACCTGATTTTTTAGCTTTGGCTAATCTTGCTGAAGAGGGTGTTGTGCCTATGGATAGGTAAGCCCATGGGCCTCCTCCCAAACCTGAACTGAATTAATTCCTTTCACTATGAATATGGAAACCCGGAATGATGGCTCAACAAAGTTGATCAACGCCTATTTCAATCTTTCTTTGCTGATCTCCCCAGGATCCGACCCTGAGCAACTCTGCCAGGTATTTATCCCCCCTACCTGCCAACAACTAGGATTTGACCGGGTTTGGGTCTGGGCTTTACCAAATGCCGGAGCGGGTGGCCATTTTTTGGAAAGCCATCTAATCTATCGTACCGAAAGCGCTATGGAGGGCAAGGGAGGCTTGGAATTACTCAAAGAAAATGCCCTGAGTGAACAAGGAGTCCAATACCTAAGGCCCCAGCACGCGGCTATCCGCGAATTGATCCAAAGAAACCCAGATTTAAACCTAGATGCCGAAAAACCCTACATATTGCTTTTGCATAAAGAACAACTTGCCAGCCTTTGGGAGGCAAGTTGGGACTATGACCCATGGCTCTCTCGCCACCAACGTATGTGGCAAAGGCTTCTTTTGCATTTTGCCGAGGCCTTAATCCAAGGCTTAAAACCCATCACCCCCGACGTGGAGTCGCCTAGCCTAACCATTGCATCCGATGTAAATTCTGAGTTCGATCCAGCACCTTATACGATGGCTTCTGAGTTGGCCTTTGATACCTTTTTCCGGATCGGCCAAGAAGGGAATTTACTTTATGCCAATTCACAAGGGCGTTATTTGATAGATTACCCCATAGAAGAAATTTTAGGGATACCTTTCCGAAACCTGATTCGGAAGGATGCCCGGTCTCGTTTTGAAGATTACTTTAATACCCAAATGAGCCAAGCAATCCCCATAATATCTTACTATTTGCCCCTGGTAAACAGGAAGGGGGATATTATACCGTGTGAGGTAAGGGCCGAATTTATTCAAATTGAAAACTTTCCCCAAGAGATCAAACTTTGGGTAAGAAATCAAAAACAATCCATCGGAATAGATGAACAACTTCGCTTGTTGAAAAAATGGATTGATCAATTTGATGACGCCATCCAAATCTGTGATATCGATGGCAATTTAGTCTTTTATAACCGAGAAGCCGGACTGAGGCTTGGAGCCTTAAATCAGGAAATACTCTCCTCCAAAATACAAGACCTAGACCAAGCCAATCCTTGGCGTTTGTACCTATCCCAAATTAAAACCCACAAACGCTTGATTGTTGAAGGTCAAAATATTCTATCTGATAATACGCGCTTTCCGGTTGAAATCCACGCCCAGCTTATGAATCTGGACGGGAAAGATTATATCATTATCTTTTCCCGGGACATTCGGGAACGAAAAAAGACAGAAGCACTCTTACTCAAAAAACAGAATCAACTTCGATCTTTTGTTGAGGCAGCCCCCGCTGCCATTGCCATGTTTGACAAATCCTTAAATTATGTGGCAGCCAGTACCAAATGGATGGAAGAGTATAACATTATCGATCCCAATATTGTAGGGCGCAATTATTATGAACTTTCCCCCAAATCATCCAAAGATTGGCAAGAAATCTTAGAAAGTTGCTTAGAGGGTGCCATTGCCAAAAATGAAGAAGAAAAGGTGGTCTTAGAAGATGGTACCGAAACGTGGTTGAAGTGGGAGGTGAGGCCTTGGTACAATGCTGAAGCATCTATTGAAGGAATTATCATCTTTACCGAAGATATTACCCAGCAAAAACGACAAGAAGAACAGTTACGCGTGGCGATGGTCAAGGCCGAAGAAGGGGGGCGGGCCAAACAACAATTCTTGGCCAATATGAGCCACGAAATCCGCACCCCGATGAACGCCATCCTAGGGATGACCCGCCTACTACAAAAAACTAACCTGAGCCCCAAGCAAGCCGTATACCAGGAGGCCATCAAAGCCTCGGCTGATAACTTGCTCGTGATTATTAATGATATCTTAGATATTTCTAAGATTGAAGCTGGCAAGTTGAACATTGAGTCGGAAGGATTTGATTTAAACCGTCTCATCCAAAGCCTTTGCAATTCCATCCGGTTTCGGGCCGAGGAGAAGGGAGTGGGGCTGTTTTATGAAGTAGATCGACGTATTTTTGGTAAGGTCCTCATCGGAGATCCGGTGCGGCTCAATCAAGTCTTACTCAACTTGGTCAACAATGCCATCAAGTTTACCAATCAAGGTAGAGTAGAGCTTGAGTGTATCCTGGTAGATGCTTCCGAAGAGTTTTACGTTATTGAGTTTCGGGTAATTGATACCGGAATCGGGATTGATGAAAATAAACTCAATACCATTTTTGAAAGTTTTACCCAAGGCGGGGATGACGTGAATAAAAAGTTTGGGGGTACCGGCCTGGGCTTGTCTATTAGCCGGCAATTGGTAGACCTTTTTGGGGGAGAACTCAAAGTAAAAAGTAAAAAGCGGATGGGTACCACATTTTACTTTACCCTAAAAATGAAATTGGGTACTGAAGCCGATTTAACAGAAAAGAAAGAAGCCCAAAAAAAAGACGTCAACCTGACTGGTGTCAAAGTATTATTGGCAGAAGATCACGATATCAATCAGTTTTTGGCTACGACCTTGCTGGATGAATGGGGTATGGAAGTGGAAGTTGTGGAAAATGGAAAAGAGGCAATTGACAGCCTGCAAAACCGAAATTTCGATGTCGTCTTGATGGATATACAAATGCCCATTATGGACGGGCTGGAAGCTACCCGGATCATCCGGCGCCGTTTGCGTTCCGAAATACCCATAATTGCCCTCACAGCCAATGCGATTAAGGGAGATGCCGAAAAATACCTCAGTGCCGGCATGAATAGTTATGTTTCCAAACCTTTTGAGCCAATCGAGTTATTCAATACGATCGCCCAGGTGGTTCAGCCAGATAAATATTTGGTCTCAAACGAGACCGCGAGTAGTTCCCCCCAGGATCAACCGGAGGATTCGCTAGGCAAAGTTACACGGGATGAACTTACTTACGATTTGAGCCATATCCGTAAGATGGTAGATGACGACCAAGAGATGATCATGAAAATGACCCAAATGTTCTTGGCCCAAACCCCTGGGTTTATCCATGATATGAAAAGTAACTTGGCCAATAAAAACCTGTGGGAAGTAGGGGAGATTGCGCATAAGTTGAAATCTTCTATCAACTTGATGGGGATTGCCCGCCTAAAAAATACAATCCGTATTATTGAGAAATATGCTAAGGAAGATAATACCGAGCGTCATCGGGAGCTGCCTGGCCTTCTTGAAGAACTTGAAGGTACGTTTGATATCGTTTTCTCCCAGATGAGAGAAATTAGCTTTGAGAGCCTGGATTAGTAAGACTATTCTCTTAATGAACCGGAGGCCTGGATTTGACTTTCTTTTTTTCAAAGAATGAAATTCTAGGGGCTTCCCCGCGCTATTCCTTAGCGTTTTTTATAGAAAAAGTTTACCGGCGCGGGTCGGGCTGTCACTACTCGCTGCCTTGCCCCACTGGCCCACACGAGCTCAAACAGGCCGTTCCATCCCTAAGCCAAAGAAAATAAGAGCGGAGATGATATGTATCCGGGGCTCACATTAATTTAATAAATAAACAAGAGACGCCTCCCCATGCTTCTAGCTCAAGTTTTTATACAAACAGGCTAGCTGGCCTAGGCCAGTTCTAAGATATCCGAATTGGAAATGATTTGGGGCACGTCTCATATCCAGCAAACCCTTGTATTTATGAAGCATTGGAGGACTTCTCGAGTTCGTGCCAAATCAAGGCACTAGCGCCCAAAACAGCGGCATTTTGATTCATCAGTTCCGAAAACATAAGCCGGACGCTCCCTTTGAAAATATGAAAGAGATTCTGGTCTAGGTATCTTTGGGTAGGTTCCATAATGAGATTACCGGCATTGGCTAAGCCACCAAATAGGATAATGGCCTCTGGGCTGGTGATAAGCACAACGTCGGCAAGTTTTTCGCCCAAAATCTGTCCGGTATATTCAAAGGCTTCTTGCGCGATCACATCACCCTCTACGGCAGCTTTGCTGATAACTTCTCCACTAAGATTTTCAAAGCAAATATTGCGCAGAGGGGTGGCTTCATTTCGGGTAGCTAACAATTGCGTGATGGTCCGACGGATCCCGGTCACAGAGACGTAGGCTTCCAGGCAACCCGAGCGACCGTCGCCGCATTTACGTTCGTGATTACGCAGCAAGATATGGCCCATTTCACCGGCAAAACCACTGTGCCCGTAGAGAACATCTCCATTGACAACTATCCCGCTTCCCAGGCCTGTGCCTAAGGTGATGACAATAAAATTACGCATGCCTTTGGCAGCCCCAAATTTCATTTCACCCAGGGCCGCAGCATTGGCATCATTGGTAATGGCCACAGGGATGTTAAATTTGTCTTCAAAGTGAGACTTTACAGGGATAATCCCCTTCCAATTTAAATTGGGAGGGGCTTCAATGGTACCTCGGTAATAATTTGCATTGGGAGCTCCCAGGCCAATCCCCTTCCATTCTATTTGGTCTCCAAGGCTAGTTCTTAGGGTCTCGATGCCATCAACGATACGGGGCAAAAAATGCTCAAACTCTTCTCTACCTTGGGTATCAATGGTAGATTCAGCGTGTATAGTACCTTCCCGGTCAACAAAACCAAAACAAGTGGTGGTACCACCAATATCAATACCTAGGGTAACTTCTGTTTTGCCCATCAAGATTTAAATTCAATGTTTACAAATGGTGCTGGAAATTAATCGAAATATATAATTTTTACAATTCCAATTTGCGCTTGGCTTAGGATTCGTTATTTTAAAGGAATTGTTCTTTTTAAAATGCTAAGCTGGAACGAGAAACCGGATATACCTCGGCTTGGGCAAGGTTTTTTAGAAAAAAAGCATTAACTGAGTAGAATGGCAATTGCTAGGGTATTAATTGACACGTATATTGTCCTGTGCCCTTTTATTTTGCACAATAATTGCCTTATTTAAGTGAAAACATACATTCTTTAAGGAATTTACATTTTTTCCAATCGAATTTATACGGGGATATGAAATTAGACGTAAGCCTTATCAAGTCGGTACTGAATATATACGACGAATTATTTTCTAATGGGATATATTTAGTATATCTAGGTGATTTTAATCACGAAGTAACCAAAATGTTTACATCCATGGCCGAAGATGACCTGGAGCGTAAAAGCGAAGATCACGCAACCATTCGTAAGGTCTATCACGTTATGGTAGAAACCCTACAAAATTTATCCCGCCACTCCGACGAACTGACTGATGATGGGAGTTTTGGCAAGGGTTTGTTTATGATTGGCAAGAAAGATGATTCTTATTATATCATTACGGCCAATCGAGTATCAGAACAGAAAAAAGATAACTTGAAGGAGGCATTTGATGAAATAAACCAAGCCAGCAAAGAAGAGTTAAAAGAAATGTGGGTACAACAAATTAAACATGGCAAACTATCAGAAAAAGGCGGGGCTGGCCTTGGTTTAATTGATATTGCCCGAAAAACTACCGGGAATCATGATTATCAATTTATTCCATTTGAAGATGGTAATTATTTCTTTATCCTTAAAGTAGAAATCAACACCAAAAAAATTTAAGGTTTCATTCATTCACTGCTCAGATTTACTCATTGTAATTATTAAAGCTATGGAAGATTCCATTAATCAGGAGTTTAACTTTTTTGAGTACCACACTCAGATAAGTCAGGATAATATATTACTCTCGTATAAAGGCCCCCTCACCGATGTCTTGCTTTCTGAATTTAGCCGTGACATCCGGGAAAAGCTACAACAAGAAGATTCAAAAACGGGAAAAAAAGTATTTGCCATTTTTATGGAATTAGCTCAAAATGTACTTTTTTATTCCAAAGAGGAAAACCATTTTGCCAATAACCGAGATAAAGTAGGAACCTTGGTGATCTTACAAAATCATGAGTCGTATCGCCTTATCACGGGTAACTTGGTTTATAAAGTGGATGTGCCGAGACTAAAAGAAAAATGCGAAGTAATTAACTCCTTAGACCGGGAAGCTTTGAGAGAGTATAAACGTAAGCTCAGGAACTCTCCAAAACCCGAAGAAAGTAAAGGAGCAGGCATAGGCCTTGTCCAAGCGGCATTAACTGCTTCTAATCCCCTCGGTGTGCAAATTCAAGAGATGGCTGGTGACTTTTCTTTCTTCGTATTATCCGTAAATGTTAAAAAATAAGCCGGTATAGCTAAGTGGATTTTTTCAAAGTGCCTCTTATCCACAAGGTTGTTTTTTTGGAATTGAGGGTTATTTTATTTTCTTCATACCAGCATTTAAGGTCGGGTTCTGAATGTGAGTGTTTTCATTAAATCTCATTCTATCCCATGAAACCAATCTTTTTTTACTTCAACAAGCTAGCTCTAATTTGAGCTCCCATAATAAACTTGTTTTCTTTTCTGATTAGGAAAGCTCTATTTTCTTAACTCTTCCTAATTCATTTTCTACTACAATTTTACACACACAAAGAAGCCCCTTACATCGCAGTATCCCTACTTAATTCACTAAACTCAACTCGGGCTTGAGTTATATTGGGTTTGGATACTGGTAAATTGTGATCAATTTTCTTACAAGTAGAAAACTTTGTAAGTGCTACATAACACTCGTTTATTGGTATTAATTACTTTAAAAATTTCCCGGATGGAGATCTGACAATAAAAATAGGGTGTATATTTATGGAAGAACTTGCTTCTAGCCTTCTATTTAATTATGGTAACATTTTACTTTTAACGAAAAAAAAACAAAATTTACAGAAGATCTGTCACCATCTCGACAGACTAACTGCACAAACTACCCTTTATTTTACAATCGGACATACCTACTTATTAAGCAATAATAGAATATTTTGAGGTGATCGAATTTGTTAAAGCAAGATTTTACCGGGATGAAAGAAGACAACATATCTATCTTGTTGCCATATAAAGGCTTATCTACCCGGATTGTATGAAATTATAATATTGATGCCCAGATAAGATTTATGAACCATAGCAATTTTACTATCGGGATTTCTGTTTGGGGTATATGCCTTCTTGTAAAATTAGATAATATTAAAGCCCACGGAAATGAAGAATTTTAGAATTATGTTTATTGATGATGACCCGATTAATAATCTGGTCAATCGCAAACTCTTATCAAAGTTTAATCCGATGTTTCAAATCTCAGAATATATGTCGGCCGAAACGGCCTTGAGAGATTTGAAAGATTCCAGTAAGCCCTTTCCTGATGTGATTTTGTTGGATATCAACATGCCCACCATGAATGGTTGGGAGTTTTTGGACGAGTACCGGAAATTAGGCCTAAACGTGAAGCTATTTATGCTCACGTCATCCATTGCCCAAGAAGACATAGACCGGGCCCAACAGTATGCCGAAGTACGTGATTTTATCACCAAACCCCTAGATCGAGAAAAGATTGCCAAAATATTTGGTGATTTAGGGTTTTTGTAGCTTTCAAGGCGCTGCTATAAGCTATTTATGGTATGTAATTTTCGTGGGCGAAGGCTTTTTTGATACATTTTTCAATAAAAAAACCATTTCCAAGTACTTGGAAATGGTTTTTCAGGTTGCTTCCCAACCATTATTTTTCCAGCATACTCACCGGTTCTTCTTCTACATTCATAGCTTTGATCATCTGGACAATTGTCTCCAAGGAGTTCTGTCCTTTTTCGGTAAAGCTTAGAATAATTTCCCCACTGATCTTATGGTTTTTGGCTGGCGAGTAATCCGAGATTAAAGATTCCAGTTTAGGGGCCACTACTTCCCAGAATCTACGTTCTACGGGAGCAAAATCGCGGTAATCATCCGGAATCTGGCGGAATATTTCTTGTAAGTTATAAAACATCACAAAGACTTTACTACTCGATTTTTTCTTGAAAATACCTTCCATGGCCCCTTCGCCCGCTATCAATTTATCTCTAAAATCGGCGCTCATCGTGAGATATAAAGCTTTGTCTTTCTCTATCAAATAAAATGGATTGGGGGCCGGAATACTAAAATAATCGCCTTTGTCTTCTAAAGATCTTTCTTCTACCATTCCCTTCAATAGTTTATCCAGGGTAGGTTTATTCTCAATTCCCACAGCCATGGTAAATTCTGGCTGAGGATCTTTTAAAATCTCATCTATCTTCAAATCGCCACTTACCAAAAAGAACTCCCCATCAAACATCTCAAACAACTCTTTCATATTGATGTCATACTGTCTCTGTAAGGACTCTTCCGATTCCATAAGGTCTTCTTCGTCTTTTAGTAGCTCAAATAAGACAGGCATATTAAAATCCATCCCAAGGATTAAACTAGGCACCTGAATAGGAATTGAATTGACAAATGCATCCTTGATTCCATTTTTAAACAACTCCTCATAAGTCTTGCTAACTTCTTCGTCTAAAAAAGTAGTAGCTTCTACGACTACTTCACCCTTTTTAAAGCTAACAGCAGCAGTTGAGTATTGCATAGCAGGCCATAACTCATCTAAGAAACTAAGGCCACTACCATACTCATCGGCTTCTTGATATAAAGCATAAATTTTTTGTTGGTCCATCCACAAGGCCATGTCATTCTTCTCGCCATCCAATTCTAAAAAGACTGAATTTTTTAAGGAGTTCTCCTCAGAAGTATTGAAAACAGCGTCAAATTTTGCCAAAAAATCTGCTTTAGGAAGTCTATCTTCAATTCCTAGAAGTAATACAGTTTTACCTTTCCAACCCAACACAACATCCAAATCAGCATTGTCTTGCATCATCATGGTATAACCATTTTGCTCCACAATCTCAGGTTTGTCACTCTCAGTACTTTGTTCAATGGCCTCTTCTAAGGCACTTTTAAACTTAGAGGGATTGTCAAGTACAAACGTAAAACCGATATAATTGTCTTTTTCCTCGGGTGATAAGGAGCCAAAAAAATAGGATTTGCTATCCAAGCTTATTCCAGAATTGAGTAGTTTTTCCAAATAAACTTCACCTTCTTCTAGGTCAATGTCCATGCTTTCTAAAAAATCACGGCTAAATAATTCTCGCCAGCTTTCAGATTTTGAAGACAAACGCTTAGCATCCACACTAAACACAAAAGAAACATCTTGAGGAAGATTGACCAGATTTGCTGTGCTTCCTCCTCCACTCCCACAGCTTAGGATAGCCAAGGAAAGTGAAATAAGTAAAAATCCTCGGCTAAGAGGCTTACCTAAGCTATTGAACATAGAGACCAAAAAACGATTTTTTTTCATGATATGCCGAATTGAGGTTTAACTGTTAAGCGCAAAACTAGTTCTTTTTTTAGGCTTTCTACGGAACTAGGCCTATAAAAACGAATCGATAAGGAGCACCCTTACTCTTCGTACTCTACGTTGATTTACCTCAAACGTTCCTCCAAAGCTTTGTTTTTATTGTATATTTGTTAAAAATTACTCTGCTTGCCTATGAATTTTCAAGGAACTGACAATTACATCGCCACTCGTGCCCTCCAAGTTGCCGTAGATGCCGCTATCACCCTAGAAAAACCCTTACTCGTCAAAGGAGAGCCCGGAACCGGTAAAACCCTCCTGGCTTTTGAAATTGCCCGAGCCCTCAATCGCCCCTTGATTACTTGGTATATCAAGTCAACTACCACTGCTCAACAAGGTCTATATGAATACGATGCCGTTTCTCGCCTCCGGGATTCTCAATTAGGAGACGAACGCGTTAAAAATATTGAAAACTATATCAACCATGGGAAACTCTGGGAAGCCTTCGACGCCGAAGAACCCGTTGTCTTATTGATTGACGAAATTGATAAAGCCGATATCGAATTTCCCAATGACTTGTTATTAGAGCTCGACAAGATGGAGTTTTACGTCTACGAACTCCGTAAAACCATCAAAGCCCGTACCCGTCCGATAGTTTTGATCACTTCAAATAATGAAAAAGAACTCCCCGATGCTTTCTTGAGACGGTGCTTCTTTTACTACATCACCTTTCCGGATGTAGAAATCATGCAACAAATCATCAAAGTGCACTTCCCCGAGCTTTCTCACGCTATGATGGATAGTGCCATGAAGGTATTTTATAATATACGCGAGATCAAAGGGCTTAAGAAAAAGCCTTCTACGAGCGAGCTACTAGATTGGATCAAACTCTTAAAACTAGCTAACACCAGCCCCCAAGAACTGGATGGCTTAGATATGAGCAAAGACATACCTCCTTATGCCGGCGCTTTGTTTAAAAATGAGCAAGATCTAGGTCTTTTGGATCGTTTACGCCGCTATGGCCGTTAATAAAGTATCATTCAAGCCTCAAAGCCCAAACCCATGTTCTTAGAATTTTTCCTTTTACTCAAAAACAACGGCATCCCCGTTAGCCTGAAAGAACATCTTACACTTCTGGAGGCCCTCTCCAAAAACGTTGTAGAGTACAGCGTGGATGACTTTTACGCCCTCAGTAGAAGTGTATATGTAAAACACGAGCAAAATTTGGATCGCTTTGATGTTCTATTTGGACTCTATTTTCAAAACCTGGACCGTATCCCGGTAGAAAAAATTCTTGAAATCCCCGAAGAGTGGCTCAAACAAGACAAAGATGCCAAGCAGTTTACCCAAGAAGAAAAAGACAAGATTGAAGCCATGGGAGGCATGGAAGAAATCATGGAAAGATTGCGGCAATTATTAGAAGAACAAAAAGAAAGGCACGAAGGTGGCGATACCTTTGTAGGTACTCAAGGTACCTCTCCTTTTGGGGCCCAGGGCTATAACCCAAAAGGTATCCGGTTTGGTAAAAAAGGCACCGGCGGGGGAGGGGCCGCCAAAGTTTGGGAAAACCGGTCCTATAAAAACCTGAAAGGCGACTTGGAGCTAGATACCCGTACCATGAAAATGGCCCTCCGTCGCCTCCGTATCCTGACCCGCGAAGGAATCCCTGACGAGCTAGATCTGGATAAAACCATTCAGGGGACGAGCCGGAACGGGGGCGTTTTGGACATCCGCATGCAAGCGGCCAAAAAAAATCGGGTAAAAGTGCTCCTTCTGATGGATGTGGGGGGATCTATGGACAGCCACGTCCGTATTTGCGAACAGCTTTTTTCGGCCGCTCGCCACGAGTTTAAGCATATGGAATACTACTATTTCCATAATTGCCTTTACGAGTCGGTTTGGAAGGACAATCGCCGTCGTTTCCAGGAACGTATTCCTACCCTGGAATTGATGAATAAGTACAACCAAGACTACAAGCTCATTTTTATTGGAGATGCCACAATGGCTCCTTACGAAATTACTTCGCCTCAAGGCAGTGTGGAGCATTACAACGAAGAAGCCGGCATCGTTTGGCTACACCGTATGAAAAAGCATTTCCCCTTCACCGTCTGGATCAACCCTACCTTGCCAGCTTATTGGGATTTTACCCCTTCCATCGAGATCATTCGGGATTTTACCGAAGAACGCATGTTCCCCATGACCATCGACGGACTGACGCAAGCCATGAAAGCCCTCAAAGACCGCAAACGCAAGTTTGATTTTCAGTCGGCTAATAAGACCTAAAAGTTTTGGGGCTGCCCCCGGCCTTGCCATGAAGTGCCTAATGAGCCGTTTGGGGCTGCCGGGGTCGGGCTTTCGCTACTCGCTGCCTTTCCGCGCTAGGCCTACACGAGCTCAAACAGGCCGCTCTATCCCTCAGCCAAATTAGAAGAGAGAAAACGGATGAATATACTGCTCTCTTTTCCCTACTCCCTGCTCGGCCGCAAATGTTTTGCACTCGCACTTTCAGGGCATCTGTAATACCCGGTTTGGATTGACTCCCACTAGATTGATGGCATTGTACAAGACGCTCTTGATAAAAACCTGTTTTTCAGGTCACTGCCAACTAGTCCCACCTCCTGGTTCTCGCCTCCCGTCTCCCAAATCTCTCCTCTCTATTCTCTGCTCTCTCTTCTTCTTCAGCTTAGGGATGGAACGGCCTGTCTGAGCCCGCCGCCGGGGTGCGGGCAGGCCGGCGAGTAGTGACAGCCCGGCCCGCGCTTGGTAGAAAATGGGAGCTAGGCACTTGGCTTCTTAGCACGGGCAAGCCCCTCTATAAAATCTTTATCGTTGATCGGCTACTTCTTTGGGTAGTATAATTTCTCCCTGATTGCCCCAACTATTGCGGATATAATTGAGCACATCGGCAATTTCCTCATCATCCAGGCCCGATGCAGGCATAATACCATTGTACTTTTTCCCATTTACAAGCATTTCGCCTTGAACCCCCTCCATGGTTTGCTGGATAGAACGGGCTTTGTCTTCCATCAAATAATCGGCTTGGGCCAGGGGCGGATATACCCCAGCGATTCCTTTTCCATTGGCCATATGACAGGAAAGGCAGTTGGCTTCATAAACCATTTTGCCCCGTTTGATACTCTCACTCAGGGGGTCTGGGAGGGAAGCCGAAGGGGGCTGCGAAATTGAAAATGTGGCTTGAGAAAAGGCAAATAAATACACGATGATAGCACTGATACTAATTTTATTCATAGAGGCATGCATTTTTGATGTTAGCAAAATTAGGGATAAAGGAATTGCCAATCAATTGGGAATAAGTCCCTTTATCACAAATTAATTTCAATTTATTAGTCGGTTTAGGTATTAATTTACTATTTTGAGAATTCCCTTATGGAGAAATTGAATTTTCCACGAAACGGAAATCCATGATCTTAGCTATTGATATTGGCAACTCCAACATTGTGTTGGGAGTGTACCAGTCAGATTCCTGGACTCATTATTGGCGATTGGAAACCTCAATACATAAAAGCGCTTCCGATTATTCCTTTGATATCAGCTCCCTTTTTTTAGAAAACGATCTATCCCGAGAAAATATTGAGCATGTTGTATTAAGTAGTGTGGTACCCGAGGTTACCGCGCAATTTCGAGATGCTTTGGAGAGCCTCCTAAGCCAAGAAGTTCTCGTGCTCAATGCTAAACTCTATAATCATCTCCAGCTGAAGATAGACCGGCCTCACGAGATTGGCTCTGATCTGGTAGCCAATGCCTTTGCCGGCTTCCAGCTCTACAAGCAGAGTTGTTTGATCGTAGACTTTGGTACCGCCTTAACCTTCACTGCGGTAAATGCTGAAGGCGCTATTCAAGGAGTATCGATTGCTCCGGGACTCAAAACGGCCATGTACTCGCTCTTCGAGCGAACGGCTCAGCTACCCGAAGTGCCCTTGATGTTGCCCGATTCGGCCATTGGTAAAAATACGGTACATGCCCTCCAAGCCGGAGTACTTTGGGGCTATGTGGGGCTGGTGGAATACATGATTTCCCGGATTAAACAAGAAATGGACAGGAGTTGTAAGGTGCTTGCTACTGGTGGCTTGTCGGAGGTGATAGCCCCCTTACGTAAGCAGTTTGATAAAGTAGACCCCTACCTCACGCTAGAAGGCTTGCGCTTAATTGAGGCACACGCCCGTGAATTAAAACCTTAGCTAGTATACCTTTTTTTGAATTGTTAAATACCCAAAAATCAGAAAAGGCTTCGTAACTTGCTGAAAATTCAGGGCTAGAAAAGCTAATCCATACATACTATGCCTAGTTTCCAGGAAAAAAGTGGGATGAACAATTTTTTCTTGGCCATCATTGGCCTGGGATTTATTGCATATGGTCTGCATATCAGTCAATCGTTTACTATTCCTTTGGCTATTGCTATGTTATTGGGGGTCTTACTAAACCCAGTGGTATCCTACCTCACCCGGATACAGATACCGGAAATTTTGGCAGTTACATTTGTCATGCTGGGCGTATTTCTGATTATTTTTCTTATTACCTCTCTTTTTTTCCAAGCCATCAATTCGGTAGCTATTGATGTAGGAAAATACGGGCCGCGTTGCCAAGCCTATTTGGAATACTTGAATGGTTTAAGCCGTGATTACTTAGAGATTGATATAGAGGAGGAGTTGTTTAGTAACGGAAACAAGTCTCTGTTTCATGTCCTGTCCCCACAAAGGTTAATGGGCGTGGTCAATCGCAGTATTGGTAATTTTATGGGGTTTTTCTCGAATCTTCTCACTATGTTGCTTTTCTTGTTTTTCATTCTTCTGAGCCGTAATTTATTTATTCGAAAGGTGTACCAATTCCTGGATACCCAGGATGTTGAAGGGGAAGAAGCGCAGCATTTGGTAAGTTCATTGGCCCAACAAGTGCAGTCTTATCTATTACTCAAAACGTTAATCAGTATTGGGACGGGTTTAGTGGTTTGGCTTGCCGCGCTTCTGCTGGGTTTGGATTTTCCATTTGTATGGGGCTTGATCTCTTTTCTTTTGAATTATATTCCCTCGATCGGGCCTATTTTTGCCACAATCCCCCCCATCATCATTGCTTTTTTGCAATTTCCCGACAATTTAGCTTGGGTAGGGCTAATCATCATGGTATTGATTGTGATTCAATTTGGCTCCGGCAATATTATTGAGCCCAAACTGATGGGAGACCGGCTCAATTTGAATATTGTCGTGGTATTATTGAGCCTCTTTGTCTGGGGGATGGTTTGGGGTTTTGTCGGTATGGTCCTGTCGGTACCCTTGACTGCTATCATTAATATTTTACTGTCTCAGTTTAAAAGTTCTCGCAAGATCAGCATTCTTCTAAGTAATTAACAAGATCTTTTCGCAGCTTTTAAGCTAGGGTTTGTTTGAATAGACCTTATCGAGTAATTTTGATAAAAGTAAGCAAACCAGATTATCCTTCTAAGGAAAATGAAACTATTCCTGATCTCCTGGGCGATTTTAAGCCAAATAATTACAAATACTCCCTCAATAACACCCAGCCACTCCAATCCAGATACCCTTTGGCATACCCGCTATGACAAAGCCTTGGAGGATGCTAATCGATTGGACCGTCCTGTATTTATTGTGTTTTCCGGTTCGGATTGGTGTGCGGCTTGCATTCGCTTCAAACGTGATGTGCTCAGCCAGCCTGAATTTATTGCCTTTGCCAAAGATGCATTAGTTTTACTTAACCTAGATTTTCCCAGAAGAAAGAAGAACCGCCTTCCAGAACCCCTCGTTCTTGAAAATAGTAAATTGGCTTCTCAGTATAATGCGGAAGGACTTTTTCCTCGGGCTGTCTTAGTAGACAAGCAAGGAAAAGTACTATGGGATTATAAAGAAAGTTTTTATTTGGAGCCACAACAATTGGTTTCTTATCTAAAAAATCATTTGTAAATGATAAATACTTGGATAAAAACACCCCTTCTTGGTTTTATTTCCCTGCTCCTGAGCCTAGGATGTTTAGAAGTTGTAGCTCAAGACCGGGACAAGCGACGCTGGGAAGTAGAGTTCTCTTTAGGTACCGATGTGGGCTGGTGGGCATACGATAAAGGGAGCCCGGCGGGTAATTCGGGATTTAACACACTTGGGCAAGATATAACCCATAGCTCTGTCACGGTTTCAACGGAGTTGGATATTCTTTATCGGATCAAATCCTGGAAAATAGGAGCAGGGCTTAACCTTGCCTGGTTATTTGAAGATACCATGATTGGTTCGGATGATTCAGAGTTTCAATTTGACCGGTATGATATATCCGAAAATGCAGTGGGCTTTGTCAACTACTACGGAATTGTGGAGTGGGCTATGATTAGAAAGCCAAAATATGAGTTATCACCTCACTTCCGATTAGGTTCCTTTCAAATTGAAACGCTACACCCTGAGGAGGGCAACTTTGGTACGCGTTGGTACGGAGAAATTGGCCTGAATAATCAATTTTATTGGAAGCGCTTGTCATTTATACTCCGGCCGAAGTATAGGTTTCAACGAATTCTACCCAAACAAGAAAAAGCGAAAGACGAAAAACATCGCTTTTATGGGGTTGGGGTCCAATTTGGTCTTCGCTACGCTATTTTCTAATGGAACATGAAAAAAATCACTTCAAAAATACTAGTTGCCTGGATTGGCATTTTCTTTTTGCTTGTATTGGCGGGTGAAAAAGTGATTGCCCAAGCTTCCTACAGACATGCCCACAAACGCATCTTAAAGTTGATGGGCTCCCGCTTTGAGCTAGTAGCCATCGCTAAAGATTCGGTTCAAGCAAAAGCAGCCGTAGACTCGGCCATACACGAAATACAAAGAATTGAAAATTTGATTTCCTCCTGGCTTCCTGACTCTGAGACAAGCCAAGTAAACCGAGAGGCTGCGCAACATCCCGTGAAAGTATCCCGAGAATTATGGGGACTTTTATATAGGGCCATAAAAGTTTCTAAACTTACCCAAGGAGCTTTTGATATAAGTTTTGCTTCTTTGGAGCCTCTTTGGAGCTTTGAGCAACAAGAAATTACCCACTTTCCCGACTCACAAGCCATTGCTCGTTCCAAGCAGGGGGTTGGCTACCAAAACATCATTTTAAACCGAGACTCTTTGAGTGTTTTTTTTCAACTCCCCAAATTGAAAATTGGCTTGGGAGCTATTGGTAAAGGATATGCGGCCAATCAAGCCCGAAAACGTATGAGAGCCCTAGGAATTCAAGACGGATTGGTAAATGCAGGAGGAGACTTAACGGCTTGGGGATTTAACCAGGATGGAGACGCATGGCAAATTGGAATAGCAGACCCCCAATCACCCTCGAAAAAAGCTTCCTGGCTCCAAATTCAAGATCAAGCAGTGGTAACCTCGGGCAATTATGAAAAATATTTTATTTACAAAGGCCAACACTTTGGCCATATAATAGACCCTCGTACAGGATTTCCTGTGAAGGGAGTTAAAAGTGTGAGTATTGTATGCCCTGATGCCGAATTGGCCGATGCCCTCGCCACCGCGGTTTATGTACTGGGTAAAAAAGAGGGTATTGCTTTGATCGATCGGCTAAAAGGCATTGAATGCCTCATTATCGATGAAAATAATATATGGCATCACTCCAAAAACTTAGAATTGAACTTTTATGATGACAAAGGAAAGACTCAAAAATAAAGGCAGCCTTCTACTCCTGGCAGTTATTGTTTTTAGTGCTGGGCTCCAAAGCTGTGTCTCGGTCAAAGCCTACCAAAAGATGTATCTCAACGATCAAGATATGCAACTAAGCATCCGAAAAATTGAGATTCCAGAATTAAATTTTCAGTCCTATCGGGAGGGTGCTTCCGGAGGAAGTAAAGGAAAAACCGGGGGAGGATGCGGCTGCAACTAATTTTTGTCTTCTTTTTGGTTTACTTGGGGCACACGCGTGCGCAGGATGTTAACACGAGTTATAAAGATAAAAAGCAGAAGTCTTCTTTAGAACCCGATACCGCTCGAATCCGGAAAGAGGTAGAGGTAGACTTTCTTTTTAGCTATTATGACCAAGATGGCAATCACTCGGCGGTTACCGGGGGGCTGGGTACAGAAGAGCTAAGAGATTACTCTAGTACAATTTTAGTAAATGTGCCCCTTGACTCTACAAGTAATTTGGGAGTACAAGTAGGCGTCAATTACTACACCTCAGCTTCTACCGACCGGATTGACGAAAATATGTCCTCGGCCTCTAGTAAGGATCAAAGAGGCCAAGTGTATATCAATTATACCAAACTTTTGCCCAACAAGAGAGACTCGTATTCTCTCAATGGCGGTGTTTCGGCGGAGTCAGACTATATATCATTTGCCTTAGGGGCCGCTTGGACCCACGAATCGCCAGATAAAAATCGGGAGTTTACTATTTCCTGGCAAAGCTTCATAGATCGTTGGTTACTTATCTTTCCGGATGAGCTAAGGGATCAACCCGAAATAACGATGGTGCCAACCGACAGAAGACAGTCACATAGTTTAAGTTTTACCTATGCCCAGGTATTGAGCCCCAGAATGCAGCTTTTAGGTACTCTTGAAGGGGTTTTACAAAACGGACTTCTATCTACTCCATTTCATAGAGTGTTTTTTGCCGACCGAGAGCTTATTGAAATTGAAAGGCTCCCGGAGCACCGCTTTAAAGTGCCCATTGGGCTTCGATGGAATTATTTCATGAGCGAGAATATTGTGATCCGAAGCGCTTATCGTTATTATTGGGACACCTTTGGGATTCGGGCCCATACATTTAATGTTGAACTTCCTATAAAGTTTGGCTTGGCTTTTAGCTTGTCTCCATTTTATCGTTATCATCGGCAAAGCGCCTCTCGGTATTTTGCTCCATACAGGGAGCACCAAATTACAGATAGGTTTAGAACCTCCGATTTTGACCTTTCTCGAACGCAAAGTCATAAATATGGGCTTGGATTTCGCTTTTCTCCTGTGTATGGAATAGGGCGGTTTAAGTTTTTTTCCCGAAAAAAAGTCACCATGTTTAAAAGCCTTGAGCTAAGATATGCACATTACGATAGGAGTGATGGCTTGAGAGCGAATGTATGGAGTTTATTCTGCGGATTTATGATACACTAATTATTCAGCTTGGATCTCTTTAATGATATGTAATAGTAAAGAACTGTCATGTTTTTTCATTAAAAATGATCTTACAAAATCATACTGTGCGATGTGGGTCTGGGCTTCCGGAGTTTTATGAGAGCTAAATATAAATATCTTGGTATGGCTGTAAATCTTTGCCCATATATCCTGATACTCTTTTAAAAAACCAAAGCCATCTAAAACGGGCATTCTCAAATCTAAAATGATAATTTCAGGGAAGTTTTGACGGGAGTGAGCCTCCAGGAGGTAATCTAAGGCAAGGCGTCCATTCTGACGAATGATGGGTTCATAAAAAAAATCAGATAAGCGGGTGAGTTTTTTGATAATAAAATTTGTGATTTCATCATCATCCACTACCATCATCCGATATTTGGCTTCCTTGTTCATATTTTTGATTTTTATTATGTACGAGGTGTACATTCAAAAGATTGGATGCTAAGAAAGGCTCCGATGTATGAAAAAGTCCGCGCTTTTATCAAAAATCTTGAGCAAATAAAAAACCCGAAGGGTATAGCCTACGGGTTCTTATTTTTTGGGCTGTTTAACGATTCTTAGTATGCTAAGAGTATTCTCTTTCCTCTGGTAAAGGATAGTGGATTCATAAATAAATCATTATACTAGTAATGAATTTTGTGCCACATTGCTAAACGATTGATTTTTAGGGTGTTCTGTTTTTTTACGGTTCTTCTGTTATTCTCCAATTGGGAATACTTTCCCGTTTTTTGTGCCTATGCCTAGCCCAAGAGAATCCGCCATACTACCCAATACTTACCCTTTGATCATTTCCTTGGGAGGTAATTTGGGAGAAAGAGAAAACTACCTCCATAAGGCTCGCCAGCAATTGCTAGCTTTATTGGGCCCATTTACTCAGGTATCTTCCATTTATGAAACCGAAGCTTGGGGCATACAAAAACAACCCGCTTTCTTAAATCAAGTTCTTGTAGCACACACCCAAAAGGCCCCTATTGAGGCCTTACATATTTTGCAAACTATCGAGAATGACTTGGGGAGAATCAGAAAAGAAAAGTGGGCTGCCCGCACCATCGATTTAGATATTTTATACTACGATGATCAGTTAATAGATCTAGAAAATTTAAAAGTCCCTCATCCGTATATCCCCCAAAGAAGGTTCATATTGACCCCCTTGGTTGAGATATGCCCCAATTGGTTACATCCGGAGCTTAAGCTTACTCAAAAAGAACTACTCGCAGCCTGTGAAGATCCGGGGCTGGTTTATAAATGGAATATGGCATAAAAGCGATTACGTTTCATGTTTTGGGGCTTCCCCGCGTGTAGAAAAAAAGCTACATAGGAGAAAAAATGTTGCCACGCGGGTCGGGCTCTCGCTACTCGCCGGCCCACGCACAATCCAGCGGCGGGCTCAAACAGGCCGCTCCATCCCTAAGCCATATTACTTGCTCAGATCACTCATTTCTTCCCAAGAATAAGAATCCCCTACATGGATATAATAAAAAACACTATCTTGTTCATTTCCCCATAACCCTAACCGGGCTTTTTCTTTCTCAACCCAATCTACCTGGATATTAAAAGGGGCTAATAAAGCACCATCATTATACAGCTCAGTTTGAAAGATAAGGCTAGGATTCGGACCATTTTGCGGGGATTTTCCATAGATGAGCAAGGTATGCGAACCAAAACCAAAAGGCGGCCGGTAGAAAACCTCAAGGCAGGCATCGCTTTTGGGATCACAGAAAGAATCAAAGAGTTGGGCCGGCTCATCTCCCAAACAGGCTCCCAGTAAGAACCCCAATACATACAAAAGGGAGTTTTTTACAAGTATTTTCCTAAGCAATTCCTTTGGGATTTTTTTTGTAATTTTGATATACAAATATTTTACAGTTTTCATCATTCCTGGTATATGTCAAACAATTATATAAAAAAATTAAGCCTACTCAAAGAACAATATGAAGATGTAGGGCAAGGCATCGAGAAGCTTAATGATTTGATCATGCAACTACGACAACAATACCAGGTACTTGAAGACCTGGAAAAAACAGCCAAGAAGAATGAGTTAAAAAAACAAATCCAAGGATTGAAAGTGCCCTTGGATAAACTCGCAGACGTAATCTCCGAAACAACGCAAAAATATCATTTTCAGGCCTACGGAAAGACCGAAATGAACCATTTAGCGCCTTCCTCCCATCCTCAAAATCAAGAGGATTATGACCTCAATATGTTGGAAAAAGATGAAGCCTACTTAGGCAAAATCCTGGAAGAAGCCGACCGGGATGCTGAAGAAAACCAAGACATCTCCATCAAGCACAAATACATGGAGCGAAGGCTCGATAATGCCCGCAATCGTCTGCAAGCCCGGGAGTCATATGTCAAAGAGCTATTTCGGGAAATTGAAGAAACCAATACGGAGCTAGATCAACAAAAAGAATATGTGGAAAATGCTTTTTCCCAATTAGATCAAGCCTATGACAATGTACAGGCCGGGTTTCACTACGCAAAGCGTTTTCAAGAGGCCATGCTTCCTCGCAAAGATAAGTTTGATCAACTTTTTAAGCAGTACTTTATCTTTGAGAAGCCCCGTGATATTGTTTCGGGTGATTTTTACTGGCTGAGCGAAGTGGAAGAAGGGCAGTATATTATTGCCTTACTGGATTGTACAGGCCACGGAGTTCCCGGTGCTTTTATGACCTTACTGGGTTATGATCTTTTAGATAATATAGTCAATCATCAAAAAGTAAGTGAGCCTAGCGATATTCTCAAACGCCTACACGTGGGGGTAAGGCGGGCCCTTAACCAACACGAAACAAAAAACCGGGACGGAATGGATGTTGCCCTGTGCCGCCTGGACCTAAAAAACCGGACCTTAGCGTATGCAGGTGCCCATAACCCCCTGTTGTTGATTCAAAATGGACAATTTCATTGGGTCAAGGCCAATAACTTTGCGGTAGGAGGTTACGAAAAAGAAGGCAAGCGAGACTTTACCCAACACCAATTCTCCTTGGGAGATGATGCCAACTTCTATTTATACTCCGACGGATACCAAGACCAAATGGGAGGACCTAACGGACGGCGTTTCATGGCCTCTCGTTTACGACGTATCTTATTTGAAATGCATACCAAACCTTTTCACAAACAGCATAAAATTTTAAAAAAGGTTATTGAGTATTGGATGAAGACCCAAAAACAAATGGATGATATGCTGATTATGGGCTTTCAAGTATAAGGATTAGTTTTTTTTTCCTAAATTGTTGCCTCAATACCCACCAATATTTGCCTCATATTATGGAACTTACCCGGGATACCGTCGTTTGGGTGACCGGAGCTTCTTCTGGAATTGGAGAAGCTTTGACCAAAGCATTGGCCCAAAAAGGTGTACACCTGATTATCTCGGCCCGCCGAGAGAGTGAATTAAACCGTGTAGCCGAAAGCTGCAGCCGGGCGGCGTCTTGCCGCGTTTTTCCTATAGATTTAATGGATACCGATCGTTTCCCCGACCGGGTAGATACCATTCTAGAAGAATACGGCAAGATCGATATATTGATCAACAATGCAGGGATCAGTCAGCGAAGCTTAGCCAAGGATACCCTCCCCGAAGTAGACCGGAAAATTATTGAGTTGGATCTCATTAGCCCTATTTACCTAAGTAAAGCCATATTGCCCAACATGATCTCCCGACGCTCCGGCATGTTTGTAGTAGTGAGTAGTATGGCCGGAAAATTTGGCGTACCAGTACGCTCGGGCTATTCGGCCGCCAAGCACGGCCTTCACGGCTTCTTTGATGCCCTCAGAGTAGAAGGCTGGGAAGACGGGATAAAGGTGTTGATGGTATGTCCTGGATTTATCCAGACCCAAATCTCCATGAATGCCATGACCGGAGATGGAAGTACCCAAAAGACCATGGATAAGGCCACAGCCAATGGCTTGACCGCCGAAGAAGCGGCCCGGCAGATCATCCGGGGGATTGAGCGAGAAAAAAGAGAGATCTATGTGGCAGGGATCAAAGAAAAATATGCCCTCTTTATGAGTAAGTTTTTTCCAGGGCTATTTTTTAGATTCATCCGGAAAGCAAAAGTTACCTAAAGTGCCCAAGGCTTAGGGATGGAGCGGCCTGTTTGAGCCCGCTGCGGGTGGTGGGAAGGCCGGCGAGTAGCGAGAGCCCGGCCCGCGCTGGTAGATACTTTGTGCTTGCCAGAAGTTTTGTAGCGCGGGCAAGCCCCATTTATTCCGTTTCGTAATAGCTCAAGTAATCTTTTTTGGCTTTTTCTAAGTCTTGAATAATTTCTTTACGGTCGCTTAATAAGCTGCTCACCAAGTCATTTCGCTTAAAAAACAAGCCCAAAAGCCGCCATTTATCACGGGTGGTGTGCAAGTAATTGGCGTAAAATAAAGCAAAAAAGCCGCTCAAAGGAAGACTAAGGAGGTAGAGCAAAGCCCCATAAAAACTGCCGCTAAGCCAATGAAACAGCCCGCCTTGTAAAAAGTAAAAGAAGGGAAAAGTGAGT
Source organism: uncultured Microscillaceae bacterium (assembly GCA_963922455.1). Classification (GTDB taxonomy): domain Bacteria; phylum Bacteroidota; class Bacteroidia; order Cytophagales; family Microscillaceae; genus CAWUIO01. The sequence goes on from CAWUIO010000002.1 coordinate 77,788, forward strand.
ATGCCCGTAGCAAACATGATGGGGGCGGTATATTCTTCCACCTTGGTCCAATGGACAATTTTGGCCGCCACTTGGGACGGGATAATGTAGGGAATATAATTATTGATAAGGCCGTAAAGAAAAAGTGGAAAACCCAGGATAAAATAGATGGCCGTTTGCAAACTTTCCCAAAACAAACCCCGACTCTTGGATTTACTCGTGGCAAATATCTCATCATTAAGCTTTAATCGGTCCAAATTGCGCAAATAACGGTCTATTTTGGGTTGAAAAGCCTCGAGTCGCTCGGGATCTTGCTCTTCAAAATGGTGTACGGCGTCTACAATCCCTTTACTGATGAGGTAGGATTGCTCTTTGGCTTCATCGGCCAGGGGCAAATCATGACTTAATTTACTTTTATATACCTGCTCTATGAGTTTGGCGAGGGTGTCTTCCCGATCATTATGGGTGACAATAATGTGGTCTTCCAGTTTTTGACGGATATCTTCGGTAAGGTCGCGGGCCGCTTCAAAGCTGTCTTTTTGATAAGATTCTTGGTAGTCTTTCAGATGAATGGGTTCATCAATATTGACGAATACCTCACTTCGGAAGCTTTCGGGTTTTGAGTAATTTAACCCAACGGTGAGTATTTTGATATGGATGTCAAAATTGTGCTGGGCCTCCGCTCCTAAGGCAATTCGGGCCGTACCAGTTTTGAGTTTACGGAGTCTCCGTTCGCGTACACTGGTCCCTTCGGGGAAAATAAGTAAGGTGCCCCCCCTTGCCAGAAAATCATAGCACTTTTGAAATATTTCCTTGTTATCGACCTTTTGATTGGGTTTGTCTATTTTCCGTTGGATAGGAATCATATGCAGGTTTTTGAAGAGCCAACGGGTGAAGGGGCTACTAAAAATGGAGCTATTGGCCAAAAAATAGACCTGGGGCCTCAGAATAGAGGCAATAATCAAGGGGTCCATAAAGGTATTGGGGTGGTTGGCTACCACAATGAGGGGGCCTTTCTTGGGTATTTCGCCATCCCATTTAACCCGGATATTGCGAAAAAAGACCTTTAAGGCCAGCCGTATAATTACTTTTAAAAATTCGTAAAGCATAGGTTTATCATTGGATATGGGAAAAAGCCCCAATTATCTGGGAAAAAACTGTAAATTGCATATTACTTTCCAACCTAAAATTAACAATTTCCTACAAAGTCCATGGTACGGAAGATCGGTCTTTGGCTATATTTTATATGGATTTCTTTTTGGTTTTTACTCGGATTTTTTCTGCTATTCCCCTTCTTTTGGCTGATTATCCAACGTAAATCCTGGCACCGCTTTTATTACCCCTTATCCAAAGCCTGGGCCCAGATGTTTTACTTTATGGTGGCCATTCCTGTAAAAAGACATTGGCATTTTAGCCCCTCCAAAAAGCAGAAATACATCTATTGTCCTAACCATTTTTCCTACATGGACATTCCATTGCTTACCTTGACCATGCCCTCTTTTTTTGTCTTTGTGGGCCTGCACGATTTGGAAAAAATCCCCCTCTTTGGTTATATGTACCGCAATATACACATCACCGTAGACCGGAGCAGTATGAAAGACCGCTACGCCACCTACCGTAAATCTAAAGAAGCGTTGGAGGCCGGCAAAAACTTACTCATCTTTCCCGAAGGAGGCATCTGGACGAAAGACTTCCCCGCCTTATCTCCCTTCAAAGATGGGCCCTTTCGCATTGCCATTGAGCAGCAAATCCCCCTCGTACCGGTGACGATCCCCTACAATTGGAAATTACTCCCGGTATTTGATGTGAAACGCTTGCAGTGGCACCGGCAAGAGATTATTTTTCACCCACCCATCGAGACCCAAGGCATGGATCTCAAAGACCTGAGCCAACTAAAAGCCCAGACCTACGCTATTATTGACAATCAATTGAAGACTTATTTCCCAGATACAAAAGTGCCTGATTAGGGTTCTGACACGATAATAATTAATCAATTCTTCCTGTTCTTATGCCTACACTACCCGAAATTTCCTTAACTTTTCTTGGTGACTTGCGCGAAAATAATGAGCGTGAGTGGTTTAATGCCCGCAAAGACCAATACGAGACCGCCCGCCAGGGGGTGATGGACTTTGTGGATTCCTTAATTTTGGAGATGAATAGGCAAGATGTACTGGAAACCGAATCGGGCAAAAAAGCCCTATATCGCATTTACCGGGACATTCGTTTTTCTAAAGATAAACGGCCCTATAAAGAGCATTGGGCCGTGAGTTTAAAACGCGCTGGCGAAGAACGCCGGGGCAGCTATTGGCTCAAAATTTCTCCCGGCGATACGGGGGCCGGAGGAGGATTTTATGGCCCCAACTCAGATGATTTATGGCGTATTCGTGAGGAGTTTGCCCGAGATGATGAGCCTATGCGGGCCCTCATGGGTCATCCTGACTTCAAAAGCAGCTTTGGAGAGATATTGGGGGAGAAAGTGAAAACTGCTCCCAAAGGTTTTAAAAAGGATCATCCGGCCATTGACCTCATTCGGTATAAGCAATTTTATGTATTCCGTCCGTTTAGTGATGAGGAAGCTCAAGCCGAAGATTTTTTAGAAAAAGTAGTGGAGACGTATCAGCATATCCGCCCGTTTTTTGACTATATGACCCGAATTTTGACCACCAACTTAGATGGAGAAAGCTTACTCGATAGATAAAGCTAGCTTGGGGCTGTCCCCGGCGCTGCCCTTTGGTGCTTAAATCAAGGGAGGTGCCGCCGGGGTCGGGCTATCGCTACTCGCCGGCTAACCCGCCAAGCAGCGACGGGCTCAAACAGGCCGCTCTATCCCTCAGCCAATCAAAAAGAATAAGCAATACATTTGGAATTTTCCCGAAAATGGCTACCTTTGAATAGAAGATAGTATGTAATACATAGTAGTGAACCCCCAACATAATTATTATCGATATGGAACACGTAGTTGGATTGGTTGCCGTTGCCGGTTTTTTAGGAATTCCCTTAGCGGCCATTATTGGATCTTACATCATTAAATACAAAAAGCTACAGATGATGGAAAAGAAAGGGCCCAGCACCGAAGATGCCCGCATGCTCAAAGCCATCATCAAGGAGAATGTAGAACTCCGTCAGCGCGTAGCTAACTTAGAAGAAATTGTGACAGGGAATGAGCAATTGCTCAATACGCACAATCACTAATCGGGTATGACCAGTTCGGCTCTTTCGGGGGCTAAGCCAATACGGGCTATAGACCCCGAGTTGAATTGTATCCGGTCGGCCAAGACGCCATCACTAAAAATCACCCCATTTTGAGGCATCAAAGACTCAATCACGAGTTCGTTGCCCTCTTGTACTATTCCTGCGCCTACTTTAATTTGAGAGGTTTTGCTTAAAAAAGGCTCTCGCACGATAAAGACCAATTGCCTACTGGCCCAATCTTGAACAAAGCCTTGGGTTATATGAGCTTGCCCAAAAGTGGCCTGAATACAATTAGCCATATTAAAAAGGGAACTTAGCCACCCAGTGGAGCCGGCTCCCGTGGAAATAATGATCCCGCTGGAGGAATGGTTTTCGGTCAGGCCCTGGTGGGTGATCTGGTAACGGGCCGAGGTGTGCGATTCGGTCCCGATAAAGAAATCATTAAAGGCGAGAAGTCTCTGGCCATCATCCAGCATAACCTCTCCCAAGGTAACATGCCGGGCCGTATATTTTCTCAGTACTACTTTTTGTAAATAGGGCTGAAAGTTTTCTGGCTCAAAAGGCAAGAGTACCCCATCAAAACGGGTGACATCTGGGTTAATGGCCAAGATGGGGTTTTGGGTAACGTATTTGGCAACATTGGCTACCAAGCCATCCCGCCCAATCACCAAAATGATGTCTTGGGGGCCAAACATATAACTAGGTACGTGTTCGCTCTCGATGGTCACCGTTTTGAGTATCTGACTAGATTTGCGGCTCACTTCTTGGATCACGGCATGGTAGCGATCGTGGGCATCCTCAAAATCTGACATTTCTCCGGAACCTACTTGATCTAGCAGGGCTTCTTTGTTGGAAGCAATCGATGCCTGGATTTTGGAAGAGAGAAAACTTTTCTTAGATTTTATATTTTCCCTCTGCCGCTTTATATAAAAACTGGCTTGGCTCATCGTATTGAAGCGCTTTTTGAGCTCTTCCATCTTGGTTTGGCTGCGCACTATGATGGCCTTGGCCTGTTGACTGGATTGCATGGGTATGTAGTTTTAAGGCATTATTCGGCACTTTCTTCACTCTGTACAAGCGTGTTGAGCAGGTCAGGGCTGATGTTGAGATGATTAATTTTATCCACATTTTCGGATAATTCCCGGAAGGCGAGGGCGATATTGGCCCGGGCATCTCCACCTTTTTGGTGAATAGCCATAAGCTTTTTCCAATCGAAGTCTTTGTAGGGCTTGAGGCTTACTTCCAAACTGTAGGCTTGGGCATCGGCTTCTTTGCGCTGGTTGGACACTTTGAGATCGATGAGCTGTTGTTTTTGTTCTTCCAGTGCGATGTTGGCCTCCATTTTCATTTCCCGGATTTGCCTTTCATTTTCTTGATTGAGGACTTTGGTTTCCATTTTCTTTTCCAGGATTTCCTTTTTCTTTTCTTCCACGGCAATCTCCGTGTTTAATTCACTCTCTTTGATGATGCGTTCCTGTTCTACGGCAAAGTTTCGCCGCTCATAGGTGGCCTGATCGGCTTTTTGCTGAAGGGCTTCCCGGGTTTCGGCTTCTAGGGCCCTTTCCATTTCCGGGTTAGCTTTGACGGAGGTAACGTTCACGCTGAGGGGTTCAATACCTAAGATTCTAACGGCTTCGGAATTCCGTATTCCTTCAAAGATAGCTTCTTCAATTTGCTTGGCACTACGGATGGCCTGCTCCAAGTGAAGGCTGTGAATCAGGCTACTGGTAGCGGTTTGGGCTTCATTGCTCAAACGCTGTGGGATCTTATCAAAGTCGTTTTTTTTATAATTTCCCTTGGTGTTTACACTAAAGTCCAAGGTTTCGGCGAGTTGCTGGGGGTTGGTAACCTGGTAGGTAATCTGTCCCTGAATGGCTACCGTCTGATAGTCGGCGGTAGATTCATTAAAAACGAAGGGGATGTCATTACTGGCCACAGGGATCGCTACGATACTGGATTTGGGGGCAAAGTAGAAAAAAGCCAGTCCGCGACCTTCCTTGCTGAGTTTTCCGTTGACGTAATGCATTACGTAGGTCATTGCGTCAAATTTGATGTACTTAATTCCTAACATAAGGGTAGGGGATAAGGTGATAGGATAAGAAATAGCTATTAAGACACGTTTGTGCCTTGTTTTTTACTGCAACGAAAGCTTTATTTTCGGGTTTAAAGTACCTATAATTTCATATACCGAAAAACATAAAACTTGTTACAATCTTTCAAGGACATATTTTTGGGTGATAACCTAGTTTGCGTAATAATTCTAATGGATGCAAAGTACCCTATTTTTTTGGTTACCATGATTCATCAATCCTTGAAACATCAAGACCCTATCATACCAAGGTATCATATTCAAGCCGATGCTTGGGATTCCTTGAGAGTATAGGTCATTCTTCCCTTGGCTTAGGGATGGAGCGGCATGTTTGAGCTCGTATTGGGCTGCGGGTAAAGGCAGCGAGTAGCGAGAGCCCGGCCCGCGCCGGCACTTCACTTGATAGGGAAAACTATTTTTGAGGCGCGGGCAAGCCCCCCGGAACATTAGTTAGAGCTTTTTGTATTTTGGGCGCGTTGTCTCTGATAGAGCAAGACTGAAGAATCACTCAAGGGTTTGTCGAGGAGTAATTCTAGCCGGGTTTGGGCTATTTTGAAGTATTTGGGCTCGATCTCATAGCCCCAAAATTGGCGATCGGAGTCTACACAGGCGATCCCGGTACTACCACTCCCCATAAAAGGGTCAAGCACGGTTTGCCCAGGAAAACTCACCAATCTCACTAAATGATACATCAAGTCTACAGGTTTGAGGGTAGGGTGATCATTAAAAGCTTCGGCGTGCTGGCGCACTTTGGGGATTACAAAAAACTTATCGTAGGTATCCTGATGGGCTTCACTTCGGATGATATTGGAGGCTACCCGTCCTTTGGGATGCGGGTTGTGCCCCACGTTTTTCTCACCGGGAGCGTAGGGGATGCGGGTTTCTTCCAAGTTGAGCGCTCCGGTTCCAAATTTGAGTATATTTTCGGCCACAGTCAAACCTGTTTGCAAGGGCTTTTGTACCATCAAAATGGGCTCATAAGCCGGTTTTAGCCCCAAACCGGCCCCGTCGTACTGCTTACCTTGGGGAGAAGCGGGTCTTTTTTTAGATTTTTTACGGGTATGGGTATAGCTGGGCGCCCCTCCTTTTTGGTAACCTTGCACATACTGATACGTGCCAATTTCTTCGCTGGGTATGCCTAGAATTTTATCAATAGACAGGCCCACGTTTCTACTTTTGGGCATCCCGTTTAGGTAGACCCACTGCAATACATCACGTATAAGAAAGCCTTGATCTTCCAGTTGTACCAGGAGGCGGTGCATCAGGCGAACCGAAGAAAAGATGAGTGCATAACTTCCTGGTTTGAGTACCCGGTAGGCATCCTGCCAGATTTTAGGGTCGGGCAAGTCTTTGTCCCAGTAATGGGCCTGATAACTAATACCGTAAGGAGGATCGCTTACCAGGGCGTGAATCGATTCCTTAGGCAGTTCACGGAGACCGTAGCAATCCCGGTTATATATATGATAGGCTTGGGACATGGATTTGTATTTAGTGCATGTAGCTCATGCTGAGGGCTTTTTGCCGAGCTCGATCCATAAATTTAGCCATTCCTATCGAAAAACCAAAAAAATTAGCAAGCAATCCTGAAGGCTAGTGGCTTAGTTCTCGATAACTTCCTTGACCAATCCCTGGAGCAATCCTTTCATTTTTTGTACCACGGTCTGGCATTTTTCGCTCTCAAGCTTGAAGGTTTTGGTATAAAAGGAGGGTTTGAGATAACCTATCTGGGTAAGCCCGCTTTGGTCTTCCCAAACTAAAACCTTAAGGGGGAGTACCGCGCCAATCCTTGGGTCACATTGCATTAAAACGGTTCCGGCCTTGGGGTTTCCAAAAATAATTACCCGGGTTTCGCGGAGCTCAAGTCCGGCATTTTTGGCTTGGACATCATGCTTAATAGTGGAGAAGATCGTCAGCCCTTTTTCTTGGATCGTATTTTGAATCATCTCAACCGTCTTCACCACAGAATGTGGACTTTTTTGATTGCGGAAATGATTGTCTTGATTTTGAGAATAGGCCTGGCTAATGCTCAGGGATAAAAAAAGGAATAGACTTCCCAGATAGAATAGTGAAGTAGCAGTACGCATGTCGTAAAGGTATAGTTTACCTTGGGAACGCGGCTCAGCTCCAGAAAATTCGTCTTGGGGATAAAAATTGGAATTAAACTTTGAGATCCCAGCCCAAGTAAAACAATATTAAAATGGTCAAACCCAGGACGATACGATAATAGCCAAAAGCTTTAAATCCATACTTAGTTAAAAAGCTGATAAAGAATTTGATAGCTACCATGGCTACCAAAAAAGCTACTACATTACCAAATATTAAAATACCTAGGTTTTCTGCGGTAATGGCTTGGTAATCTTTCAGAAGTTTATAGCCTGAGGCCGCAAACATGGTGGGAACGGCCAAAAAGAAAGAAAACTCAGCCGCTTGCTTACGAGACCATTTTTGTACCATACCCCCGATAATGGTAGCGGCCGAGCGGGATACTCCAGGGATCATAGCAATACACTGGAAAAATCCGACAGCCAAGGCAGAGGGGTAGGTAACTTCTTGCTCCCCTTTGCTTTCTGCGCCAGGAAACCAGCTATCTACAAATACCAAGACGATACCTCCTAACAATAGTGAAACGGCTACCACAATGATATTTTCCAAGAGCATATCAATATATTCGCCTAAGAGGAGACCAATCACCGCTGCGGGCAGAAAAGCCACAAAAAGCTTAAAATAGAACTCAAGAGAGTTAAAAAAGCGGCGCCAATAGAGGATAACAACCGAAAGAATAGCGCCAAACTGGATGTTGACTTCATATACTTTGGTAAAAGTCAACTTATTAATATCCATCAGATAGGAAGCGATAATCATATGCCCGGTAGAGGAGATGGGTAAAAACTCAGTAATACCTTCTACCACGGCCAGGATAAATGCCTGAATGTAGTCCATAATTTTGAAAAGCTAGGGCAATTGTTATTATGCAAGTAGAAGTAAAGGACATCGTAGTCCTAGACTACTTAGGAATTGTCAGGTGAATTAGAATCCTTTGGGGTATAGAATATAGCCACTACCTGGATAATGTAGGCCAAGAAGACAGTCAAAGGACCCAGGGTAAGCCCCGTAGTACCAAAACCAAAGGCTTCCGAATCTAGGGTCATAAGCATCAAACCAACAACCAATACGCCTAAGCCGGCTAGCATGATGTAGTAGTTTATTTTGCTAAAGGCGAATTTTTGCTTTTGCTCACTCATATGAATTGAATTTGCGATGAAGGCATTCTCATTTTGAATGCCCCAAAAGTACAAAAATCCTAGAACATACGGATGTTAAAAAAAATGAAATTTGACTAGCTTCTCAACACTTAGCCTAAGTCTTTTCGTTAAGAAAATTAAAGTCTGGGATTCTAAGTTTTACTTTTTGATAAGTTTTTTTTAAGTTTTTGTTAAATTTTTTATTGATATCTTTAGATAATTTGTAATTTAACTAAATAACCTTCCCAAATCACGGGAAAACACACACTCTAATGTTGAGCCATAACGTATCGTAAACACGAAATTTCTTATGAGATTTTTCTCAAGGATTCTTCAGTATTTCCATCCAGCTAAGGAAAAAATATTTCATCTGGCCTACCAAAAACTCCAAGACGCCGATTATTCTGGAGCCATTCGGGATTTTACCCAGGCCATTGATGAAGCCCCCGTATATGAGGCCTACCATAATCGGGGGAATGCCTATTTCCAACTTGAGGAATACTCCCGAGCTTTAGATGACTTTTCAAGGGCCGTTCAAATGGATCCCGCTTCTCCCGAAGCCTACTTGGGGAAGGCCATCACCTTTACCCGTTTGGGCAAGTACTCAGAGGCCAAAGACAACTATTCGGAGGTCATCCGTTTGCGGCCTGGTCACTCCGTAGCTTACACCAATCGAGGATATTCTAGCTTAAAAATGGAAGCCTACGATCAAGCCTTAGTAGATTTTAATCAGGCTATACAGCTTGACCACCGCAATGCCCTGGCTTTTGCCAACCGGGGTACCCTTTTTCACATCATCGGAGATGAAGATCAAGCTACCAAAGATTGGGAAAAAGCTAAAAGTTTGGGCTTTGAGGCGGCAGGTTGCGCTCCGGGTAGCTTTCCTTCGGGCGAATGAGCGGGCACTATCCGGGATCAAAAATGTAAATATCCTCCTTTTCAGCCCTATTTATACGTGTACCTCTTCTTTTAAATTAGACTAAGGAAGGCGTTTGAAATGTAATTCAGCTCCCCTTATGTGGCTTGGGAAGATTTCACTTATAGATTTATTCTCGAAAAGGAAGGGCGAATAGTACTATTTTTTTATTTTTGCCGACAATCATCAAAAAAACGTATCTGTGAAGCAGTTTTCCATGATCTATCAAGGCCTATTGGGCCTGGCAGTCATCATTTTATTCTTTTTGCATTTTTCTGGCCCATCATCGTCTAAGTCTAGCCCTGAGACGGAAGCTAATGCATCTAGCGATTCCTTACAAATCGCCGATAGTACAGAAGTTGAAGCCGAAGATGCCCTCAAACCCAAGTCGGCCGTATCGATGGCTTATGTCAATACCGATTCTCTTTTGCTGCAATATGATTATTATGTAAGAGTAGAGAAGCAATTGACGGCCCGCCGCCGCGCTATGGAAGCCGATATTCAAAACCGGCAAAATCAGTTGCAAGAAGAGGCCATTCAATTTCAACAGTCCTTACAGACGGGAGCCATGACCGAAGCAACCGCCCGCCAAGCCCAAGAAGGCCTTATGAAAAAGGAGCAAAACCTGGTTCAGTACGGGCAAGGACTGGAAAAAACGTATATAGAAGAAGAACAAAAGAAAAATGAAGAGCTCAACCGTCGAGTCAAAGATTTTGTGGAGCAATACTCCAAGGAAAATGGCTTTGATTTTATTTTCGGTTACTCCCTCAGTACGGTAGCCCAAGGGGTTTTGCACGGGGATGTGCGTTACGATATCACCAAGGAAGTACTAGCTGGCTTAAATAAAGCCTACCAAGAAGAGCAGAAAAATCAATAATTTATAGAGTCTTGGCTTTTAGATACAGCCCCTCGGCCAAAGGCCGAGGGGCTATTTTTTTATTCAGAATCCATAAACGGATATCGGAAATTCGTAGGGGGTACAAACGTTTCTTTGATGGTTCGGGGGCTCACCCAACGCAAGAGGTTCAAAATGGAGCCAGCTTTATCATTGGTACCCGAGGCTCTGGCCCCACCAAAAGGCTGCTGGCCTACCACGGCGCCTGTCGGCTTATCGTTGATGTAAAAATTACCAGCCGATTGATTGAGCTTATGGGTAGCCATCTGGATGGCATAGCGGTCTTGAGCAAAAACAGCTCCTGTAAGCGCATAGGGGGAGGTTTGATCTACCAAATCCAGCGTTTGCTCAAAGTTTTCCTCGTGATACACATAGACGGTAAGCACTGGACCAAAGATTTCTTCTACCATGGTCTCCGAAAGAGGATCTTGACTTTGTAATACGGTAGGCTCAATGTAATAGCCCACCGAATCGTCGCAATTTCCTCCCGCCACCAGGCTAACTTGATCATGGGCTTTGGCCCGGTCAATGTACCCTTTGATCTTATTAAAAGCCCGAGCATCAATGACAGCATTGACAAAGTTGCCAAAATCTTCCGGGTCTCCCATCTTGATTTGCGCAAGATCTTCCAGCATATACTGTTTTACCTCCTCCCACAAGTTGGATGGGATGTAGGCTCGTGAGGCAGCCGAACATTTTTGCCCTTGAAATTCAAAAGCTCCCCGAATAAGGGCCGTAGCCAAGGCCTTCGGATGGGCCGATTTGTGAGCGATCACAAAGTCTTTCCCTCCCGTTTCGCCTACAATGCGGGGGTAGGTTTTGTATTTCTCTATATTCTCACCAATCGTTTTCCATAGTTGGCGGAATACGCCGGTACTTCCCGTAAAGTGGAGGCCAGCAAAATCAGGGTGGGAGAAAACATAATCTCCCAAGACCGGCCCATCCACGTAGATCAAATTAATCACCCCTGCCGGTAAACCAGCCTCAATCAATACGTCCATAATAACCTTGGCCGAGTAGATTTGGGTATAAGCCGGTTTCCAAACTACGGTATTTCCCATCAAGGCCGGAGCCGTAGCCAGGTTACCTCCAATGGAAGTAAAATTAAACGGCGTAATGGCTAATATAAATCCTTCCAAGGGGCGGTGCTCTAAGCGGTTCCACATACCCGGATTGGAGTCGGGCTGCTCTGCGTAGAGCTGACTCATATAGTAAACATTGTATTTAAAAAAGTCAATCAGCTCACAAGCCGCATCAATTTCGGATTGATAAGCATTTTTAGACTGGGCCAGCATCGTGGCGGCGTTGATTTGGGCTCTATATGGGCCGGCAATTAGGTCGGCTGCTTTCAAAAAAATGGCAGCTCTTTGTTCCCAATCCATCGCTGCCCAGTCGGCCTTGGCATTCAGAGCGGCTTGCACTGCTTGTTGCACGTGGCCCTCGTCACCTTCGTGAAAATGACCCAAGGTATGTTGGTGCTTATGGGGGCAGGCAATACGGGTCCGTTTGTCTGTGGTCACGGCTTCATTGCCAATATACATCGGCACTTCGATCTCCTCGGCCGACATAGCCTTCATAGTTTGTTGTAATTCAGCCCGTTCGGGTGTACCGGGAGCATAGCTCAACACAGGTTCGTTGATGGGGTAGGGTATGTTAAAAAATCCTTTGCTCATGTTCTTGTTTATAATTTAACTGGAGTAAGTACAAAATTGCCTATTTTTCGGCGAAAGATTAAAGACATATCAGGTATTTTTTACCAAACCATGTTTTTTTACGGGGCTTACCCGCACCTTACCCAAAAGGAGTAGATTGTACAAACCTGCCGGTGCGGGTCGGGCTCTCGCTACTCGCCGGCCCACCCACCACCAGCGGCGGGCTCAAACAGGCCGCTCCATCCCTAAGCCTAATCTTTCTACAGTAATTTTTCACGTAAAAATTAGGAATTTCAAATTTTATTTAAAGAACTGATTATTAGCAAATTAACTTTTTTTTCTAGTTTTTTGGAAAAACATCTAGCGCTTAAATCAGCCTTTTGGTTTCAAAAAAACGGAAACTGTTCGTCGTGCAGGATCTTTTTTGGAGCAAATTTGAGGAAAATATCTAGAATCCGAGGTTCAGGACAGTCTTTGGGGGGAGATTCCAGACAAATTCCTCCCCAAGGGTTCAGGCTTTTTCTGGAATGATAAGGTGTTTTTGATTAAAAAAGTCCTTTGCGAGCACCTGTAATAAGTTTAATATATGCAAACTTTTGACCGTTTATTTACTGTAGGAAGATTAGCTAAGCCAATGCCCGCTGTCAACTTATGTGATGCATACTATTCTGGCGAGAAAGGGTTTGAGTTTAGTTTTTGGCAGTGAAAAGGGCCCGGACAACGTGGAAATACGGGGTTTTGATGAAGTCAGGTTCCCGTATTGTCGTGTTAACGTGGCTCTGCTTGCTCAAGAGGATTACAGGGAAACCGTTTCTAAGCCCGAAGCAGGCAAAAGAAAATGCTTAGCGTTCACTTCCTTCAAATTGCCCGGGTTTTCTGACATTTGAGCCTTCCCCGGCGCTAAAATTGCTTGGGAAAGTTGATATAATGACAAATTTTAGTACCTTGCAATACAAGTATATTACCCAATCAAACAAACAATAGGATGAGTAAAAAGTCTCGTATGGCAGATGAAGTCGTTGATAGCCACGTATTATGGGCAATGGGAGCCGGGGCCATTCCCCTACCTATCCTGGATATTGCTGCCGTTACGGCCATTCAGCTGAATATGTTCAAAGAGCTGTGCATGATCTATGATGTAGATTATAACGAGTCTTTTGGAAAGAACCTCATAAGCTCAATTGCCGGGGCTTCCTTAGCCAAATTGGGAGCCAGTTTCCTAAAATCTATTCCCGGATTAGGTTCTCTTTTAGGAGGGGTACCCATGGTCGTACTTTCCGGGGCATCTACCTATGGTATAGGCCAGGTATTCAAGCAACACCTGGAGATTGGCGGCATGATGTCCACGTTTAGTTTTGAAAATGCGCAGAAAGTATATAATGAAGCCTACGAAAGAGGCATGAGCTATGTAGAAGAGCTTCGCAAAAAAGCTACCGGAGAGACCACTTCAAAACCAGAACCTCCTCAAAATGAAGAGACTGCCAGTGCAAATAATGGCAAGACCCAAGCCGAGGAGACCAATACCGACCAAGATATCTTTAAGAAGTTAGAGATGCTAGCCGAGCTCCGTGAAAAAGGGATACTTACCGAAGAAGAATTTCAGCAAAAAAAATCTAAACTGCTAGAAGAAATCTAGATAAGCTCCTCCAAATAAGGTGCTAGCCAATAATTCCCTCCACGAAAGGTCTTTTTATAAAAGAAATTTGTGGGGGGAAATTAATTTTAACCCTATCTTGATCTTTTGAATTATTTACTTGGAGTTTCGGTTTAAGGATAACTAAACGCTTGGCTACTCAATACCAAGCCTTGCCTATACAAGAGGCTATTAAAGCGCTATGCTAGGAAATTTAATCGCAAAAATACTCTCTGGATCAGCGGTCGGATATATCACCAATTATCTGGCTATCCAAATGTTATTTCAAGAGTATTTTAAAATTCGTTTGGGCTCTCGTAGCCTTCCTGGATTAGGAGGGGTAATTATTAAAGAAAGAGCCGAGTTTGAAAGCCAAATATCCCACCTGGTAGAACGCGACGTGATCCATCATCGGGCCTTAGAGGAGCAAATTCGTAAACCCGAATTTGGCCAGATCCTAGCCAAAATGATCGAGGGTTTTCTGGAAATCCAACTAATGCAAAGTTTGGGCGATGATAAGGTCTTAGAAGATATTCCAGGATTAGACCAAACCTACCGCAAGCTTAAAGAAGCAATGGCCCCTTTCTTGGCAAAATTCTCCAAAGAATTGATCGAGGCAAGCCTGCCAGACATCATGGACCACCGCGATGCATTACTCCACCCCCTACAAAACTTCTTAGAAGTGAGTCTCCAAAAGAGTGGAGAAGGAATAGCCAGTACAGATTTTGCCAATTGGCACTCCCTTTGGCAATCCTGGATGGAACTATGCCCCCAGGATGTTTTGGGTGAGGCCTTTGTACGAGGTTTAGATAAGGGCCAGCAAAGTTTTTTTAAAAACTTCCACGAGAACCTTCGCCACAATTACGATGCAAGCCTCAAGCAGCTTATAGAGAAGGCCCATGATGCCTTAGACCTGAGACAACTGTGTCATAACATTGCCGAAGCCTTGGCCCAGAAAAATCTAAAAGACATCTTTGGTGAGCAAAACCTGCACGCTTTACCTGAAGGTATTTTACAAGAAGTTCAGGCCTTGCTCGACTCAGAGGTAGGAGAAGATGTCGTAAGAATTTTACTCAAATATTTGCTTAATGTACTGCACGAAGAAGATTCTTCTCTATTTGAGTTAATCAGCGATGATTTGAAGTTAAGGCTGGAGGCTTTTATCGCCGATCAATTACCAGATTTGATGGAGACGCTCATCCAGTGGATTCGGGAGCGAAAATTCAAGTTGGAACTTCTCATTGATAAGGCTTTTGAGGCAAATGCTAATAACTTTGGCCGCTTCCTTGTGCAATTGCTTATTGGAAGCGTCGGCAAATATGTGGGTATCGAGAAAAAACTGATCGGGGAGATTGAAAAGCGAGACCCCAAAGAATTATCCCAGCAACTGAGCGATCAGCTCAACACTTTTTTGCAAGAAAACTCGATCGGGGAGATCATCCAGCGCTTTGATAGCCAAAAAATAGTAGATTCGGTCAGCCCCATACTTTTAAACAGTATCCGGGAGACCTTGCCCGGAGTAAAAACCTTAAACCTCTCCGGCATCCTTAACCAGCCCCTAGGCAGTTGGATTTCGGCCGAAAGACTGGACCAAGCCTTGTGGAACCAGGTTGAAAAATTACTGCGTACCGACTGGAAAGAAAAGTGGCTCTATCAGGAAAGTAGTAGCCGTTTCCTTAGAGATTTTCTTCATAAGCAAATTCATATTTACGCCACCAAACCTCTCAAGGAGAGCCTGGGAGAAGATGCCTCCAAGCTTTCGCTAAGTCTCCAAAAACGGGCCGCGCAATATCTACAGGATGAAAAAGAATCCATCAGCCGGTATTTACTAAAAGAAGCTAGCCAGTATTTGCAAACGCGTTTCTCAGCAAGTGAGCAAGAAGTTTTACTCGAACAGTTACCCGAGTTGAATGCTTGGCTCTTGCTGCAATTAGATGAACAATGGGAATCGCTACAAAATAAGGCAGTCAAAGAGCTCATTGAATCGGTCCCTCGAGCCGAAAATTGGGAGAATAGACTTTCAGATACCTTAAAAGCCTATCTTATAGACAATCTTCCCGATTTGATGAAAGGGAGGGTTGAGGCTTTGGTACAAGACAACCTCGCTAAACAGCCGGATACGAAATTGCGGGATATGGTGCACAAGGCCATGGGGGAAGAACTGAAACCTCTGAGTTATTTTGGAGCCATTTTAGGTACGATTGCGGCTATTTTAATTTGGGTTTTCCCTCCGGTTTCGGATACAGCCAGTAATTTTATTATTTCAGGTTTGGCCTTTGGGATAACGGGCTGGGCCACCAATTGGCTGGCGATTCGCATGCTGTTCCGGCCTTACAATCCGGTGATGGTTTTGGGGGGCAAAGTTCGTTTGCCCTTTACCCCAGGGGTAGTAGCCCGTTACAAAGCCCGTTTTGCCAAAAGTATGGGGCGTTTTATTGGGGACCGACTGCTAAATGAAGAAAACCTCCGGCAATCATTTTCTCGTAAACGAGAGGATTTGGAAGCAAGAATCAAAACCGAGTTCCGAGAAAATGATTTTCAAAAGCTAAAGGATTTGCTCCATCAACAAGAAGGGCGCTTGAGTACCTGGGCCCAAGAAAAAAGCATGGATTTTCTAAGATCAGATTTAGAGAAAGAAGATGGTAAAATAGCGCTTGCCCTTAAGAAATACCTTAAAAACCCTCCTCTCGATAAAATAGAACCCAGCCTTCTTGCCGAACAGCTCCTGCACTTAGTCCAAGATCCTGAACAAGTGCAAGCTTTACTTAGCCATCTTCTTGAGCCGCTGCTTAAAAAAGATGCCGCATTAGAAGATTGGATGCCAGAAAGACTCCAAGAAAACCTGCAAATTCGTCTTCAGAGCCTCTTGCTCAAAGAAGGTGACAAGCTAATCAGACAACTAGATCGTGATCATATCATGGACTGGATAAAAGCGTCTAGCTTGATAGAAAAAATGGAAGAATGGTTACAACAGAATATCAAGTGGATTCTCAACCTACAACAAGAACACGATTTAAAAGAACGTATTTTTGCCTTCATCACAGAAAAACTTAAAAGCCAAGCAGTACAAGATCAAGTTTTTGATGCAATCAATGGGCCTTTAAGCAAGGAGTTTGGTCAAGAAAAACCCCTCAAAGAGCTTTTTGGGGGACGTTGGATACCCGTTTTGGAAAGTAACCTAAACCGGATCTTAGAAGGCATCATCCATATTGCCGTACAGTATCTCAAAGACAACCGAGACTCCATAGCGGATAAGGTATACCAGGATGCCGCCAATCAATCCAGTTTGGCCTGGACCTTTAAAAATGCCATTAAAGGAGGTACCTACGAATTGATAGACCACGGCATTCCCGAGTTTTTGTCGGAAGAATTGGATAGCCTACAGGGGATGATCCGGACTAAAATCAAAAGTTTAGAAGAACAACCCTTGGTCACCAATCAATTGATTGCTTTAAACCATGAAAATCTAAGACTACGGATCGGCAATATTTTAGAAAACTTCCAATTGCAACGCAAAGTCCGCCAATTGACGAACCTTCTTTTGGAGGAACGGATATTTGCTATGCCCCTCAAGCGTTTTATCCGGGATGATGCCTCCACGCTTTTGGAGAATATTAGCAATTTCTTAGACCCCGAACTAGAGCTCATCCGGTCGCACGGTTTAGAAAAAATACATACAGAGGCCGTACAGGCAGAATTAATTGCCCCACTCTCCAAGGTCTTGTGGCAGATTTTGTCACAATACGCGAAGAGTTTACGGCCCTCGAGTTTTGAGCCTTACTTCCCTCCCCATTATGTAGAAATACTAAGCCAGAATCTGCACCGGCATATGGTACTTGCCCCCGCGTTCCAAGATTTTTTAATTGAATTAATGCCGCAAACCTTGGACATAGCTCAGGCCGCAGCCGCCGAACCGGGAGCCCACTTGGATGCTTGGAATGCCCAATTAAGAAAGGTTTTGCTGCTATGCTTGGAAAAGCACCAAGAGTCCATCCAGCATAATTTATCGGAGCTAGTAGGCAAGGGCTTACAAAAATTGCCCGAGGCCTTGGCACCCGAAGCCCTAGACTCCTTTATGGATACCCTGAGTCAAGCGGCATTTAATACTTTAGAAACACATCTTTTGGATTTGATACACTCGATTAGCTTCAAAGAAATTGTGGTCCGAGAGATTGCCCAGATGCACGCCCAGCAATTGGAGAAGCTATTTTATGGCTTTGCCCGGAAGTATTTTAAATATCTAATTGGCTATGGTTTTGCCTTCGGGCTTATCCTGGGCATATTAATTGACTACGTTGTTTATCAACTGATTAGCCAGATTGGTATTTTCAAAGTGGGCCCATAAATTGATATTTTGAAGAATTATGCCTAAATTTCTTTCAAAGTAAAGGTTTATGATACGTTTTAGACCTCGTTTTGCAACCAAGTTATTCGTGTTTTCAGGTATTGCTCTAGCTAGTGTTTTGGGCCTTGTCTTAGCCAGTGATTGGTGGATTGAATTAAGTGTACACTCTTGGGTGTACAGCAACGTTCAAGATGTGCCTCACAATCGGGTTGGACTGGTACTGGGTACCAGTAAAAAACTACGCAACGGACATACCAATTACTATTTTAAGTATCGCATGGATGCGGCCGAAGCTCTTTACAGGGCAGGCAAGATTGATTACATTTTAGTGAGTGGTGATAACGGTACCCTCAGCTACAATGAACCACGCGATATGAAAAAAGCGCTGGTCGCCAGAGGTATTCCTGATGAAGCCATCTATTTAGATTATGCCGGGTTTCGCACCCTAGACTCGGTTATTCGGGGTTTGAAGATCTTTGGCCAAAAATCCATCACCATCATTTCTCAAGAATTTCACAACAAGCGGGCCATTTACATTGCGCGAAAGCACGGAATTAAGGCTATTGGCTACAATGCCCGAGATGTTAATGTACAAGATGGCCTAAAAATCCAACTCCGCGAAAAACTAGCCAGAGTCCTGGTTTTTATTGACCTCTATATTTTGGATACCCGTCCCAAGTTTTTAGGGGAGAAGATTAAGATTGGTTAGGCTCTTTTAAGCGTTTCCCTTCACCAGGGAAAAGTATCGGAAACGGTCTTTATAAATGACCCGGTATCCGTGCGATTCCAGTTTTTGGAGAGAGTGTTTAATGCGTAATAAGTTTTGATACGTGGAGCGCTCTTGCTCAAAATGATACTCTAGGTAGATGGTGCGTATATCGAGGTTTTCTTCCAAGATATTGTCTACTACTTCATATTCTGCCCCTTCTATATCCAGCTTAAAGAAATCAATATGCTCGTGCCCTAGTTCACGCATACACGTAGACAATTTTCGGGCATCTACCTCAATATAATTTTCTTTGGACCTAGCCCGGGTAATAGAGTGGGAAATAAAGTGTTCTTCTTCAGGTTGGTAAAAACGAATGGAAGTATCTTCCTTCCACAAGGCTTGGGGGATAAAGGTAATCTTTTCCAGGATTTGGGGAGTTGCTTGATATGGGCTTTTCTCGGCCGAATAAAATTCCTCCCCTTTCTCTACGTGGGCTTTAAGCTGCTCAAAATGTTGTATGGAGCCAGGAGTTGGGTCAAAGATGTACACTTTACACTGGTATTTACGGACAATCTCAATATCAAAATGTAAATCGAGTCCTGCGCCAACCGAGTAAATAATGGAATGCGCACCTATATGATTATGGGGAGCTATGGCAAAACCATAATCTGTACCAATTTTTTCAACACCCTGGGGAGGCGTTTGCACTTTCAAGGGGTGGTTTAGCTTAAAATAATTTTTGATCAGGAAGTTCTTTCCTAGAGTGAAGATATTATTCATGCTCAGTATATACCTAATTGGCTGCAAGTTATAAAAATAAAGACATTTCAATCGGGCCGCTTTCTTTTAAAATCAGTAATGAAGCATGCTACTTAAGCGGGGCAAGCCGGTTTGAAAAGCTCAATTTTACCCTATTTTTTAAGCTTCCCCCCCTCATGAATTGTAAAAAAGGATTTTAGGGGCTTCCCCGCGCGATGAAGTAATGGCTCAGCTTGGAGTATGTGGCGCGCGCGGGTCGGGCTGTCACTACTCGCTGCCTCTACGCACTGGGCCAACACGAGCTCAAACAGGCCGTTCCATCCCTAAGCTGAAGAAGAAGAGAGAGGAGAGATATGGGAGCCGGGAGCCGGGAACCGAGAGCCGGGATGCGGGACTAGAGCCTCCCCATTCGCGGGCCTTTGGGCTCCTAAGAAAATGCTTTGGCCCCTGGCCGGTGTCCTTCCTCTAATATGGATACCAATACAAAAAGTGAAGTATGCTAAAATTCAGTTAGTTAAAATAACAAGGTACAAATACGGTACAAAAAATGAAGTGGAAAAAGAACCAAAAAAAGAGTAAGAAACAGACTTATTTGCTTTCTTCTTTTAACTCCAAAACTCCGGGCACGAGCGCATCCTCTTCAATCAGTTGCTTAATTTTAGGTAGGAAGGGTTTTAAACTTTCGTAGTCATTGCCTGAGGCGTGTATACCTATGAGGGGTATAGTATATTTTTGAAAGTTTTGCTGATGGGCAATGTTTTTATCAAAAGTGAGAAGTAAGTTGAAATCATCAGCGATCATCAAACGGAGCAGCTCTCCATTGGTTTTCCCATTCCAGCCCATATCCCGGACGGTATAGATTTCATAATCGGAAAAATCACCCTTGAGCCTTTTAGGTAGATTTTCGTCGATAAATATCATCATAAATCACTTTGAAGTTATCTGCTGTGAGCAGCTTCTCGGCCAAAGCCAAGACGGTTACCGCCTGTTCCCGGCTAACCGTAGGAAAATCATCTAAAAACGCATCTAGGGATATGCCTTTCTCCAGGTGATGGAAGTGGATTTCCACGGGCACCCGGGTACCCTTGAATACAGGGGTGCCTCCTAATATGTCTGGGTTGGTATGGATAACATCTACGGACATAGGAATTTCTTTTACTCAAATATACTCAATGTGGATAAATTGTGCTAAGTCCTCTGTTTTTGAAACTCCACAGTCGCGACGCTCTTGCCTTATGAGGAAACTCTTCGGCCTCTGCCCAAGATTAGGAGATGGGTATCGGCCAGAGGCCTTTACTAGGACGCCACGAGCCTAGAGCCTCGCGACTGAGGGGGATATCCCTCAAGGTTCCTTGCCTTCGGCAGACAGCAGGGACGCTGTCGCTAGGACTAGGCACAAGCAGCGCTTCGCTTATGCTTGCGCCAGATGGGTTTTTGTTTAATTTATTGACTATCAAGGGTTTGTTTTGATTTGCCAGTAGACAATCTTAAAACTATTTACCTCTCTGCTCTTAATCCCTGATCTCTCCTCTAAAGTAGGCTGAGGGATAGAGCGGCATGTCTGAGCTCGTGTAGGCTTTGCGGGTAAGGGCAGCGAGTAGCGAAAGCCCGACCCCACCCGGATACCCAAGGGTTCATAAAGGCACGATAGGTATACGGGTGGGGGCAGCCCCTCCGCTTTTTAAGTGAAGGGGGCTGATAAATGGCCTAACGGATCGATACTTTTTTGTAAGTCACGCGATCTTCGGTTCTAAACTCTAAGATGTACATGCCTGTTGGTAAGCTAGATACGGGGAGAGAGTAGGGGACTTTCGCTTGAAAATTGGCTAAGGTCTCTGTATAAAAGGTGCGACCTTGTAGATCACGAAGGATTAAATTAACCTCTTGGGGTTCAGGTTCTTCCAGCTGAAGAAAGAGCTCATCTTGACTCGGATTGGGAAATACTTCCAGGGATTGGCTTAGGTCTTGGCTTTCGGTACCGGTTATGGTAAAATTGAAGAGGCTAGAGGTGGCAGAGCAATTCTGGTTCGTTATTACGAGGTAGTAGGTACCCGAAGAGGTAGGGCGGTAACTATCGGCCGTTGCCCCCGTAATCGGTTCAAAATCGAAATACCACTGGTAACTTTCCGCTCCCGTAATGGAAGATAAGAGACGGTCTCCTTCTTGGACAACAGAGACGGTAAAGGAGGCATCCAATACCACCACGGTAGGGCTGCTGGCTTCTTGAAAGCACTCATCCGTGAAAACCAAGCAATTGTACTCACCATCCTGATTGGCCAAATAGGAAGAGAAGGTTGCCTCGGGGATGGGCCGCTCATTCCGGGTCCATTGGTAGTTGGCATTGATTACATTGGTATTGAGCGTTAATAAGGCACTCTTATCATCACAAATATTGGAAATGATATTGGTGCTAATCGAAACGGCCACTACCAGATTACACTCCGTACGGGTTTGGGCAAGATTGCTGTATCCGGAAAATCCTCCTTCATTACCCGAACGAACCCGGTAGTAGTACACGGTATTACTTTGTAATTCGGTATCTTGAAAACGTTTAGTATTGGTTCCTACTCGGGCAATTTCTACATAGCCGGTTGTGCGATCGATTGAGCGCTCGATGCTGAAAAGATCTTCATTACTGGAATTGTCCTCCCACTGTAGGGCAATTTCGCTTTCTGAAACGGCTTCTGCGGTCAAGTTAATTGGCCGGGCCGGAGGATTAATATTGTCTACCGAGTCGGTTACAGCAAGAGAATTGAATGAATAATTCGAGAAGCCATCCTCATTAAAAGCACTGACCCGATAGGTATATAATTGATTACCCACCAAATTGGAGTCCACGTACATAGTTACGTTGGAGTCTACCTGGGCTATCTCGGTAAAGAAGCCATCGTTTTCTAGGATGTTGGCCCGCTCAATGCTGAAACCGAGCTCATTGCTAGAGTTATCATCCCAGGTGACGGTGATTTGATTGGCGCTATTAGAAGTAGTACTCAAATTATTAGGGGGTAAAGGGATGTCTGCGGTTTCGGCCCCAGCTACATTACTAAACCTTGAGGCCCCCTCTGTGGCACTAATCGCTCGGATACGATAATAATATTGGGTATCGTCGCTTAGGCCAGTATTGTTGAATGTAGTTGTATCGGCTCCGACGGTATCTATGGATACAAAGCCTTGGTTGGCACTATTGGAGCGTTGTATTTCAAATCCTATCTCATTGTTGGATACGTCTGTCCAGAATAGTTCAATTTCTTGGCTGGATATGGCAAAGGCCTGCAGGTTTTCGGGAGTGCGGGGAGGATTTGCGGTGCGGGCACTATCTAGATTGGAGAAATTGGAGTCTTGACTAAACTTAAAAGCCCTAACACGGTAGATATATTTATTATTTGGAATAAGCCCCTCGTGTACATAGGTCGTGGTACCCGGACCAACCACATCTAAGAATCCAAAATCTGCGGAGACTCCTGCAATACTAATTGGGTCGAGGAACTGGATCTCGAAGCCTTGTTCATCATTGGAGTTATCTTGCCAAGTGAGCTGTATGGATGAACTGGTAAGGCCCACTGCGCTCAAATTGCTTGGGTCATTGGGAGGAGTACTGGGGTCACTCTTCAAGAGTTCGGGGATACTCCCCGAAGTAAGGTAGTTTGTGGTTTGTGGCTGCCCACTTACTTGTCGGAAGGGGATGAGGTAGAAGTAATAGGGTTGGGTTGCGTCTAAGCCAAAAATAGGGAGCTGATTAAAGTTACGGTCATCAATGACAGCTTCTATAAAACCATTGCTACCCAAAGTATTAGGGTCAATTAAAAATGGATCGGTTCCATCTTGTAAACCCTCAAAAGAAGTGGGCGTAGAAAATGATAAAATTAGGTAGCCATCGGCATCGGGAATAATATCCCAGGCAAGCTCAACGGAGGTTTCCCCGACATCGACAAAGGCAAAACTGGTGGTATGGGCAGCTGGTTCGGTAGTTACCGTAAACACATCGACCCGGTTTCCGTAGGCCGTGTCGGCGGGAGTATTGGTATTAATGGCAAAAGGTATAATGCTATACTGAGTAGCGGGACTGAGGCCGGTCACATTTATGGAAAAGGTGCCCACCGAAGCCCCGCCGACTTGGGAGACATTGAGTACGCCAGCGTCGGTCAATGTGAGATCGCTTCCCGTGGTAGGATAGTAAATTACACCATTTCGGGCCAGGCTAATAGCCGAAGATATGGTATACGTCGCGCGAAGGCTGTTTTGTGTGATCTGGTCAATAGCATCGGTTACTACACCAATACCCGAGACTGTTGGCTCAAACTCGTAGGCTCCTACGTCTGGAGTACCTACCCGGTTGACCCCCCGTTGGTCGGTGATAGGAATGAGTGGGCCGGAGATTCCCCCATCAATACCGGGGCTGCCCGCCACGGAGGCAATGGTAAACGTAGGGCCACCATTGTTAGCTAAGGTGTCGGCACTGGCACTTAGGTATGTACTGTAATCGGCTCCGGTTGTGGAGCCAGCGTCGTTTACAAAACTTGCTCCAGAAAAATCGCCAAAGACAGAGTTTTGGCTATCATCTATGGCACCAAAGATATTGGGATTACTTGAGGCATTATTGGCAAGGATATAACTGTTGATGATATTAAGCAGGTTGGCATCCGACCTATCAATCCCTCCTCCACTTGCATTTCCGAATTGGGCTTCATTGCCTACGATGGTACAGTTTATAATATCCACACTGTTGGCATCATCTAAGTATATGGCCCCTCCAAAGGAAGCATTGTCTCCTTGGGTGATATTTGCGTATAGCGTGGTATTGCTTATTAGAATATTGGATGTATTGCCGGACACGGAAACAGCTCCCCAGGCATCGCCATTGACAGATTGAATTATATTGTCATAAATAGCAGAGTTTACTATGTTTAAATTCCCATCCTCTATAAAAATGATCCCCCGGCTTTGGGTAATGCCCGAGCCCATG
Organism: uncultured Microscillaceae bacterium; assembly: GCA_963922455.1. Taxonomy (GTDB): domain Bacteria; phylum Bacteroidota; class Bacteroidia; order Cytophagales; family Microscillaceae; genus CAWUIO01. The sequence goes on from CAWUIO010000002.1 coordinate 102,162, forward strand.
CTAAATGCTAGATTATCTCGTACGGTACAATTAACAAAATTCAGGGAGCCCGATTGGTTATAAATGATCCCATAGTTGTCAAACTCTTGGCCTTCATTCTCATTATCAAGAAACTCACAATTTGTGAAGGAAACCGATCCACCTATATTGGTGAAGGCTCCCCCTTTTACATCATTTGTATACCCATTCTCAAAAACTACATTCTGGAAATTCATGCTGAATATACCATTGGTCTCCACCAGGGTATGGTCATTGCCCACCGAACGGATTTTCGTTTTAGCAGCCGGGGGAACGGGGCCTCTGATATTAGTATTCCCTTGAATAGGAGGAAGCGGACTTGTCAGGTCTACGTTGGGAGTATTCAGTATAATCGTATAATCTTGCGCAAGAAATAGGTTGGCATTTTGTATTGCATAGCGGAGGGATCCGATCCCGTCGTTGGCGGAAGTGCTTACAGTGAAGGGACTGCTTGATACCGGAGCAAAGATGGCTAATTCTATAAAATTGGGCTTATTTATAATAAATTGAGTAACCATTGAAATGGGCTCCAGCTCAAAGATGTCATTGTTAAATTCATAATAGATTTTTCCAGAGATAAGGTCAATATCCATACTTGAGATACCCGCCCCTATATTGGCAAGAGCTGTTCGGGTAAAAAAATTCCCTTCCAGGTCTGTGCGATAGATGGTACTTCCTTGAACAAAGTATAAAAAGCCCCGGTATCCGTCTACGGCAATAGGCCCGTTAATGGGGCCCAGAGAGCCTTCCCCGATTAGGGGAGACCAAGTATTTAAATCAGAACCGGAGGCATAATAAATAGCATTATCACTAAGGTCGTGAATATAAAGACGGTCATTGACCGGGTCGTAGTCCAATTCATCAAAGACATCTCCGGCCGTGGAGGGGATATTGCTTCCTTCTATTTGGGTTCCATCTATCGCATTAAAAATGCCACCTGCCCCTGGGGCATAGAGTATTTCTGTGTCGTTGAGGTACTCGAGGGCCGTGATGTTGGTAACCCCGGTAGAGGCCACGGCTCCAATATCGAGAAACTCGGGGGAACTTTGAATGATTTCTCCGTCGGCGGCATTATAATAAACATCTCCATTGTCCGGGTTTATTGTAATACGTTTACTATCACCTCCAATGTTGGCCGTAGGCCCTATTTGAAAGGCTCCATTATTAAAATCTGTGTAACTGGCCTGACTAATAACGGATACGTAGATCCTTTGTCCCTGAGCTAATTGAGGGACTAGAAAGACAAGTAACATGAAAAATTTTAAGTCAAGTACAGACTTGATTGGCAAAGGGTGGATTCTTAGGTAAAACGCTTTCATCAACTACAAAAGATAAGGGTTGTCATGTATCTTTAAACGAAGGATTTCTTGCTAAGTTATTCTGATAAAAAGAAAAAAAGCCCGAAGTTTCGGGCTTTTTAAATAATTAAGTAGGGTTTTAAAATTACTGAACACCAATCATATTAAAAGCTCCCCAAAGTGCAGGGTAGGGGTACTCTGCTTTAATTTCTTTTTGGGCTTCGTAAAAGGCCTTTCGCTTATTTCCGGTTTTCAACCATTTTTGGTAAAACTTGACCATAAGCTTCTGGGTAACCTCATCGTTTACCTTGAAGAGGCTCATAATCAAGGCATCGGCCCCGGCTACTAAGAAGGAACGTTGTAGTCCATAGACTCCTTCCCCAATGGCCACTTCTCCCAATCCGGTTTCGCAGGCACTCAAGATAACCAGTTCCGTTTTTTCCAGGTTCATACTTAGGGCTTCGTAGGCAGTTAAAATCCCCTCTTGGCTGTCAAAGTTTTTAGACCCGTCCATTAAGAGTTCGCCAGCCCCTTTAGCTAGTAACCCAGACCTTCGGAGTGGGTCTTGTTTAACCCCCAGTAAGTCGGAGCTTAGGTTTATATCATCTTGTTCCGCATTCTTCTCAAAGAAACCATGGGTTGCAATATGCAGGACCCTGGGTTTTTCAACGTTTTTAATGATACTTTCTTCGGCTTTGCTTTCTTGGTAGAGGGTAACCTTCCAGCTTTGGGCACTGAGTAGATCTTGGATAGCCTGTACTTCTCGGGCCGTGCCGGGTAAGCGGTCAATAAAGCCCCCTCCTCCTCTTTGAGCGGCACTGAGCGCTTCGGTTTTTATCTCTTTGGTAGTATAAAATACGGGGTCCCCAAATAAGATGGCATTATTTACATATTGCTTGGCAGCCCCTTTTTTACGGCTCTCTACGATATCCTTGGTATTACTGACATATCGGATATCGATTTGATCAATAAGGAAGGTACTGTCTTTTACCCGTAATGCATTGAGGTTGATTTGGTTATAAGCACCATCAGGCGAGAAGTATACTGTATTGATTTCACTAGTCAATTTTTCACTAATAGGCCCCCAGAAGTTTTCGTAAGAACGGCGGTCTTTTTTACGGTACTTTACCATATTGCGGTAGTAACGTACATACTTGCTTTCCATGTCTGAACCCTTCTCGAATAGAACCAATTCTGGGTTTTTCCGGGTGTCTCGGCTCACAATTAAGGCAGCATACCGAACCTCATCGGTAAATCCGTCATCGTATTGACGATAACGAATGATCTCAACGGCCGCTTCATTGTCTTCCAATGAGTTCCGTACATCTTTCCAGGTAATGAGATCTTTTTTAACGGTATTGGCAAAGATATCCGAGCGTTCACTTAAATCTTTCTCGAGGTTGCTCAACTCGTTTTGAAGTTCAGTGATATTAATGGGGCTCTCGGCAAGTTCTTCTTCGCTAACGTAGAGCAAAGAGGTTAAAATTTCCCGTTTACGGCTCCATTCCTGGAACAGGTTTTTCAGTTCTAAGTCATTTCCCCCTAAGATGCTCTGTCTTACTTTTTGTGAACTACTCAACAGAATAGCTTTGGTAGCCAGTTGGTGGTCATACATTTTCTCCAACAAGGCAGGCTTATCGGCCGACATTTTTACGGCAAGTGAGTTGAAAAACTCAAAGTCGCTACGGATTTTATTCCAAAATTTGGTTTTTTCCCGATCGTTGAGCGAGGGGAAATAATCACGGAAGAAGCTAAGGTAAGACTGGGTTGTTTTCTCAATAAGCCGATTGGCCTCTTTGAGCTCATTACTGACATAGTACATCCTTCCCAATTTACTTTCCGTCTGTACATAATCTGGGTGGTCTTTGCTGAGGAGCTTTTTGTAAATAGACTCGGCTTTGACGTAGTTTTGCTTGGCTTCGTCAAATTTTTTCAGTTTGACATTTACGTCACCTAGTAGGGATAAAATCTGAGCAGAATTGATGTTTTTTTCCCCTAATTTATCTATCCAAATGGCATTGGCTTGGCTAAGGTACTGGCGGGCCTCTTCATACTTTTTGGTTTGTAAGTATAAATTAGCTTGGTTTTTAAGTACTTCGGCATACATGGGGTGGTTTTCGTCAAAATTGGAAGCCATGATTTTTTTGGCTTTTTCCAGTTTCTCCTCACTCTTTTTAATATTCTTAGTGCTTTGAAATAAGTTAATTAAAGCTTCCAAGGTGTAGGACTTTCCTAGCTCCACGTGATTGTCACCAAGTTGTTTTTCTTGAATGGGCACGACCCGGCCAATGTATTGAGAAGCTAATTCATAATCACCAATGACCGAGTGCAAATTGGCTAAGAGTGAATACGTTTCGGCTGCTTTGACACTTTCAGGGCCATAGATTTTTTGGGCAATTTTCTCTGATTTTTTTAAGTAGGATTCTGCATTTTTGAAGTCCCATTTGATCAGGTAGAGTAAGCCTAGTTGATTATACAGGTTATGTAGGCGACGACTGGAAGTACCGTATTTCTTTTCTTGTACAGCCACGCTTTCTAACAATAATTGCTCGGTTTCGGCATATTCCCCAATCCGGATATATAAAAAAGCCATTTCTTCTACGGAGCGGGCTTTTTTGCTGATATCATCAATTCCCAGGCGGCGGTAAATCCGGTTGGACGTGCGCAATAATTTCTCAGCCTCATCAAATAGCCCCATTTCCCCATTAATTTTGGCCATCAGGGCCAAAGCATCCGCATATTCGGGCGAACGTCGTTTTATTGCCTTTCGTATAATGACCATGGCACTGTCCATACTACTTTCGGCCCCTCGGTAATCTCCTACTTTGATTTGCATCTCAGCTTGGCGGGAAAGTTGTTTCCCGACACGGGCATCCCGCTCCCCAAATTTGCTTACCAAGACCCGGGTCCCGTTTTGAATCAGTTCTAAGGCCTCTGGGTATTGGTCCAGAATTTCATAATAACGGGCTACAGTGTTGGCTTGGGGAACATAGTCTTTATGAAAAATGGAATGATTAGAAAATACAATCGACTCCGGTTTACTTTCAAACAAATCCTTGGCCTGGTCAAAATCGTCGGTGTAGACCAAGTAGTACCCTGCCAAATCAATTTTATACGCTTGATGAAGGGGAGAACTTTCTCCGTAGATTTTTTTACTGAGCTCTATTCCTTCTTGCAAATCTTTTTCGGCGGCCTCCAGGTTAAATTCATCCGTGGTATGTACCTGGTATTTTGTATCTATAGCTTTAAGCCTCAAGGTATTGTAAGAAGGTAGGATGCTTTCGTCTTGTTCTAGAATAGACTCTACATCACTTTCCGCCTGCTTTAGATTATTCAATTGACTGGCTCGGATGGCATTAAGAAGTTTTAAATCGGCGGTATATCGATTTTGCTTGGGGAAGTATTTAGCTATGCTTGCTTCATTGAGGGTGACTACCCGGTCAAAAGCGCCTTCTTTATTGCTCTTCAAAAAGGTTTGTCCTAAACCAAAATTTGCCAAGAGAAAGTCCCGATGGTATTTCTTTACCGAAGACTGCGCTTGCTCAAAGCTCTTTTGAGCGACTTTGTAATCTTCTGAATCTAAGGCATTATACCCTTTGGCCATCCAAAAACGGGCTACAAAGGGATGTTTTACACTCAAAGAAGCTACTTGCTTTTGGTTTATTGTAAATGCAGAATCGGCTTTTTTATACTCACCCTGGGCTTGGTAAACTTGTGCGGCAAGGCTTAGTACCCGGGCGTGTTGAATATTCCGATACTGGACATCATACTTGCTATTTTCGGAAGAAATGGGGCTTGGGGTACTTTTCCAAGACACTATATTTTGCTTTAAATTTTCAAGGAATTCTTTGGCCTTATTAACTTCTTCTCTTTGAATATACAATTCAGCCAAGCGTATGCCCAATTCGGTCGACCAATACGCAGAAACTTCGGTATTTCCTTCCCAAGCTTTTTCTAATTCACCGTAAAGAGATTGGACTTGATTATAATTACCAGCCTGAAGCCAAGCATCCATACTATGCACTAAACCGATAGAATACTCATCCAAATTCAATGATTTGAGCGCTTCCAGTTGCTCCAATCCCTTAGCCATACTTGCTTCCATCTGTGGATACTGGCTGTAGGCCTCATATACTTGGGCCTTGTAAATCTCAAGCCAGGCCCGGTAAATGGGTCGGTTATCTAGCTTTTTGAGAATATACTTGGGCAATTTAGCATCTACGACTTTTAGGGCCTTAGCATACTTACCCTTATTGTATTGTTTGTCAGCCTTAGCAAATAAGTTTTCCCATGTAACCTGGGCGCTCAGGTAGCCAGGGAGCAAGAGCCAAATTGCCAGGGTACAGAATATTAAGAGCTTATGATTTTTTTTCATGTTTCAATCTTGGATTAACCGTTGTGTGTAAGTTTTTTAATTTAATATACTGTTTTCTCTTTCAATTCGTTTTACGATTTGCATTTTCAGGATGGATTCGGCAAACTGATACGTTGTTTCTTGAACACTTTTCCAGTCTTTACTCGTAATCTCCGAGGCAATGACGTGTTCTCCCACCTTCGGAAAGGCCTTTTGGGTTTTATGCGAACTGCCTAACTCCTCAAACATTGTCCGAATCGCTGCAACAGATACCGTTTGATCTTGATGTTCTTCGTCTTTATAATAATACCCTACCAAAACGGGCTGTTTAATTTTCCGAAATACTTCTGGCTTCATCGAGTGGCTCACTAATGATTTCAAGGAGATAAGGCCCTCAATCCGGTACTGGTTATTCCAATACTGTTCCCCTAAATCATTCCTAGGCTCTCGGGTAATGTATTTATCCCCAAAGATCGAGCGGGCCAGTTGAAGGCCCCAAGGTTTGTCCAGTAGCCAGGTAGATTCGTTAAAAAAATCTACCAAGGGAGAATAGGCAATAATAGCGTGCACATCGGGGTCTTGTGATGCTAGATATAGAGCAAGTGTAGCTCCCGTAGAAGTCCCCATCAGAATGACTTTCTTTCCCAGCTTTTTACCAATGGCTAGTGCTTGTTGAGCCGTAGAAAGCAAACTTTCTGGACTCAAATGTATAAATGCGTCGGGATCTTTTAAGCCGTGTTGACTCAGCCGGGCCAAGTACAAATTACAGCCGTACCTTCGGGCAAACTCCAAGTGAATAGGTCGTCCCTCAGCATAGCTAGCCGTAAAGCCGTGTAAATACACCAAGCAATACTCCGTGGGTTTCTTACCTACCGAATCATACCATACAATGCGGGCCTGATTATCCGCTTTGATTTGTGGATTACTATTTTCTGCCCGATTAAGCGAATCTTCAAGCATCGCTAAGGTGTTAGGAAGAGAGAGGGAAGAAACTTGCAGTTGAGGTGTTTCGGGACGGGGCCCCATCAAAACCGCTCCCACGAGTACCAATAAGATAAAAACAGACCAGGACCAAACCTTTTTCATGTGATCAGCAATTTAAAGCACAAACCAAGTCGCTTATGAACGAAAAGCTTGTACGAATTCAAGAGGAATTAGCATCAAAATTACTGATTCCTGAGAAAAACCGGACAATATTACCCGACAAGACAAGCGTTTTAGCTCTAGATATACAATATTCAGCCCAAAAAGCCTACATCGGCGCGGTTTATCAAGCCGCTGCTAGTCCTACTTGGCAAGTTTTCCAAGGGATGTTTCCCGCAGCCTGGGACTATCAACCTGGCTTCTTTGCTTTTCGAGAAGGGATACCCTTATACAATATGATCTCTCATGTACTCAAGCAAACCAATTGTAAACCAAACCTTCTCCTCTTGGATTCCCACGGTATAGCCCACCCACGAAAGATGGGGCTCGCTACTTGGCTGGGGCTTTTTTTAGGATTACCCAGTGTTGGTTGTGCCAAGAAAAGTCTCTTACCTTATGATGAGGAATATCTAGGACAAGAAGCTGCTAGCGCTGTCCCCATCATACTAAACCAAGAAGTTTTGGGCTATGCTTTGCGAAGAAAGGCCTCCGTAAAGCCGGTTTTTGTAAGCCCAGGTTATAAAGTACACCCAGTGGCCGCTCGTGAGTGGGTCATGCAATTGAAAGGAGCATACCGCATACCCGATATACAGCGGGAAGCCGACCAGGCTGCCCGCCGATATGCCCAAGGAGAATTTAACAAGGAAGATATCGACCTAAGCCCTATTCCTGCCTACATGAATCCCGATGATTTTTGATAAAAATTTTATATTTGAATAAGAGTTATCGCTAACCCTAAAAGCTTAATCCTCATGAAACCCCAATCAGATAAGAAAAAGATTGTTGCCCTCACAGGGGCCGGCATTAGTGCAGAAAGTGGCCTGAAAACGTTTCGAGACTCAGGCGGACTCTGGGAAAATTATGATGTGATGGATGTAGCTTCCATCGATGGCTGGTACCGGGATAAAGAGCTAGTGCTAAAATTTTATAATGATCGTAGAGCTCAAGCCCACCAGGCTATACCCAATGATGGACATCGCGGTTTGGTAAAACTGGAAGAGTATTTTGATGTCAGCATCGTAACCCAAAATGTAGACAATCTCCACGAGAAAGCTGGTTCTAGCCACGTGATTCACCTTCACGGGGAGTTGAGCAAGGTGCGGAGCACTGCCGATCCCAACCTCATCTACGAATGGGGAGAGAAATCTATCCACTTGGGCGATACCTGCGAAAAAGGGTCTCAATTAAGGCCGCATATTGTCTGGTTTGGCGAGGCCGTGCCCATGATGGAAACCGCCGCCCACCTCACCTCACAAGCCGATATTTTTATCGTGATTGGCACCTCCTTACTCGTTTATCCCGCAGCCAGTTTGATCGATTATGTGCCCTACGATTCGCCCAAGTACATCATTGACCCACATTTGCCCGATGTTCGCCCCAGTGCCAATTTAAAAATGGTAGAAGCCAAGGCCAGTGTCGGCGTGCCCCAAGTGGTTCAAGAGATTTTGGAAAAATATAGGCCAGCCTAATCCTAGCACTCGTTTAAAAATCCTCAGCAGGGGCTTCCCCGCGCCTAAAAGCTTGTTGAAAATGGCTCATGGGGCTTGAGCGCGGGGCCGGGCTCTCACTACTCGCCTGCCCCGCTCAAGGCCACTTCGGGCTCAAACAGGCCGTTCCATCCCTAAGCCAAAAGAAGGCCTATCCAGTATACGATTTACCGATGGTGAGCACCGGTCTTTGGGCATGGTTTACCAAATCTTCGGCCGTACTTCCCAGGAAAAAGTGACTAAGTCCTTTTCTCTGGTGTGTCTCTACCACAATCAAATCTGCATCCAGCTTACGGGCCGCATTTAAAATGCCGGCTTCTTCAGTTCGGGCACTAAACACGTGAAGATGCAGGTTACTCAATCCTGTATTGTGTATGAACTCCTCGGAGCGTTTTTCAATTTCTGAATTGCTTCTCAAGAAAAGCGTCGAGTTTACGAAAACGATGTGTAACTCAGCCCCAAAAGATTCTTGCATTTTCTTTAAATACGCGATAGCTGCCAGATTATACTCAAGCAGGTCACTTCCAAATACTATCTTGTTAATTTGAAAATTATCAGGTAATTGACGCACCGTTAATACGGGACAGCTAGCATGTCTAACGATTTTTTCCGTGTTAGATCCTATAAAAATTTCCTCGATCGGTTGGGTTCCTTGAGTCCCCATAATTATCAAATCGGCCCCTATTTCTTTAGACTTCTTTTGGATACTTTGGAATATAGCCCCCTCTTCCACTAGATTATGAATTTTAACCGGATTTAGATCGCGAAGCAATAATTGATTATTCATTTCTGAGAGGGCAGCTTCTTGGACATTCCGTAAATATTGCTGCTCAATGTTGGGGTCCAACTCAGCAGATACGGGTACCAAAAGCTGATGACTTAAGCTAGGTATCACGTGTAAGTGATACAATTCCGAGTTAAGGGCCTGGGCAATGTGCGCGGCCATTTGTAAGGCATTACTGGCTTGCTCGGAAAAGTCGGTAGGCACAAGGATCTTTTTCATAATTCGACTAGTTTTAAATTTTGGACTAAGTAAATGTATCCCTTGTGTCGGTCTAATAAAATGACAAATGTCAAACAATTGCTAAGACAAATAAAATTTACGACCTAAATTAATTTATGAAATCTCCCAACTATGCGGCCGGGCTGATGGCCCATCTGACCAACTTTTTTGAAAAATATGAATACGAATTACTGCTCTCTCGCAACCAGTTCCGTAAAAAATTAGATACGGGGTTTCAAAATGTAATCCCTTCGGTAAGCCAGTACACCCAAGAAAGCTTGGTAGAAATTAATATGGGCGTACGTCTTGATGTGGTAGAAAATGCGATAAATCAGTTCACTAGCCACCTCAAAGAATTTCATCCGGATACCAATACCATCATTACCTCCCTGGGGCACTTAATGGGCAAGCAGTACTTTCGTTATAAAGTAGCCAGTAAGGACGACTTGGCCCGGGTATGCGGGCAGATACGCTCTTTTATGGAAGAGAAAGGTTTTCTTTTTCTAGATAAATCACTCGATATAGGCCACCTGGATATCCTACTCAATACCGAACCCCGCAAAATATCTCCATACTGCCCCAATTATTATCATCAATGTTTAAAAGGAATGGTGATCGCACGTATCAATCAGAACCCCGAATGGGACGAACTCGCGTTGGTTTACCGAGGAACCATGCGGAAGCGAGCGCTCCCCGAAGAACAAATCCAAAAGTTTGATAAACTTATTTACTTTCTAAAAAGCTTCTCGATGAACTAAGTTGGATACCTCGTATCATATCCGAAGCTTTCTCGGCGATCATATACACGGGGGCATTGGTGTTTCCACTCGGGATTTGGGGCATAACCGAGGCATCTACTACTCTTAAGCCTTCTATACCATGTACCCGAAGTTGAGAATCTACTACCGAGGCTTCATCTTGCCCCATTTTGCAGGTACCCACCGGGTGATAAACCGTTTCCAGAGAGCGGCGAATGTGCTCTGCCAAGGCATCATCTGAGTTCCAATCCAAGGGGGCCACTCGGGCTTTTCGATAAGGATCAAAAGGGCTTTGATTGAGCAATTCCATCGCTAGCTTACCGCCTTTAAGCAGCTTTTTTAAGTCTTCCTCCTCCGAAAGAAAGTTAGGCTGGATACGCGGGGCATCCAATGGGTTATCGGAACGGAGCCTAAGGTAGCCCCGGCTTTTGGGATGGATGAGGGAAGGAAGCACCATGTAGCCATCCTTACGCGGGTAGGTCTGGGTGGAGTACACATCGTAGTCGTAGCCCCGTCCTACATTGCTAGGGGTAAAATGCAACTGAAAATCTACCCCCGAAGGGTGATCGTCTAAATTGAGAAAAGCAAAGGCTTCTAAGGGACTCGTCGTGAGAGGGCCTTTTTTGCGAAGGAGGTAATTGCCCAGACTTTGAATTTTGTACTGGGGTTTGAGGTAATGATTGAGTCCCTTTTCTTGATTGGATTCACACCCTATCAGGTAAAATAAGTGATCTTGGAGGTTTTTTCCTACCCCAGGCAGCTCGTGCCTTAGCTCAATACCTTGACTCTTTAGCTCATCGGCCTCCCCGATACCCGAAAGCATCAACAACTGTGGTGAATTAAATGCCCCAGCCGATAAGATCACCTCTTTTTCGGCATAAAGGGCTTCCATCACCGATTTTCCTTTGAGGACTTCTACCCCAGTGGCCCGGTCCGAACTGAGCAAGACCCGGAGTACCTGGATGCCACTTAAGATTTTGAGATTGGGCCGTTTGAGGGCGGGCTTTAAAAAGGCTTGGGCCGAACTATGACGTTTTCCTTGATGGATGGTAAAGTGTAAATACCCTATGCCGGCCTGCTCAGCCCCATTATAATCCGGCGTTTCTGGGATACCCATGGCTTTGCCCGACTCAATAAATGCCCGACTGTAGGGACTTTCAAACAGACGTTCGGCGGTAACGTGTAATTCTCCCGCATCATTATGGTAACGCGGGTCTAATTGATCAAACTGCGCATGATTTTCCGAACGTTTGAAGTAGGGAAGCACAGAGTCATAATCCCAGCCGGTATTGCCCATTTGGGCCCATGCATCATAATCGGCCCGATTGCCCCGCACATAAGCCATGGCATTGGTGGAGCTACTGCCTCCCCATGTCTTGCCCCTAGGTAAAAACATACGCTTCCCGTTGACGTGCTCTTGAGGTTCTGACCAATAAGACCAGTCGATAGCAGTACGAAATAATTGGCCATACCCCCCCGGCATGTGGATAAATGGATTGCGGTCGGCAGGACCTGCTTCTAGGAGGAGCACTTGATTATAGGGGTCTGCACTTAAACGGTGGGCCAAGACACAGCCCGCAGAACCAGCCCCTACGATGATATAGTCAAATTTTTGCATAGTGACTTTAAAATATGCTTTGTAGGGGAGATTCTCAAAAATTTAGTGGGCCCGCCGAATGTTTTTTTAATTATTTGAGAATTTATTAGACTCTTTTTCCTTTCCAAGCCATAATTCCACCTTGGAGGTTAATCACATCGGAAAAGCCTTGGGTTTGCATGATTTGACATGCCCGCCGGCTCCGAACCCCACTGCGGCAATAGACGTAGTACGTATTTTCGGGGGAAAGTTTTTGTATTTCCTCCCTGAAGCTAGCCTGCATGACATCGATGTTTTGGGCCCCGGGTAGGTGCCCTTTTTGGTATTCCTCCGGAGTTCGCACATCCAGTAGCTGGTGGTTTTTAGGAAGTTGGGTGATTTTTTCTTCCAATTCCTCAGGCCGGATGGTTTCAGGGCCTTTACCAAAGATTTGCGCTAGCCAAGATTTGATCATGATGATGGGGTTTAGGGGTAATAATCGGCTATTTACAAGAAATTAAGGAGGCTTTTAGTGACTGAGGTTACCATAAAAAAGATTTGCCGACTTTTGACCAAGATAGGCTCTCTGCTCGGTCGCCAATAATTGGTGTCCATTTCTTCTTGGGGCATTTGCGATGCTCCAGGTTCTTTCTTGTCTACATTGTAAGGCAATATGCTTTGAGGCATTGCCAATGCCATAAAGACGCGCTCGCATTACACATGCGACCGAGCTAGAAGTCCCAAGATAAGGCAAATCCCTTTATTTCATGAGGAAGCGGTACCTTCCCCAAGGATACAACCTCTTTGGCTGAGGGATAGAGCGGCCTGTTTGAGCTCGTGTAGGCCCCCGCGGGCAAAGGCAGCGAGTAGCGAAAGCCCGACCCCGGCCGGTAAAAAAGGGCAAAAGCGGCACCCACTTCCTAAGCCGGGGGCAGCCCCTACTAGAGTATTTAAAGGGCAATCGGGTGGGGAAGCAAGCAAATTCGCCGATGATTTTGTAAATTAGCATCAATTTTTCCGGGAACGCATGTACCGGAAGCGATGGTGAGATACTAAACTAGAATTTCCATGGCAGGACATAGTAAATGGGCCAACATTCGCCACCGAAAAGGGGCACAAGATGCCAAACGGGGCAAGATTTTTACCAAACTTCTCAAAGAAATAGCTGTGGCTGCCCGTACGGGTGGGGGAGACCCCGATAGCAATGCCCGATTACGCCTGGCTATCCAAAATGCCAAAGGGAAAAATGTACCCAAGGATAATATTGAGCGGGCCATCAAGAAAGCTACCGGAGATGGTGGGGCCGACTATACCGAACTTACCTATGAGGGCTATGCTCCCAATGGCGTTGCGGTCTTTGTAGAGTGTGCTACCGACAATCAAAACCGTACCGTTTCTAATGTTCGGGCTATTTTTAGCAAAGGGGGCGGCAACTTGGCCACCAATGGCTCGGTGGAGTTTTTATTTGAACGCAAGGCCAACTTCCTTATGAAAAAGCCGGAGGACCTCAACGTAGAAGATTTTGAGCTGGAGATGATCGATGGTGGGGCCGAAGATATCGAAATCGAAGAGGAATACATCAACATCACAGCCGCGATGGAAGATTTTGGGGGGGTGCAAAAAAAGTTGGAAGAATTGGGCTATGAAACAGAAGAAGCCGGCTTAACCCGCATCCCAACTACTTCGGTCACCTTGGAAGATGATGCCTTCAAATCGGTGATGAAAATCATCGACAAGTTGGAAGATGATGACGATGTACAAAAAGTATATCACAACCTGGAAGTGACCGAAGCGCAAATAGATTTAGTGTAAGCCGCTCTATTTGCCCCAGATAGCAAAGACCAATAAGCGAATCCCGAAGGCAGCCAGCCCCAGCCCGGCTATCTTATCAATAGTAGCCAGGGTTTGGGCATTTAAATAGCGGGTGATCCGGTGCGCAATATAGGCCTTGATGAGGTCGGCATTGAAAACTGTCAGAATAGTGCTGGTGATAAAAATAGCGTATTCCCGGGGACTATGGTCGGCATTGATGTGAAGGTAGTTGATGAGGTTAAACCAGAAGATATAAACGAAGGGATTGAGTAAATTGAGCAAGATCCCTTCCAATAAAAAACGGGCACCTTTTACTCCTTCAAAAGACCGATGGGGTAAAAACTTTTTACGGTTTACGGGACGGATGAAGGGCATCAAGCCAAAAATGAGCATCATGGTACCACCAATTCCGCCAATCCAGGTCTGAAACTGGTCGTTTTGGGCCACTTGAGCAGTGCTGTAATAGACCGTTATAGCCGCCAAGGCATCACTGAGGGCGATCCCACTAGCCAGATAAACTGCCGAGCCGAAACCCTTTTCCATGCTCGTTCGGATCAGGGCAAAGAAGACCGGGCCGATCAGCATGGATAGGATTAAGCCGTATAATATTCCGGAGCCAATGACTATAAACATACTTGAGGGCTAATACCTAGGAAAAAGGATTAGTTTCAGAGATTGGTTGAGAATGGATTATACAAGAGGATAGGCCCAAGCTAGGGTATGTGTAGGCTGAAAAAGGAATTGCTAGACCTTTCCCATCAAACGGAAGAAGCGGGTAAAATACATGCCAATAGGTTTCCTTTAAGAGGAAACTTTCCACTGTAAACATACACAATCTAGTTTAGCCAAAAGGAACTCACTACCCAAACATAGCTTTATTCTTGAGTACTCATGGGTTTCAGTACGCTTTCCAAAACGAGGCCACACCCGCTATGGAAATTAAAGTTCCTTTCATGTTGGCAATCTTTGCCGTATTAAACTGCAAATTAAGCCATTATTGCTTAAACCTTTAAGCCTTTAAGCACTTTAATTTAGTAGAAGGCCTAAATCAAAACCCAACTACTTGACCTTCTTATAAAAATTTATGGACATACAAGCTAAGATTCAAGCACTTGCCGAAGAATTGGCCGGAACCGGGGTACGTATCGTGGCCGTAAGTAAAACCAAGCCCTTAGAAGATATTGAGCAGGCGTATGCGGCCGGAGCCCGGGCTTTTGGAGAAAATAAAGTACAAGAGCTCACCGATAAACACGAACACATGCCCACCCTGCCTGATCTAGAATGGCACTACATTGGGCACTTGCAGAGTAACAAGGTGAAATATATGGCATCCTTTGTTCATCTCATCCACGGGGTAGACCGGCCTAAGATTCTCAAAGAAATCAATAAACAAGCGGCCAAACACGAGCGGGTACAAGATTGCCTCTTGCAAATCCATATCGCCCAAGAAGAAAGTAAATTTGGCTTCAGCTACGAAGAAGCCGAGGCATTTCTAAAAAGTCCCGAACTGGGCGAAATGGCCCACATTCGAATCCTTGGCTTCATGGGCATGGCCACCCATACCCCCGATCAAGCCCAGATCCGCCAGGAATTTCGGGGGCTCAAGCAGTTTTCTGATAGAATGAAGAAGGAAATTCAGAGTTCCCAAGTTGAATTGCAAGAGCTATCCATGGGCATGAGTGGCGACTACAAAATAGCCGTAGAGGAAGGTAGCACTATGATACGGGTGGGCAGCTCCATTTTTGGCGCCCGACATTATTAAGCTCTAATACCTAGCATGCATGAAATTAAAACGCCCCTCCCTTCATTTACACGAAACCAATAAGCACCTGGGATCTATTGTGGGCGTTGGTTTGGCCCTGGGAGTGGGAAATTACGCATTAGGGGCTTCTCCCACACTTGGGCAAAGCTTGGTACAGCAAGTGGCGATCAGTATGGTGATTGGATATTTGCTCCTGCATATAAATTACCACGAAGACGAATGGTTTGGCGAGTCTGTGCCCGATTGGCAAAGAAAAGTGGGACTCAGCCTTCTATTTGCCATCGTCGGGCTTCTTGGGAGTGAAGTTTTACAATTGGTCAATCACCTCATGTTTGGCTAGGGTACGTATTGGTTTGCTACGGGTGGGGGGCTCTATCTCTCCAATATCATGCTCAGCAATGTGCTGGGCTTTGGCTTTGGGTATTGGATACTCAAAAGACATAGAGAAGAAAAAGAAGCCATGCTTGATCTGGTAGAGACCAAGCCAGAATCTCTTCAAGCAATTCCCATCAAAAAAGGAGAGGCTATTTTTCTCTACAAGCCCTCCCAGGTGATCTATTTTGAGGCTTACGACAATTATTCCTACCTCTATGATTTGAAAGGGGACAAACACCTCTGTGATTACTCCCTCAAGGCCTTGGAAACCCGCTTAGGGGATAATTTTTTAAGAGTACACCGGAGTTATGTTATCAACCGAGACCATATCCAGCAAATCACGCCGTTTGTCAAGGGGCGCTACGTGATTACGTTTAAAGACGGAAATGGAACTAGCATCACCAGCAGCCGTTCTTACGCAGAAGAAATAAAAGCTTTGATCAGATTGTAAGAAACTGTTTACGTTTATTTTTGGTGGGGCTTTGCCGCCCAACGCAATTAAATTCAAACAGTTTCTAAGTCCCATTGACTGTTTCTAGGGCCCCACTCACCCATTTTTAGTACCCAAGCACCCGAAATTCCTGTTTTTGGCGGATGGTGAAGACTAGTTTGGAAGAAAAACCAAAATACTTATGCTTCACAATCTGAATATTTTTATCCACTTAAGCGCTGGAACTTTAGGGATCTTGGTGGGGATCTTAGCCTACGCTAGCCGAAAAGGGGGACGCTCGCATGCCCGTTGGGGCCAGGTTTTTCTATTTATGATGGCCCTTGTGGTTTTGACCGCTCTTAACGGCGTCCTCTTTTTTGTGGTTCAGCCCTTTTTAACGGTGGTAACCTTCCAGAGTTTTTACTACACCTACTCGGGCTACCGGATCTTAAAGACCAAAGACCGAGGCTTTACCCAAATGGATTTTCTAGTGATGGGCTTAGTTTTGTTTGTAATTGGCGCATTTCTAAGTAAGCTCTACTTGGATAATTCCATTATTGTCTGGAACCGGTCGGTGGTCTACTTCATGCTTCTTTACATTGGGATGATTGTGTGTTTTGATATGATGCGCTATGTATTTCCGAAGCGCCTCAAAATGCCCCGGGGTTTTTGGCTTTACGAACATATATTTAAAATGACGAGTGCTTTTGTGGCCTTGGTTTCGGCGGGTATGGGTACAGTGCTGGTCGCCTGGGAGCCTTATAATCAGATCATTCCAGCCGTTTTGGGGACACACTGGTTGATTTTCTGCTTGATTTATTTTCCCAAAGTTATGAAGCGGAAGCGTAACTCAAAACAAATGGTCCTGAGTTGAGGCCTATGCCCAAAGTGATTAGGTGGTGATACCAAATTTACTTAAGCTTAAGTAATTAATCGACTTACAAAAACCACCTTATTTATGAAACTAAGAGACTTTTTCCGTTGGTCGGGCGAAATCAACCGGATTACCTACCTATCCTGGGGCGTCTTGTTTTTTGCCTTAAAATATAACATAGATCGCTTATTGGCCTTCAGTTTCGGGCGGAGCTGGTATTTTTACGAGTACTATGTACAAGCTGATCAATTGGCGCTTGGAGAGCTAAGTCCCGAAGACCGTATGTTTTACCTGTATCTTCTGGCCCTCTCCCTGCCTTTTATCTGCTTGGGTACCGTATTAACGGTAAAGCGGCTAAGAAGTGCCAAATTACCTACGTGGCTGGTTACTTTTTTCTTTATCCCCTTTGTCAACCTCGTCTTGTTTACGATTTTGGCCGCCATTCCCGAGCGGAAAAGTCCTCAGGAAAGCTCTGAGCTGTTTTGGGCCAAGTTTATTCCCAACAGTGCTTACGGAAGTGCGCTTTTGGCCTTGGGCTCAGTCTTACTTTTGAGTTTGTTGATGACCTTGCTCTTTGTAAATTATTTAAATGAATATGGTTGGAGCCTTTTCGTGGGCATTCCCTTTTACCTAGGTTTTGGTTCGGTATATATTTACGGGTACAAACAGCCGGTTACCTTGGGGCAAGCTTTGGGAGTAGCTTTTACCACAGTACTTTTTTTTAGTGGGATTATATTCATTTTAGCCTTTGAAGGACTGATTTGTCTAGCGATGGCCTTTCCCCTTTTACTAGTCATTGCCTGGATCGGCGCTACTGTGGGATATGCCGTTCAGCGAGGAGGGGGCGCAGGGTCCTTACAAGTCTTTACGGCCCCGATCTGCGTCATCTTGCTTTTTGGCTTTGTGGAAGCAGAAAGCGATCTTAGCCCTCCGCTTTTCTCTGTAGTTACCGAAGTAAGCATTCAAGCTCCCCCTCAAGCGGTTTGGGACCAACTCGTGGCATTTAGCCACATTGAGGAGCCGGAAGAGCTTCTTTTTCAAACCGGAATCGCCTATCCTATCCACGCCGAAATTGAGGGGGTGGGCCTAGGGGCCATTCGTCACTGCAACTTTACTACGGGCGCTTTTGTCGAGCCCATCACGAAGTGGGAAGAACCCTACTTATTGGAGTTTAGTGTGGCGGCCCAGCCCCCGCCAATGGTGGAGTGGAGCATTTATGAAGACATGCACATGGAGCATGTAGAGGGTTACTTCCGCTCCGAAAAAGGACAGTTTTATCTAGAAGTTTTGCCCGATGGGCGCACCTTGCTTCGTGGGACAACCTGGTACCGCCACGATATCTGGCCCACGTTCTATTGGCGGCTTTGGTCTGATTACATCCTCCACCAGATCCATTTGCGGGTATTAAATCATATCAAGCAGGAAGCTGAATGGTGAAAATCAAAAAAAATCAACTAGGGGCTTGCCCGCGCCCTGGAAGGGTGGGGCAAAATTAGAAAATTAGTGCCGGCGCGGGCCGGGCTTTCGCTACTCGCTGCCTTTCCCCGCTGGCCCCCACGAGCTCAAACAGGCCGCTCTATCCCTAAGCCAAGGATTTTGGGAAAAGTGCGCTCTGAAAACCCATGAACCCTTTAAGGGTCTTGATTTAGATCGTATATTTTCAAAGTTTTTCTTGCATTCCTCTTGGAGTTTTGAGCATAAGCCTAAACCATCAAAATCCAAGAGGAAGGTACCGTACAATTCGGTCTTGGCTTGGGTAGCATGTTCTATGACACCCCTATCACTTGGAATGTAAAACGTATCCTCATCCGGGGCAAAGGTGGAAACTTTACTTACCTTGATTTGGGGGGCTTTTCGTAATTTTATAAATAGGTTTTGAATGCGCGAAAGCTGTTTACCCAGAATAACAGGAATAACAAATATTTAAGATTAGAACACAGCATAAAAATAAGGGTTTGTTGTTCTAGATACAGTGCCAATTTAAAGCGAACCTATGCAAGACGTAAAACGTACCTATCTTTTCTTACTATTTCTAACCCTGACTTTTTGTACCCAAACCCAGGAAACCACGGAAACTCCGGCCTTGGCCGAAGCCCAAGAAAACTCCGGGGAGACGGCAAATCAAGAAAGGGAAGCGGTAGAGCCTTCCCTGAAGGAGCCAGAGGTAGAAGGTGAAACTTCTGCGGAAACACTTGCCGGGCCGGAAACACCCCAAGCTGAAGAAATGGAGGACGAAAAGCCAGAAACCACCCCGAGGAGCTCTTCACAAGACAAAAAAGAAGCCCTGCCCTCCCAAGAAGAGAAAAAAGAAAAAACGCCGCCCCTCCCTGACAAAAATGAAGGAAAACCACAAACAAAAGAAACCAAGGAAAACCCCGAGCAATCTCCCTTAGCCAATCACCAAGCCTGGAACCAATTGCTAAAAAAGTACGTGAGCGCCCAAGGTTTGGTAAACTACCGAGGCTTACAGGCCGATAAAGAGAGCCTGGCTGCGTATTTACAAGAATTGGCTACGCACCCAGTTCAAGATAATTGGTCGCGCGACGAGAAAATGGCCTATTGGATTAATGCTTATAATGCCTATACGGTCAAATTGATTGTTGACTATTATCCGATAGGCAGTATCACCAGTCTCCACAACGGTAAACCTTGGGATGTGCCTTGGATCAAGCTAGGAGATAAGACCTACTCCCTCAACCAAATAGAAAACAGCATCCTCAGGCCGGTATATCAAGATGCCCGCATACACTTTGCTGTAAATTGTGCCGCGCGCTCTTGTCCTCCTTTGTTAAACCAAGCTTATACTGCCCAAAATTTGCAATTCTTGCTCGAGAGTCAAGCGAAAAAGTTTATCAACAATGCTCAATACAATGCTTTAGGACAAGATGAAGTCAAGGTTTCCAAGATTTTTGAATGGTACGCCAGCGATTTTGGGAGTTCTTTGCCAGCTTATTTAAATCACTACGCCCAAACGAAGATAGCCGAGGGGGCCAGCATACATTATCAGGAATACGATTGGAGCTTAAATGAGTAAGTATGAGGCCCCCGGTTCGGGGGCTTCTTTTTTTTACTGATTGATCAAGGCAATCTTGGCATTAACTTGATCTAACAATTCGTGCAAAAATGCCGGAACCTGGTCTTTGTTTTGATCAATTCTCCAAATTTGGCTGTTCCCTCCTTGATGAATTTCAATAAAGACCCCTCCCTGATCGGCGCAGTCAGGGCAACCGAAGGTGCTATCCGGGAGGGCAAGGAGTTGCGTAGGAATATACTGCTCTAAATCTTGCACGACATCGTATTTATCAGAACTTAGGGCAACAAACTCCCGGGTACCTTGGTAATTATCCAGGGTATCTTCAAATAAAGTGTTCTGACTTAATTGGAAGGTCTCGATGCATTCTTCTCCTTGGCAAAAGCCAAAAAAGTGACCAAAGACCAAGCTTTCAAACTCCCTTACCGGGCTAGGGGAATCACATTGAAAGGCAGATAAAAGGAGGAATAGGTGGGCAATTTTCCCTAAAAGCGATACTTTCATGATTACTACGATTTGTATGATACAATAGACTTCCTACCTACCCGGGTATATTCTGGCAGAGGGATAGAGCGGCCTGTTTGAGCTCGTGTAGGCCAGCGGGGAAAGGCAGCGAGTAGCGAAAGCCCGACCCCCGGCATGCTTTATCCTAGGGCAGTACGAAAGTTCTACCCGGGGGGCTGCCCCATATTGAGTATTAACAAGGATTGTGAAAAAAGAGGAAGGAAGGAACACCTCCTAGGACAGGAGGTGCTCGCAAGTATTATACGTACTTTTCGTTGACCTCTTTGGCTTCTTTGACAAAGGATTTCACGCGTTGTTCTTCGTCCTTACGGCAGATAAGCAAGACATTGTCAAACTCGGCCACGATGAAGTTGTCCATACCCTGAACCACCACAAGCTTGTCGTTAGGCATTTTGATGATACAATTTTGGGTATCGTGATTGATGATTTGCCCACTGATCACATTGCCTTGGGCATCTTTCTCCGAGTTTTCGTAGAGTGATTTCCAGGTACCCAAGTCCGACCAGTCAAAATCGCAAAGTACCACGTGGACATTTTGGGCCTTTTCCATGACCCCAATATCAATAGATTCGCTCATGCAGTTAGTATATACCTGCCCTACCGTTTCTTGCTCCTCGCTACCATTTAACTTGGTTCGGGCCTCATGAAAGATCTGGTGTAATTCAGGCATATGCTCGGTAAAAGCCTGGATGATAGACTGCACATTCCAAACAAAAATACCGGCATTCCACACATATTCGCCGCTATCCAAGTATTGTTGGGCTAGCTCCAGTGGGGGCTTTTCTTTAAACTCCTCTACTTTTTTGAGCAAATTGGGATCGTTCTTGTCGTATTTGATGTACCCATAACCCGTATCGGGGCGGCTAGGGTTGATCCCTAAGGATACCAGTACATCTTCCTTAGAGGCAGCCTCCATAGTATCCCGGACGATCCGGGCAAAATCATCTTCTTGTAAGATGACCTGGTCGGCTGGGGCCACTACCATGGTGGCTTCGGGGTTTTGCTCTACAATTTTGTAGCAAGCGTAGGCAATACAGGGAGCTGTATTCCGCTTGATGGGTTCTAACAAGATTTGCTCGTCCCGCAGTTGGGGCAATTGCTCTTTGATTTGGTCCCGGTAGAGTTCATTGCTAACGATGTAGATATTTTCGGTGGGGCAAACATCCTCAAAGCGAGCGATGGTTTGTTGTAGTAAGGACTTGCCCGTACCCAAAATGTCGTGAAACTGTTTCGGATAATTAGTGCGGCTAAAGGGCCAGAGACGGGTTCCTACTCCTCCCGCCATAATCACCGCGTAAAAATTTTTGTTTACCATTTTTGATTGATTTTAAGCTCCTGAAACGGTTCTAAACTTTCGTAACAAATTTACTATTCCAAATAGATTTACTGGGTTTATTACTGAAAAAATATATATTTTTGTTTCAATACCCTGATTAAAATGATCGCTATGCTCGGCTATAAGTTAATTGGGCGAGCCGGTTTGAACCATACTCCTCTTGCTCACTTAGATCTATCAGCAAACTATTAAATCAACGTTTACACTTAATAGCGCTTGCCTGCTTATGTGCTGGTTCGCTATAATCTTTATTACCCAAGAGCGATGCTTACCGAAAAATTAGACCTTAAAGAAAAATTAAAGGAAATATTTGGGTACCACCAATTTCGTGGTTTTCAGGAAGAGATAATACAGAATATTCTGAATCGTCAAAACACCTTTGTTTTGATGCCAACCGGAGCGGGGAAGTCTATGTGCTACCAACTTCCGGCTATTATTTCTCCGGGAACGGCCATTGTGATATCTCCCCTTATCGCTCTTATGAAAAATCAAGTGGATCAGCTCAATGCCTTGGGCATTGATGCCCAATTTCTCAACTCCACTTTGAATAAAGGAGATATCACCCGGGTGAAGCAAGGGGTACTGGCCGAGACGACCAAATTATTATACGTGGCCCCAGAATCTTTGAGCAAGGAAAATAATGTAGCGTTTCTCAAAAAGGCCAATATTTCTTTTATCGCGATCGATGAGGCTCATTGTATTTCGGAGTGGGGGCACGATTTTCGGCCCGAATATCGCCGGATCCGGAGTGTGATCAGTGCCTTGGGTGACTTGCCGGTGATTGCTCTAACGGCAACAGCTACCCCCAAAGTACAACAAGATATCCGTCGGAACCTGCAAATGGAAGACTCTGTCGTGTTTAAATCCTCCTTTAATCGGTCCAACCTGTATTATGAGGTAAGGCCCAAAACGGCTGCCAAAAAACAACTGATTAAATATCTCAAAGGCCAAAAAGGTAAAACCGGAATTATTTACTGCATCAGCCGGAAGAAAGTAGAAGAAATTGCCGAATTTCTCAACGTGAATGACATCAATGCCTTACCCTACCACGCCGGACTCGATGCCCAAGTGCGCGAACACAACCAAGATGCTTTTTTGAATGAGGATGCCGATGTGATTGTAGCTACCATCGCCTTTGGGATGGGAATCGATAAGCCGGATGTACGCTTTGTGATTCATTACGATGCCCCCAAGTCTTTAGAAGGATATTACCAAGAAACGGGTAGAGCCGGAAGAGATAGTATGCCAGCCGATTGTATCATGTTTTACAGCCCGGAAGATATCCAAAAACTGGATAAATTTAATAAAGACAAACCTGTGACCGAGCGAGATAATGCCCGACACTTACTCAATGAAGTCATGCATTACGCTACCTCAGGCGTTTGTCGTCGTAAATTATTACTCCATTATTTTGGGGAGGCTTATGAGAACGATTGTGGTAATTGCAACAATTGTAAGAACCCTAACCCAAGCATTCAAGCCAAAGATGATGTCGTGCTTGCTTTAAGAGCGGTTCGAGATACTGAAGAACGTTTCCCACTATCCCATATCATAGATGTATTAATGGGGCGAAGCAATAGCTACGTGCAAAGTTATAGACACGATCAGTTAGATATTTTTGCTAAGGGAAATCACGAGAAGTCGCCATACTGGCATTCGCTCCTGAGACAGATATTGGTACTAGGCCTGATAGATAAAGATCTAGAAAACCAAGGCATCCTAAACCTAACAGAGGAAGGCAAAGCCTATTTGGAAGACCCCTATTTTGTGTGTCTCGTCAAAAACCACGATTACTCCCAGGTAAAAGGAGAAGACTTAGAAAGTATGGAGCTTGGCAATAGCCACCCCACCCAAGGCAATGACCCGGTTTTGTTTGAACTGCTCAAGGGACTGCGTAAAAAAATTGCCAAACAAAAAGGCTTTCCACCGTATACCATTTTCCAAGATATCTCCATGGAAGAAATGGCTACGGTATATCCTACTAGCAAAGAAGAACTCTCACAAATCAATGGGGTAGGGGCTGGCAAAGTAACGCGGTATGGCAAGCCTTTTATTGAGTTGATTAAAAAATATGTGGAGGACAATGACATCGAGACAGCCTCCGATATCCTGGTGAAAACCAAGGTAAATAAGTCAAAAATTAAGATTTACATCATCCAACAGATTGACCGTAAGGTAGATTTGGAAGAAATTGCCGAATCACAAAACCGTAATTATACTGATATTCTGGATGAAATTGAGCATATTTGCTATTCAGGTACTCGCCTTAATTTAGATTACTATATCAATCAAGTACTTGAAGATGACCGACAAGAAGTTATTTTTGACTATTTTATGAGTTCTGATACCGATGATATCCAAGAAGCTCTGTACGAATTGAGTGACGAGGATTTTTCGGAAGAAGAATTGCGCTTAATGCGTATCAAATTCTTGTCGGAAGTAGCTAACTAATATTAAAAACGATCTCGAAGTATATGATGAATGTATTGCTCATTGGTTCTGGTGGGAGAGAGCACGCATTTGCTTGGAAACTCCGGCAAAGTCCCCTTTGCCAAGATCTATACATTGCCCCGGGAAATGCCGGTACGGCCCGAGAAGGAAAAAACGTAGCTCTAGACCTTAACAACTTTGAGCAAGTGGGCCAATTTGCCCAGGATAAAAATATTAATTTAGTCCTTGTGGGCCCCGAAGTACCCCTGGCCCAAGGCCTGAGAGATCATTTTGAGAGCCATGACGCATTACAATCCATTCTTTTTGTGGGGCCTGGCCAAAAAGGCGCTCAATTAGAATCCAGCAAGGATTTTTCTAAAGCCTTTATGCGGGAATACAACATCCCCTGTGCCCGCTCGGAGTCCTTCACCGCCGGTACCTTGGAAGAAGGAATCCGGTACCTCACCCAGGTAAAGCCTCCGTATGTGCTCAAAGCCGATGGCCTGGCCGCCGGCAAAGGAGTGATCATTACCGAAGACCTGTCCCAAGCCCAGCATACTCTCCGAGAGATGCTCTTAAACCAGAAGT
The DNA here is from genome assembly GCA_963922455.1 of uncultured Microscillaceae bacterium. Lineage (GTDB taxonomy): Bacteria > Bacteroidota > Bacteroidia > Cytophagales > Microscillaceae > CAWUIO01. The sequence continues at coordinate 126,962 of CAWUIO010000002.1, forward strand.
TTGGCCAAGCCAGCCAAACAGTACTCATAGAAGATTACATGCAGGGTATTGAAGTTTCGGTTTTCGTCCTCACCGACGGAATCTCGTATAAAATTCTGCCCGAAGCCAAAGACTATAAACGGATTGGAAAAGGAGATACCGGTCTTAATACCGGGGGTATGGGAGCCGTTTCTCCCGTTCCTTTTGCCGATGCCGAATTTTTACAAAAAGTAGAAAGCCGTATTGTACAACCTACCCTGGCCGGATTGAAAGACCGGGGAATTGACTACGTGGGCTTTCTCTTTATTGGGCTTATGAACGTCCAGGGCGATCCTTACGTGATAGAATACAATGTACGTATGGGAGACCCCGAAACTCAAGTGGTCATGCCGAGGATTGATAGCGATTTGCTCGAACTCCTCCAGGCAACGGCCCAAAAATCACTTGCCGAGGTAGATTTGAAGATTCGTGCCGAATCGGCAAGTACTGTGGTGCTTGTATCTGGCGGGTACCCCGAAGCCTATGAGAAAGGAAAGGTAATACGAGGCTTGGAAGAAGCCTCCGACGTACTGGTATTTCATGCCGGTACTCTTGAAAAAAATACAGAAATTCTAAGCAATGGGGGGCGTGTCCTGGCTTTGACCGGAATAGGCCCCGATAAATCAAGCGCTTTGCAAGCCAGTTTGGCTGCCGCGCAACAGATTGACTTTGAGGGAAAGTACTATCGGGACGATATTGGTTTTGATCTCTAATTCCTGAGTAAAACTTTTCCCCACGCGTTTAGCGTCTATATCCTTTTCTTTTCTCCTTCGGTTTGCCGCAGATACAGGTTTAAATATATTTTTAACCTAAATCGATGCTTTATGGGATGCGCATCCTGTGCCTTGGGAGGTAATCAAACCGCCGGCAAGAAAACCAGTACCGGAGTTTCCGGCTGTCGCAATAAGGGCCTATGCAAAACGGGTTCCTGCAATAAACTCAACTCATTTGATTGGCTAAGCAATATGGACCTACCCGCCGTAAACCCTTACGATGTGGTAGAAGTACGCTTCAAAAATGGGGGAAAAGACTTCTTCAGAAATGAGAAACATCTAGATGTGGTCACGGGCCAAGCAGTAGTTGTAGATATGAGCAATGGCTACCATTTGGGCCACATCTCCCTGCAAGGAGAATTAGTGCGCCTCCAAATGCGTAAGAAAAAAATAAAAGATGATAATCAAATTCGCCCGGTCATGCGGGTAGCCTCGGCCCGGGATCTGGAAAAATACGAAATGACCCAGGAACGGAACCTCCCCACGATGTACCGTACCCGCGAAATTGTACGAGATTTGGGCTTGAAAATGAAATTGTCTGACGTAGAATTTCAAGCCGATAATTCCAAAGCAACCTTCTATTACTCGGCCGATGACCGGGTGGATTTCCGTGAGCTTATTAAAGTGCTCGCCGCCGAATTCAAAATCCGGGTGGAGATGAAACAAATTAGCTTAAGGCAAGAAGCTAGCCGCTTAGGAGGCATTGGCTCTTGTGGACGTGAGCTATGTTGTTCTTCTTGGCTTACGGAGTTTAAAAGTGTCTCTACAGCCGCCGCTCGCTACCAAAACCTCTCTTTGAACCCTAGCAAATTATCGGGACAGTGTGGCCGCTTAAAATGCTGCCTCAACTATGAGCTGGAAACCTACATGGAAGCCTTACAGGATATCCCGCAGGTAGAAAAACCTTTGATGACCAAAAAGGGAAAAGCCTTCTTGTACAAGACCGATATTTTCAAAAAAATGATGTGGTTTGGCTACAATAACGAAACGGTCTGGCATCCGGTACCAGTCTCGAGGGTGATAGAAATCCTCGAGATGAACAAGGCCGAAGAAATGCCGGAAACACTTATTCAGAATGTGATGGCCCCCAAGGTTACCGAAGATAAAAAGCTGATCAAACGGGCCAAGCAACTCAATGCCAAAGCCAAGGCCGGGGTCCGTAAGAAGAAAAAACCAGTGGCCAATAACCGCAAGAAAAAGCGAAAGTAGTATAGCTGGGGCTGCCCCCGGCTTTGAAGTTTTGGCTTCGCTATGTTTCATCCGGGCGCCGGGGTCGGGCTATCACTACTCGCCGGCCAACGCACAGCCAGCGGCGGGCTCAAACAGGCCGTTCTATCCCTCAGCCAAAGCCAGGAGTTGAGTGCCAGATTCCAGGATGAAGGTGGATAAACCAAGTATACGAGTGTATAAGATCAGATAAACTATAATGTGTTTTGCCCATGGAAGATTTATCGGCTAGAAGTGGCTGTGCCGGCTGGCTCCGTTTTTTTACCGGAAGACCGGGACAAACTCCGCAACCCGAACCAGGAACCCCACCTAAGGGGGCAAATGCCAGGGCCCAAGCCTTGCTTCGCGAATTGAACCGCCTCAGTGAAGGTTTGCTTTTTCCGAGCGAATCGGACTTTCCCCTGGAAAGTTTTTTTTGGGATATTCATTCCTCGGGTAAACTGAGCGAAAAGGATGTCCTAAACCAATTGGCTAAGCCTCTAGATACCCCCATTGAAGAAATTGACTTAGAAAGACTTTTTCGGAATGTTGCCCAGATCCGGGAAGGAGATGATGAAGAACAGGTTCGTCAAGCCCAACAATTTGCGCAATTGCGTGACTTTCTCAGCCAAAGCCTACTTCACCCGCAAGTCTTTCGGCTGGGAGAAATTGAAATCGATGTTTTTGCCTTGGGGGAAACGCGGGATGGGGGGTATGTCGGGTTTACTACCACCCTCATTGAAACATAAGCGCCTGCTCAATGCCCTGAAAATTTTTATATACAGCTCGGTCCCAATTGCCTGGTGTCCGCATCTTTTCGGGCATTTGTAATGCCGGGGTTTGGATCGGCTTCCCCTAAGTTGACAGCATGGAGCGCCCGGCTATCCAAAATAAACCTCTTGTCTTTGCCCTGACCCCTCTTTTCTTAGTCAGCTTAGGGATGGAACGGCATGTTTGAGCTCGCCGCTGGCCGTGCGTTGGCCAGCGAGTAGTGACAGCCCGACCCGCGCACCGGACTTTCTATAGCCAACCCCTTTGCCTAGCGCGGGGAAGCTCCTCATTTTTTTCTTTCCGTACTTTTTAAGACTATACACTAGGTGAAGTGTGCCCCGAATACCCATTTTTTTCGGGAGACTGGCGGATAAGGAAATACAAGGTAAAATAGGCGAGTATTTGAAAGGCCGAGAACACAATGATCACTTTGTACATAGAGGTGTGGGCCCAAGGAGAAAGCCATTGTTGGGCCAACTCGACGAGCAAGATATCCGGATGGGTAAACATATCCCAACTATTCCATCGTAAATAACGCCCCAGATACACCCCATAACTGCTCAATACGAGACAGACCATAGCAAAGAAAACCCCGGTCGTTTCTCCCCCCAGTTTGCTAACAAGCCTATGCCAATGATACAGGGATAAAAAACCTAAAAGCAGTCCTGTACCCGCAAATGAAACAATCAAAATCATGTCATACCAGAGTGGGACAGAATATCGAGGATGTAAATGAAATAAATCGGTTAGGATGTAGGGGGCATTGGGCAAAAACAAAAGCCAGCTAACAAAAAGGGTGCTCATGCCCAGTTTGGAGGATTGGATACGGGGAATGGCCAGCCAGAAGATCGTAAGCCAATAAGGCACCCAGGCCAAGAACAAATTCCAAACCAGGAAGAGATAGGTGATTTGAGAAGAGTGATAATAGCGAAAAGATAAGAGGCTAAAACAAAAAGTGCTAGCCAGTACCAATAGCAAAAAGTTGAGATAATGAAAGGGTATTTTGGGGTTTCGCATGGTTTTTTATTTTAAAATTAGGGGGGCGAAACCAATATTCAAAGCCAGAGCTGGGTCTAAGCCTAGGGAAGATCATTTTTTAAAAAATTTTAACGATCCCCTGGTAGAGATAAGGTATAAAGATGAGTAGGCCCACGAGGGCAGAGCTAATGGCGGCAAGCAAGACAGCTCCCGATGCCAGGTCCTTGGCAATGCCGGCCAAGGGGTGAAATTCGGGGCAAACCAAATCTACAAGTACCTCGACGGCCGTATTAAATGCTTCGGCGACGAGTACAAAACCTATGGCAAAAATTAAGAAAATCCATTCATAGCGACTTACTTCAAAGAAGACACCGCATACGATCACCAAAGCCGCCAAACTGAGGTGAATCCAGGCATTGTGTTGGGTACGCACCATATACCCGATCCCTTGAAAAGCATAAAGGAAGCTTTTTTTACGGTCTTTAATAGAAAAAGGCTTTTTTTCCACCTCTTGCGAGCTGTTTGGTAGCTTGGTAGGCTTGAGTTTGGGGCTTTGTAAGAGCATGGAGGTCGATTTTCCGGGATAGTTTACAAATATAGGTAAAAAGGCCCCCTTGGAGTACAAGGGGGCCGATAAGTTTATCCGGCAACTTCTTCCGACCCTAAAACTTTTTCGACAGAAGTATAATCCAAATCAAAGGCTTGGGCTACTGCTTCATACACGACGGTACCGTGAACGATATTCAAACCGGTTTTCATTTCCTTACTATCGAGGCAGGCTTTTTTCCACCCTTTATTGGCCAATTGCACTACATACGGCAAAGTGGCATTGGTCAAAGCCACGGTTGAGGTGTAGGGTACGGCTCCTGGCATATTGGCCACACAATAATGGATGACCCCATCAATGATGTAGGTAGGGTTTTCGTGGGTAGTTGGGGTACACGTCTCAATACAGCCGCCTTGATCTACGGCAACGTCTACCATCACGGTACCAGGACGCATTTCTTTGAGCATCTCCCGGGTTATCAGATGGGGGGCCTTGGCACCTGGAATCAGGACAGCTCCCACGATAAGGTCGGTTGTTTGAATGGCTTCCCGGATAGCATATTGGTTGGACATCAAGGTGTCTACATTGGCCGGCATGATATCTGAGAGGTAACGAAGGCGGGGAAGGCTGATGTCCATAATGGTGACATTGGCTCCCAATCCAGCCGCCATTTTGGCGGCTTGGGTACCTACAATTCCGCCTCCCAAAATGAGTACATTGGCGGGTTTAACTCCGGGAACTCCCCCCAATAAAATACCCCGTCCTTGCATGGGCTTTTCCAAATATTTGGCTCCTTCTTGGACAGCCATACGACCGGCCACCTCCGACATAGGAACTAGCAAGGGAAGGCTGCGGTCGGCTTTGGTAACAGTCTCATAGGCCAAGCAAACGGAATGGCTCTGGATCATAGCCCGGGTAAGCGGCTCAGAGGAGGCAAAGTGAAAGTAAGTAAACAAAAGCTGATCTTTTTTGATCAGTTTATATTCGGGTTCAATGGGTTCTTTTACTTTGACAATCATTTCGGCCTTTTGGTAGACTTCCTCAATGCTGGACAGCATATGGGCCCCGGCATGTTGATAATTGGAATCTTCAAAACCACTTCCCTCTCCGGCACTAGCTTGTACGAATACTTGATGGCCGTGCGCCACTAGCTCGGCCACACCGGCAGGCGTAAGGGCTACTCTATTTTCATTATTTTTAATTTCCTTGGGCAGTCCAATAATCATAGTATAAAAATTTTATTAGGCGCGTATTACAAACTGATTCCAAAAATACATCTTGGACATAAAAAAAAGCGGAAAAAATTAAACAAAATCTTTAATAGGGGCGCTTGAGATCAAGCCTGTCAAAATTTTCTATGGTGTTACCGGGGATTCGGGCCTCCTCGGAACATGCGATTTCCAAAGTTTTCGTAGACATTCCCTTTTATTTTTAAGCGTACCTGGGCTTGTTCGGGGTCATTGCTACTGATGGTAAAATATTCATTAATTTCTCGGACTTGGTCCGATTTCAAATTTAATTCTAAGACGGCATAGCCTCCAGGGGGAATGACGCCACTCGTAAGGCCAAAACTTAGGCAATCGCATTCATTTTTGAGGCCGGTGATGATGAGGTTTTGTTTGCCTTCATTAAATATGTGAAACTTTCTTTGGGCAGGAACCCCAGCCAAAACATCGCCAAACTCAATGGCTTTTTTCTCCAAACGGATGAGCGGGGCTTGGTCGCCCGTAGTGTCCCCACGTACTTGCCCGTACTTTAAGCCTTCTTGTCTTTTGATGGAAGTCTCATTGGGGGCTACATACCCTTTGATGTAAATGATCTTTACATCTTTGCGGGCATTGCTCTTTATGGTGATACTCTTGTTGAAAGGGCCGGGCCTTTTTTGGGTATTATAAGAGGCTTTGATCTTTCCTTTCTTGCCCGGCATGATCAGTTCTTTAGACCAATAGGGCGTGGTACAACCACAAGAGGCCTTGACTTCCGAAATCTCAATGGGTTGGTCACCCGTGTTCGTAAACTCAAACTCATACGAAGCTACGACTCCTTCTTCCAAGGTCCCAAAATCGTGGGTTTCTTTCTCAAAATTGAATATACCCTGTGATTTTAGGGCGAAACTTTGCCATAAAATAGCAAAAAAGAAGAAAATTAAGATTTTTTTCATATTCAAATATATTTTATCAATAACAATAATCACTAATTAATATTCTATCAATCAAATATAAGAGTTTATTATTTATACCCTAAACACCCAATTAACGGGCAAATTGTTCAATATTGCTCTCTTCTTACCATAACGTATTCGTTTGACGGATCGTTAAATTTTGAGTAAATTTGTATTGTATATTTTTAAGTTAAAAAAATACAAGTTCTATGGTAAAAGTTGAGTTGACAGACGAGCTCGTGCTCGCCAAAGAGGAAATACTGCGCGATTTTCAGTTATTGTGTGAAAGCCGCCACGTAAGTCTAATAGGCCGTAAAGAAGTCTTTATGGGCCGGGCCAAATTTGGCATCTTTGGAGATGGGAAGGAGCTTGCCCAAATCGCTATGGCTAAGGTATTTCAGAACGGGGATTTCCGATCTGGTTACTACCGGGATCAAACCTTTATGTTTGCCATAGGAGAACTCAGCTACCAAGAGTTTTTTGCCCAATTGTATGCCCATACCAGCCTCGATTCCGAACCTGCATCCGCTGGCCGCATGATGAACTCCCACTTCCTCACGCGCTCCTTAGACGATCAGGGAAATTGGAAAAATCTACGTGAACAGAAAAATTCAGCCGCCGATTTATCTCCTACTGCCGGTCAAATTCCTAGACTTTTGGGTTTAGGGTACGCCTCAAAATTATATCGGGAAAACCCCGAGCTGGCCGAGATGCAAGAATTTTCTTTGCAAGGGAATGAAATTGCTTTCGGTACCATTGGAAATGCCTCAACCTCCGAAGGCATCTTTTTGGAAACAATCAATGCGGCGGGCGTATTGCAAGTTCCCCTCTTGATTTCTGTCTGGGATGATGATTACGGTATTTCGGTTCCCCAGCAATACCACACTACAAAATTAAGCATATCCAAGGCCTTGGCCGGGTTTAAGCGAACCAAGAAAGAAAAAGGCTGGGAGATCATAGAAGTAAAAGCCTGGGATTACCCCGCTTTATTACAGGCTTACCGTAAAGCAGCCCAAATAAGCCGGGAAGAGCACGTTCCGGTTTTGGTCCACGTAAGCGAAGTGACCCAGCAACAAGGCCACTCCACCTCCGGATCTCACGAAAGGTACAAGTCTAAGGAACGTTTACAGTGGGAAAAAGAATTTGACTGCTTGGCCCAAATGAAAAAATGGGTCTTGGCCCAAGGCTTGGCCACCGAGGAAGAATTAGAAAAAATAGATAAAAATGCCAGGAAAAAAGCCAGCCGGGCCAAAACCGAAGCCTGGAAAGCTTTTACGGCTCATATCCAAGAAGATCACCAAGAAGCCTTGTCGCTTCTTTCAGAAGCCCAGGGGCATTCTCAAAACGAAGCCTTAGACAAACTTTTGGAGGAGCTCCAAAAAACCATTGACCCGATCAAAAATGACTCCATTCGGGTCATGAAAAAAGCCTTACGCGCACTTCGAGGCGAAGATAACCCGGTAAAACCATCCCTAAAAACTTGGCTAAATAAAGTCCTAGAAAAAGGAAAAGGAGATTATAACTCGCACGTCTACAGCGAGTCGGCCGAGTCGGCCCTTCGTATTGAAGAAATAAAGCCCACCTACGATACCGAAAGCAAACTAGTAGATGGACGCGAAGTACTACAGGCATGCTTTGACTCTATTCTGTCACGGGACCCCAGGGTGTTTGCCATCGGCGAAGATGTTGGAAAAATTGGGGATGTAAATCAAGCCTTTGCCGGACTGCAGGCCAAATACGGGGAACTCCGGGTAACCGATACCGGTATCCGAGAAACTACCATTATTGGGCAGGGAATTGGGGCCGCTTTGCGAGGGCTACGGCCAATTACCGAAATCCAGTACCTAGATTATATTTATTACGCGATCCAGAGCTTGTCGGATGATTTGGCATGTTTACAATATCGTACCAAGGGCGGACAGAAAGCGCCCCTGATCATTCGTACCCGGGGACACCGCTTAGAGGGTATCTGGCATAGTGGTTCCCCTATCCAAATGTTATTAGGAAGCATTCGGGGTATTTTATTATTGGTTCCCCGGAACATGACCCAAGCCGCTGGTTTTTACAATACCCTACTCCGCTCAGACGAGCCAGCCCTGCTTATAGAGTGCCTCAACGGCTACCGCTTAAAAGAAAAGATCCCGTCTAACCTGGATACTTTTACCGTGCCAGTAGGGGTGCCCGAGGTAATTCGGGAAGGAAAAGATGTGAGCATTGTGACCTATGGCTCTATGTGCCGTATCGTGATGGAAGCTGCCCGACAATTGGAAGAAATGGGGATAGACTGTGAAGTGATAGACGTGCAAAGCCTCCTACCTTTTGATGTACATCACCGTATAGTAGAATCGGTGAAAAAGACCAACCGCGTCGTGTTTGCCGATGAAGATGTGAGTGGTGGCGCTACGGGCTTTATGATGCAAAAAGTCTTGGAAGAACAAGATGCTTATCATTATTTAGATTCTAAGCCTCTAACTATCAGTGGTAAAGATCATCGCCCTGCCTATGGCTCAGACGGAGATTATTTCTCTAAACCTAATGTGGAAGAAGTGTTTGACCGCATCTATGAAATGATGCGGGAGGCCATGCCAGAGAAGTTTCCGGCTATTTACTAGACTTTCCAGACGGGATTAGCTAGGATTAAGGTGCTTTTCATTTCTTGGTAAGAGATCCTCAATTTTTTAGCTCTTTTGGCTTAGGGATAGAGCGGCTTGTTTGAGCCCGCCGCTGGCTGTGGGGGGGCGGCGAGTAGCGAAAGCCCGGCCCGCGCGCAACGTATATGCCTAGGGATAAAAAGCTTCCTAGCGCGGGCAAGCCCCCTCAAAAAGCCAAAAAACTAAGGTATAATCGAGCTAAGGGGGGAGACTCGGATCGTATCCGTAGTGACAATATTACTTAAATTGAAAGCCCGATCGGATATTTGTATCTCAAAGCGAAGTAAATCATTAATCTGGAAGCCCCGGGGGTTAAAAGGGTCACTAATTAAAGGGAATTCGATACGATACTCAATTTCGCCTTCCAAGGGGCCATCATCATCTTCATCTTCAAATAAAGGGGGGAAAATACCATTAAACGTGGTAAAGTTTTGATTGGGAAAATTGGGTAAGGGAAGCTCCATCTCAATAAATTCTTCCCCAAATTCTTTGTAAGTGGTAACAAAAATATTTCTACCAAGAGGATTATTGATCCCAATCGTAGTAAAGGTAGTATCTCCATTTTGACTGATATTGGTATCTACCACTTCTACTCGAAGTATTTCCCGGTAGATAGAAGTTGTACTTACACGCTCTTCGTCGGTAATACCCAGATCTCCGTCACCATCTTGAAAATCGACCACTAAACTCACCACGATCAAGGAATCGTCGCTACGGGTTTCATCAATAAAAACCCGGTCAAAAGTTATCATTGGTTGGTCAATAAAATCGGGTTTGTCATAGCAGGAAACTAGCGTGAAAACTCCGGCCAAGAGTATTAAAAAAATAAGTGTGCGATAAGGGAAATTTTGCATATATCTTTGCAAACTTGGTTCGGTATGAAAGCTTTTAACTTTTTTAAAACGAATGAAACTCCGTGATAGTTCGTATTTTTCGTATTTAACAAGTGTCCGGCCCGATAACTTTGAAGAACGGGCCCTGGAAGTATTTGCCTACCAGGCAGAGAATAATGGTGTCTACCAAGAATTTTTGAAATCCTTGGGGCGAAATTATAAAAAGATATCTACTTGGCAAGATATTCCTTTTTTACCCATTGAGTTTTTTAAATCCCATAGAATACTTACGGGTTCGGCCCCCCCATCCGTAATTTTTGAGAGCAGCCGGACCAGCGCCCAGGTTCCTAGTCGTCACTATATTCGTGACAAAGACTTGTACAAACAAGTCTGCTTGCAGATTTTTGAGGAACGCTACGGCTCACCCGAAAACTACCATATTTTTGCCTTATTACCTTCCTACTTAGAACGGAACAATGCCTCCTTGGTGTATATGTGCCAGCAATTGATGGAGGCTACCCACTCACCAGTCTCCGGATTTTATTTGGATCAATGGGAGACCTTGTTCCAACATTTATCCCAGGAGCAGGGGGATGGGAGGAAAAAAATCTTACTGGGCGTTACCTTTGCCCTCCTGGATTTTGCCGAATTTTTACCTGAGAAGCTAGATAACTTGATCCTTATCGAGACCGGGGGCATGAAAGGCAGAAAACGCGAGATGACCCGGAAGGAAGTACACGATCGTTTATCGCACAACTTTGGGCTAGCAAGCATTCATTCTGAGTATGGCATGACCGAACTGATATCCCAGGCATATGCCTTAGGGTCAGGCTATTACACAGCTCCAGCCTGGATGCGCATTGCTATAAGGGAGGTGCATGATCCCTTACACGTGGAGATACGGGAAGGAAGTGGAGCAGTCAACGTTGTCGACTTAGCCAACAAGGATTCTTGTGCCTTTCTCGCCACCCAAGACTTGGGAAGGCTCTACCCCGATGGCCGCTTCGAGATCCTAGGCCGTATGGACCATAGCGACATACGAGGCTGTAATTTGATGATTGCCTGATTGGGATTTTTATGGGGGGCTTGCCCGCGCTAACAAAGTGAGTTCCAAAAATGAACAAATTGCCCAGCGCGGGCCGGGCTTTCGCTACTCGCTGCCTTTCCCCGCCAGGCCCCCACGAGCTCAAACAGGCCGCTCTATCCCTAAGCCAAGCAAAGAAAAAGGATATATAATGTACCTAACCTTCCCCTCGGGTAAGATTTTCAATGTAAGTAACATTGGTAAATTGCCCATTGCTAATGGTGACGGTAGCCACACTATCCCGTACATCCGAAAGCAGGCCGCTAAAGGTGCCCGATACGGTACGGTTTTCCAGATCTTGCTCCGTAACTTCAAAGGTGAGGTTTTGAGTACCGGTATCAATACTGCTAAATAAAGGCGAGCCCGGATTATTAAGATCTTGATAAAAGATGAATGCCTGGCCTAATCGGTCTCCCAGGGTATACACTCCCCTTAAATCCTCAGCCTGATTTTGTAAAATGAAAATGGTAATCGCTTTACCGGTAAGATCTGAGTCGAATAATTGTAAGGCCACAGAGTCGGGTTCTGGGTTAAACACGATATTAAGAATTCCTGTTGCACGGTCCAGGACTTCCTCCCCATCTACATTGTACGAAATTAAGCTGTCGCCCAGGGTTGGGTCTGAGTTGTTATCACAGGCAAAAAGGCTACCTAAAATAGCACATAAAAAAAGAAGTTTTCTCATGATTTGTGAGTTGATACGACTATTAGCTATACAAATAAACAAAGCTTGAAGTTTAAATCAAATTATTTAACCAGATGGCAATATTAAAGAAATAAGCCAAGAGGATACTTTTAAAAAAAGTGCAAAGGTTTGTCAAATACGGCGATAAACCCTATATTTGTGGTCTACTCATTAAAATTGGATAAATCCATCTGTGGATTGTCCAATTTTTTTAATTAGTTTAGGACAGTCCCTAATCCTTACCCCGGAACGGTTTATATTACCGTTCTTTTCTTTTTTCTATTATTTATTAAACAACGAAGCGATATGGGAAAAGTATCTTATTACACCCAAGAAGGATTTGATAAAATTAAAAATGAGCTCCACGAATTAAAAACCAAGGGGCGAGCCGACATGGCAAAACAGATAGCAGAAGCCCGCGATAAAGGAGATTTGAGTGAAAATGCCGAATATGATGCTGCGAAAGATGCTCAGGGCCTATTAGAACTTAAAATATCTAAATTGGAGGAAATAGTAGCCAATGCCCGTTTGATCAATGAAGCCGATATTGATACCTCCAAGGTGTCTATTCTTTCAACCGTTAAGATCTTTAACAAAAAAATGAAGAAAGAATTTACGTACACCTTGGTTGCTGAAGAAGAAGCCGACCTCAAGTCGGGTAAAATTTCGGTAAAATCACCCATCGGTAAGGGATTGCTAGGCAAGGAGAAAGGTGAATCGGCAGAAATCCATGTGCCAGCGGGCGTTATGGAAGTAGAGATATTGGATATTTCTTTTGGAGATAATCTATAATTCTTTCATATTTCCCTTTGCTGGGGGATCAAAACCACAAGCTTTTATGGCAAGTATTTTTACCCGATTGATCCAAGGAGAAATCCCTTCCTATAAAATTGCGGAAAACGAGGGGTTTTTCGCATTTTTAGATATCAACCCTATTGCAAAAGGACACACCTTAGTGGTTCCTAAACAGGAGATTGATTACATCTACGATTTGGATGATGATACCTTAGCGGCTTTACATCTATATGGTAAAAAGGTAGCTGGGGCTATTCGGAAGGCCTTTCCTTGTGAAAGGATAAGTGTGATTGTCGCGGGTTTTGAAGTGCCCCATGCCCACGTACATTTGATCCCCAGCAATACCATGGCCGATTTGGATTTTAGGAACAAGCTTCAATTTACCCCCAAGGAGTTTGCAGAAATTGCTTCCCAAATTCAAGCCCATCTTTAATTCGAAATTTTCATGCTGCTTTGGGGTTCTCAAACATTTGAGTGAGGGTTACGAAGTCACGCACACTGAGTTGTTCGGCTCTTTTATCAAAAAGAGTGTGCCCCTTTATCGATTCGGGTATACCTAAGGGTTTAAGAGCATTGCGTAGGGTCTTCCTTCGGTTATTAAAACCCTGTTTGACCACCCTAAAAAAGAGCTTTTCATTACAGGGCAAGCTTTCTGTATCATTTCTGGATAGGCGAATAACTCCTGATTTGACTTTGGGCGGGGGATGAAAAACGCCCGGCTCAACGGTAAAGCAGTATGAAATGTCATAAAATGCTTGAAGGAGGACACTAAGTATACCATAGGCTTTGTTACCAGGGGGGGAGCTTATGCGTTCGGCAACTTCCTTCTGTAGCATACCGACAACCTCAAGGACTTGTTGGCGATGCTCCAGTACTTTAAAAAATATCTGGGATGAAATGTTGTAGGGAAAATTACCTATAATGCCGCAAGTCTTGTTTTGTAGAAACGCTTGTAAGTCCCATTGTAAAACGTCTTGAAGTAAGATGTGGTTTTGAGCATCGGGGTAATGCTCTCTGAGATAAACAAATGATTCTTGATCAATCTCTACCAAATACGTAGGCAAGACCGGGTCTTTCAGTAAAAACTCACTCAGTACACCTGTTCCGGGCCCAATCTCGATGAGGTAGTCGTAGCCTGGCTTGGCAGAAAGTTGTTTCACAATTTTGTGAGCAATATTCTTATCTTTCAAGAAGTGTTGGCCTAAGTGCTTTTTAGGTTTGACCATAGTATATTCGTTACAAGTAGGCTAATTCAGTGACAGAAGGAGTTTCCCAAGACAAAACTTGCCTACGTGCAGGTTTGGGGTTTTGGATTACGGAAATTATAGTTGCTTATTTACGTGATTATTGACTACTTTACAAATTTAAATTCCTTGGTGATGCGAGTATCTATAAATCAAGCCCCAGAATCGGCAAGTACCCAGATTTATCTATTTTCGGAAGTAAACTTGGCGCAAGCTGCTTTTCCGGCATTGGATATCGGGCAATTTTCGGGGCATATTCGCCAAAATTTCTTCTTGATACCCTGGCATGAAGGGGCCAAGCGGCAGTTTTTAATATTTCCCAAAGAAAAGATAAATCCTAGGTCTCAAAAGTGGGAAGCGTGGCGGCATCAAGCATACCTTGTCTATCAGTTGGTGCAGGAAGAACGTCCTTCTGATTTACATGTTCGGTCAGAAGGCTTAGCACAAGCCGAGTTGCTATGTTTTTTGGAGGGTTTTTATTTGAGTGCCTATTCCTTTCAAACCCTCAAAAGTACCGAAGCGCCTGTGTACCCGCACAATTTAAGCATAGATTCTTCGCTGGAATTGTCCCCGGAAGCGCTTGAGGAGATGTGGCTCGTGTGCCAAGCAACCCATCTGGCCCGTGATTTAGTAAATAAACCTTTAAATCACTTGGGAGCCCTTGATTTGGCCCAGGCGGTCAAGAAATCAGGAGGAGAGAGTGGTTTTAATGTAGAGGTCCTTCACAAAAGCAAGATTGAGAGTTTGGGTATGAATGGCCTACTAGCCGTAAACTTAGGCAGTGAAGATCCTCCCAGTTTTTCTATTTTAGAATATACCGCTCCCGGGAAAGAAAATACGCCTCCTTACATTTTAATTGGTAAAGGTGTGGTGTACGATACAGGAGGGCTTTCTCTCAAACTTACCGCCAATTCCATGGATTTTATGAAGTCGGACATGGCCGGAGCCGCTGCGGTTATCGGAGCCGTTCAAGCTGTAGCCGCCAACAATCTCCCTGTCCGTCTTATTGGGCTGGTCCCGGCCACCGACAATCGTCCTGGTAAAAATGCTTTTGCCCCCGGAGATGTGATTAAAATGATGAATGGAAAAACGGTAGAAGTAAAAAATACGGATGCCGAAGGAAGAATGCTCTTGGCAGATGCTCTAGTCTTTGCCCAAAAGTACTCTCCTCAATTAGTAATAGATTTGGCTACTTTGACCGGAGCCGCCGCCCGGGCTATTGGCAAAGAAGGCAGTGTCATGCTAGGGAATGCTTCCGAAAAAGAGTTACTTATGCAGTGTGGAGTAGAAACCCACGAGCGATTGGTAGAATTTCCTCTTTGGGAAGAATATGCCGAAGAATTGAAATCTGATGTTGCCGATTTTAGTAATTTAGGAGGAGCTAATGCCGGAGCCATTACCGCAGCAAAATTTTTAGAAAAGTTTATCGATTATCCCTGGATACATTTAGATATTGCCGGCCCCGCTTTTTTGCACCAAAAAGATTCGTACCGAGGTAAAGGGGGGGCTGCTTATGGCGTAAGGCTCCTTTATCGTTTTTTTAAGAAAGTGAGTGAAGGGCAGCAAGAGTAAAACCTTGTATAGTCATGCCTTTAATTAAAGCATATACATTATGAATGTGGACGCAGAAACACGCAGGCCCCATATAGGAATAAGCATTGGGGATTTTAATGGGATAGGACCCGAGGTGATTTTAAAAGCACTTGGTAACCAGCATTTACAAAAGCTTTGTGTACCAGTTCTCTACGGATCTATCAAAATAGTTACGAGATACCGTAAAATTCTTAACCTGAAAGATTGGCCACTGCATCAATGTAGCAATGTAGGGCAGCTGAATCCTAAAAAAGTAAACCTCGTCAATATAGGGCAAAACTTAAAATTTGATATAAAGGTTGGGCAGGCAACTAGTGAATCGGCCCGATTTGCCGTCGATTCCTTAAAAGCCGCTACTCGTGACCTCAAAAAAGGCTTTCTAGACGCCGTAGTCACCGGGCCCATTAGCAAAGTGGCTTTACAAAAAGAAGGTTTTAACTTTCCGGGACACACCGAGTTTTTTACGAAGGTCTTTGAAATGCCAGACAGCCTTATGCTGATGGTTAGTGAAGATTTACGGATAGCAGTTGTAACGGGACATATACCCTTGGGTGAGGTGAGTAAGGTCTTAACCCGGGAAAGGGTTATGAATAAAGCCAAGATTTTACTACACACCTTACAACAAGACTTTGGGATTCAAAAGCCTAAAGTGGCTGTTTTGGGCTTAAACCCTCACGCCGGTGAAAATGGTATGTTGGGAGATGAAGAAGAGCAAATCATTCGCCCCGTCACTTTGGAGTTAAAGAAAAAAGGGAATTTAATTTATGGCCCCTTCCCAGCAGACGGCTTCTTTGGTTTAAGGGAATATCGTAAATTTGATGCCGTATTGGCTATGTATCACGACCAAGGGCTTATTCCATTTAAAACCCTAGCTTTCGAAAAGGGAGTGAATTATACGGCGGGCTTGCCCATAGTACGAACGTCTCCTGACCATGGTACGGCATTTGACATTGCCGGAAAAAACCAAGCAGACGAAACCTCCTTCTTAGAAGCCCTGTACTTAGCGCATGATATAGTGAGATACCGTAAAGAAAACGCCAAAGCCTTAGAAGAAACACAAACGCTGGCCAAAGAATCAAATTAATCTGGGCTAGAAGAGAGGAAAAGTTTTTATTTAGGCAAAAATGTTTCTAAATTTGCAACTCATTTAAATTTTCAGGCTCTTGAAAAAAGTGGATCAGTATGAAATATACCTGGCCCAGCTAAAAAACCAGGATTATTCCTACGATTATTCTCTTGATGCTGCGTTTTTTGAGCTGTATGATGACAGCCCCATAAAACAAGGCGTATTTGATGTACATCTGGATTTGATCAAGTCTGAAACCATGCTACAACTGGATTTTCATATCCAGGGGCAAGTAGAGCTCGTGTGTGACCGAAGCCTTGAGCCTTTCTTGGAGCAAATACAAGATCATAAAAAGCAAATTTTTAAATTTGCCGATCGGGAAGAAGAGGTCTCAGATGAGCTAAGTTTTATTCCTTGGGGTACCGATACCCTTAATTTGGCTCATTTGATGTATGAATATATTATTTTGGCCCTACCTTACAAACGGCTTCATCCTGATTACAGAGAAGAAGGAGACGAGGAGGAGGAAGAAAACCAAAATGCTACTGTCTGGGTGTACAGCTCAGATGAAGAAACTGAGGATGAGCCTTCCTCGAGAGTTGATGAAGATCCGGTAGATCCCCGATGGAACGCTCTCAAAAAGCTTAATAAGTAATTAAAAAAAATTTAGATATTAACTGATTGTCTCTATGGCACATCCTAAACGTAAAATATCCAGAACGCGTCGCGATAAACGCCGCACACACCACAAAGCTACCCCTCGTACCATTGCCATTTGCAAAAATACAGGTGAGCCACATTTATTTCACCGAGCCTATGTGGTTGAGGGTGATCTATACTACAAAGGACAAAAGATTGTAGAAAACTACACATCTATTGCCTAAGCTGATCCATAATAATAAAGTTTACAACCAAACCTTTATCCGGTTATGAGAATTGCTCTGGATGCAATGGGTGGTGACTATGCTCCCAAAGCCATCATTGAGGGGGCTTTATTAGCTACCCAAGAGGTGCAAGCCGATACCCAAATTGTTTTGGTAGGTCATCAAGACCAAATACATCCCCATTTGGCTGGGGTATCCATACCAGAGCAGAAAATTCATATCGAACACGCAGCAGAGCAGATAGAAATGGCTGAGCACCCTATGAAAGCTTTTGCTCAAAAGCCTAATTCTAGCATTGCTCTTGGCTACCGGATGTTGAAGGAAAGAAAAGTGGATGCCTTTTGTAGTGCTGGTAATACGGGAGCTATGCTAGTGGGGGCCATTTATAATATTAAAATAGACCATATTGCCCGTCCAGCCATTATGAGTTATGTGCCCCAATTGAAAGGGAACCATGCCGTTATGTTGGATATCGGGGCCAATACGGACTGTAAACCCGAAACACTTAACCAATTTGGTGAATTAGGCTCTGTATTTTACAAACACTTGTATAATGTAGATGCTCCTCGAGTTGCCCTTATTAACTTAGGAGAAGAAGAGGAAAAAGGAAATATAGTATCTCAGGCTACCTATAAACTCTTAAAAAACAATACCCGGATAAACTTTGTGGGTAATGTGGAAGGAAGAGATTTGTTTAAAGACAAAGCCGAGGTTTTGGTTTGTGACGGGTTTATTGGAAATGTCATCATCAAAATGGCCGAGTCTTACTATGAGATCCTAAAACGTAAAAATATAGAAGACCCATTTTTTGATAATTTTAACTTCGAGTCAATAGGAGGCAGCCCGGTCTTAGGAGTTGATGGAAACGTGATTATTGGCCACGGCGTATCTAATGCCACTACCATAAAAAATATGTTGCTCCTGGCAGAGCGAATGAATCAAGCCAATATTCACGAAAGAATCCGTAATTCTTTGGAATCAACACCTTAATTTTTCATATTTGCCAAATTTTGCTTCACAAATTCCAATGAAATGGGTAAAATTCGAGCTGCAATTACAGGTGTCGGGGCACATTTGCCTGATTATATCCTAAACAATCAGGAACTTGAAAAATTGGTAGATACTACCGATGAATGGATCCTTACCCGTACCGGCATTCTGGAGCGCCGCATACTCAAAGGGGAGAACATGGGTACCTCACACATGGGGGCCGCGGCCGTAAAGGATTTACTGCACAAAACCGGCACCTCTCCCGAAGACATTGACCTCATTATTTGTGCGACAACTACCCCAGATTTTGTTTTCCCAGCTACAGCCAATCTTATCGCCAACGAAGTAGGAGCTGTCAACTCTTTTAGTTATGATATACAAGCCGCCTGCTCGGGTTTCTTGTACTCTATGGTCACCGCTTCCCAATTTATTGAGTCGGGTAAGTATACAAAAATAGTCGTGGTTGGGGCCGACAAGATGTCCTCTATCATCGATTATACCGATCGGGCTACTTGTGTGATCTTTGGCGATGGGGCTGGCGCAATTTTACTAGAACCCGCCGAGGAAAACGGAATTATAGACTCAGTTCTGCAATCGGACGGAGGAGGATGGGTGCATTTGCATCAGAAGGCGGGAGGAAGTCGCCGCCCACCTACAATTGAGTCCGTCCAGGCCAGAGAGCACTATGTCTATCAGGAAGGAGCCGCGGTATTTAAGCACGCTGTTCTCCGAATGGCCGAAGTGTCCTCAGAAATTATGAAGCGTAACGATCTCAGTGGAGATGATATTAACTGGCTAGTCCCTCACCAAGCCAACAAACGAATAATTGATGCCACAGCCTCCCATATGGGCTTAGATGCGGAGAAGGTTATGGTAAATATCCATCGTTACGGGAATACTACCAACGGAACCTTGCCGCTGTGCCTCTGGGATTATGAAGATAAATTGAATAAAGGTGATAATTTAGTTTTTGCCGCATTTGGAGGAGGATTTACCTGGGGAGCGGCATATGTACAATGGGCCTACGACCCCAAAAATTAATACCGGATCTAGATTCGGTTTTTTTGTATAAAAACCATAAGTATATAAAACGAATCTATTCGGTCAACCAAATTTTTATTTATGAAAGCAAAGGACATTCAAGATTTAATTGATTTTATTGCCCAGTCGGGTTTAGACGAGGTCAACATTGAGACCGAAAACCTAAAACTCAATGTGAAGCGAAGCCAAAGCCCCAACGTGGCACCTGTGTATATCAATCCAAACCCGGCCCCTCAACTAGCCCCTAGTGAGGATGCGCAGCCGGTAAACCCAGCTAGCCAAAGTCTAGCGGCTAGCCCAGAACCTAGTCCGGCTAGCAGTGACAATCACACGGCCATCAAATCACCTATGATTGGGACTTTTTACAGAGCTTCCGATCCGGAAACCCCCGTTTTTGTGAACGTTGGCGATGAGGTGAAGGTAGGCCAAGTAGTGTGTATCATTGAAGCTATGAAATTATTCAATGAAATCGAGTCGGAAGTCTCTGGCCGAGTGGTAAAAGTCTTGGTAGACAATGCTTCTCCGGTAGAATATGACCAACCACTATTCTTGGTTGAGCCTATCTAGTCAACAAACGTTTTCGGGTATATTTACCTATTTAGAAACTGTTTAAATTTAATTATATGGGCTGCAAAGGGCCATTTCGGGAACCTGATTTCATCAAATTC
>CAWUIO010000003.1:0-127432 GCA_963922455.1 uncultured Microscillaceae bacterium
AAATACGGTTTGCTCTGTACTCGAGGGTCTTAGCGAGACGCTAAGACCAGTATGGGGCTCCCGGTTCCAAAATATCTCTCTATTCTCTCCTCTCTCTTCTTTCTTCAGCTTAGGGATAGAGCCTTTGTTTGAGCCCGTCGCTGGTTTGTGCGTAGGCCGGCGAGTGGCGAAAGCCCGACCCGCGCTAGGCAAATTTGTTTAATTAGGTACCTTCTACCCAAGCGCGGGGAAGCCCCAATCAAGGCTTTAAGTCTTATTAGTGCTGGTATAGCGTATGGGTAGAGGACGTACGGAGCCAGCCCCCGGGTAGCTGAGCCAACATAGGCATGACGAGTACATCATCCACAAAAAAGCGGCAGTTTTTTTTAAATCCGGTCATTTCTGTAGTCTCCGTATCGGCATTGGAGTAGAAGTTCCCTATGATCATAAATCGGACGGGTTTTTCCGGAATAAAAGTCCAACGTATTGGCACCCAGCCTTCCTGTTCACTTACAACATCTAGGTGGTTGAGCTGCGGTTCTAGCTCCAGGTAGCGACAAGTACTTTCGTATACTTCTTGTTCGGAAAAGTAAACGCCTAGGTTGTTGCTTGCTACCTGGGAGTTGTCGGCTAGGGAGACAAAAAACTCCACTTGGTATACATGCCCCACGATGAGGGGTTCCTGTAATTCTACTTGGAGATACTCCCGGTAATCTTGGCTACAACCTTCCCCGTAGGTTAGGATGGCCGCCATAGATTCGCCCGTTCTAGGCAATTGCATTCCCGGTGAGCTGCTATTTTCAGAAAAACAATGGCAATAACAATACTTTTCAACTTTAGTAGAAAAGGGGTCGGTACTCCCCCGGCTAGGCATGGTCCAGGCCATCAAATAATTTTCCAAGGGGTCGGTATCCAAGGTCCAGGAACAGGGATATTCTTTATATTCTTCAAAACTAGGGTTAGGTACTAGGTTGTATTGAGCCAATAAAGGGAAGTTAATGGCTAAGAAGGCAAGCCATAGGCCCAGGGCTTTTGGAAAATTTTGGTACATAGCGTCGGGTTTATTCTATAAACGGATAAAATTCCGAAGCGTATATGCCCTCTATGTAAAATAGCCTGGTATCCCCAAAAAATACATATCACTGAGTGGGCACGGCATTTACCTCAGAATAGATCCTTAGATGAATATAAGAAATTATTCCCGAAATAGCTCGAGGTAGTAGTTTTTGCTTACAATTCTTAAAAAGAAGGGCTAGCCGATCACTATTAAAAAATACCGGGTGCTGAAGCATGTATAAACCGTAGCATACCCGTCTGTTTAAAAAAATCAATCGCTCTCAACCGAGCGAATCTTGTCTAAAAGGGCATTGAGTTGCTGGCTTTCTTCGGGGCTCAAACGCTCTAGTAAATTATCAAAATAATCATCGTATTGGTCCATGTTTTGGATAATTTCCAGGCCAAGCGGCGTTAGAATAATATTGACTGACCGTCGGTCTTCGGGACAAGAATTTCTTTCCACTAAGCCATTTTTACGTAGCCTTTCCACAATCCGGGACACATCCGACATGGGGTCCAACATCCTTTCTTTTATTAAATTTATACTGATGGCATTGGGATGCTGCCCTCTCAAAATGCGGAGGATATTAAACTGTTGCAAAGTAAGTTGGTGGGATTTTAAGAAACGTTTAATACGGTTTTCTAACCAATTGCCCGTAAAAAGGACATTAATTAATGTCTTGTGTTCAATGCTACGGAATGTAGGCTGTTTGATTTCCTGCTCAATAGTCATACTCCGGTAAATTTCTACTTTTAGGTAAGCCTTTTTGACTTTTAGCCAAAGGTCTGCTCTTATAACTACAAACCTGCCCTGATTAATTCATTAGCAATTAAAATATGTAGCAAACCATCGGCATAGTAAGCATTTACCTTATTTTCTTGAACTCCTAATTACTCCGGCAAAACGATAGGGCCGTCGGGTACCTGCCTCCAAAGTAGGCCTTAATTCAGGTTTTCAGGCAGAAAAAAGTGTTCAAACAAGGGTTATGATACTATTTGCAGAAAAAAGTATATTTTTTTTTGAGTAAGCCTAAAATTTATTAAAATAAAGCACTAAATTTAAATTCATACCTCAAAGACGTAATCCACCACTTGAAATCAGGGGTTATGTAGCAACAACACGCCATTTTCCACTATTGATTTGGAATTTCTGACTACCCAGATACAAAAAATTGTACCATCCCTTCCAAGAGGGGATAGTATACTAACAAGGTTAATAGTATTTCGCATACTTATACGAAGCGAGTAACACTAATTGGAATATCTAGACAACAAAAACTTTATGAGTTTTTGTTGTTTCACTTTAGGCCTTCCATACTCCGGCTAAATACAAAGCGTACGTGATGTTTTGAGATTAACTTGCAGGGTAACCTGGGGGACTTATGCATATGCTATTGCCAAGTAGTCTTGTTTTGAATAGAGTCAGAAGATTCCTTTTGGGGGTCCAGAAGCAGCACCCCTCCCCCTTCTTTCACAAAATGGAGGGCTTGTTCGCCCGATTTGCTTTTTTTATAAGTTCCTTCCGCATCGGCAATGATATATTCACTATTTTTTTCACCCCAAGCAGCAAAGGTAAGATGCAGGGAGCGATTATTTACGTCCCAAACTCTTAGGCTTCCTTCCTCACCACTACTTATTAAATACTGATCATCGGGGCTAAAGGCAAGCGAGCTGATGGCTTCCTCGTGGCCGGAGAATTGATGCACCAGTTTTCCGGTGTTTCGGTCCCATAGCTTTACCTCTCCGTTTGATGCGCCACTAGCGACCCATTTTCCCTTGGATGCGCAAGCCGTAGCCCTAATTTCCGTTTCGTGGGCCATAATCCGCCTGAATAATTGTCCATTGGCTGGATTGTAAAAATACAAATGCTTATCGGCTGAGGCTGCCACCAATACTTGTTCATCCTTGCTCAGCGCAAGATCATAAATTTTACCGCGCTGACCGGGGAAGGTACGTAAGAGTTTACCGGCCGAACTCCAAAGTTTGATATCTCCATCATAGCCTCCGGTGAATAATCTTAGCCCATTTTTATCTAGGCACATAGCATAAATAAATAAGCTGTGGGCCTCTTTAATCTTACCAAGTAGTTGGGCATTATTGGGGTCATATTGGGCAATATCGCTCACTCGAGCTACTAGTAAAGACTTGTCACGAGGATTGAAAAGGTGTTTAAAGCTGGGGTAAGAATCTTCTAGGGTTTTCCTTTTTTTACCGGTTTTTGCTTCCCAAAAGATCGTTTTACCATCTTCTGATGAGCTGATAAGAAAGTTTCCATCCGGGCTAAAGCTGATACATTGCACCGCCTTTTCATGACCTTTCTGGGTATACAAAAGATGGGCGTTTTTTAAGTCCCAAACGCGTAAAATACCATCCCCATGGGCCGTAGCCAGGAGATCTTGACCGGGGCTTGTCGCAAAATCCAGCACTGGGGCCAAAAAAGGATATATATAATTTTGCACTTTTTCCTTTTGAGTTTTCCAGATACATATTTCACTGGAGTCCAGCTTATTGGCTCCGCCTACACTTATAATGGTGTTCCCGTCGGGGAGAAAGGCCACATCCCTGACCCGATATCTGTGTCCTAGAAATTCGCGAATGAGGACTCTATTGGAAACGGCCCAGAGTTTAAGCTCCGTATTTACCTCATTGCCCCCTCCGCTCACTAATTCGCTGGCATCTGGGCTAAACGCTGCGCTATATACTTCTGCTTGTAAGGGGCCCACACTGACATTGCTGCTAATGGAGTCTTCTCTATAAACCAGCACCTCCCCTTTCTCAATAAAGCGGTCTCCTCCGGCTACGAGATACATAGGGAGGTTCTGAGCATACCTTAAGCAAGATATGGGGTACTTGGCTCCTTCTTGTAGTTTTATAAGACGTTTGCTGGAATAATTCCAGAATTCTACTTTCCCGTCATTTCTACCCGCAAGTATGTCTTGCCCATTGGGACTTATAACAACACTTGTATAAGGCACATCCCCTTGGGCAAACATGCTCTCGCTACCCAAGTTTTCGCCTAAATCCCAAGTTCGTATGGTCTGGTCCTGACTTACACTAATCAAAAAATCTCCGGCATCCCGAAAAGCCAGCGCAGTGATGCCCCTCGTATGGCCTGTTAGTACTTTTAATTCTTTCCAGTCATGAGTATCCCACAAACGTATTGTCCTATCTGTAGACCCAGATGCCACATACTTCCCGTCTTTACTAATAGCCAAAGAACGTATATCGCCTTTGTGTCCTCGCAATATATCCAAGAGCCGGCCGGTGGCCACATCCCATATTCTTAAAGTATTGTCCTGACCTGCCGTGATCATTTTCTGGGCGTCTGGTGTAACTACGAGGGCTTGTATAGCTTTACGATGGCTTGTCTGGACGGTCAAAACAGATTTTTCTTGGGCTGGTGCCATCTTGATCATGAGTAAAATCAAGCTTAAGCACCCAAGGGGAAAAAATCTTTGTATGTAAACTCCCTTTTTCACAATGTAATCGTTTGGTGATAAAATCATATTTTATAAAGCCGGGGCTCTTATGGGTCTAGCTGCCGGCCCGGCATCAAGGGCTTGCATCTTCACGGAGTGTAATTCAAATTCATTGGGATTAAACTCAGGATCAATATCACTGTCTTCGTGGTCAAAGATAAGATGAAATAAACTTTGAGGAAGGTATAGCAAGATTTGTCCGGTAGGAAGTGAAGATTTACGATAATCCCAGTGCAAGTTATTCAGTTCCTGGATCATCTCAATCAAATTAGGAATGGGGTTTAGGATCCAGGGCTCAATTTGAAGGTTCGGTCCGGCTTTTAAATTTTTAATGGAGTCATTGCTAATAGCCGTAAGGCGATGACGGTCATCAAAATGAAATTCAAAATTTCCATAGCGCCATATACGCGAACTATTAAGGCCCTTCTCGTCTAGCCAGTCTTCTGGCTCGGGAAACTTTTTTAGGATTTCCTCTTTATTCATGCCAAGCTTAAGGGTGTTGAAATTCCCTTTTTGCATCCACTCTTCAAAGTTAATATGCAATCTATCTTGTACAGCCATGTAATTATAGGATTGTATGCACGCTATTACTAAAATAAGCTCCCCTGTTGAACTTCAGGATAAACCCGGGGAAGAGCCAAATTCATATCCCAAACTTGATTTAAGCTTTTGACAAAATAACGGATTAAATCGGGTGATAGGTCATTATCTGGCTGGTGTATGAAAAAGTACACTTCTTCTAAGCCAGAATTCCACCAGTGTCCTACTATTTTTACCCAGCTATCGATTCTTTGAAAATCGCTTGGGTGTAAAGCCATCCCCACAAATCTAACAAAAGTAATGCCCTTAGTAAGTTTTAAAGTTAAGACATCTCTTCTTCCTAAGACATCCGTATTGGCCAAGGCCTGATCGTAGCGCATAAGCAATTCACCTACCCGTTTTAGCCCCTCTTCTGTAAACCAAGCGGGGTGCCTTAGCTCAACAGCTAAGGAAAAACCCTGGGGAAGACGTTTCAAAAAATGGTCTAATTGCCCCAAGTGTTGAGGCGAAAAATGAGGGGGCAGTTGTAAAAAGCTAGTTCCCAGATTTTCTTCCAGTTCCATGATATTTTGGCAAAATTGCCGTAGCAAAGCTTGATTGCTCAGGTCTTGGTGACTTAGCACCTGCGGAAATTTAGGGCAAAACCGAAAATGAGACGGCACCATTTTCTTCCAACGAAGGATGGTTTGCGAGGGAGGGATATGATAGTGGGTAGAGTTAAGCTCAATGGCATTAAATTGACGGGCATATTGTCTTAAATAATCCCGCTCCGGCGTACCTCGAGGATAGGTACTGCCTACCCAATGGCGGTTAACCCATACTGGAGCCCCAAAATATACCTTTCCGCTTTTGGGCCTTCCACACTGGGCCAGGACTTCTTTATTTTGACTAGGTTCGTCTATGAAGGAAAAATGTATGTGAGGAATATCCTCTGGGTTTACCTTACCAAATTGCATGGTCTGCGTGTTTTGCTATTAATCGTGTATCAACTTCCCTTAAATTGCCTTTATGGATAGAAACGTTTCCTTACTGGATATACTTCTTCCACCAATTTTGAAACACCAAAAGCCCCCAAATACGTGCATGAACGTCTCCTGGATTGTGGGAGAACAGTTGTTTTAAAAGCATTTGTACGGCTTCTGGGTCAAATATACCTTGTTCTTCCAAAGTACGGGTATCCAGCAATTCTCCTTCTATCCAAGGGCGGAGGTCCTTACGTAACCAGCCCAAGATCGGTACTTCAAAACCATGTTTGGGCCTACGATACAGTTCTTCTGGGAGTAAACCCCGAAAGGTGTCCTGTAATATTCGCTTGCGCATACGCGCATTGATTTTGTACTGATAGGGGAGGGACTGCACCCAATCTACCAAATTATGGTCCAGAAAAGGCACGCGGACTTCCAAGCTATTGGCCATAGACATACTGTCTACTTTATGCAGCATGTCAAAAGGCAAGACCAGTTTAAGGTCGGTGTATAAAATTTCCTGAAAGCCTTCGGGGCTTGATCTATTTGCCTGACTAATCCCTCCCAAAAGGGCATCGAGCTGCCTACGGACCGCCATTTCTGAGATCTGGGCTTGCCAAGCCGGGAGCAAAAGATCTTGGGCCGCAGATTCTTCGCTTAAGGTGGCCCAGCGCCAGTACCGTTCTTGAGGATCTAAGCGGGCCCCTTCGGCAAAGCGATGTAATTGCCGAAATTTATTGCCCCAATAGTGATTGCGCGATTGCGGTAAGCGTTTCCATAAAGGGCCCAGGGCTTCCACCCATTTTTCTTTAAAACCTGGGTTCCGTATTCTAAATTCGGCGGCATGTTTGGTATAGCCAGAAAAAAGCTCGTCGGCTCCATCTCCCGAGAGGGCTACGGTTACGTGTTTTCGGGTACGTTGGCTTAAGATGTATACCGCCAGGGCCGAGGAATCGGCAAAGGGCTCATCCAAGTAATCCAACATATCGTGCAAGTGCTCAAATAAATCCCGATTACTCAGCGAAAAAACGGTATGCCGGGTATTGTATTTTTTGGCTACCAAGTTGGCATATTGGGTTTCATCAAAAAATGGATTGTCCCGGTAGCCGATAGAAAAGGTATACAGTCCATCCACATGCCGGGAGGCCAGGGCCGTAATCACCGAAGAATCAATCCCCCCACTTAAAAAAGCGCCCAAGGGCACATCGGCTACCAGCCTTAAACGGACCGACTCTTCTAATTTTTCTTCTAAAACCTGCTTAGCCTCGCTATACGGGATGGCCCCTTCCTTATTTTGCTTCGGTAAGGGTAATTGGTAGTAATCGTATTTGTCAATAGCCCGCCCTTTGATCTGCCAGTATTGCCCCGGAGGCAGCTTTGTCACATTTTTTAATATGCTACGCGGGCCGGGTATGTAGTTTAACTGGAGATAAAATAGTAGCGACTGAGGGTCTATCTCTTTGGGTATCCCAAAGGCCAGTAATGACTTCATCTCTGAGGCAAACAAAATCTTGTCCTCATCTTGGTATACCAAGAGAGGTTTGATACCGTAGCGGTCACGGGCTAAGAGTAAGTTTTGGCTTTCTTCATCATAAAAAGCAAAGGCAAAAAACCCATTCAAGCGCTCCAAAATCTTGGCCCCGTAGTGGATTAAGCCAAAGAGCAGTACTTCGGTGTCGCTTTCGGTCCGGAAAACGTATCCCAGGTCCAAAAGCTCCCGCCTTAATTCCTCATAATTATAGATCTCTCCATTAAACACCAAGCTATAGCGCCCACTGGGGTCTCGCATCGGTTGGTTTGACTCCGGGTTGAGGTCAATAATAGAAAGCCGGGTATGGCCCAAATTGACCATATGGTGAAGGGAGGTATTCGAAAAATCGGGGCCTCGGTGGCGAAGTCTTTGCGTCGCTTCGTGTAATTTAATACTAAAAAAACGCCCCAGTTCGTTGAAGGCATAAATACCGCTTATTCCGCACATAGCATTATTTTGGATGTAAGGTTTTGCCAACACAAGACGCTAAACCCTTATTAATCAACAAACTAAAGCACTTTCGCGAATTTTCAAATCATTCCGTCAAATATTTTAAGGTTTAGCTTGGGGCTGCCCCCGGCCATTTCAAAAAAGTTCTTAATCAAGGGGCTAAGTGGCTGGCCGGGGTCGGGCTTTCGCGACTCGCCGGCCCCCGCGCACTCCAGCGGCGGGCTCAAACAAATCGCTCTATCCCTCAGCCAATTTTCATAAGAAGAAGTTACTTAGGGTTTTATAGGGGAGTGGGGCCCTTGGAGAATCGAGATCCCTCGCCAGGCTAATCTCCTAATTGGGTGCATGGACTAAGATGGGGAGTTAAGTGCACGACAAAAAAACAGATACTAATCGGGATAGGCTATCTTCGCTTCATTGTCCTTTTCTAATCCCCCCCGCTCTTCCCTTGGCTGAGGGATAGAGCGGCCTGTCTGAGCTCGTGGAGGCCAGCGGGGAAAGGCAGCGAGTAGCGAAAGCCCGACCCCGGCCCTACCCAACTTCCTATGAAAAATCCTGCGGTCAAGGCCGGGGGCAGCCCCTCGTTTTATTCGTCGCGAAGTACTTCTACCGGATTGAGGCGGGTAGCCCGGAAAGCGTGGTAACTGATTGTCAGCAAGGCTAAGATCATAGCTCCCAAACCCACCCCAACAAAAGACCACCAGGCAATATGTGTACGGTAGGCAAAGTTTTCCAGCCATTCACTCATCGCAAAGTAGGCAATGGGGCTGGCCACAAGTATGGCTATAAAGACCAATATAACAAAATCTCGGCTTACAAGCTGTAATATTTGGCTTAAGGAAGCCCCCAATACCTTGCGAATGCCGATTTCTTTGCTACGCTGCTCAACCGAAAAAGAAGCGAGCCCGTACAAGCCCAAACAAGCGATAAAAATAGCAAGGCCCGAAAAGGCCAGAAAGAGGGTGCCCAAACGCTGGTCTTCCAGATAGTCTTCGGCCAAGCTGTCATCCAGAAAGTCATAATTGATCGGGTATTGCTTCTCCACCTGATTCCATATACCTTCCACTTGGCTGAGGGTCTCCTGCGGACTTCCTTTAAACCGGATGGCCAAGTCCCGTAGGGAAGGATGGTTTCGGGGAACCAACGTGATGATGGTTGGCTCAATAGGGCGGTACAATGACTGTAGATGAAAATCTTGTACAACCCCCACCACGGTGGCGTATTGCTCTGGTTTTTCAGTACTATCGTTCATATTATAGCCTATTTTTTGGCCAATGGGCTCGGCCCAAGCCATTTCTTCTACCATTTTTTGGTTAATTAGCACGGCTTTGGCTGTATCGCTTGGTGTTTGTAAACTCAATTTTCGTCCTTCTTTGAGCTGGATTTCCATCAAGTCTAGGTATTCTTCATCGGCTTCAAAACGGGTAATGGTTTGTTGAACCGGCCCATCCCTGCCTACAACTTCAAATGTGCTGAGGTTGAATCCGTTGCCAGGCACGTAGGAAGTTGCCGCCACCCCCTGAACGGAGGGAATTTTTTTGAACTGGTTTTTGAGATTTTGAATATTCTTGCGAGATTCCCCCGGTAAATGAAGCACTAAGACTTGCTCTTGGTTGTAACCCAGGTTTTGCTGACTAACATATTGCATTTGCTGGTATATAATCCACGTACCCGAAATCATTACCATGGAGATGGCAAATTGAAATACCACGAGTCCTTTGCGTAGGCGAGCCCCCCGAAGGTCGTTTCCAAACTTTCCTTTGAGCACCCGCACGGGTTTAAAACGAGATAAAATAAATGCCGGATAAGTGCCACTGAGCAAGCCTACGAGCAAGGCAAGCCCGAACAGACTCAGGAGCAGCCCCGGATCTTGCCCGTAGGCCAAGTATAATTTTTTACCGCTGATTTGCCATAGCAAGGGCTTTAAGAGCTCTAAAAGGCCCAAACTTATCAACATGGCCAAAAAGGAAACCAAAATAGACTCAGTAAGAAACTGGAGAATTAGCTGTATTTGGGTAGATCCTACCACTTTTCTAATCCCAATCTCTTTGGCCCGGTTGAGCGAGCGGGCCGTGGTGAGATTCATATAGTTGATGCTAGCAATGAGCAAGATAAACAATGCGGTGATAGAGAAAATATAAAGCTTAGTAAGCCGGGTTTCCCCTTTTTGTAGATTTCCGTAGAGATGTACATCTTGTAGGGGAAGAGCATACATCTGATAGGTAAAATACCCCTCCTCGCTGGCTTCTTGGAAATACTTGTCTTGAAAAGCAGGCACTTTTTCCATCCAATCATCTATACTAGCATCTGCCCTTAATTTGAAATACGTGGCCGTGCTGAAATTTTCCCAGTCATCTTCGTAGCCAGATTGTCTGTAAGGGAGTAAGCCGGTAAAATGAAAATGACTATTGCTGGGTAAATCTTCTATAATGGCACTAAGCGTGAAGTTTTGGTCTCCTACCTTGATTAGCTTCGTCTCCGTAAAACGAATGCTACCCAATAACTTTTCGGCAAGGCTACGGGTCAATACAATCGAGTTGGGACTGGCCAAGGCTTGCTCTGGACTCCCCATTAAAAAAGAAAGTTCAAAGAGTTCGAAGAAAGTAGAATCGGCAAAGACCAGGTTATTTTCGGTAAGCCTTTTGTCTTTGTATTGGATAAGCTGGTCAACTATACCGTCTACCTTACAAGCTTGGGCCACTTCTGGAAACTCACTTTGGAGGGCAAAGGCCAAAGGGTCAGGAGTAGAAGAAGTAGTAGTTTCGTAGTCATAAATCTTAATATCTCCTTGGACTTGAAAAATAGTCTCATACTCTGGGAAAAAAGTGTCGTAGCTAAGCTCGTGGTGTAAATAGAGCATAATCATGACCGCGCCAGTCATCCCAACGGAGAGTCCCAATATGTTGATGAGCGAGCTTATCCGATTTCGGTATATGTTTCGGACAGCAATTTTGATATAATTTTTAAACATGTTTCTTTGTTTTTAGTCGGGTTAATAAGGAGATAGCAAGCTGATTCTCATTTATTCATCCCGTAAAATATCCGCGGGATTTAAACGGGTAGCCCGTAGGGCATGGTAACTGATGGTAAACATCGCAATACTCCATATCAATAGCCCGATCCAGGCGTAGGTAAACCAGCTAATCGGGATTCGGTAAGCAAAACTTTCCAGCCATTTTTGGCTAAGGTAATAGGCCAAGGGGCTAGCCAAGGCAGAGGCTATCAAGACCAATACGACAATTTCTGAACTCAATAATTTGACAATTTGTCCAAAAGAAGCGCCTAGTACCTTGCGGATGCCTATTTCTTTGGTACGCTGGTCTACGGCAAAAGAGGCCAGTCCAAATAGTCCTAAGCAGGCAATGAAAATGGTGAGAATAGAAAACCCAAGGAAGATCTGCCCCATTTTTTGATCTTCCTTATAGTATTGGGCAATCTGCTCATCCAAAAAGTAGTATTGGGGAGGAAATTTTTTTTCGTGTTGGTTCCACACGTTTTCAATAGCCCGTTTGGCCTCCTTAATTTGATTATCTTGAATACGAAATACAATATTGCCTATACCCTCACCTGCTTTGGGGGCCAAACGAATAGCCAAGGGTTTCATTCTAGAATATAAAGACGCCACGTGAAAGTTTTCTATGACTCCCACCACTTGGGCATACTCAAGGGAATCTTCATCCATAAAGCCAATTTTTTGCCCCAGGGCATTCTCTCCCCAAGCCAATTCTTCTACCAATTTTTGATTAACGAGCACGCCTTTTTTAAGGTCACTTCGCATTTCGTAAGTAAGCATACGCCCCTCTTTTAAGGGTATTTCCATCAAATCAATATACTGGGGATTGGCTCTAAAGTGGGTAAAGAGTTTTTTTACTTCCCCATCGGAGGTATCAAACCACATGGGGATCATGCTCTGGCCCTTGGCCGGAGGCGTAGATACGGTAGCCACGCTCGATATAAAAGGGCTTTCTGAAAGGCCTTTCTCAATCAAAGGGATTTTGGATTGGCTCGCCGAGGGTACTTCCAATACCATCAAATGGTTTTGATTAAAGCCCAAATCGAAATTCTTTACATAGGTCATTTGCAAGAAGATGACCCATGTACTCGAGATCATCAACATGGATATCACAAATTGAAAAACCACTAAAGCCTTGCGGATACCTACGCCTTTACGGGAACGGCTCATTTTTCCTTTCAAAACTTTGACAGGCTTATAGGCCGAAAGGATCAAAGCGGGATAGATTCCGCTTAAAAGGCCTACTCCCAGAGACATCGCACCTAAAATAAGGAGCAGGTAAGGGCTGTCCCAATAACTAGCACTCAGGTCTTTATCTACCAGTAAACCAAAATTATACTTGAGTAATTCGCTTATGCCCAAACTTATCAGTAAAGCAATACCAGCTAAGAGCACAGACTCCGTTAGAAATTGAACAAGCAGTTGTCGGCGGGAAGAGCCCAACACTTTGCGGATACCGATTTCTTTTGCCCGATTGGTAGAACGGGCCGTGGCTAAATTTATGTAATTAATACTCGCAATCAGAATTATAAACAGCGATATCAGAGAAAGCAGGTACACTCGATTAGTACCACTCAAACCGGCCATAAACATCCCGAAATTACTGTTTAGATGGATATCGGCTATTTTGTACAGTTTAAACTCTTCTCTCTCTAAGCTTTCGGGGCTTTGATGATCTTCTAAGAAAGCCTGAAATTTAGGGGCAAACCCTTCCTGGGTCTGTCCCTCTTTTAATTGAAAATAGGTAGTGCCCTGAAAACTGTCCCATTCTTTTGGAAAATATCCAGGAGACTCAAACACTAAGCCGGAAAAAGGAAGGTGCGTATTATCTGGGACATCTCGAATAATCCCGGTAAGGGTAAAACTTTGATTATCCAGTTGAACCGCCAAGGGTAAGTCAACATTTGTTTTCCCTAGAAGCTTTTTGGCAGTGGTCTCATCGATTACCAATGACTTAGGGTTTTTCAGGGCAGTCTGGGGATCTCCTTGTAAGAACTGCTGGGGGAACATCTCCAGAAAGGATTCATCGGTATACACGAGGTCTTTTTGAGCTAGCCGGACCTCATCTTTTTGAATTACTTTGACCTCAACGGGTTCCACTTTACAGGCCTTTTGTACCTCGGGCAGCTCCCGGGGCAAGTCCCGGGCCATCTGGCTAGGGGAAGAAGTTGTATTAATGGTCATGTCATAAAACTGTATCGTTACCTCTACCCGATAGGTGTTTTCATGATTCGGGTAAAAACGATCAAAGCTTAACTCATGGCGCAAAAAAAGGGTGATAAGAATCACCCCAGTTAGCCCCACACTTAGTCCTAGAATATTGATAATCGAGTGCGTTCGATCTCTAAAAATATTCCTGAGGGCAATTTTCAAATAGTTTTTAATCATGGTTATATGGTTTG
The DNA here is from genome assembly GCA_963922455.1 of uncultured Microscillaceae bacterium. Taxonomy (GTDB): domain Bacteria; phylum Bacteroidota; class Bacteroidia; order Cytophagales; family Microscillaceae; genus CAWUIO01. The sequence continues at coordinate 13,416 of CAWUIO010000003.1, forward strand.
GAAAACCTTGGTGCCATTATGAGGTCAAAAGCTGTTCCCTATTTTTAAAACACTGATTACCAGCATCTTATAATGCGTAAACAAGCCGTTCCTTGTTCGATAACAAAACACTTTTGTCCACTTTCGTACAGATCTGGATGAGTCAAAAGCCAAGAGATTACAAATTCTTATCGTTTTTAATTAGGCGGGTAATATCACCATTTTCTGAGACCATAATGGCTAGCTTGCGAGTGGAGGGAAACTGCACGAGAAAGATAATGAGAATGGAGGTGATCGGTACGGCAAGCATCATGCCTAAAACGCCCCATATGGCCCCCCAAAAAGCCAGGGAAATTATGATGAGGAGCGGACTTAAATTTAAGGACCTTCCAGCAATCCGGGGTTCGAGATAACTACCCATAAGTAATTGAATGGCTTCAATACCTATAAAGACCCATAGAAAAGGGATAAAGGAGCCAAACTGAAACATCGCAAAAAGGGCAGGAAGAATGGTAGCCACAAAAGAACCCAAATAGGGTACATAATTGAATAAAAACAGCAAAAACCCCCATAAAAAGGGAAAATCAACCCCCAAAAAGAGCAAAAGTAAATAGCCCAATATGCCCGTAAGCAAACTAATACCAGTCTTGATAAAAAGATAACTATTGACCGATTGATTGATTTGTTCAATAAGACGGAGAGAATCTTCCAGTCCTTCTTTTTCCTCAAACAGTAGGCTTACTTTTTTAAGAAAACGGCTTTCTTCTAGGAGTAAAAAGATCACATAGACTAAGATAAAAATCAAATCGCCCGTGATATGCGAGATGGAAGCTGGAAGTTTGGAAAAATACTTTTGTAATTGAGACATCAGTAAATCTCCTTCTACTTGCTCGGCTATCCGAGTGAAGAGCACAGTCCCTTCTAATTCGGTTAAGAAAGTAGCGATCTTTCCTCGGTACTCGGGAGATTTTTTAATAATGAGGTCCACGTTAAAAATTAGAATCTCGGCAATCGTCCATACGATTAAAAGTATCAACACAAAAGCAATGGCTCCCCGAAGCCACTGAGGCAGGGGGCTGTTCCCGATTTTGAAGCTCCCGGCCCAATCACGTAAGCCTTTAATAACAAACCATATGATCACAGCAATAAAAAAAGGCTGTAAAATAGATCGGAAATACACCATAAATAGCAGAATACCACTCAGAATGACAAACCAAGAGGCTGTCCGGCTTAGGGGAGAACGAGTAAAATATATATCTTTTTTAGGAACCATGGTTTTTACTCATTAGGAGGAAGAGTATAAGCGATTAATGCTAATTTAAGGCTTTTTTTAGGAATAATTCGAGCTTTTCCCGAAGACCCTAAGCGGATAAATTACCCATATTCCGGGATATCCTCGCAAGAATAAAGATCCATATTTGCATGATCTGAATCCTCTCCTTATCTTCAAGTAAATCCTTCAAATTATGGCTCAATTAATTTGTCACAAAACCGGCGAAACCTATACCTTAACGGATAAACGCTGGCAAAGCGATTCGGGAGGCTTATTGGATATTGACTTTGAAGCCCAGTTTCCTTGGGAACAAATCCGCAAGCGCCCTACCAGTCTTTGGCGTTATCGGGAAGCCTTGGCAATCTCCCCTGAGGTTCATCCCGTTACCCTGGGCGAAGGGTTTACCCCCCTCTTAAAAGAGTCATTTGAGGGCTGCCCGGTACAATTAAAACTTGAATATCTATTTCCCTCCGGTTCCTACAAAGATCGGGGAGCCTCGGTTTTGATGACTCAAGTGCGAGCCCTGGGGATTCAGGAAGTTGTTCAAGATTCCTCGGGAAATGCCGGGGCCGCTATCGCCAATTATGCTGCCCGAGCGGGTGTTTCCTGTCATATTTTATTACCCGAAACAACCTCACCCGGTAAAGTGGCCCAAGCCCAATTATATGGAGCCAAACTCCGAAGAGTACCCGGCCCCAGGGAAGAGAGTGCTCTAGAAGCCTTAAAAATTGCCCAAAACCTCTATTACGCAAGCCATGTTTGGAATCCCTTCTTCCTGCAAGGTACCAAGACACTAGCCTACGAATTGTGGGAACAGGGGGCTGGCAACCTGCCCGATACGCTTGTCGTACCTGCCGGGAATGGTTCTATACTTTTGGGAGCTTATCTTGGTTTTCAGGATTTGCAAAAAGCCGGATTATTAGACAAAATTCCACGAATGATTGCGGTACAGGCGGCTGCTTGTGCTCCCTTATACCATGCATTCGTACAAGATAAAGCAGAGGGAGTTCCCGTGGTTCCCAAGCCAACCCTGGCCGAAGGAATTGCCATTGCCGATGCCAAACGAGGGCACCAAATGCTAGACGTAGTACGGAATACCCAAGGCCGCATCCTCAGGGTAAGAGAAGCTGAGATCAAGCATGCTTTGATGGACTTAGCCCAACGTGGCTATTATGTAGAACCTACCTCGGCGGCCGTAATTGCCGGACTTTTAAAATACATCCGGGAATATCGCCAAGAAGGAGAAACCTTGGGCTCCGTATTGACTGGGCACGGACTGAAATCTTCTGAGAAGATCCTGAAACTCCTGGCTAAGTTTAATTAAACTTGCTGATTTTACTATTCAAGTAAGAATAGGGGGCTGGGCCCGATATTCTTGAATGGATCAGCAAAATATTAGGGACTCTGCTTTATAAATTGCGCTCACAACCCACCAGGGGCAGCTATACATAAAAACGAATATCCCATGAAAACCTCCCATACCCAAAGTACCCACTTAGTTCTAGAATCCCTGCTGGATTTTTTAGAAAGCAGTCCTCCTTTTCAAGAACTGGAGCCGGAGCAGATAAAACGGATCATCGCCAAATCGCAAGAAATTAGCTATGCCGCGGGAACCCAGATTTATGCCAAAGATCAGTCCCCCATCGATCATTTGAGCATCGTTCGCTCAGGGAAAGTAGAAAAATATTTGATTAGTTATGACGGTCATAAAGAATTTCCTGAATTGTATGGCCCCGGAGATTACTTTGGAGAAATTGCCATGCTCAGTCATAACCCTCGCTCCCTTCATGAAACCTGGGCCATAGAAAAAACGAGCATGTGGCAAATTCCGGGTGAACTCTTTGGTGAGCTTCTTCGGGAAAACACCTCTTTTCACGATTTCTTTTACCAAAGATTTGCTCGTCGCTTGCTCAATGAACGCTTTGCCGCCCTCTTAGAGCGGGAAAATGTGGTACAAAGCCCCCCTTTAGACCTGGCCGAAATTTACTTTCGTAAAAAAGTGGAAGATTTGTACTATCGTCACGTCTACTGCCTTTCTCAGGAAAAAAGTATTCAAGAGGCAGCCCAAGCAATGCGAGACCGTCAAACCGGTTATCTACTGAGCAAGGACCATAACGGCAAGATTAAGGGTATCGTGACCGACTTTGATTTAAGAACAAAAGTCGTAGCAGCCGGCCTTGATTTACAAATGCCCGTCAAAACAATTCATTCCCATCCGCTCATTACGGTTTCCTACGATGCCCATATTTATGAGGCCCTCCTGCTTATGTTCAAGCATAAGGTAAAGTACTTGGTCGTTCGTAAAAATCACCAAAACGTGGGGATTTTAAAGCGGAATCAGTTGCTACACCATCAAAGCAAGTCCCCCTTTCTCTTTATTCAGTCCATTCAAAATGCCCGGGGACTAGATGCCCTTAAGTCGCAATGGGATCGCATACCTCCTATGGTAGACCAGCTTTTCCAAAGAGGAGTAAGGGCCGAAACCGTTAATGAGCTTATCAGTACTACCGTTGACACCATTAGCCAAAACATTGTCAAATCTACCCTCGAGCAATTGCGCAAACCTCCTATCCCTTTTGTCTTTATCGCTTTGGGGAGTGAAGGACGGCGGGAACAAACTCTAAAAACCGACCAGGACAATGCGATCATTTATTCTGAGGAGGTGCCCGGCAGTGAGCGTTACATCAAAGACTATTTGGATGAGTTAGGCAGCCGGATCAGCGATGCCCTCAACGAAGTGGGCTTTGATTATTGCCCCGGAAACTATATGGCCAAAAACCCCCACTGGGTACAACCGCTTTCCGTTTGGAGGGAATATTACCAACAGTGGATCAAGGAGGGCAGTGGGGAGTCCTTTTTGAACACTAGCATCTTTTTTGACGCTCGGGCTATTTACGGAGACACCTCGCTCTTGCTTCAATTACAAGATGCTATCGAGGAAATACTTGATCCCGACAATACGCGTTTTTACTCTTTCTGGGCCAAGGCAGTTTTGAGCAATAAACCGCCCCTCAATTTGTTTCAGGGGTTTCAGTTAACTAAAACCGAAGAGAAAAAGCAGGTTTTGGATATCAAAAAAGCCATGCAAATTGGGGTAGATTTTGCTCGTATGTATGCTTTAAAGCATCGTATTCGGGCTACCAATACGGGACAAAGATTGGCGGCCCTCGCCCGGAAAAAAGTGATGGGACCCGCCGACTATACGGAGTTTAAACAAGCCTATTATTATATGATGCAACTGAGGCTTAAGCACCAAATCAAACAGATTTCTGAGCTGAAAACCAGTCCCGATAATTTGCTTGAACCCAACTCTCTTACCAAAGTAGAGCGAGTCACCTTAAGGGAGGTCTTTCGGATACTGCGTAAATTCCAGACCCGTATGAGCATTGATTTTACCGGCTCCTTGGGCAATTAACTGATTTTGGGGCTTGCCCGCGTAAAAAGATAGGCTAAAAACCTTGACCTATATGCCAACGCGGGCCGGGCTTTCGCTACTCGCTGCCTTTCCCCTCCAGGCCCCCACGAGCTCAAACAGGCCGCTCTATCCCTAAGCCAAGATACGGGCAATACCTTCCCAAAAGACCAAAGGAATTCCATTTTATATAGCCATAAAGAGTTTAGGGCAGCCTGAAATAAATAATTTTAAAACATTTCAATACTTTTTTTCCCGCTTTTTACTAACCTTGCCATCCCTTAGTCTACAAACCTGGTAGATTATATGTAATAAAAAGATTTTGGCATCCGGATTGAGCAATTGCCAAAAGATTCAAGTCAGAAAGCCAACCCCTCCAGCTTTTCTGCGTATGAATGGCAAACCCGTATCGGGACAAAATAAGAAAAGATGAGTGTAGACGCAATTATTACCTTAAGTGTCATTGTAGGAGCCATCGTGTTCTTCGCCACCGAAATAATCTCTATTGATTTGGTGGCCATCTTGATCATGGTGGTTTTAAGCCTTACCGGCGTGATCTCAGCCGAAGAGAGTATTTCTGGTTTTAGCAATAAAGCGACCATCACGGTGGCCTTTATGTTTATATTAAGTGCTTCCTTACTCAAAACCGGCGCTTTACAAATCCTAGCGTATCGCCTTTCGGATTTGTTCAAACGTAATTTCTTGATGGGTATGGTCTTGATGATGCTTCTGATTGCGCTCATTTCGGCTTTTATCAACAATACTCCGGTGGTGGCCGTGTTCATCCCCGTCGTTGTGCAAATTGCTTATTCCTCAGGCATCCCAGCTTCTAAGATTTTGATCCCCCTCTCCTACGCTTCCATTTTGGGGGGGACGTGTACCTTAATTGGCACCTCCACCAATGTTCTGGTGAGTGGCATTATTGAAAAAGCAGGCTTAGAACCTCTGTCTATGTTTGCCATGAGCCCCATGGGTTTGATCTTGTTGGGAGTTGGCATTGCCTATATGCTGCTGGTGGGCATACGCTTACTTCCCGATCGTCAAAAACGCTCCATCGAGAATGATTTTGATCTGCACGACTACCTTTCAGAGATAGAAATTTTGCATAACAGTGGCTCCGTAGGTTCTAAAATTATGGATTCGGTGTGGGTCAAGGAGTTTGAAGTAGATATTATTGAAGTAAGACGAAACGGAAGCAAGTTTACCCTCCCTCCCGGCGATTTTGTCTTACAAGCGGGCGATATCTTAAAGGTAAAATGCAACATGTTGAAGCTTAAAAACCTCAAAGATCGCGTTAAAGTCCTCCCCAAATCTTCTCTAAGGATTGGTGAAAATGACTTGCGGGAACGCAACTCCACCCTCACGGAGCTGGTTATTGTGAGTAATTCGGAATGGGAAAACAAAAGCTTAGGGGATCTCGATTTCCGGCGCCGCTTCCGGGCCGTACCTTTGGCCATCAAACACCGGGAAGAAGTACTCAGTGGCAATCTCTACGATATCCCTTTGAAAGCCGGCGATGTCCTTCTGGTGGAGATGAAGACCCACTTTATCCGGGAGTTAAAAAAACGAGAGCGCAACCAGGGCAATCCCTTTGTAATCCTTTCTGAAGAACCCATTGTAGATTTTGATCAAAAGAGCTTTACAGTGGTCATGTTAGTGATTTTTGCCGTGATCAGTTTGGCTTCTTTGCATATCGTGGATATTATGACGGGGGCTATTGCTGGGGTTTCTGCTTTAATCTTGATGCGGGTGATGACGATGCAAGAAGCCTATCAGTTTGTCAATTGGAAGATTGTCTTTCTCTTGGCCGGAACCTTAAGCTTAGGAACTGCCATGGTCAATTCTGGTTTAGACCAGATCATTGCCAATCAATTGGTGCACGGCTTAGGTCCTTGGGGGCCGGTTGCCATTCTTTCCGGACTCTATCTGACCACTTCCGTGCTTACTGAAATCATGTCAAACAATGCTACGGCGGCCCTCTTAGCTCCCATTGCATTGGCGGCCGCCCAAAATCTAGGAGTGAGCCCAACTCCCTTCATTATGGCCGTAACATTTGCCGCATCGGCCAGCTTTATGACTCCCATTGGCTACCAAACCAATACCATGGTGTATAGTGCAGGGCAGTACCGGTTTCGTGATTTTTTACGGGTAGGTACCTTGCTCAATTTGGCCTTTTGGCTTTTGGCCACCCTATTTTTACCCTTGATTTATGGGTTTTAGTGAAAACCACTCCGTTTTATCTTTCTGCTGGCTCTCCTCCTTTGGCTTAGGGATGGAACGGCATGTTTGAGCTCGTGTAGGCCTGGCGGGGAAAGGCAGCGAGTAGTGAGAGCCCGACCCGCGCGGCTACGTAAAGGAATTTTCACTGAGTATTTCTACGCGCGGGGAAGCCCCGAAAACCGGTTTTAGAAGCGGTTGAATTTCACTTTAACTCCTGATTACCAAGCCTTTTGAAATTAAATTCCCGAAACATTTGTGTTAAGGCTTACAAAATATAAGCACGTGTACATCTATGCTTATCAAGTTTTGGGTTGTAAAATCGAGAGAGCGCTTAATTTTTTTTAAATAGTTTTTAGCAAGATTTCCTCTTGCACTCTATGCAAATAGGCCTGCTCCAGTTCATAGAGTGTATCATTCATTTGGAATTGTCGGCCCACGTTCCAAAAGCTAGCCGCTTGATTGGGGGCATCTTGGGAGAAAAATGTATGGTAGATTTTCTGAAAGGCTTGGCCCGATTCATCCGGAAAATTACGGCTATTGAGGCTTAAAGCGGTGGTAAAGACTTTAAAGGCCTGCTCTTGTCTACTCGTTTCGGGTTCATTCTGGATTTTATGCCAAAAATCTTCCCATAAAATACCTTGATGTAAGAGCCCTTGATACGTAAAAAAACCCGTACCCGTAGCCAGAGAATCGGCTTCCCAATGCGGGTTAAATAAAATATCTTGAAAAAAGGGAGCTCCTTCTTCTCCGCTAAGAGCAAAGCCTAAAATAATTCCGGCATTACAATCGGTAGAACACATCGTTTGTCCACTTTCATAGAGTAGCTCAAGCACCTCGGCCTTCTCATCCAGTTTGCTCACCAAAGCTGGGGTAAACTCAGGAAATAAGTTTTTGCCATAGGTTTCCTCAATCTTTTTCCGTATTTGATCTTGAATGTCCCTACAGTCATAATGAAGTAGGCCTAATACCGCAGAGCGATTCAAATAGTGATCGGAAGCGGGATCAAATGCGTGTTGCATGAGCAGAGGGCGCACTTCGGGGTATTGCCATTCTCCCAAGAGCTCGAGAATGGACGCGTATTCGTCTTCTTCGGAGTCTAGATTTTGGAGATGGGTTTCAAAAATCTTTTGGGCATCTTTTGGGCTACACCATTTTTTGAGGGCAGGAAATAGGTAGCTTGATCTAAATCCAGGCGGGTGTTTTAAGAAATAGTCTAAGAGGGCTTGTCCATCCGATGAGCTGCCTCGTAAAACAATTGTCTGGATGTAGGCGGAAATAAGGCCCACATCTATCCGTTCAGGGTGCAATCGGAGGTAAGTAAGGAGTTGCTGGGTAATTTCTAGCATAAAAATAGGCCTGTCTTGAGACAGGCCTGTAAAATACGTTATTTTTAGAAAACTATTACTTTTTGTTGAATGCTTTGGAGGTACGGTCTTCCAAAGCAGGAGCGGGCGTCATCCTCGGGGCATTATTTTCCAGTAATTTCATCACCTCTTGTACTACCCGTTCCATCTGAGGATCCCGGCCTTTCACCAATACGTTCGGGTCGTCCCACACTTTGATATCGGGCTTAACTCCCTCTCCTTCCCAAAACCAATGGCCATCATTGTCGTATAAGCGGGCTCCGGGTACGGTAATCCCTCCGCCATCGATAAGTTGGTGGCCAGTGGCCGGTCCAACTAAGATCCCCAAGGTTCTTTCCCCTACGATGGGTCCGGCTTTTAGTTCTTGAAAAGCCCAAGGCAGGCCATCACCTCCCGAGCCGGCCCATCCATTGATGAGCATGCCCATAGGGCCAGTATTGGCCTTGATGGGATGGGTATGGTCACGGCCGTGCCGCCAATGCAGGTTATAAACGACTGGGCGCTTCATTAACTCCAAAAAGCGATCGGCCAGTTGTCCACCCCCGTTAAAACGTTCATCAATGATGAAGCCTTTTTTATCTAATTGCCCGTAATACATGCGTACAAGTTCTCTTTGGCCTTGCCCTGCTGTATTTGACATGTAGATGTAACCTAATTGTCCATTGGACAGCTTTTCTACCATTTTGCGATTGTTTTCAATCCATTCTAGATAGCGAAGGTAAGATTCTTGTCCAGGGCTCATACATTTCAAAACAACATCACGCGCGTCCGTTTTTTGGCCACTTGCACTTACGGTGAGGGTAACGGTCTTACCTGAGAGTCCATCAAAGGCGGCGTAGGGTTCTTTTTTCAGGTCTAGGGGAATACCGTTTACTGCGAGTACATAATCTCCGGCTTTGGCTTTCACGCCGGGGCGGTCTAAGGGCGACCGGGCTTCGGTATCCCAGAGAGCAGGTTTAACGATACGTTTGATTTTATAGCCTTGGGCATCCAGCTCCCAATCTACCCCAAGGTATCCACCGGGGCGATAGGGGGCATTTTCTACATCGCCGCCAAAAGTGTAGGTATGTCCGGCACTTAACTCAGCAGCTAGGTTGGACTGTAGATAAGAAACATCCCATCGGGTACGGCAATCTTTTAAAAGGGCCCCGTATTGTTCCCGCATAGCATTCCAGTCTACTTGATGCATATTGGGATCGTAGAAGAAGTCCCGGTGGCGGCGCCAGGTATCTTGAAAAATCTGATTCCATTCTTCCCGGGGCACTAGTTCCATCACTAAGCCATCGGTAGGAACGGCCTCTTTGATCTTCTGAGCCGGGTTTGGTTGAATTACCCCAAATTTGCCCCCTTGCTGTACCAGAATAGACTTGCCATCGGCACTTAAAACGGCCCGGCGCACATTGGAGATAATTTTCTTCGATTCTCTTTTTTCAAAATCGTAAAACATCAAACTTGCTTGTCTTTCTCCGGAGCCGGAGTTAGGAAAACGAAGGTAGGCCAATTTGCCTTTAAATGACATTATAGGGCCAATATTTCCCGGCTTGGGCGGTAAGACTACGATCCGGGATTCCATATCCTTGAAGTCGATATTTACGGCTTTGCTATCTTCTTTCTTTTCTTCTTTTTTCTCCTCTTCTTCCCCTTCTTTTTTCACCTCCACCTCATCGTTTTTTGGCTCTAATAAGTAGGGTACATCGGGTGTGAGGGCCATGGCAACAATCTGGGTAGAATTAGGGTAGACCCATGTGCCATCTCCCATATCGGAATACACCGAGGAATACACCCGATCACTTAGATAAAATAAATAATTCCCATCCTCGCTAAACGTAGGCCGGTAGTCCTGGAAGAACGCACTCGTAACCTGTTGGCTTTGTTTAGTCTGGGTATCGAAGATTTTGATGGCATCATTGGCATTTTCCTGACCTCGGGTATAGGCAATCCATCGCGAATCGGGCGACCAGGATATGGGGTATCCAAATCGTCCTCCGTGGCCTTGGTTCCAGTAGGTATTGTCTACTTGGTTAACTTGCTTACCCGCAACCTCTACGTAATAGATCGTATTCGTTTCGTCGATAAAAGCAATTTTTTTGCTATCGGGCGACCAGTGCAGAGTATATCCAAAGCCTTTGCCTCTTTGGGTAAGTTGTTGCGCCTCTTCCATTCCATCGGAGGCTTGGACATAGATTTCATTTTCACCACTACGATCGCTCCAAAAAGCAATGTGTTTCCCATCGGGCGACCAAGCTGGTTGGCGGTCAAAAGCACCACTGGACTGGGTCATATTTTTGGTAAACCCTTCTTTGACCGGTACATTAAAGAGTTCGCCCCGGGCTTCAAACACGATGCGTTTGGCTCCGGGGGAAGCCGTCATGCTATTGATTCGGCGACTTACATTGACCGATCGGGGCATCTCGGCGGAGAGGTCGCTGATAATTCGTACAGGCACTTCACTCAGTTCTTCAGAAGCTAGGTCCATGCGGTATACGGTTCCTCCTTTTTCGAATACCAGTTCTTTGGAGCCCGCGGCCATATAGGAGATATCAAAATCGGCATATTGGGTGATCTGCTTGGTCTGCTTACTTTGGGTATCGTATGAATACAGGTTCAAACGAACATTAGGGCCTTGGTCAGAAACGAAGTAAATTTTATTTCCGGCCCAAGCAGGTTTGCCGTCATTGGCGGGGTTATCGGTAACTCGTTGAACCGTATTACTTTGCAAATCAAAAATGAGCACGTCGGAGCTCAAACCGCCCCGGTAGCGTTTGAAGGGATAGTTTTCCGTGATCTTGGTAATATAGGCCAGGGAATTACCATCGGGTGAAAAGCTGGCCAATTCGCCATAAGGCACCTTGAGCTTCTCCGGGAAACCTCCCTCTTTACTCACTAGAAATAATTCGCGGGTACTTCTTTGCCCCATTTCCCGACGGGAAGCAAATAAAACCCGCTTTCCATCCGGGTGCCAATCCAACACACGGTCAAAGCCGGTATGATAGGTCACGCGGGTGGGCACGCCGCCGCGGGTGGGGATCACATAGACATCTCCATTGCCATTATAACTGGCCGAGTAGGCGATGTATTGGCCATCGGGTGAAAAACGAGGCCAGGATTCCTCTCCGGGTGAGTTGGTGATTTGGGTAGCAGTCCCCCCACTTTTGGGCATTACCCAAATATCCCCTCCGTAAACGAAGGTAATTTGGGTATCTGAAATGTCCAGGTATCGGATTAAACGGGCATTAATTTGGGCTGAGACGGGTAAAAACCATCCCAGGAATAGGCTTATGGTTATAATTTTTTTCATATAAACATGGTTTGTGAATAGCTCGGGTTACAAACTAAGAAATTAATTGAGAGCAGACTAATTTTTAGAAAAGTTTTTGGGGCTTGCCCGCGCCAGAGGGAGGTTTGGGGGCTCATAGAAATAGGTGCCTGCGCGGGCCGGGCTTTCGCTACTCGCCGGCTCCCCGCTTGGCCATTTCGGGCTCAGACATGCCGCTCTATCCCTAAGCTGTTTCGTTGGGCAAATGAAATGAGGAAGTCAAGGAAACCTGGCAAATGAAGAGGGAACTACCCAATCAAAGGTACCCTCAGGTTGGGCGCTCTTTTTAACGTGAAATACCCATGAACATCTGGCTTGCGGGAGACGGGGGCTTAGCCCTCCAAACGGGAAGGCAAGGAGAATCTGCTGGCTAGTACCCACGTTTGATCTCAGATCTATTTTTCGGCTGAGGGATAGAGCGGCCTGTTTGAGCTCGTGGGGGCCTGCGGGGAAAGGCAGCGAGTAGCGAAAGCCCGACCCCGCCCAGCAACTTACTTGCTGTTAGTCAAGTGAGTAAACTGGGCGGGGGCAGCCCCTACAAGGGTATGTAAAGCTAAGTAGGCGGTGCTCTTTTGCTTAAATGATACTTAACGACGCATCCCTAATACGCCGGCGGCACAAAATTCTCGGGTATTGTCAAAAGAGAATTGCAAATAATAGATTCCGGTGCGTTTACAGGTAAAGGATACTGCGGGGTAAAACTTACCGTCCGCCCGGCTGGTGGCTATTTCTTTCTTGTTAGAATCAAAAATGGTGATAAAAATACCTTTGGCATCCGACTCTCGATTGGCCAGGGCAATCATATAGTTAGTCCCTTGACTAAAAATATAGGAGTATTTTTTTCCATTTTCTCCCGATACAGGATAGCTTTTTAGGTAGGTGTACCCACCTTGTTTGTTAAGCTCTCTTATCCCTTTATCGGTAAAAACTTGGCTATCACATTGTCCGAACATAAGTTCGGGCAATAAAAGAGCTGAGATTAATAAGCAAACTCTGATTAATTGAAACGGGAGACGTTTTATCATTCTACAATACTTTTACGGATATCAATAGAAGCTGTCAAAATTTGATCTAAGTCTTCTTGGTTGTATTTGATTCCATTGGCAGTCTTGCTTGCTTCATTTCGGTAAACCACGACCTCTAATTTCCCCCATTTTTCGATGGTGAAGTTGTTGTTGGCCTTGATTTTTTCTTTGATTTTAATCTTTTTAAATAGCTCTTGTAGGTTGCTCATTTTTTCAACAAGCTTAGCCATCTCCTTTCCTTCGCTATATTGACTCAGGATAGGTAGTAATTGTTCTAAGATAATTTTTTGTTCGGCAATTTTATTGTCCAGGAGTTTATTGGGTTTGTCCCGGGCTACTTGGCAGGTTAAGTATAAGGTTTCGAGCCAGCCTCCGGTTAAGAGTAAGGCCGATAACTCGGGGCGATCGTTCTCGATAAAGTGCCGGTTGATTTTCTCAAAGGAGCTGGAGGTTTCGGATAGCAAACCGTTTAGATCTTTGCTGAAGGCAAAACCGGTAATGGCTGTAAAATTGATTAATTGGTCAATTTTAAGCTCCGAAGACATGGCCAGGATGGTCTTCAGGTAGGCTGGAGGTATGGTATCGGGTGTATCATAGATATTGATGTAACCCAGGTCTGAGCTGTAAATGCCTAGATTTAAAGCTTTTTTGTAGTCGTCATTATACTTTTGGTAGTTATCGGGGGCGTTTATGATTTCAGAATTAAACTTAACCCCTGTTTTCTTAATAAGAGACGATATCTCATAGGGAGAAGGGATTGATTTGAACATACCGTTCAAAACTTCTTCTTTGTTGATTTCCTGGGCTAGGAGCGTTGTGGCAGCCTGGCCCAGGAATATGCATAGACATATAAAGTTGAGGCGTATTTTGATCATTGAGTTTGAATGATAGCGTTTCTAATTTTTGCTACCAATCCAGAAATTTGGTTTATCTCTTGGGGAGAAATTATGATATCGGGAGAGGATTGTACATCTTCAACCACTACTATTTCCATTCCCCCAATAGTTTCGGCTTTGGTTTGCACGGTACCGGAAGTATTGAAGTTATATTTATCCAAAAGACTGGAGAGGCTTTCCAGGTCACGGACCAAAGAGCTGGTATTGGGATCTCTCTGGTACTTTTTCAGCACTGGAATCAATTGGTTCAGGATTAGTTTTTGCTGAATAATACGATCGGTTAGGTCGCGATTATCAGGAAGTCTTCGGGCGACTTGGCAGATAATATGAGCCGTCTCAATCCAACCACCGGTTAAGATCAAAGCCGCTAAATCTGTTTGATTTTGGGTTTGCAAGTGACGGGCAATATTTTCAAACGTAATGGAGGTCTCTTCTAAAAGCTTGTTAAGGTTATCTCGGTTTACGGCGAGAGATAAAATTTTATTAAAATCAATAAACTCCCCAATATTCAAAGATTCGGCAGTTGACTTTACGGAATTAAGAAAAGCTAAGGCATCGCCCGGTTGTTCATTGATATTGGCATATCCTAAATCTGTACTATAGATACCCAAGTTTAGTGCCCTTTTGTAGGGGCTTGTGTAAGCCGAGATATTACTAGGTTCATTTAATAATTGCTTGTCGTATTGGATACCTAATTCTTTAATAAGGGCTGGAATCTCCACTGGGGAAACAATCTCAATAATTGAATTAAGAATGGGGTCCTGGGCTTTTACAGAGGAGCTAGATCCCCAAGCAAGGAGACAAAATGCCAATAGTATGCGTATGATTTTAATATTCATGTTAGCTAATGATTTTACTTCTTATCTTCATGGAAACGTTGAGGATGTTATCTAAGTCTTTGGCAGTGAAATTAATTTTGCTAGACGTATTATCTTCAACGTATAAAATACCATTTTCTTCTTTGGTAGTAGACTCGTCGTACTCGTAGGTAATTTTAACGTTATTATAAATTGTTTGCAATTCGTTTAGGTCATCAATCAACTTTTTAATACTGGCTTTTTCTTCATAAAAAGAAAGAAGCAGTAAAAGTTGGTCTAGAATGATTTTTTGCTCCCCAATTCGGTTTTTGAGCAATTCATTGGGTTGTTTTTTGGCCACTTCGCAAGTAAGGTAGAGTGCTTCCAACCATCCCCCGGTAAGGATAAGGATGGTCATATCGGCCCGGCCATTTTCTTGCAAGTGGTCGTTGATACGTTCTAAGTTAGTGTTAGTTACGAGTAAAAGGGAATCAAGGTTATTGCTGTTCGTAGCTAAATCACGGATTGTTTGAAAGTCAAAAAACTGGCCGATGCGTAGATCATCTGCCATGCGCTTCACAGAGGTCAAATAGATGAGGGCATCTTGGGTCTGCTCATAAATATTAGCGTAACCCAAATCTGTACTATAAATACCCAGGTTAAGGGCTTGGCGATAACTTGTATTGTAATTTGCAATGTTATCAGTAGAGTTAAGAATAGATTTATCGTATTTAATGCCTAAATCTCGGATAAGGAAGGAGATCTCTAATGGGGAAGGGATCGACTTGACAATATCACTTAAAACTTCCTTGGAGATAGCAGGGGTTTGAGGCTTTGACTCGTCTTCTTCGGGAGTATCCTCTAAAAGTTCATCCGAATCACTCGTTTGAGCATTTTCACCCCCTCCGCCACATGCCAAGCATAAGGTAGCTATCAAACCTATGATGAAACCAAATTGAAGAAAATGGAAAAATCTTGGGACGCTCATTTTTAATGGGTTATTGATGGGTTTCATGAATTATCTACTCTAAGTTATGCAAATTGGATACGTTTATTCCTTTTTACCAATATTATTTAAAAAGACGATTAGTCTTTTGAATAGGTCAAAGTATAAGGTTAAATACAAGACAAAAGTGAAGAACCAGATAACTCCCATATTGAAATAATAGGTACCAAATGTAGTTCCCATGAAGGGTTTACGGGGAGCCATAAAGTGGGAACGGTAATTTAGTGGATTTTCGTGCTTGGGTGGATCCATAAAAACTGGATCGATCATCTGTAATAATTTACCATTTTGTTCTTCTATTCTTTCTAGGACATTGGCATTACTTACAAAAACGGCTTGACTTTCATTGAAGTAACGATTTTTAAATTCGTTTAAGTCATAATTATCGTCTTGTGCACTTTTATCCTCAATAATTTCATCTTTTTCCAGGCCAGACTCATTGAGCAAATTTGTAAAACGTTGAGAAATGCTGTCAAAATATGTACGAATCAAACCAGCAATTGGCTCATTAAAGTTTTCTCTCAGTAAGTCATTTTCTAAATCAATACCTTCTAATAGCTCAGGGAAGGCATTTTTGGTTTTGATTTCGCTACGGATCAACTTTAAGTTTTTGTCAATCTCGGTATCAATTGAGTCACTTTTTTCGTCCAGGGTTTGCATCTCGAGCGTTTTCTCGAGACGAAAGCTTAGTTCGGGTATCCAGAAGGTTACTTTAAAGTTGCTTTCACTGAGTCTTTTATCAACGTCATAAAAGTCAACCTCATAATGGTTGTGCTTAAACTGGTCTACCATGATTGCTTCAAAGGCCCATCGGGAGGTCATAAAATCGGCTAAGAGAGGTACAGTGCCTTTCTCACTGATCATAGTATTCATCTTCTCAAAGCGGAAAATAATACCACTGAGAATCATTTGTGGAATGAGTAAGAGCGGGATTGTAATATAGATCGTAATGACCGAGTTGAACATAGAGGAGATATTCAAACCGAGTACATTGGCAAAACAAGATACAGAAAAGAGAATAGCCCAATAACTTATTAACTCTCCTTGTATTTCCAGGACAAAATTACCGATGATTACAAAAGAAAAAGTTTGGATTGCCGATAGCAAAAACAAAATAATAATCTTGGAACTTAGATAACTAAAGCGACTCAGGTTCAGGAAGCGTTCCCGTTTCTGAATTTTCAAATCCTTGATAATTTCCTCGGCACTCACGGTTAGCCCCATGAATAAGGAAATGATAATACAGATCAGGATATATGCTGGTATATTATCATTGAAGCGATAGACGTATTCTCCGGTTCCGGGTTCGTTTTGAAAACGAATAATGTAGGAGAGCATCAAGGCTAGCAGTGGAGCTTCCAAGAGGTTGATAAGCATATATTGACGGTTGCTTATCTTGGATAGGAAATCTCGGGTGGTGAATAAAAAGGCTTGTTTAAATATATTGGGCCTACTTACCGAAGAAGGGGGAGGATCACTAATCACTTCGGCTTCCTCGATGGCAAAGTTGGCCAAAAATCGTTCATGCCATTGTTTGGGGCTTAGCTGGCGTTTACCTGTCTCCTCTCCAAATTCGTTTACAACCTCTTTCTCGATGAGGTTAAACATCTCTTCTGGGTTTTCGCTATACTTTTGACTATCGGCCTGGTTGGTTTGCTCCTTGAAATAAGCAATAGCCTCTAAGGGGTTTCCATAAAATATCAAATACCCTCCCCGATCGAGGATGATCATTTTATCGAATGATTTATAGATATCGGAGGAAGGCTGGTGGATCACCACAAATATAAGCTTCCCTTTTAGGGAGAGCTCTTTAAGTAAGTCAATAACATTTTGAGAATCTTTGGATGATAAGCCCGAGGTTGGTTCATCTACAAAGAGCACGGCAGGTTCTCTAATTAGCTCCAAAGCAATATTCAAGCGTTTCCTCTGCCCGCCACTAATTTTTTTATTGAGAACATTTCCAACTTTTAAGTCCCGAATATGATCGAGGCCTAAACTTTCAAGGGTCGTCATCACTTTGGAGTCAATATCTTCTTCGCTTAAACCCCCAAAGCAAAGCTTGGCATTATAATATAAGTTTTGATAAACGGTCAGTTCTTCAATGAGTAGATCATCTTGGGCTACATAGCCTATTACCCCTTCTATTTCGGTACGGGAACTATGCAGATTTATGCCATTGATTAGGACTTGTCCATCACTTGGGCTTTCAATTCCCGACAAGACATTCATGAGAGTAGTCTTACCGGCCCCACTCCCCCCCATAATTCCGACCAACTTTCCTTGGGCCTCAGACAAGCTAGTCTTTTGAATACCAATATGTCCGTTGGGGAATCGGAAAACGATATCTTGGGCAGTAAAAGATAATTTTACATCCTGGAGGTTGTGCAGATAAACACTCGTTACATCGCCATAGTAAAGAGAGGCTCCTTTTTCCGTTTTTATACTGCCTCCATTAGAAAATAAGTATACCTGATTGCGCTTCATAGTAAAGCCATTCAGGCGTACATCATCGTTGCCTACATATTTAATAAAGTACAAATCGACACTACTGACCCGGATGAAGATTACTTCACCGTGTAAATTAGCAAGAGGGTAGTGTTTGGCTTCTGGGGGCACTAACAAGTTATTATTGCTAGCTACGAGAATATTAGGATCATTGAGTTTGGTGGAATCTTCACTGAGAACAAAACTCTCAATCACGGAATAATCGTCTTTTATATTAAAAGCACTCGATACCGTATCAATGATCATTCGACGCTGAGAGGTAAAGTTTTTGTCTGAGGCCACTAATTCTAGAAGCTTGACCAAGATGATTACTTTTTGTCTTTGTTCAAGGCTTTTATTGATCTGACGACAAAATTTCAGGATTCTTACCGAATCCTTCATAGTAATCAGTTTATTTTCTTGGGCTTTTCCATACTCTGCTTCATTATCATAGAGATTCGTGTAGATTTGAACCGAATCATGGTCCAGTTCCTGAACGAAATAATCGATCACAAACTTTCTCTCAACTTCGGTTGCGCCACCATCCTGTTTGGTGATAAGGGCAAAGAGTTTGGTAAGGGCTTGAAGAATTTGTTCACTCATGATATTGGTCCGGCCTTTAAGAGGCCGTTCAAAAAAATTTCACAGACTAGAAAACGAGAAGAATGCAGCTTAAGTTGAAGCAAAAAATCTTCTCAGGATACGTTTAAGCTTAATAGGTCTTGAACTCAAAAGGCACCTCAACTAATTCGGAGAATTCGGTACCTGCTTCTTCCATGTCCTCATCGTCTTCGTGGAAGTACCAAGAAATAGTAGTATTCTCGATGGTTTCCAGCTTAGATAAGATGTCTAAAATAAGCTTGGAAGAAGCCGTGTTGAAGTATTCTAACTTAAAAATGAATACCGTCTCAGGGTTAGAATTTTTGGAATATTCCTCGAGCCAATCTAGTATAGGCTGGTAAAATTCAGCTGAATCTTCGGGAAGTGATCGGCCAGATATTTCAAAAATACCGTTGTTACGATCCAAGATTATTTTTGGTGTATCTTCGGTTCCTTCTAAGTTTATAACTTCCATATGAATTTGTAGTTAAATGTACTTTTCTTTTACTTATTTCGGCGTATAATAGTTTTAAGCGAAAAAAAGGATATTGCGTCATTAATTGGCTCGAAGTCAAACTGGAGTTTTTGTCCGGACTTTCGGGCCATATCAATAAATCCGAGCCCGGCCCCTCCCTTATCGGTTAGTCCCGGACTATTTTTTATTTTCTCTTTATAATAAGCTTTAAGCCCCTCTTTATCCAAGCTATTAATATATTCTAGCTTGTCTTGTAGAATTTTAATCTTCTCATTGGTGATGGGGTTACCGGAAGTAATGATATACTTATCTTCCTGCTTGCCTATCATAAAAATAGCACTATTGCGGTTGCTATTCATTACGGCAACATCTTCTATTTCATCAGAATGCTTGACAATGTTTTGTAAGCACTCTACCATTACATTAAACACCTTACGTTTTATTGACGAATCTTCACCGATCGCGTCCATATTCCGCTCAGCCATGGCCAGTACGGATTTGGTTATTTCCTGCGTAAATTCACCTTCGTACACTAAGATCAAGTTACGGGTAACCATCGTCCGGTGTAATTCATAAATGTATTTCATATTAGGCGAATAATTTATTATGGTTTGGATCGAGATTACCCTATAGTTCTACAAAAGAATTATGAGTAATTCAGCATGCATAGCTTTATGTTGTAAGGGCTGATATTCAGCCTTCGCAAAACTATTAATTTTTAGTTTATAATTTAATACCAATCATGAGTACATCGTCGGTTTGTTTGTTGTTTCCTCTCCAACTCTCAAACTCCGTCAACAAGACTTGGTTAAGATCAGAAAGGGGAATATCATGATTGTTCTTTAAAATGTCACGAATTCTTCGGGGCGAGAACTTTTTATTTTTCGGGCCACCGAATTGGTCAGGGAAACCATCGGAGAATAAATAAATACAATCGCTATCTCTGTAATTGATAACTGTATTCGTAAAGCGTCCCCGGTTCTTATGCTGGGCTCCCCCGATTGGGTATTTATTTCCTTTAATCTCGTGCAATTCTTGTTCACTTAAATAGTACAATGGCCGATGCGCCCCTGCATATTCAATCTGTTGCTTACGTTGATTGATTTTACACAAAGAAATATCCATACCATCCTTGGTAGAGGCATCAGTTTCGTCTTGTTTTAGGGTTTTAGTCACCTCAGCATCTAATAAATCCAGCATAATTCCCGGATTATTTGCTTCTTCATTATTCACTATATTATTCAAGAGGAAGAAACCAATTAGGGAAATTAAGGCTCCTGGCACCCCGTGCCCCGTACAATCAACGGCTGCAATGTAAATGTCATCATCTTTTTGAAAAAACCAAGGAAAATCTCCACTTACCACATCCCGCGGTTTGTATAAGATGAAGGAGTCTTTTAAAAACTGGCGAATGTAATTCGTGTCCGGTAGAATGGCCTCTTGGATACGCTTGGCATAGTTTATACTTTCTGTGATTTTCCGGTTTTTTTGAGAAATTTCCATCTCAATAATCTTACGTTCTGTAATATCGTGCGATACGACTAAGACAGACTCCAAAGATTGTTGATCTGTGTATTCCGGAATGGCATTCACCTGCATAATCCGTTCTCCCATAATAGATGGGAAGTCCATATCAATATTAATCTTTTGATTCTTGGTGATAACATCTTTGATGATATCATTCCAAGAGTTGACAATTTCCTCGCTTAGTTCTAACTCCCGAATGTGTTTTTGTAAATAATTATCTTTGTTACGACCAGTATACGTTTCAATGGTCGGGTTGATATAGAAAACGGTACCTTCACGAGAAATTCGGGTAATCAAATCAGGTGAGTTTTCAGACAAAGCTTGCATTTGTCCCCTCAATCTTTGCTCTCTTTCGGCGGCTCTACGCTCTGTAATATCTCGGGTATTTAACACGATTCCCTGGATGGCAGGGTCAGCAAGAAGGTTAATCCCGGTTGCTTCTAGCCAGATCCTTTCAGCTGATTTGGTTTGATAGCTAAATTCGATAGTGACCCTTTGATCGGGTTCCTCAATAAGATCACGGAACATTTGCTCGTACTTATCTACGCCATCTGGATGGACATACACAATGTCACGGATTCCGATCATCTCTTCTTGGGTGTAACCCAGAATTTTTTCTACCGATGGACTGATATAACGGATAGTAGCATCCGATTCGTAAATGGTGATAACCTCTGAGGCATTTTCTAGGAGAAGTTGGGTTCGATCGGTAGCTCTTTGTACCTCTCGGATTTTCTTTTCTAATTCTCGGTTGGTTCTTTGTAATTCTTCCTGAGTAGCCTCCATTTCTTCAGCATTTTGGCGCAAGACTTCTTGTTGCAACTGCAACTCACTACTCATCTTTTGAGATTCTCTTAAAAGTTTCTCCGTATTTTCCTTCACCTTGATGTTAAAGACCGTACGGGCAATAATCTCACTAATTTCTTCCACAAAGGTAACTTCCCGAGATCCAAAGCGCTCAAATCCGGCAAACTCCAAGACTCCGTAGACAGTTTCATTGGTAATAAGTGGGCGAATTAGGATACACTTGGGTTTACGATCTCCTAAAATACCTGAGCTTATGGTAAGATAATCATCCGGAATTTCCGTCCGGATGATTGTATCTTGCTCAATAGCAGCCTGTCCAACCAAGCCCTCGGCAAATTTAAACCGGGCCTTCATATATTTTCGCTTATTGTAAGCAAAACTGGCATTCATTTCAATAAATACAGCGTCTTTATTCTCATCGTTTACCGTGTAGAATGCCCCCTGTACCGCCCCAATTTTATTGGTTACATATTCAGTAACAAGCTCTCCCAAACCATCAATTGTAGTGATAGATGGCAAGATATCCCCAATCTCTGCCATACCCGTTACAATCCAGTTACGTTCATCATCTCTAAGGGCCGATTGCTGTATACTGTCCCGCATGGATATCAAGGCATTTCCTAAGGCATCTTGTTCACTTAAGGGTTTAAAATCGGCTTTAAACTCCCCGTGGCCAATTCTCCGGGCGAAGCTGGCCATTTTACGGAGGTTATCTACCAAACCGTTGAGTCTTAGGGTCATTTCACCGGTTTCATCCCGGGTATAACGACGGGTTTTTTCGGGTAATATCCCTTGGGAAAGGAGTAGGATAATTTCCCGAAGCCGGATAATAGGTCTTACAAGAGAAAGGGAGAAAATATAACCAAATACCAAGGAAATCAGCAAGACCACGGCACTCAACGTGATCAAAGACCACATGAGGTTGTAAATGGGCTGAAATACTTCTTCGCGATCTATTTGTACAGTAAGGCCCCAACCGATAACCGGAATGGGTTGCCAAGCCGATAATACGGATTTCTTATTCCGGTTTAACGTATAACCAAAACCACTTAAACCTTGTGCGGCTTCTTGGGGAGCTTGTGCTCTATCTTTAACTTGAGGTAAATTCCGCTCAAATGTTTCTATGCTTTCAGATCGGGAGGGGTTGATAAATTGTATACTGGTTCCAAAATCTTTGGTGAGGATAATTTCACCACTACGTCCTAAACCAGTAGTATCGCCGACGACTTTATAAATATAATCTAAATCAATCTCGTAGATTAATACTCCTAATAAATCTCCTTGCTCATCTTTAACCGGAGCGGATACATACATATAATAAAGTAAATCTCGCCCAAGATTACTTACTGTAAATTCATCTTTGATTCTTAATGGAAACACATTACTAAAATACACCGAATCCCGTCCTACATTAATGGTGTTTCCGTCTTGGTCTACAATATCGAAGTTGATCCCTTTCTTTGTTTCCCCTTTACGCATCCCTTCTAGAAAGACAATATCTCCATTCCGATCTGTGATGTAGACATTCAGGATATCAAAATGAATGAGCGTTTCTTGAAATAACTGATCTAGGTCTTCTCCTTGACTCAGGAAGGTATTTTCAAATTTTTTCCGAAACTCCTCCACGGGGTTTTGTCTAGAAACAGTATCGGCTCGGAGGGTATTTCTTAAGGTATCCAAGCGAGGCAAGGTATCTTGAGGTAGAACAGGCCTTTGTATAAGCGCCGAATCTATCACCGGGGTGTTCTTGTTTACTTGGCCAGTATCCGTTTTGTACTCTGTGATCCTGTTACGTATTGCGCTCAGTTGAGACGTAAACTCAATATTCTCTTTAACCCTTTGAAAAAAGTCGGTAATTTTTTCTGCTTTAAAAGAACGGATGGTGGTAATGGTTTCACTATAAGTGTTCTCAATGGCGCTCTTATTTAAGAAGTAAGCTATCGTACTTGTTGCGATAACCGTAAGGGCTACGACAAACAAGACTAAAGTTATTATCTTAAAAGCAATACCGATTGTGTTTTTTTTCATCCTGTAAATGCGGCTCTACAAAAATTAAAAATTTGATTAATCTAGGCGTACCGTAGAATTACAAATTAAGGTTGTAATATTCATTTGTCTCAATTTCTTTGGCCAAAAGTAATGCCACTTCTCTTAAGAAGTCTAATTCTGTTTGTTCAAAAAGTTTAAAAGACGCCATCTCGATGACTCCCAAGACTTCTTCTTCCTCATTCTTAATGGGATATATTATTAAATTACTCGGGGTGGCACTCCCCAAGCCCGACATAACTTGTACATAGCCCTCGGGTATGGAGCTCAAATTAATGGGCTTGCCATTTTTGGCCACTTGCCCAACCAAGCCTTGACCAAATTCATAAAGATTAACTTGGCCTTCCCCCCCATAGTAAGCATAACTTACAACCATTTCTAGTACTTTACTATCTTCTAAAGCCTTGGTAATATAAATAGCTCCTAAAGAAGCTTCTACATAATCACAAATACTTTGCAGAAACCTTTCAAGCAGAATCCGCTTATTGTATTGGTTTTTAAGGATAATTTCCTCTACAATCTTCATAGATACACTAGAAGCTACATCATCATCCAAGCCCTTCTTTTTATTGCCTGTACCATCATCAGAGCCGGAATTATTGCCATCTTGCTGATCTATGTCCTTAACGTAAATCACATCAATTCGTTGATTGGCACTTATGAGTAGAAAGAAAAAGCCAAACAGGCCGCTTGTGATCACCACGAGGATAACCTCACCCAAGCCAGGCACTTTTTTATATGTGTCTTGTACAATTTCCCCATGTTCCATAAGGAACCAACCATAAACCAAAGCAGAAATCATGAACAAAACTAAAAAGATAATTCCAAGGGGACGATATATAGATTTCATCGGCAGGTCAATTTATTTACTCTAATCCACGTTTGGTCACTTGATTCAATTCTTGCAAAAAGCCTACAATTTTTGGGACTTTTAAGATATAATCAATTTTTGTCATATTCAAGGCAGCAGTGGGCATTGTATCAATTAGACATTCTTCAGGGTCTTGAATAATGGTAAGACCTCCGTTGTCGTGTATTTTTTTCATACCATAGGCCCCATCCCGATTAGCTCCCGAAAGCAAGATCCCTATAGCTTTATTACGGTAGACATACGATGCAGATTGTAGCGTAATATCAATAGATGGGCGTGAATTGTTTAAAAGTTCTTCTGTTGTCAAAGCAAAAGTGTTGCCTAACTCAAGGGATAAATGATAATTTGCTGGGGCTAAGTAAATACTTTGCCTTCTAATTCCTGCTTTATCCAGGGGTTCTTGTATCGGAATCGTACTTTTTATATTGAGTGCCTCTACAAAACCATTTCGTACATGACGTAGCCGGTGTAGGCACAATACAATGGGTATTTCAAAATCTTTGGGTAAATGACTCAATATATTGCTAATCACCTGGAAACTCCCAGCCGAGCCTCCAATGACTATGACACGATACAATGGATGTAAATGATTGGCTTTGAAATAACTCATATAAATCCAGGGAGGTATTATTCTTTAACTTTCTTGTAGACCTTTTCTTCATTGTTTACCACCATAAACTTATTGGCAATTTCACACCATATTAAAGACTCTTTGGAGCCAATCGCCAGATAACTGTTGAGATAGAGACTTTCGTGAAATACTTTGAGTACTTGATTTTGCAACACTTGGTTAAAATAAATCATTACGTTGCGGCAAAGGATGAGATCAAACTTAGAAAAGGCGCTCCCTTCTACGAGGTTATGCTCCTTAAAAATGACATCTTTAATGAGCGATTTGTCAAATATCGCTTTTCCCCCTTGCTCTTTATAGTAATTTTCCAGGCTTAATTGGCCCTTGGCCCTTTCGTAGTTTTTGGTATTCAACTCCATATTTTTGATAGAGTAACTTCCTTCGCGGGCTTTTTTAATGATTGCCGAATCAATATCGGTGGCTACAATCCTCACTTTATCCAGACAATCCATCTCTTTTAAAATAATCGCCACAGAAAACACTTCCTCTCCCGAGGAGCAACCCGCATGCCAAATGCTTACATTCCGGTTTTCATTTAGAATCTCTGGCAGGATATGCTCTCGCAATTCAATCCAAAAACTGGGGTCTCGGAACATCTCCGTAACATTTACGGTGATCTCCGACAAAAACTCCTGGAAAAATTTATGGTCCGTCGTTCGGAGTTTGTCCATCAAGGCCTCAAACGATGAGAATTTATAAACCTCTAAAATCCTTTGAATTCTCCGGCGAAAGGACGACATCGCATAGTTTGAGAAATCGTAATTATATTTTCTTCTTAATAAATCGGTCAATGCCCGGAGCTGGACAATTTCAATTTCTTGCATATCCTAAAAAAAGTTTTGTAGCCATTAAAAAAATCGGCATTTGCTCGGTATATGTTTTTAGAGATAAACTCCGTATTACTCTCTAAGCTAGCCAATATTATGACAAATCAGATCAAAAAAAATTTTGTTATCCTATTGTGTTTGAAAGTTTAGGGAGCTGTTTTGGATATAGAGCACTACGAATCTTGAATTATCTAGTAAAAGACCTTGACTATTTACCGTAAACAAATCCATTTTGTTGAACCTATTATCCTGATTTACAATTACTCAAGCTCATTTATTATTGAATTTTAAAGGAAAACTTTTGTGAATTTTATTTTTGTGGCTTTTATTACAATCAAATTGTGCCAGACCACTCGCTAAACATTTAAATCATGAAAGTTATTATTCCGGTGGCCGGGATTGGCTCCAAATTAAGACCCCATACACATACCCAACCCAAGACCCTTGTACCTATTGCCGGTAAAGCCATACTTTCGCATATAGTTGACTTTTTGATCGAGCATAATTTCAAGGATTTTATCTTCGTCTTGGGGTACTTGGGAGACAAAATTGAATCCTACATAAGCAATCGCTACCCCGATATTAATACCCACTTTGTCACTCAAGAACCTCGTGAGGGCTCCGCTCACGCCATTTGGGTCTGTCGAGATCTTATTGCCAAAGAAAAAGAAATTTTGATCGTTTTAGGAGATACCATCGCTAGTTTTGACTTAGAAAACGTTCTAAAATCCCAGCACTCAATATTGGGCGTGAAAAAAGTCGCCAACCCCTTGCTTTTTGGGATCGCCGAAATTGATGAGTCAGGCTACATTCGCAAACTGGTAGAAAAACCCAAAATCCCTAAATCGAATATGGCCTTGGTGGGGATTTACAAATTGATGAATACGTCCCTTCTTTTAGAATCTATCCGCTACTTGATTGACCATGAGGTCAAGACCAACAATGAATATAACCTCACCGATGCCCTCATGCGCATGATCGATGAAGGAGAGCTTATGAAGCCGGTGCAAGTAGACAACTGGTTTGATTGCGGTAAAAAAGAAACCCTCCTTGAGGCCAATGCAATTCTTTTAAACACCCAAAATTTCAAGAGTGTACCAAATTTCTCTTTTCCCAATACAATTATCATCCCCCCCGTGAGTATTGGCGAACAATGCAAAATTGAAAACTCCATTATTGGCCCCAATGTGGCCATCGGAGACAATGCCATTGTCCAAGGCTCGCTTATCAACAATACCATCATTGGTTCGTTTAGCCAGCTGGTAGACGTTATTTTGAAAAACTCCATCATTGGGAATGATAGTTCGCTCAAAGGCTTGGTGCAAAGCCTCAATATCGGGGACAGCACCGAAATTAATTTTGACTAAAGAATAGGCTTAGGGATGGAACGGCCTGTTTGAGCCCGCCGCTGGATGTGGGGGGGCCGGCGAGTAGTGACAGCCCGACCCGCGCCGCTAGTATACTCCCTTTTACCAGGTATTTTCATCGCGCGGGGAAGCCCCAAAAAACAAGACTAGCTGGTTAAGCTTAGCGTTTTATCCCTATAAAAAAGATTTCTTCGGCATGGACCCGGAGGTAATAATCTTGCAAGTCTTTTTGTTGGGATATAATAAAATAATACAAAAAGTCTCTGAGGTACCAAAAAGCCTCAATATCCAACATATCGTCGTCGGTTTTGCCTAGGGTTAACTGCCATCGGGACAGGATCTTGTCTACTTGTTTTTTTAAGAACTTTCTCCCCGAGGAAATCTTCAAACCTCGCCTCGGGTTCTGAAAACTCCCATAGAGCCACTCCCCCGAGTTCAAATCTTGAAAGGTCCGCACCCACTCCATACTGGCATAGACCCAAGGGGCAAACCAAGCTACTTGTTTTCCTTGGGTATATGAGCCAGCCCGAAAAAGCGTTAATGCCGGACGGTCTTGCAAAGTTAAAATCCTGGGCGGAGGGCTCGCTAGCCTCAACAAATCTTTCACGGGTACCATGTCCTGTTCCCAGCGCTCCAAAACCTGCAACCAGCCTCTCGGAAATCCTAGCTGAGCGTGCGGATGCCACTGGTGATAACTAAAATACTGGGGGTCTCTCAAGACTTTTCTTTGCAGAGGCAAGGCGTCTAGTCGCTGGCAAAAGTCCAAATCTTCCTTGCCCCAAATACAGTAAAAATCATCATACAGGCCCGCTTTCTCAAAAGCAGTACGAGGGGCGAAGATCGTACCCACCGCCGTATCGGCCGAATGCACAAATTTTTTTTGATAGCGTGCTCCGTCTTGCCATAAAGCAGCATAATCCTTAAAATGCTCGGGTAGGTAGACGTATTTGTATACCCAGTAGGAGTGCTCATTGGCTTGCTCGAGTAAATAAGGGATTAGCCCTTTCACCAAAATTATGTCGGCATCCAGTACCATGACATATTCGCCCTTTACTAGTCCCAAGGCCGTATTTAGGGCCTGCGAACGGTTCCAAAACCAGCCTTCGGTCTCCGTAAAGTAGTATTGAAGGAAGGGATACGGTACACACAAGGTACTAGCCTCTTCTTTTTGAGGGGTATCACTGCCGTAATCCAACAAGATGACTTCCATTTCCTTCTCCGAAATTCCCGAGTGTTGAATCGAGCGTAGGCAGTTTTGAAGCCTTTCCTTTTCCCGGTTACGGTAGGGAATGATGATGCTTAGCCGCGGCCCCTGGATAGAATTACTCATACTTTTCCCGAAAAAAACGAGCGCTGGTTTCTTGAAAAACGTCCAAGGGAATGGTATGTCCCAGTCCTTCTAATAGCTCAAAAGTATACGAGCCGGGCCTTGCCTGACTTTCCAAATAGCCCAAAGTCCCTTGATAAGGCACCACCTCATCTTTTTTCCCTAGGATGAGATGATAGGGAGCATGGTCTGGCCTAGTCAAGGCTAAGCGTTTTGCCGGGATGTCAGGCCGGTGCTCCAACATGGATAAGGCTGGATTGTACAAAAGGCCTTTTCCCTTTATCGCCCGGAGCAACCAGTAGGCCATTAAGCCTCCGGCGGAGCTTCCTACGATACAATTGATTGGTTCGGCGCGGCATAAAGCCAACAATTCGGGAAAGACTTGGGCATTGCCCCGATAATCAAGCTGAGGGGCTTTTAATGTATCACAAAAAGGCTCTAAAAGGGCCAACTTATCCGGGTGGGGAGAAGAATCTAGGCCATGTATGTATAAAACGTGTCGCATGGGTTTACAAAATGCCTGCTAATTTTTTAGGGATATGGGGCTTCCCGGCGCTCATAAAAGGGTAGCCGCTGGAAAGAGTGTAGCGGCGCCGGTCGGGCTGTCACTACTCGCCGGCCCACCCACATCCAGCGGCGGGCTCAAACAAGCCGTTCCATCCCTAAGCCAATCCGTTTAACAGGTGATTAAAATTAGCCCAAATGGGATTTTTCTTAAAACTAAACAACTCCCCACAATTTCTCATGAATTCTTTCCTTCCCTTACCTAATATTCTTAGCAGCTTTCCCTTTAAATACTTGCTTCTAACTGATTTTTTTTGCTATCTTTCAAAATGGATAATTCTAATTAGCAATTTCATGAGTGAATCGGAAGCCGCTCAGCGTATTCAGGAATTGAGCGAGAAACTGCGCTTTTATAACCAAAAGTATTACCAAGAGCATACTTCGCTCGTCAGCGATCAGGAATTTGATGCCCTTTTGAAAGAACTGAGTGATCTGGAAGAGAAATACCCCCAGTTTCAAGAAGCCGATTCCCCTAGCCTTCGGGTTGGGGGTACGATTACCAAAGAATTTCCGACGGTTCGCCATCAATACCCCATGCTTTCCCTAGGGAATACCTACTCTCAGGAAGAGCTAAGAGATTTTGATCAGCGGGTACGCAAACTCCTCGCCGCCGAAGGCTGGGAAGACCCCGCCATCCACTATGTCTGTGAGTTAAAATTTGACGGGGTCTCCCTCAGCCTCATCTATGAAAACGGAAAGCTCCTCCGAGCAGTCACGCGGGGCGATGGGGTACAAGGCGACGAAATCACGGCCAATGCCCAAACCATCCGTAGCATCCCCTTAAAAATTCAAGCCGAAGGCCTTCCCTCTACTTTTGAAGTACGCGGAGAAGTGTTTATGCCTCTGCCTGTCTTTAAAGCCTTAAATGAAAGCCGGGCCCAAGAAGGAAAAGAAACCTACGCCAACCCCCGGAACACCACCTCGGGCACTTTAAAATTGCAAGACTCCCGAGAGGTTGCCCAAAGAAAACTCGATGCCTTTTTATACTTTTTACTCGGTGAAAACCTTCCCTTTGCCCAACACTCCGAAGCCATTCAGGCCTTGGAATCTTGGGGCTTTCAAGTCTCTCCTACCTATCGGGTATGCCAGGGTATAGAAGAAGTACTACACTATGTGGAAGAATGGAATGAAAAACGAAAAGACCTTCCCGTGGAAACCGATGGGGTGGTCATCAAAGTAGACCGCTACGATTTTCAGGAAGTATTGGGTAGCACTGCCAAAAGCCCGCGTTGGGCCATTGCCTTTAAGTACGCTACCGAGCAAGCCCGCACCATCCTAAAAGAGGTTGTCTACCAAGTAGGGCGAACCGGAGCCGTAACCCCTGTAGCCCAATTAGAACCGGTATTCCTGGCGGGTACCACCGTCAAACGGGCTTCCCTGCACAATGCCAACGAAATTGAGCGCCTTGATTTGCGTTTGGGAGACCAAGTGCTCGTAGAAAAAGGAGGGGAGATCATCCCCAAGATTGTTGGGGTGGATACCCAATATCGATCCCTCAAGACTAAGCCCTTGGAGTACCCCCAATACTGCCCAGAGTGTAATACTTTACTCATTCGCCACGAAGGGGAAGCCGTACATTACTGCCCCAATGTAAAAGGCTGTCCTCCTCAGGTCAAGGGGCGTATTGAGCATTTTATCCAGCGCAAAGCAATGGATATCAACTCCCTGGGAGAAGGAATTATCAAGCAGCTTTTTGAACAAAAACTCCTCCAAGACCCCGCCGACCTTTATCAATTACAATACGAGCAATTGATAGGCTTAGAACGCTTTGCCAGCAAATCGGCGCAAAACCTCTTAGATGGTATTGAGGCCTCCAAAAAAATTCCGTATGCCCGGGTTCTCTTTGCGCTCGGCATCCGATTTGTGGGAGCTACGGTAGCCGCCAAATTGGCGGAAGCCTTCCCTAAAATTGAGCAGTTGCAAGCGGCCAGCTATGAACAACTCCTGGAAGTAGAAGATATTGGCGAAAGAATCGCTCAAAGCGTCTTAGACTTCTTTGCCGACCCTGACAATCTTGTGCTCTTGCAAAGACTACAAGAGGCGGGCCTTCAATTTGAAGGTGAGCAGAGCAGCCTTCCCGATGGGCCTAGCCCTTTGGCCGGGAAATCTTTTCTCATTTCTGGAGTATTTCAGGAGTACAGCCGGGAAAGTTTAAAAGAAACCATTGTCCAGCATGGGGGCAAAGTACTAAGCTCCATTTCTAAAAAACTTGACTACTTGGTGGCCGGGGACAAAATGGGACCCTCTAAACGGGAAAAGGCCGAAAAATTAGACATACCCATTCTTACAGAACAGGAATTTAACAATTTATTAGCCAGTGAGTAATTAGCTCGCATCCTAAAAGGATGCATATATAATCCTACTCACTCCCTAAGCATTCACATTTGGTAATTAAAAGAAAAAATGACCCGAATTATTACTATTTTCATGAAGGTTTGCCAACTCATGCTGGCCTTGGCCTTGCCTGTAACACTACTCTTGCCCCCTAGCAGCCAGGCTCAAGATGGCAGCCCGGCCCCCTCCTTCACCTCGGCTGCCGCCAGTACTTGGAAGAGCCCTGGCAGTGCCCGGAAAGCCTATCAGATAGACCAATTAGTCCGTCAAATGTATAATGAGAATCAATTTAATGGCTCTGTTTTGGTCATGGAAAAAGGGGAGGTTATCTTTCATAAAGCTTTTGGCTGGGCCAATATTCTCAAACGAGATACCCTCAAAACCACGACTCCCTTCCGATTAGCCTCGGTGTCTAAGCAATTTACGGCCATGGCTATTATGATTTTGGTTGAGCAAGGGAAAATCAGTTTGGAAGAGGATATGCGAAAATACATCCCCGAGCTCCCGTATAAAGGCATAACAATCCGTAATTTATTGCATCACAACTCGGGTATACGGGATTATTTTAGCTTGGCCACTCAGATCCGCTCCCGCTTTCCGAGCGCTCGGATGATTCACAACGAAGATCTCATCCAGTATTTTGCCGAAAAAAAACCAGGGCTCCTCTTTAAGACGGGAAAGAAAGCCAGTTACTCTAACACTGGATATGCCTTTTTGGCCAGCATTGTAGAAAGGGCCACAGGCATCTCATTTCCTCGTTTCTTGCACGAAAATATATTCCAACCCCTCAAAATGGAGCATGCCTATGTTTATACCACCCAAAACTTTGTTCCCGTAGCCACTCAAGATACGCTGCTCGAGCGGATAGATACAGTTTTTCAAAGCTTCAATGAATTGCAGATTGAAACGCATTATAAAGTCGTAACCCGTATCCGGAATGTGGAAAAGAAGCGGGCTTATGGGTATATTCTTTCCCAGCCACAACTTTATGCTCCCTTTGACTATCATCCCTTGGATGGGATTTATGGAGAAAAAAGTATCTGTG
Organism: uncultured Microscillaceae bacterium; assembly: GCA_963922455.1. Lineage (GTDB taxonomy): Bacteria > Bacteroidota > Bacteroidia > Cytophagales > Microscillaceae > CAWUIO01. Next base: position 45,609 of record CAWUIO010000003.1, read on the forward strand.
CTTCCACCGAAGATTTTATAAAATGGGAGCAAGCTTTATCCAATTACACCCTGGTAACCCCAGCCACGATGTTGGCCGCATATCGGGCTTCCCCCATTACCGATCAATCTCGGTATGGTTACGGTTATGGTTGGAAAATACACAGTAAAATTCCGGGACTGGTCTACCATCACGGGCTATACCGGGGTTTCCGGACGTGTATTTTAAGGGATTTACTTGAGGAAAGGACTATAGTCATTTTGAGCAACCGCAAATTGGGGAACAAGGTTACCCAGCTCTCGCATGTGCTCCGAAAAATTCTTCTCGGCAAGAGTTACAAGGTGCCCAAGGCCTGGAAACTGGAAAAAAACACCCAGGCCCGTTTCCAAGAGAAGCTCAAAATATCCTACTAAAACTCAGCTGAGGGCATTAGTGCGTAGGCATCCTATGCGTTCTTACCCTCAGCTAACATCTTTTTCATTATTTTACCGGCAGGCTGCTGCGAAGCGCGACGGGAAGCTCTTTGATTTTATTGAGCGCATTCAAGTAGGCATATACCGAAGCCAAAATGATATCGTCGTCTGAGCCATACCCATAATAGTATTGGTCACCGTAGCAAACTTGTAAATGCACCTTCCCAATATCATCAGCCCCTCCATTGAGCGACTGTAGTTGATACTCCACCAGTTCAATTTCTGCCCCTAAAATGGAATTAATTGCCCCAAATGCGGCATCTAATGGTCCTTGGCCCTTAGATTCAGCTTCTCGTTCTTCCTCTGCCACCCGAAGTTTTACTTGAGCGCTAGGGGATTCCTGGCTGTCAATGTTTACGTGGAAATTCTTTAACTCAATAAGGCGTTCTCCATTACTATTCCCTAATAACTCGAGTAAATCCTCATCTTGGATGCTCTTACGGGCATCTGCCATTTTTAAAAAGCGGGGATACACATCGAGCAATTCTTGACGACTTAATTGAAAGCCTAGTCTTTCCAGGCGATGTTTGAGGGCGTGCTTTCCACTGCGGGCCGTTAACAAGATAGACGATTGGGCTACCCCTACCTCTTCGGGGGAGATAATCTCGTAGTTTTCTCGGTTTTTGAGCACTCCGTCTTGGTGAATTCCGGAGGAGTGGGCAAAGGCATTTCTTCCTACGATGGCTTTATTGGCCTGTACCGGCATGCGCATCATACGGGATACCATGCGGCTGATGGGATACAACTTTGGCGTATGAATTTGGTGCTCTAGCTCTAGTTTTTTATGGGTTTTTAAGACCATCGCTACCTCTTCGAGGGAGGTATTTCCGGCTCGTTCGCCTACCCCATTGATGGTTACCTCTACTTGGCGCGCACCGTTTTGGAGGCCTGCGATGGCATTGGCGGTGGCCATTCCCAAATCATTGTGGCAGTGTACCGAGATGATGGCTTGCTCGATATTGGCAACATTATCTTTCAAGCAGCGGATCATCGCTCCATAATCTTCGGGCAGGCAGTAGCCCGTAGTGTCGGGAATATTGACTACGCTTGCCCCTGCCTCAATAACGGCTTGGATCATCGTGCACAGATACTCCCAGTCGGCCCGACCGGCATCTTCGGCATAAAACTCCACTTCGTCTACACGGGCCCGGGCGTAAGCAACGGCATCTACGGCCTTTTGTAAGACTTTTTCGCGAGTGCTATTAAATTTATGCTTGATATGATAATCAGAAGCTCCCAAACCTGTATGGATACGTTTCCGTTTGGCATATTGGAGGGCTTCGGCGGCTTTGTCAATGTCTTTAAATTCGGCTCGGCTTAGGGCACAAATCACCGGAGCCGAAACGGCTTTGGAAATTTCTACTACCGATTGAAAATCTCCCGGACTCGATATCGGGAATCCGGCTTCGATTACATCAACCCCCAGCTCTTCCAGCTCCCGGGCGATCATTACCTTTTCTAAGGTAGAAAGTTGACAACCGGGTACTTGTTCGCCGTCCCGTAAGGTCGTATCAAAAAAGTGTACCTTATCTTTCATGATGTATTAAAATGCGAATTAAAGATTCGTTTATTGTTTATGCTTCAAATTAAATGCAGAAATTTAGTTTATCCAGGCCTTGGATCAATTAAGACAAGGGCTCTCTCTGAAACATAAATTCTACAATTTTTTCACAAATTGCTTTGGTACCTAGTACCCTATCTCTTGGTGTATTCTCGGTGGCAATATCGGCGGTACGATAACCCGAACGTAAGCAATGGGCTATCGTTTGACGAATGAGTTGGGCGGCCTCCGTCATCTCCAAGGCATCTTCTAAGAGTAAAGCTGCCGATAAGATAGAGGCCAGAGGATTGGCAATCCCCTTACCCGCCAAATCGGGGGCCGAACCGTGTACCGGCTCGTATAGGCCAACGGAGTCCCCCACTGAGGCCGAAGGTAATAAACCTAAAGAGCCACTAATCTCAGAACCCGCATCGGTAAGAATGTCACCAAACATATTTCCGGTAAGTACCACATCAAATTGACGAGGATTTTTAATGAGTTGCATAGCCATATTGTCTACATAGATATGGCGTAGCTTGACTTCGGGATAAAATTTACCCACACTGGTTACCACCTCTCTCCACAAGCGTGAAGATTCTAGAACATTGGCTTTATCGGCCGAATGTAGTTGTTTTCTTCGCCGAGAGGCTGCCTGGAAAGCTTTATGGGCAATACGTTCCACTTCCTTGCGGGTATAAATCATGGTGTCAAGGGCGGTATCTCCATCATCTCGACGCTCTCGGGGAGTACCAAAATAAATTCCTCCCGTTAGCTCTCGGTAAAATAAAATATCCACCCCTTGTAATACCTGTGGTTTGATGGAGGAAGCATCGATAAGTTCATCAAAAACTTGGATCGGCCGGATATTGGTGTATAAGCCCAGTTCTTGACGCAAACGAAGCAGGCCTTGCTCGGGCCTTACGGGGCTTTGAGGGTTTAAATCATAATAAGGATGCCCTACTGCTCCCAAAAGAATAGCATCAGAGCCCTTACAAGTCTCTAAGGTAAACTTAGGCAATGGGTCATCATAATCTTGAATGGCACAATGGCCCAAGGGAGCAAGACGAAAATCAAAACTATAATCCATTATTTCGCCAATAGCCTTCAAAATACCCACACTACATTGGGTCACTTCGGGCCCTATCCCGTCTCCGCCTAAAATTGCGATTGTCTTTTGCATGTTAGTCAGGTGGTTTACAAGTATTCAATATATAAATGTTATTTTAATTTCTGACCGCTAGTCATTAAAATTGAAAAATAAAGTCTATAAAACACGTTTTTCTTCAAATTCTTGGATCTCAGGGGTCAAAGCTAATAAATAGTCTAAATCATCTAAGCCTTGTAGCAAGCACATTTTCTTGTAGGCATTGATTTCAAAAGATTCTTGGGCTCCTGTGCTAAGCAATTGAATCGTTTGATTTTCTAAGTCTACCTTGATTGGGGTATCCTTTTGATTTTGTACCGCCTGCAAAAGGCTGTCAAGAAAGTCATCGCTTACTTGAACTGGCAACAAATGGTTATTCAGGGCATTATTTTTAAAGATATCGGCAAAAAAGCTAGATACTACCACTTTGAAGCCATAATCTTTGAGGGCCCAGGCGGCGTGCTCCCGGCTAGAGCCACAGCCAAAGTTTTTACCTGCCAGTAGAATTTCACCAGAGTATCGCCCATCATTGAGTACAAAGTCGGCAATAGGATTTCCAGATTTGTCAAAGCGCCAGTCCCTAAATAAATTCTCCCCAAAGTTTTCCCGACTGACGGCTTTTAGGAAACGGGCTGGGATAATCTGATCGGTATCCACATTTTCCATGGGGAGGGGTACGGCGCTTGATTCTATGATACTAAAATGAGAACTCATACGTAATAATTTAAGCCTACAATAATTGACGGATGTCTTGGATGGTTCCGTGGAGTGCCGCCGCCGCTGCGGTGAGGGGGCTTACCAAAAAAGTACGGGCACCGGGCCCTTGCCTTCCTTCAAAGTTACGATTGGAAGTAGAAACACAGTACTTACCAGCGGGTACTTTGTCTTCATTCATACCCAAGCAAGCGGAGCAGCCTGGTTCGCGTAATTCGAAGCCGGCTTCCCTAAAGATTTGATCTAAGCCTTCTTCTTGGGCTTGTTTTTCTACCCTTTTGGAACCAGGAATGATCCAAACCTCTATATTTGGGGCTTTTTTCTTGCCTTTGACCAAATCGGCTACGAGGCGTAAATCCTCGATGCGAGAATTGGTGCAACTTCCTATGAATACATAATCTATGGCTTTTCCCAGGAGGGTTTCTCCTTCTTTTAAGTCCATGTATTTTAGGGCCTTTTGAAAATTGGGCAATTCTTTAGCGCCTATATCAGATAAGGCCGGGATGGTTTGACTAATGCCCATGCCCATGCCGGGGTTGGTACCATAGGTGATCATGGGTTCTATTGCCGGAGCATCTATTGCTAAGACTTTGTCGTAAGCAGCTCCTTCATCACTCCTAAGGGACAACCAATAGGTGCTGGCTTTTTCCCAATCTTCTCCTTGGGGAGAAAAGTCCCGGCCTTGGAGATAATCCAAGGTATGTTGATCGGGGGCGATTAAGCCCCCACGGGCCCCCATTTCGATGCTCATATTGCAAATCGTCATCCGGGCTTCCATAGACAGGGCCTCAATAGTATCGCCGGCATACTCTACAAAATATCCGGTACCTCCCGATACTCCTAGCCTGGATATGATATACAGGATAATGTCTTTTGAGCTTACCCCCGGGCTCAAAGGCCCATTGATCTCAATTTTCATCGTTTTGGGACGGTATTGCAGCAAGGATTGGGTAGCTAAGACGTGGCCTACTTCACTGGTACCAATACCAAAAGCTATGGCTCCAAATGCTCCGTGGGTGGAGGTATGGCTATCTCCGCATACAATGGTGCTACCCGGTTGGGTAATTCCTAATTCTGGGCCAATAACATGGACAATGCCTTGATTGGGATGACCGAGTCCATAGAGCTCAAGGCCAAACTCTTCGCAATTTCGGATCAGGGTCTCGACTTGGAAGCGGGATAAGGCATCTTGGATGGGTAAGTGTTGGTTGAGGGTAGGAACGTTATGATCGGCGGTGGCCACGGTTTGTTGGGGCCGCGCAACCTCTAAGCCTCGATCTTTGAGGGTTTGGAACGCTTGGGGACTTGTTACCTCATGTATGAAATGGGTATCGATATATAAAACATCAGGGAAACCCGGCTTGCTTTGCGCTATGTGGGCATTCCATATTTTATCAAAAGTAGTTTTAGGAGTTTTTGGCGTACTTGTCATAAGAGCCTAGGTAAGTATACACTTGCCTTCTTTGATTTAGTTATTTTTTCAAAGGTAAAAAGAATGCTATACATGCAAATAAATCACTTAATTTTTTTTAAGAAGCATTCATATTCAAAGGAAAAATGGCACTTTTCCCAAATAAATTTAAACAAAAGCTCTTTTCTGAAAATAACTATCCCCGTGTATTGTTTTGGGTGTACAATTTATAGGGGGGGCATCTGGCAAATTGTATGAGATGTGCTTTTGGTATATCTAGGGTATGGCTGAGGGATAGAGCGGCATGTTTGAGCTCGTTGGGCCTTGTGGGGAAAGGCAGCGAGTAGCGAAAGCCCGACCCTGCCCAAGCTACATTGCCTATAAGATACCGGGGAACCTACTGGGCAGGGGCAGCCCCCAATACATCCCTTGGGGGTTTACCAGAGCAAAATTTAAAAATTGCCTTACTGAACTAAAAGAAACTGAAAAAATTTAAAAAAAAATGTAAAATATCGATAACGTTTGGCAAAAACCCGACTCTATAGGATAAATACGTGCAATATCATTAAATCTATCCTCTCATGTCGGTATCATTTAGTAATATAAACAACAGTACATTTAGCCCAATATCCGTTCAATTAGCACCCATTGGGAAGGTTCCATTTAGTCGAATACGCATTACGGCTAGTAAGCGAATTTTTTTAATGGATTATGGCAATCAAGAATTGGTTTTGCAGCCCTTGATGAAGTCCTTGTACATCCTTTATCTAAAACATCCGGAGGGGATATCGCTCTATGATTTGGTAGATTATGAAACCGAACTACTCGACATATATTCTTCAATCAGCAACTTAGCCAATTTGCATGTATTAAGAAATAATATTAAGCGTTTAATTGATCGTCAAGACAACTCAATCAATGAAAAAATTTCCCGCATCCGGGCAGCGGTTCGTAAAGTTTGCCCAGCTGGGATAGCAGATTTGTATTGCATCCGAGGGCCAAGAGGCCAAGCCAAGCGCATTCAAGTTGATTATCAATTTATACAGTGGAGTTAATAGTTTGGATACCAGCCCATCCGAATATTTTCGTCTCCAATATCCTTTGACCCATCTTTTTTGAGAATTGAGTCAAGATTCAAGCAAACAACTTTTGAGCTATAAAATAACCTGGACCTATGTTCGGGTTTTTTTTTGCTGGGCACCTTATATTTTTAGCCCGATGATGAGGATATCATCCATCTGTTTGTAGTCTCCTTTCCAGCTTTGAAACGCGTGCATGAGTTGGGCTTGCTGTTCGGCGAGCGGCTTTTCCCAGATGTTGAGAAGGAGTTTTTTAAATTTTTTCGTCATAAACTTCCGGTTGTCAACTCCGCCAAACTGGTCTGGGAAACCGTCGGAAAAGAGATACAAGGTATCTCCTTTTTGAAGTTGGACTTCGTGGTTGGTAAAGGTCTTTTTATTACGGTACCGGAAGGTGCCCCCAATAGGGAAAGAACTTCCTTTGAACTCTTGCATTTGCTTATTACGAATCAGATAGAGTGGGCGATAGGCCCCGGCAAATTGCAATTTTTGGGTTTTACGATGGTAGGCACACAGGGCAAGGTCCATTCCGTCCCGGCTTTTGGACCCATTTTGCTTTTGTTTGAGAACCTCGGTTACTTCTTTATCTAAATTTTCCAAGATTAAGCCAGGTTCGGTGATCCCTTGTTCCAAGACAATTTTATTGAGGTTGGAATAACCAATAATAGACATAAAGGCACCTGGTACGCCATGCCCGGTACAATCTACGGCGGCAATCAGAGAGTAATCCCCTTTGTGAGCGTACCAATAAAAGTCACCACTTACAATATCCTTGGGTAAATACAGCACAAAGTGCTCTTCAAAACCTTCTTGGATTAGCTCATGGTGGGGAAGAATGGCTTGTTGTATTCTTTGGGCATATTCGATACTAGAAGTGATATCTTTGTTCTTTTTCTCCAATTCGGTCACCAGGCTGGCAATGCGGTTGGCTTCTTCTAATTGTTTTTGGGTACGTTTTTTCTCGGTGATATCGCGGATGGAGATCACCTTCATCAGTTCTCGATCGTATGTGGCTTCCCGGGACTGGATCTCCACGGGAAAGGTTTTTCCGTCTTTTCGGACAGCCACGGTTTCGTGGGCCAGGCCGTCTTCCAACATTTTTTTATCGATGATCTCAAAGCGGTATTTATGGGCAATCAAGTCGACATAGTGTTTCCCGATGAGCTCGCGGGGGGCATCATAGCCCATCATCTTGATCAATACGGTATTGGCATCTTTGATTTGATTTCCGTCAAGAAAGAGAATTCCTTCTTGGGTAACTTCAGAAAGCTTCCGAAAGCGCTCTTCATTGTCTTTGATTTTACGGACACTTTTGCGTAAGCGTTTTTGGGTCAGTTGGGAATCGGCAAAAAGTTGGTTGATGCGTTTTTGATCCAGGAGGGTGCTGAGATGGGCCCCAATATTTTCACTAATACGATCTAATAGCTCGATATACCGTTTTTCTAGGGGCTGGGCCGCCGTCATCTCCAATACGCCGGCAATTTCATTGTTATACGAGAGGGGGAGTACAATTAAGCATTTGGGGTATATCTCTTCTGTCCCAGATAAGCTCCTTAATAAACCGGCATCTTCATCGGAGACCTCTAAGTTGATAGGGTTCATACTTTTGGCTACTTGGCCAACCAGGTTTTCCCCCAATTTAACCTCGGCTTTTTCTATTAGGTCTTCATTGCCGGTGGCGTAATTGCCGGTGAGGTACAGGGTTTTCTTTTCGGCATCGTGTACATATAAAACAGCTTGCAAGCCGTTTACGTAGGGGACAAACTCGGAGAGGAAGTGATCGGACCAGGAAAAAATACTTTGACTGGTTTGCCATCGCATCACATTGGTAAAATGATTGACGGCCGTATCCAAAAAGCGAGCGGCTTCCAATTGCTCGTTGATGTGCATGACATTATAGGTCTCTTCCAGCTTGGTATTTTTATCTTGTAGCTCTTGGTGGGCAAAGGTGAGTTCGTCGCGGGTTTTCAAGAGGTCCCGGTTGGTTTTTTTAAGGGCTTCAGCATTGAGCCGGGTTACTTTTTCTACTACTTTTAGTTGATGGTAGGCTACCGATATTTCTCGGTTACGTTCTCGGGCATCATCGTGGGCTTCTTCTAGATCGTATAAATAACTTCGAATTTTACGAATGATGGGAGGAAATAAGAAAATGGCCTCCAAAAGCAAAACCAAGGCCCCAAACCCTAAGACCAGGCGTTGGTAAAGTTTTAACCTTCGAATGTAAGCCTGGGCCTCTTGATTATACTCTTCAGACATCTTACTAAGATTATCGGTCAGTTCTCGCTCCCGTTTAAGCATTTTGGAAATGTTCAGGTTAATTTGTCGGTGGAGTTGCGCTTCCAAGCGGGATCGCTTTCGGGCTTTCATCTCCTCTTTTTTGAGCTGGATGAGTGAGCGGGAGGCATCGACAATAGGCTGAGAATAGGTTTTATTACGGCTCAGTAAGGTGTCTAAGCGGCCGTTGTCCAGGCCACGGGCCCTTAGCACCGAATCGCCCCGGAGCAAGATACTTTGGGAGCGATTGAAGGTATTTAAGCGTTTTTCTAAGGAATTAATTTGCCTTTCGCAGTATTTCAGTTGGTCACAATTCTCGAGAATCAGGACTTTTTTGGCAATCTCTTGGCTTAATACATTTTGCTTACCGATCACATTAATCTGGTTAACAAATAAGCCTTGTTTGTCCAGCCCAAAGTTGAGTAAGTAGTAGCTAATGATAAAAAGCAGAGCTGTTACGATTAGGGCCAACCAATAGCGCTCAGTAAATTGTCGGGTTGGGTTTTTGAAAACCTGTGAGGGGGTTTCCAGCTCCATTCCATTAGAAGATACCGGGGAGGAGTCCGGATCTTCGGGCAAGGCATGTAAGTCCCTTGAGTCTTCCATGAATCAGCTCAAAATTTGTTTTTAATATAAACCGCTTCGCAATCTAGGTGTATCAATGGCTAATTGCTGCCATTGCTCAGATTCTTAATATCTGGAAAAATGGCAATAATTTTAGACATCTTACTTCCCTTGGGGCATACAGGATAGTAACGTCCTTTCATCTTACTGGACCTTTTCGTTTTTCCTTTTGGCAAAAAGGCGGCATCTACCACTTCATTTTTATTCAATTTGTCCCAAAAGCTAGCATATTCTGGGCTATTGAGAATTTCTTCAGGAATTAGTTCTTGGTAATCGAGCCCATCCAGTTCTTTATCGATCCACTGCATTTGGTTTTGGAAAGGCTCATTGGCCCGGATAATTTTTCCTTCGGGGTTTATTTCTAGGACTCCGATATAGGGCTCAAGAATGGCAAATTTTTCTTCCAGTTCCGAAATGGTATCGGTCAATTCGGTTTTGGTTTTTTCTAAGGCCATCAGGTAATCCCGGATTTGCTCTTCTTGGTTGATCTCATTACTGATGTCACTGGCCAACTGCATGACCTTGATCAAGTTACCTTGAGCATCACACATAGGGTAATAGCTACCCCGGAGCCAGACAATCTCATCCTTCGAATTGACAAACTCAAACTCTTCCTCTACAAATTCCTGCTTGCGAAGACGTTTTTTAAGGTTGGCATACGAATCAGATTCGGCAAACTTATGTTCGAGCAAAATTGTGTGGGGCTGGCCAATTAATTGTTCGCGCTGGTAATCGAGTATTTTGAGAAATTTATCATTGACAAACAAAATTTTACCCTCCCCATCGTACTCCAGCATTGCTGTGGAAGCATTGATGGCATTCATTCTTTGCTCTAGCTCATTGGCCTTTTCATTGAGTTCCTCCTGTAAATCTCGCATCAAGTCTAGATTCTTTTTCAGAATTTCTTCTTTTTCTTGCATCAATTGCAAGTTCTCGATGATTTTCTGGTCTTGTTGCTTTTCTATGGTGGTATCATAGGCCAGCACGCGGATCTTTTGGTTTTTGCCATGCCCCAAGCTGTAGTAATGGGCTTTAATCCAAAAGGAGTTGTTTTCTTTCCCTACACATTCGTATTCTGACTCCACAAACTCATTTTTCTGAATACGGTTCCATATATTTTGGTACTCTCGGGATTGGATAAAACGCTCCGACAGAAAAATACTGTGGTGCATGCCAATTAATTCATCCTGGGTATATTGTGATATTTCGAGGAAGTTGTCATTCACATTGAGAATATCGCCAGCGGGGGTCATTTCCATCACCAGCATGGAGCGGTCAATGGCATTAAACTGGCTCATGAATTCCTGGGCCTTTTCTTCGGCTACCTGTTTCGTCTTTTCTAACTCCTTGGCATAGCCTTGCAGTTTGGAAGTCATCTCCTGAGACTGGGATAAGAGTTTTTGCGTACGCAAAATACCTCGGATACTTTGCAGCATAGAGGCGATATTTTTCCCCAAGCGCTCAAGAAACTCTCGATGCAAGTCTGGCAGCTCATCTAGTACCGCAATTTCTAAGACTCCCTGAATTTCTTCGTTATACAATAAGGGTAAAATCACGAGGCTCTTGCTTTTCACCTTGGTAAGGGCCGACTCAATTACAGGGCCGTCACTGGGCAAATCACTGATATATACCGGTTTGCGGGTTTTAATTATTTGCCCTAGAATACCTTCTCCTATTTTAAATTGAGGTTTTTTGACGGTTTGAGGAGTGCAGGCATAGCCTCCATACATTTGTAAGAGCAGCTCTTCGTCGTTGTAAATATAAAATGCTCCCTGGGTAGCTTTTAATAACTCGGCCAGGTTGAGCATAATAATATCGGTAAATTCTTCTAAGCTCTTATCGTAATTGAGCCGCATAATGTCGTCAAAACGGGTAAGGTTAGACTCCAGCCATTGCGAGCTTTCCATGGTCTTTTGGCGCTCTCTCAGCTCCTGCCCCACTTGCTCCATCTGCTCGTGGTTTTCTATCAGTTTTTGCTTTTGGTTGGCCATTTCGTCTTGGGTGGCTTGCAGCTCTTCCATATTTTGGCGCAATTCTTCTTCATTGGCTTGGGAGGCCTCTAGAGCTTCTTGCAACTCCTGGGTTTTGATTCTTACATTTTCTTCCAGTTTTTCATTAGACTGTTCTATCTGCAACTGTTTGGTAAGAATGGCTTGTTTGGTGTAGACTTCCTCGATGGTTTGCCGCTTTAAAAAGTGTGCCCACAAGCCTGAAAGTGCTACTTGTAGAGAAGAGATCCCGATATAAAACCCTAAAGATAAGGGAGTAATGGCCACTAAATTAGTAATCAATTCGCGGTAGCCACTGCTAATAATTTGATACGAATCGATATATTGATCCAGAAAGGCAAAGGCAAATATCTGCCCAAAGAGCAAAAAAGCGCTAGGCCAGAGCGCCCGCCAGTCTTGATACACAATCAAGATGGTAAAATTGGTAAAAAAGAAAAAGCGCACTTCCGGGATACCCCCTAGTTGATGGATGTATAAAATCACAAAAGCTTGTAAGGCAACTCCCGAAAGAGAACGGGTAAAAAAACTACGCGGGCTAAAAATAACTGCCCCGTAAAAAATGGCAGAAATCACCATCCCTACCGTAAGGGCAATGCTCCAAGTATTAGAAAAAACGGCAAACAAAAGCCCCAATAGGAAGTGAATGGCCACAAAACCCATCATTACCCTGTCCCCTCTTTGGTATACATCCCGGAGGGCATCTTCTATCAGAGCTTCCGAAAGGGTTTCTTCGGCGTCTTTATCAAACTTACTGTATAAAGTCTTGGTAACGTTGAGCCGATTGAGAATATCATTGGTGCTAGAGAGCATGAATGGTCTCGATTTTAATGGAAGAATTTAAATTTAGCCAAATATTTTGAGTTAAGTCAAACTTAATTAGCCAATTATATCCGTAGTATCTATGGAACCACGCCGAAATAACTCGGAATTTAAGAGAAGAAATTATGGGGATGTTGCCAGGTTTGTACGCGTGTCCTGCCCCCTACATCTCTAGAGAGCAAAATAAGGCAGGTTTGGTAAGTCTACATACGTATCTGTGGCAAGATGTGTTTACTTTACTCCGGTTTTTCGCGTGGGTATTTTTGCTATGAGGTAGAAAGGAAGACTTTTGGGGCTTGCCCGCTTGAGATAGGGCTTTCCTTATAGGCCGAAAGTAGTGAGGCGGGCCGGGCTTTCGCTACTCGCTGCCTTTCCCCGCCAGGCCTACACGAGCTCAGACAGGCCGCTCTATCCCTAAGCCACTCGAGAAGAGAGAGTAGAGATGTGAGAAAAGAGATAAGAGCCAGGATGCTAGGTGAGATTTGGAAGCAGGAGGTGGATTTGTATGGATGGGCTTAAAGTTTCCTACATGTCATCCTGGAGGGCATCGGTTTAGGGGTACTAGGTACTCTAACTTGTTGGCGAAGCTTTACTAAAACAAGAAGCAAGGGGAAGAAATAATAAGAAACTGTTTAAATTTAATTGCGTTGGGCTGCAAAGAGCCATTTCGGGAACCTGATTTCATCAAATTCCTCGCCCATAGCGCTGCTATGCGCTCATTGTTTATTTCATCAGAACCCCAAACTGGCCCTTTTCGCCGACAAAAAATAAACACAAACAGTTTCTAAAAGTTTTATCATGTAGGCCGTGGGGAGAAACCTATAGGTATGTGGGATGTGGTGTCTCATGTACATGAAACATCTATTCACGCAAAAGCTGACAATCCAAATAATTCCCCTCGAAATACCCAGGAACCTACCTCCCAAAATCTCTCATCTCTACTCATCACTCTCTTCTCAAATGGCTTAGGGATGGAGCGGCCTGTTTGAGCCCGAAAGGGCCTCGCGGGGGGCAGGCGAGTAGCGAGAGCCCGACCCGCGCCAGTAGAAATTTACATTTAGGCACAATTTTCCTTGAGCGCGGGGAAGCCCCATGTATTTATTCTTCACTTCCCTTGGAGCTGGACTTATTGGGCTCAAATGTGGCCAGCTTTAAAGTCCAATCGTAGTCTAAAAACTCTACAGAAGGTTTGGAGTCTTCTGGGATAATTTCATAATTTTTTAAAATCTTACGGATTCCCTTTTTCCCTTTAAAATCCCCTCGAAACCAACTCATTAAACGGGTTACCCGTACTTTATCTTCCTCACTTTGCCATTCGGTGGTATTTTTGATGTAGGTCTGGGCGGCATTTTCCATCTGCTGCTCCACGGTAGCTAACTCCAGAATTTGCACTGCCGGACAAGCAGCGGCTCCGCAGTTTAAGACAAAATGGATCCGATTGTCGAGCTTATCTACACAGAACGCTTTTTTGTATTTGGAAAAAACCGGCTTAGAAATGTAGCCCAAAGACGCCTTAATTTTGAACCTCCTCAAAAACCCGTGCTCTATCAAGTCCAAGCTCATATCATAACCGGCAATTTTGAAAAATTTTAGTTTAAAAAAAGCACCTTTGTCTTCAAACAGTGTCGGCTCTTTACTAAGCTTGATTTGGACCATGGCATTGTAAACATTAATCCAGAAGGCCTTTTTTTGCTGGTCATTGCTAAGCTGGGCCATAAGCGCTGAAGGTTCGGCTTGGGCCAGCTCTTCCAAAATACCGTCAGGCGATTGATTTTGCCGTACCGCCTCCAAAAGAGCGACGGACTTGCTTATATAATCGGGGCTTGTATTTTGGCCAAGAAGCGGGTGGCTGAGAAGCCCTAGCATAAGCATTAAAATAAACTGAGCAGAAAAATTAATTTGATTCATAAGGAGATTTGTGGTTACATCCTATGCATAATAACTGAATTTGCCCTCCCTAGTTGCTATATCACTTGCCTAATCAAAGCTTTGTCGCCTAAGGGACAGGCTTTACCTCTTCCTCAAAATCTTTATACATATACACCTGACAAGCAAAATGCCCCGTATGGCCCATGGCTTGACTCATGGTGCGGAAACCCGACTTTTTGTAAAGATGTTGGGCACTTTTCATAGTGGGCATCGTTTCTAGGTAACACCCCTTATATTTTTGTGCTTGGGCAAAAGCCAAACATTTTCCCATGAGGACCGCTCCTATGCCGCGCCCCCTTGCCTGGGGAGCTAAAAACATGCGTTGTAGCTCACAAACCGCTTCATTTGTACCATCAAGTTGACGAATTCCGGCCCCTCCCAGGATCTTGCCCGATTCATAGGCCACCCAGTACTTGGCTCCGGGCACTTGATACTGTTCATACATCCTATCCAAGACCGGGTCGGAATAGATAGTCCCTTCTTTTTGGTCGGCCCCAAACTCCTGCATGACCGAACGAATAAGTTCCGCGAGCCCCTGGTTATCGTCGGCCCGGATAGGCCTAATTTCGTAATTACTCATAAGGTTTACCGCTTTATTTGGCCTGGTAGATTGTAAAAGGCCGAAGGTCTTCTCCTTGATCGCCAGAAAATCGTATTTTATAATCTCCTACGGCAAGGTAGCTACCGTCCTTGCCTTTAAGGTCCCAGGTCCAACGATGAAAACCAGGTTTGGACACTCCCTCCATGCGACGCAGCACTTTACCTTGTGCGTTCAAAATCTCTAAGCGTGGGCTTTTTTTCTGGGAGGGAGGGGTGTAGTACACTATTTCTACTTCTGGGGTATTGGCTTGTGTATAGGTAAAACTCGACTCACCCCATGATTTGGAGTGGCGTAGTTTTTCGGGAGCAAACACATACAGGCCCGAAGGATTTTTCTTTTGGGCAATTGCTTGGATTGGCTTTACATCCAAGGCGTACATACTTCGGCCGTGGGTGGCAAGCACGAGTTCCAAATCCCGAGGGTGGACAATCAAGTCATAGGTAGGCACATTAGGAAAATCTCCCGTGAGCACGATCCAATCTTGGGCCTCAGGCATGCGTACATACGCTCCCTCATCCGTACCGAGGTATAGTAAGCCTGGTACTTTGGGGTCTTCTATGACGACGTTGACCGCTTCATTTGGCAGGTTAGCTTTTATGGAAGTCCAAGTTTTTCCGTAATCTTCACTTTTGAAAACAAAGGCATCTACTTCATCGTAGCGGTAGCCATTAAGGCTTACGTATACGGTTCCCTCCTTGAGAGAGGAAGGAAAAATACTCGATACCCAACGATTGGCGGGTAGCCCCCGGCTGATATCCTGCCAAGTCACCCCCCCATCCGGACTGGTAAACACTTTACCGTCGTCGGTACCCGCATAGAGCAAGCCAAAGCGAAGTTTGGATTCTTGTAAGGTGCTTATGGTAGAGAAAGGAACGTTTTTGCTAGAATAGTTCAAGCTCAAATCTGGACTGATGCTTTGCCAAGAATCGCCCCGGTCTAAGCTACGGTATACTTTTTGGGCCCCGATATACAAAATATCGGGGTTGTGGGCGCTCATGATCAAAGGCGTACGCCAATTGTATCTTAGGGGAGGCTCCCCAATATCGTGGCGAGGGGTAATTCGCTTTCGTTTTCTACGTTTAAGATCAAGGCGAAAATAGTTACCAAACTGAAAGCCGGTGTAGATCAAATCTGGGTTGTCGGGATGAGCGGCCACATACATGCCATCTCCACCAAAGACGCGCTCCCATTTTTTTCCCTCTCCTGGAACACTTTGGGAAGAACCTCTAAACACGCCATTATCTTGCAAGCCCCCATACACAAAGTAGGGTTTTTGGTAATCAACATTGACCGTATAAAATTGGCCCACCGAGACATTGTTTAAGTGCCAATAATTTTCCCCAAAATCATAACTAACGTATACTCCCCCATCATTACCCAATAAATTCCTTTGGGGGTTTTGCGGATCTATCCACATGGCATGATGATCAGAATGCACGTTTTGTTCGGCAATTTCCTGATAGGTTTTCCCTCCATCATCTGAGCGAATCAGGCGAACCCCAAAAATATAAATGCGATCGGCATCGCTGGGATCTACCCTTACCTGACCAAAGTAGTAACCATAGGTATAGAAGATACCTTCTAAGTCTCCCGTATTCACTTTTTTCCAAGACTGTCCCCCATCATTGCTTCGATAAACTTCGGGGCCTCGTATTTTGGTGGAAAACAGGGCATCATTTGCATCGTTAAAGTAGCGGGCAATTGCCTCGGGGCGGTACTTGCCTGCTTTAACTTCTTCTTTTACGAGGCTGGCCCGATATTTTGAAGGGAAGTTTTTATCTCTGAGAAAGCTGTCTAGTCTCTGATTGCTGAGGGCCAGTAAATCGGCTTGGCTCATTTCCAGAAAGTTGGCAAAATCCAGACTGGGTTTATTTTCTTCCCGCTTTTTTTCCTCCTTGATTTCTTCTTGATTGTCTAGGACCAAGTACAAAACTTGGGGATTGCTCTGACAAATGTCTAGCCCGATCCGCCCCATATGCTGGGCCTGGGGCAGGCCGTTTTGTAGCTTTTTCCAGGATTCTCCTCCATCGGAAGAATAATACAGTCCAGACCCAGGACCATTTTCCTTAAAGCTCCAGGCGGCCCGACTTTTTTCCCAAGCCGCGGCCCAGAGCTCATCGGGGTTTTGAGGATTGACGATCAAATCTACGATTCCGGTACTATCGTTGATAAATAAGGTTTTCTCCCAGGTTTGCCCCCCATCTTGGGTTTTGTAAACTCCCCGGTCTGAATTGCTAGAATACAGGGCCCCTAGGCTGCCTACCCAGGCAACTTGAGGGTTCTGGGGATGGAGGGCGATACGGCCAATATGCTGGGTATTTTCCAAGCCCATATGCTGCCAGTTTTTCCCACCATCTGAACTTTTATAGACGCCAAACCCCGCGTAACTTGAACGACTGCTATTGTTTTCTCCGGTTCCTACCCAAATCACTTGATCATTTTGAGGGTGAACGGCCATATCTCCTATGGTCATGCGCTCTTGTTCATCAAAAATGGGTTCAAAGCTCATCCCTTGGGTCTCTGTCTTAAACACTCCTCCTGAGGCATAGGCTACATAGTATACATTCGGGTTTTTAGAACTAGACTCAATATCAACTACCCGGCCTCCCATCACTTGAGGGCCAATACCCCGAACGGGGTAATTTTGTAAAATGGATTGGCTCTTTAATAGCTTTTTTTTCTGGGCAGCGTCTCGGATGGCTTCCAAACTACTGGGATCCACTTGAGTTTTAGGAATCTTCTTTTGCCCCAAAACAGGTGAAATATAGAGGCATAAGCCCAAGGCAAGTAAGATAAGCTTACGATGGGTGTAAACAAATGGTGAGAACATGGGTATTCTGATAAATTGGTAGGGAATCAATAAAGGGGCGAACTTGGGAAACGTCAACAAAAAAAATGGAAGAATAAGCGGTTCCATTGGTAAACCGCTTACTCAGCAATTTACATAATCAATGAACATCTTTTCCAGTGATCTCAAACTCCAAGCGGTCGGCCGTTTGAGCCACTTCGGTCATCATATACCGAATCTCATCGGCTGTGGCAAGATCGTATTTAATAGAGGTCATTAGCTCCAGGTAATCCTCATCCGTAATGGTAATTTTGGAATACCCTAGATCATAATTCATTTCAAGCATTTTACGGAAATCCACATCTGGATATTCGTGAAGCCGACAAATCGTAGAGGTCAGGATCAACATAAGTCCAGAAGATTTTTCGGTAATCAAACCACGAATACTTTGAAAACGCCCCTCCTCAAGGGGTAGGGTAACAATAATCGTATCGTCCGAATACTCGGTGTAATTACCATCCATTTCCTCGGCCATCTTTTGAAGGTAGCCTTTGACATTTTTGTCCTGCATAAGGGTAAGTTTTAGTTGCTGTAAAGATTGACTCTAGTTATTAAGATAAAAATATGAATTTTTTGTAATGAAGATAATGCAATTCATGATTGAAGAAGGTCATTAAACCTTTAAAAGTCAATTTAGCTCAAAACATTGGAAAAAGAAATTAAGCCCCTTTTTAGTATGTTTGAGGCGATATTTTTTTTTAAAATTTAGCAAAGATGATACCTTTATACACAATAACTTGGCTTATATTCTATAATTGACCAAAAAATCAATCAATACTGTCCTTGATATCGGCAATCTTGTGGTAAGAACTGATCACCCCTTTGATGAGGGCCGAGCTAAATCCTTGATGTTCCATCTCATTCAAGCCAACAATGGTACATCCTTGGGGAGTAGTCACTTTATCAATTTCTTGTTCCGGATGATTTCCATTTTCTAGCAAAAGAGCCGCGGCTCCTTTTACCATTTGGGCCGCAATGACTTGGGCCGTTTCTGCCCCAAAGCCAATCTCAATCCCTCCTTGCGAACAAGCTCGAATGTAGCGCATCGAGTAGGCAATGCCGCAGGCTCCCAAAACGGTTGCCGCAGCCATCAAATCATCTTCAATAAGCACCGTTTTGCCCAAAGCATTAAAAAGCTCTTGTACCAGCTGGATATCTTTCTCTTCGGCATTTCTTTGAGAAATACACGTCATCGACTCGCGAATGGCAATAGCCGTATTGGGCATGGCCCTAAATAAGGGGAGCTTTTTTTCTACCCTATAGTACATATCTTTTAAAGTATAGCCCGTTACTACCGAAATCAAAATGTGCTTATTCGGCTCCAATTCCTCTTTAATTTCATCCAAAACCTGAACGATAGTCTTGGGTTTTACCGCAAGGATAATAAGCTCCGATTCCCGAACCGCCAGGCAATTGTCCGATCCTGTTTTTACCCCTAATTGAGCAAAAGGTGCCAAAAGTGCGCTCTTTCTTCGCGTCATCTGCATATTTTCGGGCTTCACCTTTTGAGAATCTAATAAGCCTGTACTGATAGCCTGGCCCAGGTTCCCCCCTCCGATTATAGCAACTTTCTTATCGATCATAAAGCAAGTCTTTGAATAGATGTTATTTAATTATTTCATATAAATTTACTCAATTGTCTGGTAGAAATAAAAATCACCTTCCCTTTGTAAAAACTTAAAAGATTTGGCTATGGCTTCCACGCTTATTTTGAATGCTCAGCTTGTAAACGAACATACCATCCAAGCCCTCGATGTGTTGATAGAGGACGGAAAAATCACACAAATTGCCTCAGGACTTAGCCATAAGTCGGCCGATCAGGTGATCGATGCCCAAGGAAAATATTTACTGCCCGGAGTTATTGACGATCAGGTACATTTCAGAGAGCCCGGCCTCACCCATAAAGCCGAAATGTATACAGAAGCCAAAGCTGCCGTTGCGGGGGGAGTAACCAGCTTTATGGAAATGCCCAATACCGTTCCGAATACCCTTACCCAAGAACTCTTGGAAGCAAAATACCAGCGGGCGGCCCAAGTTTCCCTGGCCAATTATTCTTTTTTTATGGGGGTATCCCTAGATAATGCTGAGGAAGTACTTAAAACCGACCCAGAACGAGTGTGCGGTATCAAAATATTTATGGGCTCCTCTACGGGCAATATGTTGGTAGATGATGCCAAAGTCTTGGAACATATATTCCGGAATGCCCCTACCCTCATCGCAACCCACTGCGAAGATGAAGCGACCATCCTGGAACAAAAAAAATTATACACCGAAAAATGGGGTGATCAACTCACGGCCTCACAGCATCCGGAAATTCGTAATGTAGAAGCCTGCTTAAAATCCAGCAGCTATGCCATAGAATTAGCCCGAAAAAACCAAACCCGTCTGCACATTTTGCATATCAGCACCGAAGACGAAACCCATTTATTTGATAATACCCTGCCTTTGGCCCAGAAAAAGATTACCTCAGAAGCCTGTGTCCATCACCTCTGGTTTACGGCCGATGACTATGCCCGTTTGGGTAACCAAATAAAATGTAACCCGGCCATCAAAGCTCCTCACCATCACGAAGGGATTTGGAAAGCCTTGTTAGATGACCGCCTGGATGTGATCGCTACCGATCACGCCCCTCATACCTGGGAAGAAAAAAGCCAAACCTACACTAAAGCCCCCGCCGGCGTTCCCCTGATTCAGTACTCTCTCCCCATGATGCTCGAGCACTATCACCAGCAGCGCATCAGTTTGGAGAAAATAGTGGAGAAAATGTGCCACAACCCCGCAATTGCTTTTCGCATGCCCCAAAGAGGATACATCCGGGAGGGTTATTGGGCCGATTTGGTTTTGGTAGATATGGCAAGTCCTACTCCCGTTCGTGCCGACAGTATCTACTATAAAGCGCAATGGTCTCCCTTTGAAGGTACATCCTTTCAAAGTCGTATCACCCATACCTGGGTATCGGGCCATTTGGTTTTTCAAGAAGGTAGCTTTGATGAAAGTGTCAAAGGGAAGCGATTAGAATTTAAAGCCTTATAAAAAACTTGACATTTTCTTTGCTTCGTAAGCAACACTTGTATAACTTTGCATTCCTAATATGGTGGTTGTAGCTCAGTTGGTTAGAGCACCTGATTGTGGTTCAGGGGGTCGCCGGTTCAAGTCCGGTCTTCCACCCTTTTTTTTATACCTTCTATCCCATCTATTTTCCAGGTTTTGAGAAAAGCTAATTTGGAGCTTCCCCGCGCCACAAATTTTGCTTTTCCGTTTGCAAAAGTGCCTGGCGCGGGTCGGGCTGTCACTACTCGCCTGCCCCCCACAAGCCCCTTGCGGGCTCAAACAGGCCGTTCCATCCCTAACGGGGTATGTGCAGGCACACAAGTCTTTGCAATGACATTTCAAACTGGTAATTTATCTTGAATTCGCATTTTTTTAAAGTGTTGAAAATCAGAAAATTACAAGTAATGTCATAGGTAGCCAAAATCTTGTGGTTTTCATTGGGGGGTATATTCCCTAATGCAAGGGTATTAATCTTCTTCTATGGCCTTGTTTACCCGGATTTGGCTCAGATCGATCTCTTCATCATCCTCTTCGTAGACTCCATTCTCGTCGTAAAACTCCATGAGCTGGAAATTAAATTTACTGTACTTTCCCGAATCAAGGCTCAATAATAAGCGGGGTAACAAGATAAGATTGGCAAACATCGCTACCAAAAGTGTAGTAGAAGTAAGGTAGCCTAGGGCTATCGTTCCGTCAAAATCTGAATACACAAAAACAATAAAACCAAAAAACAAGATAATGGATGTATAGACCATCCCCGAACCCGTCTCGCTAAGGGCCGTACGAATAGCCTCAGGCACCGAATAATTATTACTCATCAAAGCCCGGCGATAGCGGGCCAAGAAATGAATAGAATCATCAATCGCAATCCCAAAAGCAATGCTAAACACCAAAGCCGTACTTGGTTTGAGGGGCACCCCAAAAAATCCCATCAATCCGGCAGTGATAAGCAGAGGCAAGATATTCGTGGTAATCGATATTAAAATCATGCGGAAGGAAGCAAACAAAACGGCCATCAAGATAGCTATGAGCACCACCGCCAAGAGTAAGCTATTTTTTAAACTAGATACCAAATAATCATTACCCTTTAAAAAGATAAGTGTGGTACCCGTTACTTGGGCATCATACCGCTCTTCTGGAAAATACTCTTGCAAGCGAGGCCTAAACACCTGATTTATAAACGAATCCAAGCGAATAGAACCCATATCAGCTACTTGGAAGGATACCCGCAGCTTTTGTCCGGCCGAATCTACCAGCATCTCCAAATATTCCCGGTTAAGGCTATCATCCCCACCTTGTAAATACCTTAATATAAATGGCTGCTCCGTATTACTGGGCAAGGCGTAAAAACTCGAGTCTTGATTATAATATGCCTGCCGACTGGCTTTAACCATGTTCACTACCGAGAGGGAAGAGGAAACCATTTCATTTTCCTTAAAAGACTGGGTAAAATCATCTACCTTTTTTAAGGTGGAGGACCGCATTACCCCTTTTTTCTTACGGGTATCTACCATTACTTCCATAGGCATCACCCCCCGGAAATGCTCCTCAAAAAACGCTAAATCTTGCTTGGGTTTACTATCTTCTGGAATATTATCTACCATAAATGATAGATTTTTCACTTGGCTAAAACCAATTATGGATAATATAGTCAAAAGTAATACAACGCCATATACCCATTCTTTTCGGTAAAAAATAGTCTCGTGAAAAAACTCCAGAAGTCTTTTCAAGGGTGTTCGGTCAAGGTGTCTCAGTTCACGTTCGGTAGGAGGGGGTAGAAAAGAGTAAAAACCGGGCAACAAAATAATGCTCAGCACAAAGGTGCACATAATGCAAATACTGGAGATTATCCCAAACTGTTTTAAATTGGGGTTGCTCATTAAGATAAAAACCGCAAAACCAATGGCCGTGGTCGTATTGGTCATCAAAGTGACAACCCCGATGCGACGGATGATCCGATTCAAAGCCTTAATCTTGTTACGATGTGCCCGGTATTCTTGATGATATTTATTTAAGAGATACACACAATTAGGTATCCCGATGACAACCAATACCGGAGGAAGCAAACCTGTCAGGATCGTCACCTTGAACCCAAAGATCCCCAAAAAGCCCAAACACCAAATCACAACGATCCCAATGATCAGCATCGGAAAGACCACTGCTACCAGTGAATTGAAAAAGAAATACAAAATAATGGCCGTAGCAATCCCTGACAAAATTAGCAAAAAGGTAAGTTCGGCCGATACCTTTTTACTAATGTGCGACCTAATGAATGGTAAGCCAGCATAACGCAGCTCAATATCCGTTTCTTCCTGAAACGTTTCCCCCATTTCTAAAATCCCTTCTACCAACTTTTGACGATAAGAAGAATCCATTACCGCGGCATCAATGGATACCAACATGACCGTGGTTTGATTATCCTGGTCAAATATTTTCCCTTCGTAAAACTTTAAAGTCCACGCAAAGTCCAGAATAGAATCTAATTCATATTGGCTCTGAATATTTTTTCCGAATAGAGACGAAACTTCAAATTTTTTAGCCGCTGTATCTTTAGCCAAATACACCAAGTTTGGTAAGGACACAACCGAAGCCACCCCACGGGTTTGACGAATTTGATTGGAAAGGGCTATCCATTTATTGAAAAACCCTAATTGAAATAAACGCTCATCTTTGGCACCTATCACCAAGAGTGTTCCATCGTCTCCAAATAATGATCTGAATTTATTGTAGAACACCATGTCTTCGTCATCTTGAGGCACGGCCGATTTAAAATCATAACTCAACTCCGCTTTACGCCCCATATAGACCATAAAAAGCGTTATTAGCAAAATACCAATCAAAAAGAAAATCCGATATTTAAGGATGACGTGGGAGATTTTGATCCACATAGGACAGGGGCTTATTAATTCACTCAGAACCGCAAAAACAGATAACCATCATGGGCAAAACTAGCGAAAATTACTGAAAGGTATAAAGCGTCTACGCATTGCTCCTTCATAACCTACAAGCAGTTGGTAAGAATTGCCCCAGGATGTGAATAAACCAGGCTAGTTTGAAAAATAAGAC
This sequence comes from uncultured Microscillaceae bacterium, assembly GCA_963922455.1. GTDB lineage: Bacteria > Bacteroidota > Bacteroidia > Cytophagales > Microscillaceae > CAWUIO01. The sequence goes on from CAWUIO010000003.1 coordinate 69,170, forward strand.
GCTCAGATAATAGTATAATTTATTATACTTTCCCTTTCAAAGGGTAACTTGAAAATTCAACAATACTAGTTCCTGGAAGGTTTTGAAGTTATAAGAAATATTTCTGGGATAGCCTGATTTTTTCCTGGTATTTTATGTATATTTTGGCTGAGAAAGCAATTAATAATCTGGAATATGTTTTTAAATCTTTTGAGAACTGAGGAGAAAAATGCATTCCTTAGCTTAGCAAAAAAAGTCATTTCGGCCGACAAAGTAATAGCAGACAAGGAGTTGGTATTACTCGAGTCCATGAAAAAAGAACTAGAACTGAGTGAGGAATTAATTGAAGACCTTCCCGATGGTATACCAGAACTTTGTGATCGCTTCAGTTCTAGTAAATCCAAAGTTTCTGCTTTAATGGAATTAATAGGTATTGGCTTTGTAGATGGCCAGTTTGTTCACGAAGAACAGGAGATGATTTATGAAATAGCCAATTATATGGGTATAAGCAAAGAAGAAACCACCATGTATATTGACTGGGCAAGACGGGTTTACACCAATTAGTTTCTACCAATGTGCTTTTAAAAGGTTCCCTAAAAAGAATACCAATACCAAGGTAATGGCACTCCAAAACAAGCTACTCGCCAACATGTAGAAATAGATACGGCTACGGTACTCCCCAAAACTGGTAGCAATCAAGGTCCCCGCCGGTGGGGTCAAGAGTATGGGGGTCAAAAAGGCAATGCCTACCATGCCATACCTTCGCCATATTTTGACCAACTTTCGGTTGCGGGCCGTAAATAAGCGCTTTCTAAAATACCGATTGATAATTCTCTTTTTGATTACCTGCCCCGTAAATGAAAAGATAAGCACACTGACCATCATTCCTAGGTTGATCAACACGAAGGATTCCAGAAAAGAAAGCCTGACTTGGTAAGCCAAGAAAGGAGCAATCATAAATTTAAACATGCTAATCAGCAGCACATAAAAATAGTTGGCCAAACTCATGTAAAAAATGCCGTATAAAATATAGTTAGGATGCCCTTTTTGACATACGTGATTTTAACTTGTTTTTGTTCCTCTTAAGGTTGTTTATTTCCAAATGCTAAATCTCCAGCATCTCCCAAACCCGGAATAATGTAAGAAAACTCATTGAGTTCATCATCTACTGCTCCCAGCCATAGTTTGCAATCTGGCAGCTTCCGGCACACATACTGGACTCCAGGCTTGCTGGCTATCACGGCGACTACGTGCACTTCCCGGGGTTTCCCATAAATCATCAAAGATTCGTAGACCGAAACAATCGACTTACCAGTGGCCAGCATAGGGTCAAGCATGACTAGCACCTTATCATCTAAATGAGGGGTCACGGTATATCCATGGACAATATCAAAAGAATTATCTTCTTGGAGAGGCCCCCGGTATGCTCCCACAAAGGCACTTTCGGCTTTGTCAAAAAAATCTAAGAAGCCTTGATAAAAGGGAAGTCCTGCCCTCAGAATGACGGCTAGCACGGGTTGTTGTTCCAAGAGCTTCGTTTTAGACGTCCCCAGAGGTGTTTTGACCTCTGCTTCTTGATAGTTAAGGCTTTTGGATAGCTCATAAGCCATCAAATTGCCCATCCTTTCTAGGTTTTTCCGAAATCTCCAACTATCTTTTTGGACTTCTTTATCACGTAGCTCGGCAATAAAATGATTGGCAATGGACTGGTTTTCTGTAAAAACAAACATATCTATTTTGAAATATAATAAAAATCATTCAATAGAGTAAGCCTGCAAGCACTTTCTCTACCCAGTCTAGTCCACCATTCCTCCTACTTTCCCATCTCATTATCCCCCAGACCTTACATGACATCCAGACCTCCTAAAAAGCAGTTTATCCTTTGCCAGCCAGTTCCTTACAAAAATTTGTAACTTTATACACTATCTTGTACCCCAATTTCTTTAGCGTTATGCAATTTATCAAACCTGCCAAGATTAATCTGGATGAACGAACCGAAATTTTAAAGAATGTAAGCATTTTTTCCCAGACTGACCCGGAAGTATGCCGGGAAATTGCTGCCGCTATGACCGAGCTTACCCTCAAAATCGAGCAAACCTTGTTTGAGAAAGGCGATGTGGGAAAGGATATGTTTGTAATCGTAGAAGGTGCCGTACGAATCCATGATGGAAAATATGTTTTTGCGATCCTACGTACCGGCCAAGTTTTTGGTGAGTACTCTCTCCTGGAAGCCGATGCCACTTCCCGATCTGCCTCGGCTACGGCAGTAGTTAAAACGCAATTGCTTAAACTGGATCAACACGCCTTTTACACCCTGATGTCTCACCGCATTGAGATCGTAAAAGGTATCCTAAAAGTGCTCGTAAAACGAGCCCGCCGACAAAACTACTTTGAGGAAAAACTAAATGAGCAAAGCGTACAATTAGAACGCCAGCGAGACCTCATCAATCGTGAAAAAGAAAAGTCGGAACAATTACTCCTAAACATCCTACCCGCCGAAATAGCCGAAGAGTTAAAAACCCGAGGAAGGGCCGAAGTGCGTGACTATGAAATGGCTTCTGTTCTCTTTGCCGATATCAAGGGCTTTACCCAAGCCTCCCAGGTTTTACCCCCGGCCCGCGTTGTAGCCGTTCTCGAGGTATATTTCTATGAGTTTGATGAGATCATTTCCCGCCACGGGATTGAGAAAATCAAAACTATTGGAGATGCCTACATGTGTGCTTCCGGAATCCCCCGTACCGACCCTGCCAACCCCATAAAATTGGTCTTGGCGGCTTTGGAAATGCAGCATTTTATGAAAGAATACAATGCAACACTTCCCAAGGACGTGGCCAGTCAAATTCCGGTATGGGAATTACGGGTGGGTATCAATACCGGCCCATTGATAGCTGGCGTAATTGGTAAAATGAAGTTTATCTACGATGTCTGGGGTGATACCGTCAATACAGCCTCTCGTATGGAAAGTGCTGGAGAGGTAAACCGGGTCAACATCTCCAAAGCTACCTACGAATACGTAAAAGACATCTTTGAATGCGAACACCGAGGTAAAATCTCCGCCAAGGGCAAGGGTATGGTAGATATGTACTTCGTCAATGGGCTTCTTCCCAAATATCAAAAGCGAAAGAGCCCCATTCATCCCAATGCCGCCTACCGTAAATACTTAGAAAAGAATTTCAAGTAATATCACCCATATTCTGGTTGCTAAGGGGCCACTCCTAAACCGGCTGAGGGATAGAGCGGCCTGTTTGAGCCCGCCGTGGGTATGTGGGTGAGCCGGCGAGTAGCGAAAGCCCGACCTCGCCCCAGGCAAATAGGTCTTTTACACTTCATACCTAATTTGGGCGAGGGCAGCCCCCAGCTTTTATTGCTTCAATAGCTTTGAAAACCTTACGTACCAGGATGGAAGCCTGCATAGTTTGTAAAACATCCTAGCAATTTGCGCAAATATTTAGTTATTTTTACTTTAATTAGTTTATGAAAAAAAAGTTTCCACGCAAAATTTGACAATTTATTTTTTCTTCCTAATTCCGTTTTAGCCGCAAATACCAGAATAGTGTCCGTATTAACTAGAAAAATAGAAGTTCTCAAGATCAATACCGGGGTGTACTGGGTGAGTATACCCGAGGTAGACCTGCGCATTCTCTGCGGATGTCCGGCCGATACGGTCAAACACCTCAAAAAGCGGGGACTTATTGAAGATATTGAAAAAGATGGGGTCCAGTTTGAGTCTGGGCCCAATGCCATTTTACTTTCGGATGTGGATTTACAAAATGGTTTTTTGTGCAACTTGGCTGAGTTTCCCCTGTTACAAATGCTCTACTCTCAAGGGATGCTCCTCCCCAATCACCCCAATAATACCGGAGCTAAGCCGGTATTATTGGGTAGTAAGCCTCAAATACAGGCGCAACTGGAATATTTTTACCGAGGGAACTACGGCCTTATCTCCAAGGAAGAAATCTTAGAAACCGGGGTCAGTGAAGAATTGGCCGAACATCTCATGCATATCAAGCTTAAATTTGCCTTTGGTAAGTTAAAGCCTTCCCACGAAATGGTCGATCAAATTCCGATCGAGAAGGAAGAAGTCGAGATTAGAGAAGGGGTCCAGGTCCGTCGGAAAGATGTAAACGTTTTTGAAATTCAGTACCTGGAGGATGAGGTAACTATTGACCTCAATTTGCGGGATAAAGAAGCCTACGAGCCTCCCTACAACCTCAACTACCACCGCATAAGCCGAGATTACTTCTCGATTGTGCATACTGGAGAAGGGGATGCTTGGGACGTAAATAACCCTTGCATGGCCAGTATTGTGGTATTTCAAGGAAAGATTTACTTAGTAGATGCCGGTCCGGATATGCTCACGAGCCTCACGGCCTTAGGAATAAGCATCAATGAAGTCGAGGGCATTTTTCATACGCATTTGCATGATGATCACTTTGCCGGGCTCACGGCTTTTGTCCGTTCCGACCACCGCATTAAGTATTATGCCACCCCCCTAGTCCGCTCTTCGGTGGCCAAAAAGCTTTGCGTACTCCTTTCTCTTCCTGAAGAAAGTTTTAACTACTTTTTTGATGTCCAAGACCTCGAGCTGAATGCCTGGAACAATATTGAAGGCTTGGAAGTGAAGCCGGTTTTATCGCCTCATCCGGTAGAGACTAATATTTATTATTTCCGGGCTTATTGGGGCGATCGCTATTATACCTACGGGCATTTAGCCGATATCACGTCTTTCCGGGTTTTGGAGCAAAATATCTACCCCGAATCGAGCCCTTTTGCTACCTATATGACGGAGGTTAAGACCAATTACCTCATGCCCGCCGATTTGAAAAAAATTGATATTGGGGGAGGCCTTATCCACGGGGAGGCCCAGGACTTCATCCATGACCCTACTCCTAAGAAAATGCTGGCCCATATTTCCCGCCCTTTGAGCAGCGAAGAACGGGAAATTGGCTCCTATGCCCGGTTTGGAAGTACCGACGAGTTAATTCCCACCCATAATGACTTCCTGCGTACCCGGGCCTTTGAGTATCTCCGTTTTTACTTTCCCGATGTACCCGTTTATGAGATTTATACCCTTTTAAATTGCCCCATTGTCAATATCAATGCCGGGGATACGCTGTTTAAGAAAAGTAGCCGAGTATCCGACCTCTATCTTATTCTCACCGGAGCGGTAGAGTTGGTCTATCCCGATATTCAGGTGGAAAATTACCTTACCTCGGGTTCTTTGGTAGGCTTCTACATTGATGAAAATGATATGACCACCCGGGCCACTTGCCAAGCTACCTCCTACGTGTCGGCCCTAAAAATTCCGGCTCCTATGTATCTGCTATTCATCAAGCGCCATCAATTGGTAGAGGCTTATGATCATTTGGAGCGCATTGTCTTGAACCTCAGTAACTCGACTCTTTTCCAAGAAAATATTTCACTTCCTATTTTTATTCGCTTAGCCAAATACGCCACCCTCGAAAACCACGAAAAAGGAGGCCATATCCGCATAGCGGATGATTCTGGACTGTATATCGTCAAAAATGGGCAAGCTGCCCTGCTAACCTTAGAAGGAACCGCCTTGGAAGATCTAAAATCCGGACAATTTTTTGGCGCAGAAACCCGCTTTACCCAGGGTATTGACGCTTTTGAGGTCTTTTTCCTTTCCGATACGGAATTGTATTACCTGCCCATGGAGGTGGTCTTAAATATCCCCATCGTTTATTGGAAAATCATCGAGACCGTAAACCGCCGGGTGGAAAGCCTTAAATAGGTAAGCCTTTTTTGTCTAACTCCAATCTGGATGGGGCTTCCCCGCGCTAAAAAAGAAAGCGGCAAATGGTAATTCCAAGCAAGCGCGGGTCGGGCTCTCGCTACTCGCCTGCCACCCGCTAGGCCACGACGGGCTCAGACATGCGCTCCATCCCTAAGCCAAAAATTTTTCAAGTTAAACGCACGTGCTCAAACTGGGGCAAGAGCTTAAGAAACGTTTCATTTTAGTTTTCTTCAGCAAAAAGGGATCGCATAAGGTGGGAATACGGGGTTATGATAAAATTAGCTTCCCCTATTCTCAAGTAAAAATGGCTCTTTGCAGTCCTTCATTCAAGGTAAAGAGGCGCGCATTAAGAATGTTCTGTGATTGCCTCTGGTTCATAACTTACCCCAGAAAATATATGCAACATCAGTACCCGGGCATAACGAAAGGATAGCGGGCTGGCAATTAATAAGCCTATGGTTACCACCGTGAGATAGACCCAGAGTTCCGGGTCATTTCCTAGTACATAGGTAGCCAATCCCGCAGCAAGTACTATGGCAACAGAAAACCCGTAGGCAATGTACATGGCACCATAAAAGAAACCCGGTTCACGCATATAACGCAAATCACATTTCGGACAATGGTCGTGCATCGCCATAAATTTAGATATGTGGCTCAGGGGATATTTGAATACATCTCCTTCGTGACAACGGGGGCATTTAGCTCCAAGAGTTGCCTGTAATTTGCTTGTTTTTGACACGGTTGAGTTGTGAATTACGAAACCACAAAAAAGCAATCCCAAAGAATATGATATAGGGAAAAGCAGCCAAATAGAGAATTCCAGCATTTAAGCCAGAACCAAGATTAGATCCTTCACTAATATTGGTCTCTACCGCAGCCCGGCACATGGCACATTGGGCAATTGCATTTCCAGTAAACAAAAACACTCCCAGGATAGCTAAAGCGATTGATCTCAAATAAACTATGGTTTTCATCTATCTAAAAACATTTATTTATTAAAATATGTTCCTATCACCCGCCATAATAAGGGCTAATCATGAGGTAAACAATTACACCACTGATGGCTACGTAAGTCCAGATAGGAAACGTCCACTTAACAATCTTGAGGTGGCGCTCATACTGTGCGGTCACCGCCCAATAAATTGCTAATAAGACCAAAGGTACAACAACCATGGCTAGCAAAATATGACTAATCAAAAAGCTGAAGTAAATGATCCGAATAAAGCCTTCTCCTCCATAAGGGGTAGACTCAGCATTGTTGTGGTATATCACATAAGACACCAAAAACACCGTGGATAAGACAAAGGCAGTCATCATCATAAATCGGTGCCCTTGGATATACCGCTGTTTAATAAAAATAAAACCCAAAACCAAGCATATCGAGGTTAAGGTATTCAAAACAGCATTCATATGAGGTAAGATACTCACATCTAGGTTTTCAATACGGGTAGCTTTATTCCCATACATCAAATAAACCACCAATAAAGGGACGACAATCGAGATAATAGCGATCAACCATAACATATTACGATTGCTTTCTACACTATTATTCAAGGCTTCATTTTGCATAATACATCATTTAAAGAGGCTTAGAGATCAGAGACCCACTCCTTTGCCTTCACTCATTAAAACTTTAATTTCAATAATTAATCTATCTATCTCCTCTCGGTCGGTTCCTTCGTAATATCCTCTCACCCTTCCTTTTTGATCAATTAACATGAATTTGGTAGCGTGCAAAAACTCAGGAGTGACAGAAGTGCTTTCATCCATGGCACTCACCTTAAATCCTTGGTAAGCCAAATTATATATTTTTTCCTTCGCACCCGTTAAGAAATACCACTGGGATAAATCGGCTTCGTATTCTTGAGCATAGGCTAATAACACTTCTGGGCTATCATACTCAGGATCTACGGTAAAGGAAATTAGCTTGAGGGTTTCATTCCCCAGAAAAGACTGTTGCACGCGTCTCATTTCTGCGCTCATCCGAGGGCAAAGCGTCGGGTTGCCGCACCGGGTAAAGAAAAAGTCAGCTACATAAATTTTTCCTTCTAATTCTTCTGAGGAGAATTCTTGCCCTGCTTGGTTGGCAAATTGAAAGTTTGGAATGGTGTGGTACAGGGTGTCAATTATTTTTTTACCCTCTACTTGACTGGCATCGCGTAAGGTATCGTAAAAGATTTCGCCATCAATATCAACTTCTACGACCCAACGGGAATGATAAATATCTATTTCATAATAGTTTTTACCAAATCCGTATAAAAACACGAATACAGCCAGGGGTATTAAAATAAGTGTACCCAAAATGGCATTTTTCGTGAGGTTTTTCATAATAAAAAAGGCGATAAGTTTCACTTTAAGTAAAACTTATCGCCGAAAGGCTTTGTTTAATATTTTTTATCCCGCGTAGAAAATAGAACCACCTTCCACAAATAGAGCAATTAGAAGCCATACTACAAAGATCATGGGTAGTAGGATTGCCCAAAACAAAAACTTTACTTCGTATCGCAGGTGCATAAATTCGCCCACGATGTAAGCTGCCTTCACAATCGTAAGGATAACAAAGATCCCGACACGAAATAAAGTTGCCGGAAGGGTAAAAGCAATTATAAATTCCAGAACAGTTAGTCCAAAAAGGATCCAAAAGGTGCGCCAGATTAGCTTGGTTTTCGGCTCGGCAACTTCACCTCCGGGTAAGTTTTGAATTTCGGCCATGATATTAAATAGTTAGGGAATTAAACCAAATAGAAAAAGGTAAACACAAATACCCAAACGAGATCTACAAAGTGCCAATAAAGCCCTACCTTTTCAACCATTTCATAAGGCTCAGCTCCTGGATCAATTTTTCGTCCAGGGCGATCATAAATCCCAATGGAGGCATTATAGAATATAATAATATTCAATACGACGCCACTCGTTACGTGCATCCCGTGAAAACCCGTAATAAAAAAGAATAGATTGGCAAATGGAGCCGGACCGTATTGGTTTTGGACAAGATTTGCTCCGTAGATAATATTCCCGTAAACATCCGTCGCTCCTCCACCCTCAGTTCCGTGGATAAAGTGCGTCCATTCCCAAGCCTGACTAAACAAGAAGGTTAATCCCCCCAAGATGGTCCAAAGCATCCACTTTTCTACATCTCTACGGTCTTTACGGTGACCCGCTTCCACGGCTAATACCATAGTTACGCTACTCATAATGAGTATAAAGGTCATAATACCCACAAAAACTAGGGGCAGGGATGCTCCGTGTAAAAAGGGCACAGCTTCAAAGACCTTTTCAGGAACCGGCCAATAATCAATACTAAACTGGAAGGCCCCGTGTGCATCAGGGTTGTACGCCGTGTGAGAATAACGGATTAGACCGTAGGATACCAAGAGGGCGGAAAAAGTGAAGGCATCAGAAACTAGAAAAAACCACATCATGAGCTTTCCCCAGCTTGCTTTGAAGGGTTCGTTACCTCCCCCCCAGTTGATTCCTTTTGATGTTGCAGCCGTCGCCATAACTAAATTTTCTTGATTAGTAAATTTAAATATTCTTGCTATTGATTAAGCAATAGGAAACTGAACAAATATAGCCAAAGTATGTCTAAAAAATGCCAATATGTAGCGCACATTTCAATCCGGGTAAGGTTTTTAGAATGTATCTTAAATCGGAAGGCCGATACAAAGGCTATCAGTAAAAATACCAAGCCACTGATTATATGAAAAGCGTGAACCCCCGTGATAACGTATAGAAATGAGCCGGAAGGATTAGACTCTTCTCCACCAAAATGAATCCCGGTGGTCAATAAATCTTGCCACGCTATTACTTGCCCCACTAAAAATGCTATGCCTAATACAAAGGTAATGCTAATGGCTATTTTCAGGCTTGGAATATTATCTTGACGAGCGTTTACCACAGCCCAGTGCATGGTAGAGCTACTAATTATCAAAATCAATGAGGTAAACCAAAACAGTTGCGGTAAATCAAATACTAACCAGTTGCCCTCGGCTTGCCTTACGATATATGCACTCGTAAACGCGGCAAACATCATAATGATGCTTACAATAAATAGCCAAAGCGCAAATTTTTGAGGGTGCATCGAGAGCGTTTCGCGAGCCTCCTCAGCAAATTCTAAGTGTAAATCTTTTTCCGTATTCATATATTAGATTTTCTTTTAAATCAATCTGCATAAGTCTCTTAAGAATAATTAATGACTATGCTTATTGTTTGTCTAGGAGATAAAGAATTTGTGTAATAGGTAGGTACAAAAAAGAACCAAACATGATTCTTAACGCATCTTTACGAGAATGAGAAAATAACAAACTTACAGCTGGAATTAAAAAAAGAACTCCTAAGACAGTTACAGCCCAAGCCGAAAAAACACCTGTCATATTAGTAAGATAAGGGAGCCAACCCGCCGGTAACAAAAAGAGAGTAGACATAAACATTTGAAAGGCTACATACCGGTCTTTCCCAACGTGTGAGGGTAGCAATTTAAAACCAGCTTTTGAATAGTCTTCGTAAGATACCCAAGCAATTGCCCAAAAATGGGGAAATTGCCAAGTAAATTGCACAGTAAATAAAATAAATGCCTCAAAACTTAACTGCCCCGTAGCAGCTACCCAACCCAAGAGTGGAGGCAGCGCTCCTGGGATTGCTCCAATAATCACCGCTATTGGGCCCACTCTTTTGAGTGGGGTATAGATAAATGTATATAAGCAAAAAGAAGAAAGTGACAGTAATGCCGTAAGGAAATTGGTAGAGAGCATCAACAAGGTAAAACCAGCGAAACCAATAAACCAAGCAAAATTTACAGCATCTTCAACCCTGATTTGTCCAGTGGGGATGGGCCTTCCGTGGGTGCGTTTCATGAGCCTGTCTACATCCTGCTCAAAAACTTGATTCAAGACGCTAGATGAACCTGATATGAGCAAGCCCCCAACAAATAATCCCGCAAAACTAAACCAATCAATTGGGCCGCTTAAGCCTAATAAGTAACCAAAACCAGCAGAGAAGGCCACAAGTGATGAAAGTCGTAATTTCATCAATTCCGCATACATCTTAAGATTGGCCCTACTAAAGACCTTACTTAAATCATCTACCGCTTTAAAGGTGGCCATGGAAGGTTGGTTTTGGTTCTTGAGACCTCAAACTTTTTGAGGGTGAGTTATTTTTTTGTAGCAACAACCAAGTGTAAAACTGGGTTCCGCAAATCAAAAATGCAATAAATAGATGAAAAATCTGTATAGTTGGAGGTATGGCAAAATAAACCATTCCTGCTCCAAGCAGCATTTCCGCCATGGTTAAGATTACAAGTATCCACGCATTTAAGTAAATAGGGTTATTCTCACGCTTGCTGAACCAAAATAACTGATATAGAATAACACTATGCACCAGTAATACTAGCCAAGAATAAGAGCGGTGTACAAAAAAAATGGTATTCAGTTTTTCTATCCAGTTACCTCTTTGGGTCTCCCCTAAACTTTTACTCACCAAATCTACCGACTCCCGTACCTGGGTACCTAAGACTACTTGTACTAAAAAAAGCCCAATCGCTATCAATAGCCAGGTTTTTAAAAAGCGAGGATAATGATTGGCTGAAATATCAATTGTTAAATCGGTGTAATTTACTACAAGCACCAAGAGCAAGAAAACAATAAGCAAGGCTAATAGCATATGTAAACTGACCATGCCCGGCAAGAGCTTAGTAGACACGACCAAAGAACCTAACCAACCTTGAAACCCAACTACAACTAATATCAAAAAACTAAGTACCGGGATGATCGGTCTTGTTTTCACAAAAGCTAGGGATGTAAAAAAGATCAAAAGAATAAAGAAACCACTTAATGCCCCCAGCAGACGGTTTATATACTCAATCCAAGTTTTAAGCGCATTAAAATCGGCTTCTTCGTACATAGACTCATCGTGTAGTAATTGCTTACTCAACTCATCCATGCCCAGAAAAGTAAAATACTTGGCCAAGCGGGTATTTTTAGCTTTCCGTTTTTGGGCATACATGTCCTTATAATTTTCGGGTAGTTCCGAAGCTTGAGTAGGAGGTATCCATTGGCCAAAACACTTTGGCCAGTCAGGACAACCCATACCCGAGCCTGTACCCCGAACTATGCCTCCCGCCAGGATCAGTAAAAAGATTAAAAAAATAGTGGTTACCCCCAGATATCTGAGAGTAACCACCTTGTTAAATCTGGAATGATTATTAACCATTTACGTTCATTTCAACCTCTTGCTTCTTCATCATTTCATTTTCATGCTCCAAATTGGAGTGTGGAGTTTGTGACAAAGGAATATGTTGAGGTATAAAATCTGTAAAACCATCTTTTTCTGCATTTGGCTTACTGTAATCATAAGCCCAACGGTATACATAAGGTACTTTACCTGGCCAGTTACCGTGACCGGGCAGCCTTGGAGTAGTCCATTCTAGAGTGTTTGATCCCCAAGGGTTCATTGGAGCTTTACGGCCTCGGAAAATACTGTATACAAAGTTGAAGGCAAAGATAGCCTGCGCAGTAAAGGTAATGATGGCCGCAACGGTTATAAAGGCATTCAAATCGTGGAATGTGTTAAATACATCGTAGTTGGTATGTGAATAATAACGACGAGGAAAACCAACGATTCCAGTATAGTGCATCGGGAAGAATACCAGGTAGATTCCAATAAACGTAAACCAGAAATGAATGTAACCTAGGGTGCTATCCATCATCCTACCAAACATTTTCGGGAACCAGTGGTAAACCCCAGCCATAAACCCAAAGAAAGAAGCACTACCCATTACAATATGGAAGTGAGCCACCACAAAATAAGTATCGTGTAGCTGAATATCTAGGGCATTATTTCCTAAAACAATACCTGTAACCCCACCCGAGATAAACACCGATACCAAACCGATAGAGAATAACATCGCCGGAGTGAAGATAATATTACCGCGATATAGTGTAGTGATGTAGTTAAACGCTTTTACAGCCGAAGGTACCGCAATAATAAGCGTTAAGAACATAAACACTGAACCTAAGAAAGGGTTCAAGCCAGAAACAAACATATGGTGAGCCCATACCAAGAAGGAAAGGATCGCGATACCAATCATAGAACCGATCATGGCCCGGTATCCAAAGATAGGCTTACGGGAGTTCGTAGCAATGATTTCTGAAGTTATACCTAATGCAGGTAATAATACAATGTATACCTCAGGGTGACCTAAAAACCAAAACAAGTGCTGATACAAAACGGCACTACCACCATTGTGGTGTAAGGCTTCACCATTTAAGTAAATTTCAGAGAGATAAAAACTTGTCCCGAAGCTACGGTCAAAAATTAAGAGCAATGCAGCTGAAAACAAGACAGGGAATGACAACAAACCAATGATAGCTGTTAGGAAGAAAGCCCAAATTGTTAAGGGTAAACGTGAAAAGGACATTCCTTTTGTTCTCAGGTTGATTACCGTGGTGATGTAGTTGATCCCACCCAGTAAGGTAGAAACAATAAACAAGGCCATAGAGATCAACCAGTAGGTTACTCCTGCCCCAGAACCTGGACTAGCATCTTGCAAACCACTTAAAGGGGGATATAATACCCACCCCCCAGCAGCCGGGCCAGTTTCTAAGAAAATTGAAGAAAACATTACGATACTGGCGGCAAAGAAGAACCAGTAAGATAACATGTTCAAAAAGCCAGAGGCCATATCTCTTGCTCCAATTTGTAAGGGAATCAAGAAATTACTGAACGTACCGCTCAATCCGGCAGTCAGCACGAAAAATACCATGATAGTACCGTGCATCGTTACAAATGCTAGATAAGCATCTTGCGTCATTTTACCAGATTCGTTCAAGAATCCTCCTAAAACAGGTCTTAAAAACTCAAGACTCATATCGGGAAAACCTAATTGAAGACGGAATACTACTGACATAGCTCCTCCAAGGAATGCCCAAATAAGACCTGAGATCAAAAACTGCTTTGCAATAGTTTTGTGATCTTCTGTGAAGATATACTTACTAATAAATGTCTCTTCGTGATGATCGTGATCGTGATCATGGTGATCATCTACGTGCACATTGTGCTCGTCAACATTTCCAATTGTATGTGAATCAGATGCCATAATTTACCAGATCTATTTCTTTAAATAATGAATATAGGTGTTATATAAATAACGTCAAACTTTATATTATAAACTAGCTGTTTCCTGTGTAGTTTTCTCTTTTTTCTTAGCCAAGTTCTTTTCTCGCAACCAAGACATGCCTCGGCCTTTGAGATCAGGATTATTTTCTAATATGGGGGTTTGCTCAGCATACCATTGATCATACGCTTGTTCTTCGTCTACAACTAAGATGTAACGCATCGCAAAGTGACCTCTTCCACAAACTTCGGTACAAGCAATTTCATAATTAAACTCAGGATCACCTAACTCTTCACGCATTTGCGCTGTAGTCTTGGTAGGAGTAAATACAAACTGAGTTGGCATCCCAGGTACAGCATCCATTTTCAAGCGAAAATGAGGGGCAAATACACTGTGCAACACATCACGGGCCCGAATTTTCAAGACAACGGGATGACCTACTTTTACGTGCATCTCACGAGGAGAGAAATCATCAAAGGACTGTTCCTTCTCAAAATCAATTCCGAAATCATTTCCCGCCGCATCATCAATTAGACGATAGTCATGAGGACCCATTTTAAGGTCAGCACCGGGGTAGCGTACCAACCAGGCAAATTGCTTACCCATGATTTCAATTTCGGTTGCTTCCTCTGGTGGGTCAACCATAATATCACTCCAAGCCTTCCAACCATAAAATACCAACAAAGCCATAATAACGGCAGGTACAATTGTCCAGAATACTTCTAATTGAGGATTGTCGTGATAGAATGAAGCTTTTCTCTTTTCGCTATATTGATATCGGTATGAAAACCAAAACAGACCAAAGTTAGTAATCACAAACATGGCTGAAATGACCCAGATCGTAATCCAAAACAAACGATCAGTAACGAGTCCGTGCTCAGAGGCAGCTTCTGGTAGAAATTCTTTGGCCGCAATGGGTGTGTACCAAATCACAGCGATCAGACCAGCAAGTGGTACCAGCAACATCAACAATGCATTTACTTGATTACCCGAGTCAACTCGTTTATCAGAACCTTTTACAATCCCAACCAAGGACTGTATCCTAAAAAGTAGGAACAGGATCACCAGGATAAGTACCCCTGCCAGGGCAAGTATAAGATTAGTCATAATTTATATTTCAAGTTGTTCAGAACTTTCTGATTTTACTTATTTTTTAAGAATCTGTTTACGCCAAGTGTTTAGTTAAATTGGGTAAAATTCATGCTTTCTCGGATAAATGGATGATTCTTGGCGATAAGCGGAACCTTCGCTAAATTGGAAGCAAAAACATACACAAACGCTCCGGCAAAAAGACAAAGTGAACCGGCTTCAAAGAAACCAAATGCCGCGTGATCACCCACTGTCCCTGGCATAATCATTATATAAAAATCCAAGTAGTGTCCAACCAATAAGCCATAGGCAACTACTTTCAAGAATACCATCGTACGCTTAGAATCCTTTGTCATAAGTCCCAAGAATGGGAATGCAAAGTTGATAATTAAGTTTAAGAAGAAAAGAAGACGGAAATGCCCGAATAAGCGTGGCATGAAATAAATCGTCTCTTCAGGAATGTGAGCGTAGTAGATTAATAGAAATTGGGAAAACCAAATGTATGTCCAGAAAATACTGAAAGCAAACATAAACTTTCCTAAATCGTGTAAGTGATGCTCCCCAACCATTTTTAGATACCCTTGCTCTTTTAAGTAAATAACTGCCAGGGTAGTAGTTGCCAAGCCAGCAGCAAATGCGCTGGCAAAATTATACCAGCCGAACATTGTACTAAACCAATGGGCATCTATAGACATAACCCAATCCCAGGCCGATGAGGAAGAAGTAACTGCATAAATTACGATGAAAACAGCCGAGAAATAGACCATCTTGTTATAAATAACTGGCTTCTTCAAATAACCCGAATAATCGGTCAACTCATCCTCTTGTAGGGAAAGCTTGCGCAGGAAGAAAAACAAACCAATCCACAAAGCATAGTATAAAACCATGCGAAGTAAAAAGAAAGGGGTGTTCAGGTAAGGAGATTTCAAATCGATAAGACGATCATAGTTGGCGCTTTCCGGATCAGTAATTCCACTGACTTTCCAATGAAATAGACTATCCCCAGATAAAAAGAAAACCAACAAAAGTATAGGGCCACTGATCAGTAGGAAGTAGCCAAAAGTTTCCGGGATACGTTTGATCAGCGCTGACCATCCTGCCCAAGCCACGTAATTTACCGCAACAAAGAATATCCCAATCAGGGCAATATTATTAAAATACACCCCGCAAAGCCATAGGTTTGCCCAAAGGCGGGTAGTCCAACTGTATCCGTGACCACCGCCAGCACTCCCAACGTAGGAGTGTTCTTCTCCACCACCGTGACCACCCCCTTCACCAATACCCAAGGCGGAAAAAATAATTCCTAAGATGATAAGGCCCAGCCCTACCCCCATAAGTATGAATAGTTTCTGCTTCAACTTTGACGAAAATTCATACTGCATCTTTTCGTCAGAGAGTGATAAATTAGTACCAGCAGCCATAATCTCTTAATTAATTTTTTGATTAGATAATTTGAAACTCGATACGGCGGTTTTGAGCCCTACCAGCTTCATCTTCATTACTAGCCACCGGTTGAGTAGCCCCAAAACCCTCAAATGACAGGTTTTTAGTATTTACTCCTTTGGAAACTAAATAATCAAATACAGTTTTTGCTCTTTCGGCAGAAAGCGTTTTGTTCTTTTCAACATCTCCGGTATCATCCGTATGGCCGGAAATTTTCCCTGCCACCTTAGCGTTTTCTATCATAAAAATAGCTAAGCGGTCTAATTCCCGACGCGAACTAACATCTAGTTCAGCACTTCCCGTTTTGAACAACACTTGGCTTAAAGTAAAATTAGAGCCTTTATCGGCCGTAAACTCTATATCCTTAGGTACGCCACGTTCTTGTAATTCAAGTACGTAATGAACCACCTTCCAACGCTCATCTGGACTCAGTTGAGATCCGTGAGGCCACATGCGTCCTTTTCCGTGGGTGATTACGTGGAAAATATGCCCCTGAGGTAAAACAGTGTAAGCAGATCCTTTCAAATTAGCTACCCCTTTGTATAATTCCGCAACGGGTCCTTTTCCATCTCCTTTTTCTCCGTGACAAGGATAGCAAAAGCGGTTATACAAAACCTTACCCTCTTTGATAACAGTCTCAGTATGTGGGTAAGGGTTTTTCAAAGTAGCCGCAGCCGTTTCATAATCAGTAGGAGCAATATCATTGTAAACCATGTAATCTACGGCTCTAATTACTCCACCAGTACTGTCTTCAACTAAAAAATTGGTATTGAAACGACGACGAGGAATACTACCCTCAGCAGGCTCCCTCATGTTTAAACCCTTGGGATTGATATCGTTTTTTTTCACCTGAGATAATGGCTCATAAGGCTTAGAAACATACATCTGAGGCGCATACTCCGTTCCCGGATCATTTGGGCTTTTCTGGCAAGCTACGAACACGGATGAAACCGCCAGAAAAAGAATGAAAAATTGTATCTTATTCATGATTAGTCCTGTTTCCTTAATATCAAACTTCTTTTTCTTTGGGTCTTTCAGAAACTCCTGTTTCTGAGAGTAATGCTTCAATGCTTTCCTGAGAGTGGCCATGGTTTTTACTCAAATCAATGGCCATCACAAATTTATCATCCGTACTACGTGGATCAAACATCAATGCTTTTTTACCCGGGCCCAAGTTATTAGAGATAAGAAAGGTTGCCACCATACCTAGGGCGGCAATTAATACCGTAAGCTCAAAAGTTACGGGCACAAAATCTGGTGGCGCGACAAAGTCTTTTCCCCCAATTATCATAGGCCACCCAAAACCCATCATATACGTTTGCATTAAGATGGCCAAAAAAGTGCCGGTAGCCCCAAACATAAAGGCGGCTCGGGCCAAACGAGTCCGACGGTAGCCTAGATAGTGATCTAAATCGTGAACAGGATAGGGTGTGTAAACATCATGAATTTGCACTCCTTGCTCACGTATCTTCTTTACGGCAGGGATCAAGGTTGATTCGTCATCATATATCCCTACTAAAAATTTGGTTTTTTCCTGAGTCGCCATAATCGCGTCTAAATTAGGATTAGTTAGTCTGTTCGGATTTTTCTCCACTAGATGCTGTGACCGGAGTAGCTTCTTCTACAAAAGTTTCTCCCGGAATATACGTATTGGGGGAAGCCGGATTAGAGGATTTTAGAACCGTCTTAACCTCCGCCATATTTACTACGGGCAAAAACTTAGCAAATAGCAAGAATGCTGTAAAAAAGAAGCCAAAAGTAAATAAGTAATCCCCTACGTCTACATAGGTAGGCCAGAACATGGCCCAACTAGACGGGATATAGTCTCTATGCAGCGAAGTCACAATGATTACAAATCGTTCAAACCACATTCCAATGTTTACCACAATTGAAAGGGCAAAAGTCACATATATATTACGCCTTAGAGAACGGAACCAAAAGAACTGAGGGGAAATTACATTACACGACATCATGGAAGCATATGCCCACCAATAAGGACCCAAAGCCCGATTTAAGAAAGCGTATCGCTCATACTCTACCCCTGAATACCACGCAATAAACAACTCTGTTAAGTAGGCGACCCCCACAATTGATCCTGTCAATAAGATAATCTTATTCATAGACTCCATATGGGCTAAAGTGATATACGCTTGTAGTTTGAATACATAGCGGGTTATCAACATAAGGGTTAATACCATCGCAAAACCAGAGAAGATCGCCCCTGCCACAAAATAAGGAGGGAAAATGGTAGTGTGCCATCCGGGTATAACCGAAGTGGCGAAATCAAAACTTACAATGGTGTGTACTGAAAGTACAAGTGGAGTGGATAAACCAGCAAGTACCAAGGCTACCATCTCGTAACGGGCCCAGGTCTTCGCAGAACCATCCCATCCAAAACTTAACAGGCCGTAAACAAACCGTGGAATGGGACTCTTAGCTCGTTCCCGAATAGTAGCTAAATCAGGAATCAAGCCGATGTACCAAAAAACAAGTGAAACAGTTAGGTAGGTACTGATCGCAAAAACGTCCCATACCAAAGGAGAGTTAAAATTAACCCATAAAGAACCGTAAGTATTGGGAAGAGGCAATGCCCAATAAGCTAACCAAGGACGCCCCATGTGCATCAAGATAAAAGTACCAGCACACAATACGGCAAAGATGGTCATCGCTTCAGCCGCCCGGTTAATTGAAGTTCTCCATTTTTGACGGAAAAGCAAAAGGATCGCAGAAATCAAGGTACCTGCGTGGCCAATACCAACCCACCATACAAAGTTCGTGATATCCCAGGCCCATCCGATGGTCTTATTCAATCCCCACTCTCCAATCCCAAAAAACCAGGTACGATATAATGTATAACTACCCCACATTAATACGATTAGGGAAATTGCCATCCCGGCCATCCATCGCACATTAGGGGCTGCTTCTACCTGACGACAGATATCATTTGTGACATCGTGATAGGTAGTCGGACGATTATTTTCACCGCTCTGGTTTAACACCAGGGGTTCTCTTATCGGGGAAGTGAAGTCCATATCTATGTATTAAGCTTATTAAATTCTTGTATATTGATTAATTCTATTTTAGCCGTGTGATTCCTCTTCGCCAGCAGACTCTTCGTGATGCTCACCACCTCCGTGACCGCCTGATACTCGCTCCTCATCCACATTACGGATTTTACGGAGATAAGCCATTTGAGGCTTCACATTAATTTCTTCCAAAGCATAGTAAGCACGTGGCTCCGTAGTATTCAACTTCCATTTTTCTTTGATACCCTCTTCTGGATGCGCTGGGATAATTTCCTTCTCCAAACCAAGAGATTTGGCCACTTTGCTATTCAAATCGTTTTGGTCACCAAAAGTCAAAGCACTGGTTGGGCAAACTTGCTGACAAGCCGTCTGGATCTCTCCATCCCGAACGTGGCGTTTTTCTTTCTTAGCTTCCAATTTACCCGCTTGGATACGCTGGATACACATCGTACACTTTTCCATTACCCCACGGGAGCGTACCGTTACATCCGGGTTTAGTACCATTTTACCCAAATCACTCGTTTGCGTATAATTCAAATCTGTGAAACGAGTATCTTCAGCATAATGGAACCAATTGAAGCGACGCACCTTGTAAGGACAGTTATTGGCACAATAACGTGTACCAATACAACGGTTATACACCATTTGGTTGAGACCCTCTGTACTATGGGTAGTAGCCAATACCGGGCAAACTGTTTCGCAAGGAGCATTGCTACAGTGCTGGCACATCATTGGCATAAAAGTCACTTCCGGATTTTCGGAGGCTTCTTCCAGCCCCCTCATATCATTTTCGTCGGCATCACTGCTGTAATAGCGGTCAATCCGAATCCAGTGCATCTCCCGACGCATCAAGACTTCTTTTTTACCAACTACCGGCACATTATTTTCGGCCTGACAAGCTATAGTACAAGCTCCACAACCGATACAACTGTTTAAGTCTATGGTAATCGCCCAAGAATGGTTAGGGTATATATGCCCTTTCCACATATTTGCCGCCGAGAGTGGCATTTCGCCTTCGGGGCCACTTACGTGGAAGTGAGGCTTGCCCGCATACTCATCTTTCTTATAATCAACTAAGCTAACTTCCTGCAATACACTCTTACGGTTCATAACCGTTTGGTGAGTTTGGGTTTGGGCTATCCGCATCTTGTCCCCCGTCTTAGCGATACTCACATCTGCGCTAAACTCTTGTCCGGAAACCGGATAAACATTTACCCCGATGCCTTGCCCAACCTTCCCGCAGACTTCTCTTCCGTAGCCAATGGCGATAGAAACGGTCCCCGGAGCTTGTCCGGGTTGTACCAATATCGGCGCATTAAAGCTCACTTCCCCGGCTTTAACGGTCACTATGCTTCCTTGGCGAAGCCCCATATCGGCGGCCATTTTTTGAGAAACACATAGGTAGTTGTCCCAACAAGCCTTACTAATCGGGTCAGGCATTTCCTGAATCCAAGGGTTATTCGCTTGACTGCCCGAACCGGTGGCTACCTTCTGATAAAGGCTTAATTCTGTACCTTCACCTGTCTTATAGGTGCTTTCTACTTGACTAAGCGCTGTATTTACGTTGAAGCTAGGAGTTTGAGGGGCCACTTCTCCTTCTTCAACTACTCCATTCTCATTTAGGTCAACCGTAGACGAGGTTTCCTTATCAGTATTGGCTCCTTGGGTAGCTGGGCTAGGTGCTGAACTTTGTAGGTCCCAAACCCCATTGTGTACCGAAGCTTCCCAGAAGGACTCAAACTGCCGGAACATCGTTTGACGATCAAAATATTCCTGCTGCCAGGTAGCTCTTAGGAAATCATAATATGCTTGATTATTACCGGCCCAGGTAAGCAAAGATTGCCCTGCTTGACGGGTTTGAAAAATACTCGTTATAGCGGGTTGCCGAAGGCTTAGATGATTGTCGCGAGGCTCCGCATCGCCCCAGGATTCTAAATAATGATTGTCAGGACATACGAAGTCACAGAGCACCGAGGTTTCATCCGGCTTTTGGGCCAAGGAAACTTTAAGCCCTACTTTACTCAGTCCTTCTTTTAACTCTCCACCTCGCGGGTGGGTATATACGGGGTTAACGCCGCAGAAAATAACGGCTCCTACCCGGCCACCCACTACATCGCTTACAAACTGGTCCATGTCGGCGCTACGTCCTTGATATTGACGGTTGGCCCGGTCAGTTTTGATGGTCTTTCCGTAATTATCTAGTCTTTGGTTGATCGCATTAACGATCAATTGTACATTCTCGTCATTAGAATTACTGATTACCAAAGATTTCCCTTGGCTTAAAAGCAAATCCTTTGCGGCCATTTCTAACTTCGCATCCAGGGCTTCATCGGCAAACTTAGACTTGTTTACTATTTTCTTGTACAATGCAGCTACCAAACTACGCTCCTGGGAGGCTTTTACCGGAATACGATAATCAGCATTGGCACCACTCAAAGAAAGATTGGCCTCAAATTGATAATGACGGGACATCTCACGTTTATCGGTGCTCACCTTTCGGTTCCGGGCGTATTGAGCGGCAAATTCGGTGGGGGAAATCCAAGTCCCTAAAAAATCGGCCCCAAAACTTACAATCGTTTGAGCCCGGCGGAAATCGTAGCTTGGCACCATCGCCTTGCCAAACATTTTTTCGTTGGCAGCCAGAATACCTTCCTGGCTAAACACATCGTATTGTACGTGCTGGGTAGATGGATACTTGGCTTTGAATTGATCAATGGCCTTTTGCATGGTCGGGCTGATCACACTCTGGGTAACCAAGCGAATATTCCGGGCTGAGGCTAGCTTAGCCAAAATCTCCTTATCAATAGCAATATTTTCAGCTTCTCGTTCCGATTTCTTCTCTGAGGCCGTGGCGCCTAGACGAACAAATCCTTGGTAGCGGGTGCCATCGTAGAGATCCAATACAGAGGCCTGTACCCGGGCACTGGTTTTACCGCTGTTAATAGGAGAGAACTCATTCCCTTCAACCTTGATAGGCCGCCCTTCTCGGGTTTTTACCAAGATGCTCGCATACTCTCCTTCATCAAAATACGTAGAGGCGTAAAAATTTGGAATGGTAGGATCTACATCTACCGGCTTATTTAAATAAGGAATGGCTTTTTTGACCGGGGTTTCACAGGAGGCCAAGGCGGCGGCAGCTACGCTAAATCCCATCAACTTTAAAAAATCTCGGCGATTGGGCCCTTCACTTTCCTCGTCTTCATTGCTTGGAATGTACTCAGGAAATTCGCGCTCAGCATTTTTTACAAACTCCAGATCGTTTGTGTACTCTTCAATGCCGCGCCAGTATCTTTTATTACTCATGATTTGAGGTCTTTATCCTTGGGTTTTCTTGAAAAATAATTGATCTGTCGGGATTAATAGTGACATTTAGAACACTCCAGTCCACCGATATTCTCAACCGTCATGGGGTCTTTACCATTATAGGTATTGTGATACTCCATCAAACGGTCGTAATAAGGATTGTCTTTGGCGTGGTCTACCACCGTTTGGCGGTGACAGTTAATACACCATCCCATAGTAAGCGGAGCTCTTTGCTGCACCACTTCCATTTCTTTAATTTCTCCGTGACAGTTTTCACAAGCTAAACCAGCCACATTGGTATGCTGGGCGTGATTAAAGTAGGCTAAGTCCGGCAGGTTGTGCACCCGGACCCACTCAATCGGCTTGTCTTGCTCGATGGCCCGATAGATCTTTTGAATTTCTGGGGAGGTCTGCTTGATAGCATTGTGGCAGTTCATACAGATGTTGGCCGAAGGAATCACGGCCGACTTGCCCTCGTATACGCCGGTATGGCAATAATTACAATCAACATTGTACATGCCTGCGTGTAATTTATGAGAGAAAGCAATGGGTTGACGAGGAGCGTATCCTTGCTGTACCCCAACTCCTAATAAACCATCTAAAGTAGCTTTGAGCGCTACTAAGACAAATATTGTGGTAACCCCACCGATGAAGGCCTGGCTTTGAAATACCGAAGACCAACTAGATTTAGGATCTATAACTTCTTTGTCATCTTCACTAAGGCCTTCCTGCTGGTTTAAATAGCGCTTCAAGACATTGATCATAATGCCTAAAACCACCAGGATTAGTACCAAGGTGAAGACTAATACGCCCAACAATAAATTGAAATAATTTGTCAGGCCCGAATCGGCCTCGGCCGTCAAGGCTCCAGTCTTGGTGTCAACAAGTACCTCATCCGGTTTGGTCATCTCTTTTGGTGACTGGTACTCAATATAATCCAAAACTGCATTGATGTCTTCATCCGGCCAAGGGAAGGAAGTCATCACGTTTTGGTTGTATTGGTTGAACACCTGAACTGCGTACTCGTCCCCGCTTTGAACCATTTTCTGGGAGTTTTTGATCCAGCTGACCATCCATTCCCGTCCGGGGGTACGCTCCCAAACTTGGTACAAACCAGGGCCTATAACCACTTCATCTTTCAGACCGTGGCAGGAAACACAGTTATTTTCCCAAAGGGTTTTACCCTTGGCCAGGACAGCCTCGTCAAACTGTTTCCCGGTATCGGCGCCGGCATCGGTTTGCTCCGTTCCGTCACCTTGGGGTTCAGGCTGTGGCTCTTGGGCTATAACAAAAGAAAGACTTAATGCAGACACGCACAAAGCCAAGAAGATGGACTTAAAATAAGTTGACAATCTATGATATGCCATTGTTGATGAGACTAATTAGGTAATCTAAAAATTATTCTAGTACTAATAATGAAAGTAACTGTAGAAGCACCTTGTTTTAAGAAAATATCACACTTTACTGAGAAAGTAGTTTAGTATAGATTCATCAAGTTCAAGGTTGAAGCAATACTACAATACATTTTTTACATAGCAAAATTTTTAGCCGAGACCACTCAGCGAGCGATTCGTAACATTTACCATGCATATGCAAATAAAGCCTAAGTTTGTTACCTTTCAGATACTTAGCTTTCAAATTAAGGCCCTAAAAACTATATAGAATGATTCTAAATTAGCTCTGAGAAACGCACTCGCCTTTTGGTAAACTACAGGGCATCATTCCCAGAAATCCCCTCTAAAATGTTTAATTTGTATATTGGATAAAATACATTTATTCCTTAGGGAAAGGCAAAAAGTGTTCTTGTTTTTTTCTAGGGGTTCTCACTCTAAATTAAGAAAGGGGAAAGGAATTTTGGTAAAAAGAGGTCGCGAGCGGATTCGAACCGCTGTACGAGCTTTTGCAGAGCTCTGCCTAGCCACTCGGCCACACGACCTTTTTAGGGTGGATTGCAAAGGTAGAATAATTAGCAGAAATAACAAATTTATTCTACAGCTTAACGATTTATTAGGTTTTGGGGCTTCCCGGCGCTATAAAGAATCTTTTAAATTGTTCATCGGCTAGCAGCGCCGGTCGGGCTGTCGGGCAAAGCCCCGAGCCTCCTCGTTCCGCTGCGCTCCTCTGCGGGGTCTCGGCCCTCCGGGCTTCCATCCCTAAGCCTTTTTAAGAAGGGATGGGCTTGCGTACGCTCTTATATATTGGGCTATCCAGATTTATACGATACGTATTTTTATTGGCGTTTAAGTACCCACCCCCCCAACATGGACTTATAGTGATTACAAATCCGAAAGGAAGCGAGAATCTTCTACCTAGTATCATTCGGAATAAGGGCTAGAGCCAGGCGCCCCGTCTCCTAAGGTATTAGATTTTTCCCCTGGGCCGGCATAATCCATTTTATGTCCTTTTTTGAAGGAAAAGCCCTCACTAATCTCACGTTTGGGTTGGCCAAAACAGGCAAACCGACTACTACCTTTACTTTTCCAAACCCCTTTTCCTGCCTCTAAAAAAATGGCTGAGGGATAGAGCGGCCTGTTTGAGCTCGTGCGGCCGGGCGGGGAAAGGCAGCGAGTAGCGAAAGCCCGACCCCGGCGGCACTTTTTTTCCTAGAGATACGCGCTTAGACCGCCGGGGGCAGCCCCTGCATTTAAGTAGTGTATTTTTTATTTAGGTCAAGGCATGAAAAAAGCCCGGAAAACCGGGCTTTTATGCATGGTACTATTCGTGTATGAATCAGTTATTTTCTTCCTTGGCCATTTGTTCTTTCAAGGCCGACAAAGCTTCCAGATCTCCGAGAGTAGACTTGCTGTCTTCTCCTTCAGCCTTACGGGTGGTTTTTTTCTTCTTAGGCTTCTTCTCTTCTTTTACGGGCTCTTTGTAGGTCTTTATATGAGAAAGAACGATGCGCTTATCGTCTTTGGAGAACTCGGTTACTTGGAAATCAAGGCTCTCTCCTACCTCAGGCTCGCTTCCATCTTCTTTGAGGAGGTTTTTCTGGGCACAGAAGCCTTCAATACCGTAGGGTAACTCCAACACAGCCCCTTTGTCGTTTTTGTTCGTGACGGTACACCGGTGGTTGGACCCAATGGTAAATACGGTTTCGAAAGTATCCCAAGGATTTTCTTCCAATTGCTTGTGGCCCAGGGCCAGACGCTTGTTTTCCACATCTAGTTCCAGCACGATCACCTCTAAGGTATCGCCAATTTTCACAAATTCAGAAGGGTGCTTGATTTTACGGGTCCAAGATAGGTCCGAAACGTGTACCAAACCGTCGATCCCTTCTTCCAGCTCCAGGAAGAGGCCAAAGCTGGTCAAGTTACGTACGATACCGGAGTGCTTGGTGCCCACGGCATATTTGGCGTGGATATCTTCTTTGGTCCAAGGGTTCTCGATGAGTTGCTTGATACCCAAGGACATTTTACGGTCTTTACGGTTGAGGGTCAACACAACGGCTTCTAATTGATCACCCACGTTCATGAAATCTTGGGGGTTGCGTAAGTGTTGAGACCAAGACATTTCGGAAACGTGTATCAAACCTTCTACGCCCGGGATAACTTCCAAGAAAGCCCCGTAGTCGGCCACGTTAACGATTTTCCCTTTAACCTTCGTTCCTTCTTTGATATCTTCAGGCAGCGATTCCCAAGGATGGGGCGTTAATTGCTTCATACCCAAAGAAATCCGCTTTTTCTCTTCGTCGAAGTCTAATACCACGATCTTGACCTTTTGGTCTAGCTCCAACAATTCTTCTGGGTGATTGATACGTCCCCAGGAGATATCGGTGATGTGTAGAAGGCCGTCTACCCCTCCAAGGTCGATAAAGACCCCGAAGTTGGTCATATTCTTGATCACGCCCTCGAGTACCTGGCCTTTTTCCAAGTTGTTGAGGATGCGACGTTTTTGCTCTTCCAGATCCTTCTCGATAAGAATTTTGTGCGATACGACCACGTTGTCATTGGCATAGTTGATTTTGATCACTTTGACCTCCATCTTCTTACCCACATAAATATCAAAGTCACGGATAGGCTTCACATCAATTTGCGAACCGGGGAGGAAGGCTTCGATGCCATAAATGTCTACGATCAAACCCCCTTTGGTGCGGCGTTTAACGATTCCTTCGATGACCAGGTCTTCGTCTTTGGCGGTTTGGATTTTTTCCCAAGCTGTCAAGATTTTAGCTTTGCGGCGGGAAAGGATAAGCTGCCCATTGGCATCTTCCTGATTTTCTATATATACTTCAACTTCATCTCCTTCTTTCAAATCCGGCATATCGCGAAACTCCGATACCGGCACCAAGCCATCTGATTTGAAACCGATGTTAAGGATTACGTCACGATCGACGATACCAACCACGATTCCGGTCACTACCTGCTTTTCATTAACTTCATTAATGGTCTCGTCGTACATTTTCTCCAGTTCGGCTCGCTCCACGTTGGAATAGCCTTCTCCGAATCCTTTTGTTTGGAGCTTGTCCCAGTCAAAATCTTCAAGAGGAGTGTTTATCATATGATCTGAATTTCGCTTTGAGAGTCCTTTGCACTATGTGTTAAAGGGTTCATTTAGTTAAATAATTTATTGAGTATAAGGCCCTGCCCCAAAATAAATTTCAGGAAAAACGAGGGGCCTAATAAGATCCGGGGAATTTACGACAAAGACGTGCCGCTTCACCGAAATGAGTTGCAAAAATACAAAAAAAATTCTTCTAAAAAACCTTTTTAATAATATTTGACCTTTTTCCCGAGATATGGCTTCCAATTTTCTTCTACGGGGCCGGAGAAATCCCTCAAAAACATAATAAAGGAGGGCTTGAAAGGCTGTCTCATGAGAGGCATATTGGCCTCTTCGGGGGTAAAGTCACCTTTTTTGGAGTTACACGATTTACAGGCGGTTACTAGATTGTCCCAGCTGGATTTCCCTCCTCTTGATCGGGGGATTACGTGGTCCAAGGTAAGGTCTCGGGTGGAAGAACAGTATTGGCATTTGCCTCCATCTCGCTTAAAAATGTTTTGCCGGCTAAGCATCACCCCTTTGTAGGGCAAATTCACATAGCGGAACAAGCGGATAATAGAAGGCATGGGAAAATGCGCCGTAACCGTTCGGAGGCTGGCATTGGCAGATTCGGCTACCAATTCTGCTTTTTTCAAATAAACCAAAATGAAAGCTTTCTGAACACTACACACCGTCAAGGCCCGATAATCCTGATTTAATATTAATACCTTTCTTCCTTGCAAATTCATGATTGGGTAGTTAATCAAGACTTGTCTTGAATGGGCCTATGCCTACAGCTTTCTGTATGGTTTAAATAGCTGTTTGCAAATTTTCGCCACTAAGCAAAAGTACTATTTCTTTTTTTGAAATACAACTTACTCATTACGAAAGCCTTGTTTGTAAATTATCCGGGAAAAGCCTTGCGGTAACAATGATTACGCGAGAAATAAGCCACTCCATTTACGGATACGATGTAAGCGATGGGTGTAGTATTGCTTTTCTTGATGGTAGATTCCCTGCTTGTCCAGGACATCAATCCGGATTTTACCGAGGGCATGCATGATGTAATAAGATGCGTCCATAGGCTTTAAGAAGGAAGGGATTCCCTGAGGCTTTAACACCAGACCAACGTGAACAATACGTCCCTCACGGGCAAAAAAGGCCAATTCTCCACCTTGACATTGCCCTAAATCATGGATAGCCTCTCCTTCTTCGGCTTGTTGGTAGGCATCTCTCGGTATTCGGAGGCCGGCAAGTTGAAAGAGTTGTTGTGTAAAACCCGAGCAGTCACACCCCCAAACAGAACGCCCCCCCCAGAGGTATGGCGTGTTTAAGTAGTTAAAGGCCGATTGTAAAAGGGCCCAATAACTTGGGTAGGAGAATTCGGCCAAGGCTTGCCCGGGGTAGGTGTATTCTTTTTGAGCTATTTTCCCACTCCCCTTGCTTATATTCAAATAAGGAAGGCTGGCTCCATAGGGCACCCGAATGGGCATGTTCTTATCCCAAACGTGACTATTGAGTTCTTGGGCATAGTGCCTAGGCCTTTCTCTTAGCTCGTCAAAACTTTCTTGATCCAAGTTTTGGTGCTGTTGGCCATCAAGCCATCCATGGTAGCCATCCCAGGTACTTTGTATTTTATACCATTTCTTCCCTGGGCCGATCTCTAGTAATTGGTAAAGCTCGCCAAATAACAATTGATTGACCATCTCAGAGCGGTCATTTGCTTCTTTACGTACAGGCACGACACCCAAGGGGCAAATCCCCCAGGATGAAGGCTCGGGTAAGGCTTGTTCCGTCCTCATGGCAAATGGAGATCGTGTAGATATTATTTGCGAAGAATTTTTATTTCTACCCGACGGTTTTTGGCCCGTTCTTCATCGCCTTCACCAGTAGAAATGGGTTGGCTCCCCCCGTAGGATTTAAGTTTTATCCGGTCTGGGTCGATATCCCCTTCTTCCACCAGGTAACGTTTTACAGAATTTACTCGGTTTTTGGCCAAATCGTACTGGTCTGAACGTTTCCCGAAAATTTCTGTATGTCCTTCCAGGCGGATAATCATACTTGAATTTTCTTTAAGGATATCGATCCAACGGTTTAGCTCAGGATACGACTCGGGAAGTAAGCGGAAACGGCTACGCTCAAAGAAGATGTTGTTTAAGCGAATGGAAGCATTTTTCTCAATGGGCACCAAGAAAAGGTCCTTGGTAATCTCGGTGTATTCTTGCTGCGTGCTCAAATCGACATTTTCATCTACCGAGATATAGCCTTTGGCTTGGGCCAAGATGGCGTATTTTTTATTTAAGGGTAAAACTACTTTGTAAGCTCCGGTTTCTGGATTGGAAATTGCTTTTCCGGCATTTTCTCCTTCGGGCAAAAACTCATAAATTATGGAAGCTTGAATAGGCTCTTTGGTCTTGGCATTGTATACATTCCCCTGAATAATCGCCACGGGTTCTGGTTTATTGTCCTCAGACAGCCTCACTCGGAAAATATCACTTTTACCAATGGAGTTATAATAAGTACTGTAATAGGCAAAGTCGGCTTTGGCCGATATCGTGAAGTAAGCATCCCAGGCGGGGGTATTAATTTCGGGACCAAGATTTTGGGGTTTACTCCAGTTGGTCCACGTATTATCCAAACGACGGGTTACAAAGATATCATTGTCGCCATAGCCACTGAAACCATCGGTAGAATAATATAAGGTCTTGCCATCTGAAGCCAAAAAAGGAGAGGTTTCATTGGCCGCTGTATTGACTACGGGGCCGAGATTTTTGGGAGTAGACCACGTATTGTCGGGTTGTAAGCGCGAAAAATACACGTCTTTGCGTCCGTAAGAATCATTCCTTTGTACGGTCATCAACAATACCTTTCCGTCTTGGGATAAGCAAAACTCCGAAAACTCATTCCGGTTGTAATAGTCCTGGATTAATACTTTCTTGGGTTGGGCCCACTTAATCCCGCTTTCTCTTTGGGTCATGGACAGGCCTTTCTCGAGGGTACCGTCGGCATTGTATACATTATTTAGAAGCATGGTGTTTCCGTCGGGGCTGATTGAAAAGGAAGAGTTGTGCTCTGGGGTATTGATGGGAGGGCCAATATTCAGGGCTGTGCCAATGCTGCCATCTGGGCGAATTTCGGCATACCAAACATCTTGTTTTACGGGGCCTCCCGTGTTTTCGGGGTGGCTAGACCGGGTAAAGTAAATAGTTTTACCATCAGGCGTTACCATAGGGGCAATCTCCTGGAAAGGCGAATTTATATTTTTCCCTAAGTTTTCTGGCTTGGACTTCCAGTCTAAATTTTCTGCAAGGTTGATCTTGGCTTCAATGGGGTCAGTGGAGTTTGAGATGGCAATGGCGTCAATTTGATTGAAACCAGGTACTCTCCCTGTATTTAAAAAAATCTCCACGGCCTTAACCTTATAGTCGGTCTTTACAAAAATAGAAAACATCCTCCCTTTCACTTTTAGGGAGTTAACATTGGGGTTTTGGTAGACTAGATTTGGTTTGTCGGCCAGGTCGTAGACAAAAATCTTACTTATGGATCCGGGGTTGTAGTTTTCGGCAACGGCTATTTGCTCAATCTCCATAGGATTGTCGAAGCCAACCTTGATCCACTCCCCTTCGGGGTTGGCCATTTTGGCGGGCGACCAAGCGCAATCGCTTTGCCCGGTAGCCGGGAGTTTGCGCGGCTCTCCAATTACTTGACTGGCTTTAAAACCAAAGGATTGGGGGCTATCATAGTCAATAAATTCAGAGGAAAAGCGGATAACTTTATTGGCCCATTGTACTTGCTTTTGGGCATAGGTAGGGAAAATGGTAAGTAGGAAAAGACTGTTGAGTACTAATAGAATCCTTGGCATAACTCCAGGTTTTATTGATTGGCATAGATACACATTACCTCTGGAAATGAGGTACCCGTATACGTTTAAAAACAATAATAAAACAAAATTATTATACCTAGACAAAAATTTGGCCAAGGACGTTCCTGATTTTGATCCAGATCCCCTCTTTTCTAGAGAGCCGCGTAATTAAGAAGTGACTTTTTGAGATTCGTTCTCCAAGTTAAAGAGGTCATTGAGTACGTCGATCAATGTATCGGCTTCCCCGCGTTTACAAGCTGCTTTTAATTGAAGAGCGGGGAGTTTGAGGATTTTCTGCATCATACTTTGGGTGATTTTGTTTACCAAAGCAGTTTCGTGATCATTGAGTTTTTTGGAAAAGCGACTTAACTCTTCTTGCCTGATCTGCTCGAGGGCTTTTTTGAGTTTCTGGATCGTTGGAGAGACTTCCATTTCTTTTGACCACTCACCAAACTCTTCTATAGATTGCTGAACGATAGCTTTTACATCCGGGATAGAGGCTAAACGCTTTTGTAAGGCTTCACTGGCCTTGTTCTGAATCTGATCTATATTGTATAATAGGACTCCAGGTAATTCTTCTACCGCGGGTTCAATGCTGCGAGGAACGGCCAAATCTATCAGATATTTAAAAGATAATATTTCTTGTTGGGCAATGAGCTCTTTGGTAAGAAAAGGATCTTGACGGGCGATAGAGCAAATAATAACGTCTGCTTCTTTGACTGCCTGCTGTACTTCTTCAAAAGGACGGGCTTGGGCATTGCCTTCTTCGGCCAGGGCTTGCGCTTTTTCCCAAGTACGGTTTATCACAACAATGTCTTCAATAAAGCTATCTCGCAAATTTCGGCAAACATCGGCTCCTATTTCACCAATCCCCAGAATTAGTACTTTGGGGTTTTGAATTTCTGAGGCTAACTCTTCGGTTAGCTCAACGGCAGCATAAGAAGTAGAAGCAGCTCCACTTCGAAAGGGAGTTTCTTGTACAACCCGCTTATTGGTAAAGAAGATCGTATGCAATAAACGATGAAGGAAGGGACCGGCCAAGTTCAAATCGGCGCTTAACTGGTAAGCTTGTTTTACTTGGTTCGTGATTTGCATATCGCCCACTACTTGAGAATCTAAACCCATAGCCACGTCAAATAAGTGTTCTACCGCTTGGGTATGCTCATGGATTTGCTCAAAATAATCTTGATAATGGGCTTGAAAGGAAATCTTTTTTAATTCCAGTATATCGGCAATGATGTTAAAGCCGTAATCAATACCTGAGGAGTAGTATACTTCGGTACGATTACAAGTGGAAAGGACGAGCAAGTCGTGGATATCCTCGTAATTTTTAAGTCTTTCCAACAATTCACGACAGGCATCTTGATCTAAGGAAATTAGTTCTCTTATTTCAAGAGGGGTATTTTTGTAGGATAGGCTAACCGCTTTAAAATGATTCATAGACTTTCAGGAGCATTCCGTTAGGCATATATTCTCGCAGCTTTCATTTGAATTTCACCTGGATTGCGAGTATATTCATTCAAATTTAGTGAAATCCCTGCATTTTATTGCAACTTCTTAAATCCTAAACTGATTTAAAATGACAATAGTCAGTTTGATAAGCGCAATGATGTAAAAAAAGAATCTCTTGTAACAAGAAAGTGTTTTATTAATGGATTTGTATAATAATCGCTCCCGCTTCAAAGTGGGCTTTGTCTCGGTAGCTCTCCTGATTGCCCTGGTATCTTTAATTTATACGAACTTTCTGGTAAACCAGTTAGCTAAACGCGAACAAAAACTTATTGACTTATATGCACAGGCTTTGAAATTTGCGGCTGAAGCCGAATTAAATATAGAAGTGCTTTTTTACGTACAGGAAGTGATTGCCGCCAATAAATCGATCCCTGTTATCTTGGTGAGCAATGACAAAATAAAAGACCACCAAAATATCCGCATCCCTAAAAATGCCAGTGAGGCCCACATCGAGCGGATTTTACAGCGCGAGCTCTCTACCATGAAGGAGCAAAAGTCGCCCATTATTATCCAACAACCTGAATTAGGCCTCACGGAGTATGTATATTATCGGGATTCTGACTTGCTCTATCAGCTCCGTTATTTTCCGTATGTGCAACTTACGGTGATTGCCATTTTTGGCTTTTTGACCTATCTCGCCTTTGATTATTCTCGCCGAGCGGAGCAAAACCGGGTATGGGTAGGTTTGGCCAAAGAAACGGCCCATCAATTGGGCACGCCCATTTCTTCGCTTATGGCCTGGGTCGATTATCTTAGAGTAGACCAAACGGGTAATTTAGATGATATCTTGGTAGAAATTGAGAAGGACGTGAGGCGTCTGGAGAGAATTACGGCCCGATTTTCCAGTATTGGCTCGGAGCCTATCCTCCAGTCTGAAGATGTCTATAACCTCATACAAGGGATAAGCAATTATCTGCAAAGGCGTATCAGCACCAAGGTTAGCTTTGAGATTGAAAATGCCCTTCCTCCTGGGAAAGTAGTCAAGCTCAACCGCTATCTTTTTGAGTGGGTGATAGAAAATATTTGTAAAAATGCCGTAGATGCTATGAGTGCCCGGGGCCTCTTGCAAATACACTTATTGGAAGGCCCCGAAGGTGATGTATTTATCGATATACGTGATAATGGTAAGGGGATGAGTAAGTCGCAAATTAAAAAAGTGTTCAAACCGGGGTATACGACCAAGAAAAGGGGCTGGGGCTTGGGCCTCACCCTAGCCAAACGGATAGTTGAAAATTATCACCAGGGGAAGTTAATCGTCAAGTATTCGGAACCCGGTAAAGGTACGACTTTCCGTATTTTACTTAAAAAAGAAGTAAACCCGGCCAAGCGTAAGAAAGAACCTTTAATCATTAGTAGCTCTTAAACCGGCTTAGGGATGGAACGGCATGTTTGAGCCCGAAATGGCCATGCGGGAAGCCGGCGAGTAGTGAGAGCCCGGCCCGCGCTGGGGCAGAAAGGAAGAATCAAAAACCGGTTCCTTCAAGCGCGGGAAAGCCCCAAACCGTCTGTATGCTTATGCTTTGAGATGTAAAGCCCCTTCGGAGTTACTTAGACGAATACTTATTCACCCTCTTCCCAGAAATTAGGATCTAGGCGAATTTTGGTTTGTAAGACAATTTCTTTAAGAACTTCTAAGACCGCTAGGAGGGAATTGGCGTATTTATCCTTTAAAAAGATTACGGTTTCTCCACCCCGCATTTTTTCATTGACGGTAGCCAAATTGATGGTGGCGTGTTCTAGCTCAATATTTTCGTTTTTGAGCAAGTTACGGGCAATTGTCTTTAATAGGCTTTTTCCCTTGACGGTGCGCTCCGTGATCCCTTCGTCGGCGTAGACGACCATCCAATTTTCTGAGGTATTGATCATCTCGAACATCTCCGGTCTTTGGAGTTCTTTGCCTTGCAAGAAATCGTCCTTGATTTGCTCATTCTTGGTGAAGTACACCAAACTGTCTTTTTGTATAATAAAAATCTCTCGGAAAAAGCGATAATAATTTTCTTCGCGTTCTAGCAAACCCGTACCTTCCAGGGTGTTGATAAGGGTGTCAAAAATGACTGGATCGCGCAGGCCCAAGCCTACTACCATATCGGTTAAGGACTTTTTCTTGGGAAGGGGGGTCAGGGAATCTTGGCGGGAAAGATCTTGCTCAAGATGCTTCACATCTTGCAAAGCCACCACAAAATCGCCGCTGATCATACTAAAAAAGTCTTCAATACTCAAGGTCATGGACTGCACGAGGTTTTTCACCTTATCGGTCCATTCGATATCTTTCAAAAAAGTAGGGATGGCATCAGGGTCGACCGAAGTGGCTACCACGACGGAGGGGTTTGAAAGGGGTACCGGCTTCAAGAGGCCTGGCTTTACCGAACGGGAAAGTAGCTTCTGGTATGCCGCAAAAAACGCTTCGTTGGTATAATACTTGGTATTGGCAGCTATGCGTCCTTCGTCAAAATTGGCTAAGACGTGTACGAAATTATCGTCCAAATCAACATTTTGGGCAAACTTTTGGAGCAGTGGGGTGCTGCCCAAACTCGCTGAATTGATCCAAAGGGCCACGTCATTGTCGTTTCTGAGGGCCAATTGAAAATTTTTGCTATTCTGATAGAGCCCCTCTTCGGGTTTGAGATGGGCTATTTTATCAAACAAGGCTACAATGCTATCCTCGATGGGGGCTTGCCGGGCATCTAACAAAATCAAAAGCTTATGGGACCAGCCCAGCAAGCTTTTGTTTTTAATGACGTATTTAAATCGCCGCATATGCCTAACTTCCAGGTCGGGGTTCATATTGCGGACAAATTTTTCTAAGTTATGGGTATTTCGGGCCCGTATGGCAAATGCCACATAATTGGATTCCTCGTGGAATAATTTCCCATAAATATAGGCTTTACTACTTCCTAAGAAATTAGCCCGAGGAGAGGTATCCGACTCCACATCTACCGAAAATTCTTCTCGGAGAATATCTTTCCAGTTGGGCACTTGGTAGGTGGCCCTCAGGATGTTGGTCCGGGCGGCAAAAGTGGCATCCGGGGGAATAGAGCGTACCGCAGGGGACAAACTTGCACAACTGCTCCCCAGTACAATAAAGCAAAATAATCCTAAGAGAGGCCAATAGGCTTCCAGGATTGGGCGTTTAATTCCATCCATAGATTCTTTAAGATTACAATTTCATATAATCTTATATTATAAATGTACGTAAAAAAAACGAAAAATTTGGATCTACAATAGGAAAAGTGGCGCTGGGGAGGAACTATTAATTTTAGTAACTATCATATCCTTTTTCAAATATATTATTATTTAACTGACATTCCAACAATTCGACGGCTTTTCCTGATCGAGTGAAGTATTGACATAAATTATCCTCGATAGCACATCGACGTAAGGTAATCAATACCTGCTCGGCCCCGGGAGGAGCTGGAGCGTGAATGAGCGCATAAGGGTCGCTGGATAGGCCTTGCCCCGTCTGATTGAGGTCGATAAGGCAGTCTTCCATCACAATGCCTTCAGAATCGAGTAAACGGATCAAGTCGAATTGTCGGTTATTGGTAAAGCGGCATTTTTGGAACAGGAGTTCCCGGCAATTTTGCATCTGCATAATCCCCCTTGAGCAGCCCTGGATACTCACATCTATAAATGTCCCGTTTTGTACCCCGCTCATATCCAAGCCCATGGTCCCGCTGCCAAACAAGCGTACAGAATTCATACGCAAGTTTCGGCAATTGATAAACACAAAAATCCCTCCTGTGGCGGTACCGGGATTAGGGCCGTGGCCGGCTTCTAGATTGGTGAGGGTTAAATTATTACAATTCTCAAAAATAAGTACGGGGCCCTTTGGGTCATTGCTGAGCAATTTGGAGGCCCGGGCGGCAATCCCCTCAAAACTCAGGTTATCCGCTCCTTTGATCCGGATAATGGTAGAACCTTGAGTTTTTTCTAAGCTTACATATTGGGTTTTTACCAGCGAGTTTAACCCCGAGAGTTGATAACGGGGAGCTTTTAGTTTGATTAAGGTGTTTGAACTTATGGCCTGTAGCAGTTCTTTGGGAGATTCGGCATTGACTACTTTGGCTTTCTGTGCAAAACAGAAAGGAGCCGAGAGAAGCAAACAAGTGAGGGCTATTAGGAGTTTTTGCATAATTGGATCATTGGACGGTACAAATTCTTATTCAAAACCAAGAGCATCTGTAAAAATAAAGCTTTTATCAAGATCTCAAAAATTTGAGTTTAAGCCCGATGCTCTTTTTATTTGCCATGGCTTGAATAAGCCCCCCAAATCTACATTTTTTATGATACGCAAGCTTACTTCCAATTCTTTATATTTTGCCTGGATATTGCTCATTTTTTTGTCCTTGATTTGGGGTAGCTCCTTTATCTTGGTTAAGAAAGGATTAACGGCCTTTACTCCTATGCAAGTGGCATCTATCCGGGTAACGGCGGCATTTTTTACCTTGGCCTTAGTAGCCATCCCTAAGCTAAAGAAAATACCTCGGGACAAATGGAAGTTTGTTATTTATTCGGGTATAAGCGGAAGTTTTATACCGGCTTTTCTCTTTGCCTATGCCCAAA
Source organism: uncultured Microscillaceae bacterium (assembly GCA_963922455.1). Lineage (GTDB taxonomy): Bacteria > Bacteroidota > Bacteroidia > Cytophagales > Microscillaceae > CAWUIO01. Next base: position 106,297 of record CAWUIO010000003.1, read on the forward strand.
CCCGTCTCGACAGTGCCTTAACGGGGGTATTAAACGCCCTTACGCCTTTATTTACGCTTGTTTTTGGCTATGCCTTATTTCAACAAGAGGTGACGCGTTTGAAGATTTATGGAATATTTATCGGCTTACTGGGCTCCATCGGGCTCATATTAAGCACCTCGCAAGGGGGGATGTTCCAGATCAATCCTTATGCCCTTTTGGTCATTGGGGCCACTATCTTGTACGGCTTAAATGTAAATGTGGTAAAGGTCTATTTGAGTGAACTGAGGCCAATTGTTGTCTCGACCAGTTCTATTTTTATCATAGGGCCATTGGCTATCACCTCTTTTTTTGCTACCAACTCCCTGGATCCTATTTTACACGATCCAGATGCCTGGCTTCCCTTTATTTATCTCGTTTTATTAGGGATGTTTTCCACTGCGATTGCCTTGGTGTTTTTTTATCGCCTCATCCAGTTTACCTCGGCGATATTTGCCAGTTCGGTCACCTATTTAATCCCGGTAGTAGCCATTGTCTGGGGCGTGGCCGATGGAGAAGTGCTAAGTATCAATCAAATTTTATTCATTTCACTGATCCTGGTTGGCGTATACCTTATCAATTATCGCAAGCGTGAAGTAAAATTATACAGCAAAAGCTAAATTTTTCTCCTCCTGGTGCAACCTTTTTAATCTCAGATCCTCTTTCTAGTAGATTTAGTATAAAATTAGGGGCTTGCCCTCGCGCATTTCTTGAAGGTTTGGAACATACCTGGACTTGGGCGGGGGCCTTGAATGCCCCTACACCTAGGGAGGGCGAGGGCCGGGCTACCCAGCAAAGCCCGAGCCGGCTGACCCACGGCCCACAGCGGTCTCGGCCGCAAGCGGTGGGTATCCCTAAGCCAAAGAAAAGTGTGAGTGGTAAAGAAAGCACAAGGACTTTTCCTTTCTTGATTTTACTTCTCTACCCCTTAAACTCTCTTATCGAGTGGCTTAGGGATAGAACGGCCTGTTTGAGCCCGCCGCTGGATGTGGGCGGGATGGCGAGTAGTGATAGCCCGGCCCGCGGGGGCAGCAACTGGCTAAAAAGCACTCTTGTACACCCGCGGGCAAGCCCCTAAGGACGTATCAAATCTGTAAAAAAACTAGGTAATGCCCCATACAGTGTTTAGCTTAATATGGGCGTTTAGCATACATTTTTAAATTCATAACCCTATAATCCATGAAACAATTATTCAAAAATTTCGCGTGTTTGTCCGTATGTCTCTTACTTTCTTGCTTTTTGTATGACGCAGTAGCCCAGACTGAAACGCAAAACCGTAATGTCGGTGCTTTTACAAAAATCAGTTGTGGAGGCAGTGTAGATGTGTATATCAGTTTAGGATCTTCCTCGGCCGTACGCGTAGAAGCCGGATCGGACATTATTAATGACATCCGTACCGAAGTACGAAATGGGACCCTCCGGATCTACGAAGAAAAAGAAAACAACTGGTCGCGTCGTCAGAAAGACCAGGTACGCAAAGTATATGTGACGGCTACTTCTCTTCAGGCCCTTTCTTCCTCGGGCGCTACCGATGTGTACGTGAAAGATGTAATCAAAGCCCCAGAATTTAAACTTCAAATATCGGGAGCTTCCGATTTGGAAATGGAAATCAATGCCGATAATATGCTATGTGAGCTATCCGGGGCCTCCGATGCTAAACTGAAAGGCAGTGTAGGCACCATGAATATCCAAGTATCGGGTAGCTCCGATTTAAAAGCCCTGGGTTTGAAAGTTAGAAATTGTGACATTTCACTTTCCGGTTCTTCCGATGTTCATATTGGCGTAAGTGAAAGCTTGTCGGCCGTAGGATCGGGGGCTTCCGACCTGGTTTATAAAGGCTCCCCTACGATCAAAAGATTGGTGATGAGCGGCTCAGCTGATGCCCATCGCACAAACTAAAAGTTCTTTTCTATTTTTTACGAAACCGCCTTTTGGGAAGGGCGGTTTTCTATTTCCCTCCCCTTCTTTGCTGTTAAAACTCTGCTAAAAAGCCTCCTTTCATCTCATTTGTCTTGCATCAGACATCACTATTCGCTAAAAAATTTGTAGCCTTGTTACATCATTGTCCAGAATAGGCCCCCAAGGTCCCCACTCTGAACATTTTTATAACTCATTATCTAGGGTATTTCTCCTCTAGTAGTTTTGTATGTTGAAGAAGACCGCTATCCTTTTATTTTCCGATTATCAACCGGAACAAGCAAGCAAAGTTTTTGCCCCGGGTAAAGGGCATCAATTGAATGCCCGGATAGCTGAAGATATGTTTCAACATACGCTACAAGTGGCTCAAGAGAGTGGCTTGCCCTTAATTTGGATTGGGAGCCATCAACAAACAGGGAGTACCTTTGGTCAACGATTTGCCCAGGCCATAGAACAGTTATTTGCCCAGGGTTATGAGCACTTAATTACCATCGGGGACGACTGCCCCGAATTGGATGCAAAAGATTTACAAGCCGCCGCCTATCATTTAGAAAAGGGCACTCCTACCCTAGGCCCGGCCCGAGATGGGGGGGTATATCTCATTGGGCTGTCCAGAAAACACTTTCAAAAAGACTCCTTTGCCAACTTAGCTTGGTGCGGTCGTGACACCAGCCAGTCTTTAAACCACTATTTCTTGTCCCAAGGAGCTCTGGTTAATTATTTATCGCTCAAACGCGATGTAGACCGGGCTTGGGACCTATTGACTATCTATAAGGAGCTGCCCCGCGGGCACTTTTTTCGGAAGTGGATTACATTGGGGCGTATCCTCCTAGAATTTTTATCGCTTCGCTATCTCTCTTGTTCTCCCTATTCTATTCCGCTTAGCTTACCCATCACACGGCCTCCGCCCAAGTTATCTGGCCGACTGCCTATTGCTTAATGGCTTAGCCAAATTTTTTATTCACATGTTACTTCTAAACTTGTTTCAGGTCAAGCTTTGAAGAGAACTCAGCTTGTCCTATAAGCAATCACAAACCCTTTGTAAACCAGCATTTTGCTAGATCAAAACTGCTATCTATTATCGATTGAAAAATGAAATTACGACTCCTTTGTATATTTTTATTAATAGCCGTATCGGGCTCAATTTACGCTCAGGTAAGCGTAGAAATTAATGTCGTTGACTTGTCTAGCGGGCAAGCCTTAGCAAACATCCCTGTACTCCTTGAAAACCCTTCCATTGGCTATCAAAACACCCTAGAAACCAATGCTCAAGGAAAAGTACGCTTTATGGCTCTTTCGGTGGTGGACGGCTACGTGGCCTCGGTGGCAGAAAATGATTCTTACTACGAATCGGATAGTAAGCCTATTGACTTGCGGGCCAATACCCATGCGAGTGTTCTCCTTTTTCTACCCAAAAAATCAGAGTTTAAATTGGATGAAATCCTTATCCAAGGCAATCAATCTACCCAGATTAATGCCCTCAATGCCGAGGTCTCATCCCAACTCAGTCAGGATGAAATTGAGAGGCTACCCGTAGAAGGCCGGGATATAACCCGTTTGCTTTTTCGCTTGCCCAATGTAAGCCAAGCCACCGGCTTTTTCCCCGAAGCCCCCAATGTGAGTATCAATGGGGCCAATAGCTTGTTTACCAATTATATGATTGATGGCTTGGATAATAATGAGCGCTTTCTCGGAGGTCAAAAATTTGCCATACCCGTAGGCTTTGTAAAAAACATCACCGTGCTGAGCAATAATTTTTCGGCCGAATACGGACTTACCGGTAACGGAGTAATCAACATTACCAGCAGCTCGGGTAGCAATGATTTTACGGGAGAAGCCTTTTTTGTGACGCGTCCGGGCCCCGCCATAGATGCTTCTTCTCCTTTTGCCCAAAGAGACCTTTCGGGCAATGCGGTCCGCGACGGCTTCCAGCGCTACCAATTTGGTTTTGGCTTGGGCGGCCCAATCAAGCAAGACCGAACGTTTTTCTTTATAAATTTCGAGAACACTTTTGATTTAAAAGATAACCTGCTCAATTCTCCTGACTTACAAGTAAATGAGACTGTCCGGGGGAATAATCGCTTCTCTTATTTATCCACTAAAATAAGCCATCAATGGAACGACCGCTTCCGTAGCTCCCTAAGGCTGAATGCCGGCTGGGTAGGGATTGAGCGTCAAGGTGGAGGCCTCGAGGGGGGAGTTACTTTTCCTTCGGCCGGTAATACTCAAGACCGTAACTCCATCCTCTTAGCCCTTCAAAATGTCTATTCGGCCAAAAACTTTGTTTGGGAATCCAATTATCAATACAGCCGCTTCCGTTGGGATTATGCCGAGCCGGTAAACCAAGGGCAGCCTCAAGTGAGCGTCTTAGGCCCCAATGACCAAAGCCTGGCCGTTTTAGGACATCCGGGTTTTATTTTTGACCAACTGGAAACCACCCAACAGATCCAGCAGAAAGTGAGCTGGTTTTTACCCAAACATACCCTAAAAGCTGGTGTGGAGTTGATTAACTCCGAGCATAGTCTCCTCGGGGGGGGGAATGTAAACGGTAGCTATACCGTACGCTTAAATCAAAGCCAACTAGACAATCTCAATAACCAAAACTTGGGAAGTAGCCTGGGGGTAGAAGATATCCCGGCAGATGTGGAAGTGGTAAATTACAGCGTAGAATTACGTCCTCAGTCCTTTGGCCTTACCCAAAGGATATTTAGTGTTTATATTGAGGATGAGTTTTCGGTGAGCAATCGCTTGAACCTATCGCTGGGCCTACGCTACGACTATGATAATCTCTCCGCTGAGGGTTCGGGAGAAGGGGATTACAATAATATTGCTCCCCGATTTAGCTTCAACTACCGGGTAGGCAGCCGCAGCACTATCCGGGGGGGCTATGGGCTCTTCTATGACAAGATTTTGTACGCCGTGATTAGCGATGCCTTGCAGCAGAACACTACCTCGAGTGATTACCGGGCCCAATTGCAAGAATTGATCAATTTGGGCTTACTGCCTGCCGATACGGACTTGGACCGGGTTACATTTGATGGAAATTTAACGGCCAGCTTTGACCAAAACATTCCCTACCTGAATGGCCCCCAGCCGGAGGATGTGCAAAATGAGCGCAATAATGTGTTTGCCAATGAGCGCCGCATTTTAAACCCGGCGGGCTATGACAACCCCTATACCCATCAATTCTCCTTGGGTTTTCAACACCAAATCAACGATAAGCTTTTGTTTTATGTAGATTTGGTTCATAACCGTTCGTATAATTTGTTCCGATTACGTGATTTGAATGCTCCGGCGCCTTATCCTCTCCATGACCCGGACAATGTGGTGGTGCGTAGCCAAGCCGATGCCGATGCCAGCCGGCCCATTCCGATTAGTAATGGCAGTGCCACGATCAATGGCCAAACCCTGGAGGGCGTAGCCCGTAATGTGGTCATCAGTGAAACGGCAGGGCGTTCTAATTACTATGCCGCCAGCTTTAATTTACAGAAAGCTCCGGGTGAGGACAAATTTGGCTACCGATTGATCTATACCCTGTCCCGCTTGGAAAATGATACCGAAGATATCAACTTCCGGGCTCAGGACAGTAATAATTTTGAGGATGAATGGGGCCCCTCTATCAATGACCGCACCCATATCATCAATGGGATTCTGGATTACTATCCCGTCCAAAACCTGACCTTGACCTTAGCGACTTTATTACAAAGTGGGCAGCCCATTAACCGCATTCCCGACCCGGCCGAATTTAATACGAACACAACGGACCTTAACGGAGATGGAAGGTCCTTTGGGGATGCTTATGTAGGCAACAGTGACCGCTATCCGGGGGAAAGCCGTAACAGTGACCGCCTTCCTTGGTCTACCACTTTTGACCTGGGAGTGCAGTATGATCTGCCACTCGGTGAAAAATCAAATCTGGAATTTCGGGCGGATGTATTTAATTTGCTAAATGCGGAAAACCTGAGTGGCTATGCTAACAATGCTACCCAGAGTAATCAGATCCAGGCAGGATCGAGCAGTTCTGGTGTCTTGGTGCGGCGCAATGCAGCTCCCCCCCGCCAGTTTCAGTTCAGTTTGCGGTATTTATTTTAATTTGGGTAGGGATTGGCTTAGGGATGGCCACCCGGAGGGCCGAGACCGCCGCTGGATGGTGCGTGGGCCGGCTCGGGCTTTGCTGGCCAGCCCGGCCTCGGGCCTTAAGCCTACTTGCTTATTGGGTACACGCGGTATGGCCCGAGGCAAGCCCCAAGCTAATTTTAGAAACTACTTATGAAAAATACAGTACATTGTATAGGCTTGCTTTTATGCGTAATTGCCTGTAATACAAATCATTCATCAAAACAGCCCTTGTCTAGTCAAGAAACTATGGCCCTTCCTTGGGATAGCATCTTGGCTCAAGCCCGGGGAGAATCGCTCACGATGATGATGTGGCAAGGTGATCCGTATATTAATGATTATATGCAGGAGTACGTACAAGCCGCCTTGAAAGAGCAATTTGATATTACACTCCATATCTCGGCCGGTCAAGGAAGCCAGATCGTTTCCACCTTGAGCACGGAGAAAGAAATCAATAAACCGGTCAGTGACCTAGACTTACTTTGGATCAATGGAGAAACCTTCTATCAATTACGGCAACTGGATGCTTTGTTGGGCCCCTTTACCGATAAGCTGCCTTATGCGCAATACATCGATTTTGAGAACCCTTTTATTGCCTATGATTTTCAGCAGCCAGTAGCGGGCTATGAGTGCCCGTGGGGAAATGTACAGATGGTGTTGATTTATGATTCTTTGCGGGTGCCCGAACCACCAGCTACGATGCAAGCGATGGAAATCTGGTTTCGCGAAAACCCGGGTAAATTTACCATGCCCACCGAATTTACCGGAATGACGCTATTAAAAGCTTGGCTCTATGCTTTGGCCGAAGACCCCGAAGAACTCAAAGGGCCTTTTGAGGCCAAAAAATATCAAGAACTCTCGGCGCAACTTTGGGACTTCATCAATCGCAATAAGGGGTATTGGTGGAAAGAAGGCAAGACTTTTCCCAATACCTTGGGGCAAATGCATCAATTATTTGCCGATGGGGAGCTCGATTTTACCATGAGCAATAATGACAGTGAGGTGGATAATAAAATAGCCCAAGGCTTTTTTCCCCACACGTCCCGGGCTTATGCCCTAGAAACGGGAACCATTCAAAACTCGCATTACTTGGGCATCGTGGGGAGTACTGGGCATACCGCCGCCGCTTTGGTGACGATCAATTTTTTGATCTCTCCCGAAGCCCAACTCCAAAAACTACAGCCACAGGTTTGGGGAGACGGCAGTATTTTGGACTTAGAGAAGCTCCCCGCCGAATTTAAGAAGAAGTTTCAGCATGTACCAGGACGTCGGCATGCTCCTTCTCGAGAGGAGTTGACCCCTAAGGCCCTGATGGAACCGGCTCCTGAGTATATGATCCGTTTGTATGCCGATTTTCGTAAACAAGTGATTGAATCATGAGGTATATTCTCAGGCTAAAGCTGTTCTTTTACGGCCTGGCGGTGGCCTTGCCCCTCTTGGCTGGCTTGGGCTATGCGCTAGGGCAAAGCTGGGGTTTGCTGGGAGTGTATCAATCCGGATTTACCGCGGCCCACTGGCAAAAAGCTCTGGAGGATTGGGTTTGGCTAGAATCTTTAGGGTATAGTTTGGGTATTGCGGTGGTTTCCCTGTTTTTGGTTCTGATAACCAGTTTGGGTATTAGCCAGTGCTTGCGCACTTCCTTGAGGCTTAAGTTTTGGCTGCCCCTGATGTATCTCCCCTTGACGGTCCCCGCTTTGGTGGCGGCTTTTTTTACCTTTCAAATCTTATCTGGGAGTGGGTGGGTGTCTCGGATTGCTTTTTCTTGGGCTTGGATTGCTTCGGCCCAAGAGTTTCCGGAGCTGGTGCAAGATCCCTATGCTATTGGGATCATTCTGAGCCATAGCATGTTGGCGATCCCTTTTTTTTCCCTGTTGTTTTACAATTTACAGCAAAGCGAAAACCTGGATGAATTAGAACAAATGGCGGCCTCCTTAGGCGCTAGTCCTCAGCAATCCCTATGGAGAGTACGCCTCCCCCTGCTTTGGCGGGGAGCTTATCCGGTTATTTTGATGTATCTGATCTTTATGATGGGCTCCTACGAAATTCCTTTGTTGTTGGGAAGGCAAAGTCCCCGAATGATCTCCATCTTAATCTTGGAAAAGCTGGAGGGCTTTGATTTACAAGAAAGACCGATGGCCTATGTCTATGCCCTGCTTTATGCCGGATTTGTGATGCTCTTGCTAGCCCTATTGCTTTTCCAAAAAGGAACTTATGAAACAAATTATTAAGTATATGGGAGCCAGTTTGCTCCTTTTTCTCATCCTCTGGCCTTTTTGGTATCTGGGGGTACTGGCCTTGAGCTATGTATGGCGCTTCCCTTCTATTTGGCCAAGCCAATGGATTTTTACGGCTGAGGTAGGCAAATTGGGTTCGCCCGAAGAACTGGTCATTAGTCTATTACGCTCATTGGCACTCTCGGCAAGTGTAGCGGCCCTGGCCACCGGCCTAGGCTTTTGGCTCAGCAAATCTATTGCCTACCATCGCCATAAGCGGCGTTGGCTATTTTTGGCTTACTTTCCTTATTTGATTGCCCCCGTGGTCTATGCCGTTTGCCTGCATTATTATTTTGTCTATTTTAATTGGTCAGGAAGCATGTTTGGAGTGTTTTGGGCCCAAATGATTATTGTTTTCCCCTTTGCCGTGATATTCTTTACGGGGTTTTGGAATGCGAAAATAAAGGCCTTGGAGCAGTTGGTGGCTACCTTGGGCGGCAATACTTGGCAGACTTACCGAATGGCCTTGTTTCCCATCGCTCGGGGCATGCTCGCCGTTTGTTTTTTTCAAACCTTTTTGATCTCCTGGTTTGAGTTTGGATTGAGTAATTTTATTGGCGTGGGGAAAGTCAAAACCCTAACTATCTTGGTGTATCAGTACATCCGGGAAGCCAATCCTGCCCTGGCGGCCCGGGCTTCTTATTTGCTCATCCTGCCCCCCCTGCTATTGCTATGGATCAACCAGCGCTTTGTGTTTAACCCCTATTCCCGGATTGTCTAAATGCTGCAAGTAAAAAATATCGAGAAAAAATACGGTTCTCAAACGGTACTGAGGGGGATAAACTTTGAGCTCGCCTCGGGGAAAGTCTTGAGCGTATTGGGCCGTTCGGGCTGCGGCAAAACTACCTTACTCAAAATAATTGCGGGTTTGGAAAAGCCCGAAAAAGGCGAGCTCTACTGGAATAAGCAAAATTTAAGTATCCTCCCTCCCCCCCAACGAGGGATTGTCTATCTGTACCAGGAAGCCCTTCTTTTTCCCCACTTACCAGTTTGGGAAAACCTCGCTTTTGGCTTAAAACTACGGCGATACACCAAAAAGGATATCCAAAACAAAGTAGAGGAAATGCTACTCGCCCTGGGCCTGGAGGCAGAAGCCCAAAAAATGCCCCATCAATTGTCGGGCGGGCAGAAGCAAAGGGTCTCTTTTGGGCGGGCCTTAATTATACAGCCCCGGGTGCTGCTTTTAGATGAGCCCTTTGGAAGTCTAGATTCCCAAACCCGTCGGGCCATGCAAGCTTTATTTCTCTCGATTGCTCAGCAATTTGAACTGACGGCCATTTTTGTGAGCCATGATGTGCAAGAAGCCCTGCGCATGGGAGACCACTTGGGCCGAATGGACGAGGGACAAGTATATATCTATCCAAGCCAAGAGGCCTTCCTAGACGACCCAAAATCGGGGGCTCAAGAAGAAATCAAGTTTTGGGAACAATTTAAACACCAAAATCATGAAAAAGGACTTTAATCACTGCGAATCTTTATATTGGGTCTTTACCCAATTGTGCAATGACCAATGCGCGCATTGCTACAACCTGTCCGGCCCCAAGGGAGCCCGGATCACTACCCAAGATTGCCTCGCCATTGTGGACAACTTACCCGAGCGAATCGATCGCCTCATTCTTTCGGGGGGAGAACCCCTGGCCGAAAGGGCAAAACTGTATGCCATCTTGGATCGCTTGGCCGAGCGGTATGGAGACAGTACCCAGATTATGTTGCAAACCAATGGGGACTTACTCACCGGAGAAATCCTGGATACCTTGATTGAGAAAGGGGTTAGCCGGATTGATATTGCCAGCATAGACCGCTATCATAAACACGCGGGCGCCCGGGCGATGGACTTGGCCCAACTCTTTGAGTCGCGGGGCATGAGCGGGGAAGAGCTAGATCCTCTCGTGGAGAAAGACAATTATCTTAAAAAACATACCCTCAGTTACGGCTTTTGGGGTATGGACGAGGATATGTGGCTGGGGGGCAACTGGGCCCGCGGCCGGGCCATGGAAAATGATATCTGGAAAAAAGATCCCCAGCATAATTTCTGTTCCATTTTGTCGGGGGGGCGCAACTTCCTGGGAGGCTATGAAGATATTCCGCAGGAAATCTCGATCCAGCTCTGGCGCATCAACCCCTGCTGCCCCGGCACGAAGTTTCCTATGGGGGATGCCCGTAAAGAAAAAGTCGCCGATGTGCTGGCCCGGGTTGCCAAGTCGCCCATATTTCAAAAAATCAATGAAGGAGATCCCCTCCGGATGGGGGAATCTATCGGGGTGAGGGCCGAAGAAGCCCAGCAACGCAATGAAAAACTCAAAAATATCTGCCTCTGGTGCGATGAGTTTTTTACCCAACATTTTGATGCAGAGGCTTTGAAGCCGAAAGAACAAGGATAAAAGATTCCCCACGCAAAGGGGCTTACCCCGGCTATTAAGAGATTCGCTATTTTGAAATATAGTGCCGGCCGGGGTCGGGCTTTCGCTACTCGCCGGCTCCGCGCAATCCAGCGACGGGCTCAGACAGGCCGCTCTATCCCTAAGCCAAAACAGAAGAGAGAGCAGAAAAACGAGAGGAGAGACGAAAGTTAGAAACGGGACGAAAAAATAGAATTGTAGACGAGGATCTTTGCAATAGCCTTTGGTTTTGGGCTTAGGCGCAGCCTAAGTTTATGGAACCCCTAGACAGACCGGTTCGTTTATTAAAAAAAATAGAATAGAGCTATGGCCAAACACTCTAAAGTACGACAGCGCATACTAGACACCGCTTCCCAACTTTTTTACAGACAGGGATACAACCGCACCGGGATTGACCAGATTATTGCCGAAGCCCAAGTGGCCAAGGCGAGTTTATATTCTCACTTCCGCACCAAGGATGAACTTTGCCTTGCTTACTTGCAAAAAACAAACGATGAGTGGCTCAGCAGGTTGACCGCTTACTTAGAAGATCTTCCAAAAGGGGAAGCCAAAATCCTGGGCATATTTGACTGCATCCGTACTGCCTATGAGCAGGAAAACTTTCGGGGTTGTTGGTGTGTGAATACCCTGGCCGAGGTATCCGATAGCCAGAAGCTTATCCAGGAAGAAATCCGAAAGCAGAAGGTAGCCCTCACCCAGTTCTTACGAACACTTCTGGAAGACAACTTCTCCCGCGAGATCAGCCATGCGCGCGTACATCAACTCTACTTACTCTACGAAGGTGCCATTAGTGAAAGTTTTCTCCACCAAGCGGATTGGCCTATTGAGGCCGCCAAAGGCTTAACGCAGGAACTTGTTAAAAATTTGTAAAATTGAACAGACCTGTCTGTATTGGTGTTGTAATATTGAACCTGATAATGAAACGCTTTTAATCCATTAAATACTCAAAGTCATGTCACAACAAAGAATTGCCAATCTCGAGTTAGCCAATGCCCAAGGAGAATCCAAAGCCCTATTAGAAGGGGTACAGAAAACTTTGGGAACGCTTCCTAACCTAATTAAAGTAATGGCCAACTCGCCGGCTGTTTTGAAAAGCTACTTGGATATCAGTGGGAACCTGAAAAAAGGGACCTTCAATAACCAATTGCAGGAACAAATCGCGCTGGTAGTTTCCCAAGAAAACACCTGTGACTACTGCTTGTCGGCTCACACTGCCATCGGTAAAATGAACAAATTGGATGATACAGAGATCCAAAAAAACCGAAAAGGTGAAGCCACAGACGCCAAAGTACAGGCTGCCTTACAGTTTGCCAAAGTATTGGTAGAGAAAAAAGGCTTGGTCGGCCACGATGATCTAAAAACGGTACGAGAGGCCGGATACGAAGAAGGACAAGTTTTAGAAATTGTACTAAACGTGGTAGCTACGTTCTTGACCAACTACATCAACCACGTAGCCGACACGGTGGTAGATTTTCCTTCGGTCAAAGCAGAAGATTTGGTTTAAGCTTGCTTAGTTCATTTTTGAAAAGCCTGCCCCTTTTTGGGTAGGTTTTTCTGCTTTAGTCTCCGATCAAACATCTCTCGCTTCTCTATTCTCTATTCTGTTTTGGCTTAGGGATAGAGCGGCCTGTTTGAGCTCGTGCAGGGCTGTGGGGAAAGGCAGCGAGTAGCGAAAGCCCGGCCCGCGCAACAAAACCTACTTTTGGGCCAAGAAATGCTCAACGCGGGAAAGCCCCAGAATACGATTTTTTTTACACTAGGAATACCCAGGACTAAGAGATATCCGCCCGAGGTAAGGAAGGTAAATTGGCCAGATTTTTTCGGTAGCGTTCTGTCTGGAAGGAAGCCCCTTTTTCCAGCATTTCGGCAATCTCAATCAAGAGGCATTGCCCCAACATTTCGCGGCAATGTGCCTCGGGCCAACCTACTGCTTGCAACCTTTGGTAGTGCTCGATAGCTTCGGGAGGCTCTCCCTTTTGGATTTGTTCGCTTACGGCTTTCATAATTTGCTCCCGGAGGATTTGAGCTGCATCCATAAAGTATTGGTTTAAAGGAATTTTGGTTCATCTTCGTCCATTCGGCTAGTATTCTTTCTTTCCTTAGCTCCCGCTATTGCGCTTCCGCTTTTTTTTTCCTAAAATCGGATAAAAAACACATGCTTATGCCCAAGATATACCCCCTACTCATACTAATGAGCCTAAGTTTGAGCGGCCTGATGGCTCAAAACAAAAAGAATGCCCTGGCCCATCTTGATAAAAATCGCGCAGAATACGAAAAGGTTGCCCAGCAAATTTGGGAATGGGCCGAACTGGGATATTTGGAAGACAAATCATCCTCGCTTCTGCAAAGTACCTTAGAAAAAGCCGGATTTCAAATTGAAAAAGGAGTGGCCGGAATCCCCACCGCCTTTGTGGCCAGTTATGGCAGTGGCAAGCCCGTAATTGGGATATTGGCCGAGTTTGATGCCTTACCGGGTATTTCGCAAGATAATGTCCCTGAAAAACAAGCCCGCAAAGGTTCTAATGCCGGACACGCCTGCGGTCATCACCTTTTTGGCACCGCCTCCTCGGCTGCCGCCATGGCCCTAAAAGACTACCTAGAAAAGAGCGGCAAAAAGGGCACTATCCGTTTGTACGGCACCCCGGCCGAAGAAGGGGGAGCCGGTAAAGTCTATATGGTACGCGCCGGCCTGTTCTCGGATGTGGATGCGGTACTCCACTGGCACCCCGGAAGCCGTAATGATGCCAGCGCGGGATCCTCCCTTGCCAATAAATCGGCCAAGTTTCGTTTTTATGGTACGGCCTCCCACGCGGCGGCGGCTCCCCAAAATGGCCGCTCTGCCTTGGATGCGGTAGAAGCCATGAACTTTATGGTCAATATGATGCGGGAGCATATCCCAGAAAAAAGCCGTATGCACTACGTAATTACCCGAGGGGGAGAAGCTCCCAATGTAGTCCCAGCCTTTGCTGAGGTATATTATTATATTCGGCATCCCGAACGGGAGGTGGTACAGCGTAATTTTGACTGGGTAGTCAAAGCCGCCGAAGGAGCTGCCATCGGCACGGAAACCCGCATGGATTATGAAGTAATTCATGGGGTTTACAACCTAAAACCCAATGGGGTCCTCGCCGAACTTGTGCATAAAAATATGGAATCCCTGGGCGGTTTTGAATATACTCCCGAAGAAAAAGCCTTTGCCGAAAAAATTAAGCAGAGTTTTCCCAAGCACCGCCAACAAGACCTCAACCTGGTTACTCAGGTAAACTCATTCTCCGTATCCGAGGATGCCTTTCCGGGTTCTACCGATGTGGGAGATATCAGTTGGGTCGTACCCACGGCTGGCCTGTCTACCGCGACCTGGGTACCGGGTACTTCCGCCCATAGTTGGCAAGCGGTGGCCGCTGGGGGTATGAGTATTGGCCATAAAGGCATGATGCTAGCGGCCAAAACCCTGGCAATCACCGGGATTGACCTCTTTGAAGCCCCCGCTATCATCGAGAAAGCTCAAAAAGAACTGGATGAGCGGGTCGGGGCCAATTTTGAATACACGCCTCTCCTGGGCAAGCGAAAACCGCCATTGGATTATCGCAAATAATTTCAAGCAAAAAGGCCGGTTGAAAAACCGGCCTTTTTTCATGCTATCGTAACTCTAGCTCATCAATTTCATTTAAGGTGTCTGGGTTTAATACCTTCATACGTAGCTTCTTTCCGTCCACATAAAAGAGGCAAAGGGCATTCTCAACGCTAAAGGATTGCGTAAAAGCACTCCAAGGCAGTTTTTCTTGGGCATAATAGGGTGCCCCCGAAGCTCCATTGTTAATTTGATAGATAGGCCGGGAGATCTTTAATTTGGGATGGGGGTATTCCTCTGGATAAATCGGAACCTCTGGAGTCAGTTTTAACCAATTGTAGTTGTGCTCATCTCCGGTAAGGACGGCAATCACTTTTGTGCTTTGATTGATTAAAATGTCCAGATACTCGTCCCGACGCTGGATAATCCCCTTTTCTACCGGCTTCCCGGCAATGTAAGGCCGTTTTTCATTATTTCCGGAGTACCACATATCGTCTCGGCTGTGCCCACCATTCGGAAATACGGGGGTGTGTTGGGTCACGAAGACGTGGTCGATTGCCTCATTTTCTTCCAGTTCCAAAACCGTCTTTTGGAGCCAGTCCAACTGATTATCCATCATATAGCCGTGCAATCCTCCACTGGAACTGGGGTTTCGGCTCAAAGAAGGAGCATACCAATAATCGCTGTTCATCACGATGACCGCTATATTGTCATAGGTGTAGTAAAATACGGTTTCATCATAACTCGGAAAATCAATTGCATTAGGGTCGGGATCATAGGCACTGCCGTCTTCACTGCTCGGGCCATTCACGGGGTTGACAAAGGCTCTACGCATGGCCGCCTCGGCCGACTCCGTCTCGTAAGGAAATTTATCTACAAAGCCCATCCAGCGCCCTTCCTGGTCTTCAAATTTATATCCTAAGGCCTCATGATTGCCTTGCCCTACATTAAAAGGGATGTAGTGCCAAAAAGGCTCTACCGCTTTTTTCCAATTGGTATATTGTAGCAACTGCTCTTCCATGGTGGTGAGATGGCCATTAATCATATCGCCGCTAAACTGCACAAAACGCGCTTCTTGCTGGTAGGCCAGGGCCGCCATTTTCTTGATAATGTAGGCATTGGCCCCGTAAATTTTGCGTTCTCCCCCCCCTGTAGCGTGCCGGCTATCGCTGGTATAGCCAAAGACGAAGGGTTTTCTCGTTCCTGGCGCCGGCGCGGTTCTCAAAGAATATTGCTGGGTAAAATCTCCGTAGCGAACCGTATAGGGGTATTCGGTATCGGCTTGTAGTTGGCCTATCTCAAGCTCGTGGTGTGTAAGCGCTTTGGGGTCTTGCACCGTTTTCCCGCCAATTTCTACCGAAGCTTGTACTGGCTGACTGGTCTCAAACCATACTACCACCCGGTCGGGTTCCAGTTTATTGACATAGGGCCCTTCGTAAAGCGTGGGCGCTATGGCAAAAGGCCCCTTACCTGTCACCGATACTTCGCCTTCAAAAACCACCATGCCTTCCGTATCGGCTAGGCGGTAGCCCAGGGTAAACTGTCCTTTTTCTGACCATCCCACAAAATCGTAGGGATACCGAAAATTACGCTTGATATCGATGTCTACTTTCCCCTCTTGTAAGTCCCGGGTAAAACGAAAAACGGGCAAGGGGTGAGGGGCTTGACCGTAGGGGATCATCCCATAGGTAATCGTGCCTTCAAAATCACCAAAATCTAAGCTAAGGCCCTTTTCGCTCCCCTTAGGATTGCCTAACAGTTGCTGAATGGTGTATCGAGGACCTTCTGTATTGGCGTAATACCGTTCTTGGTCCATCGACAGATAGAGTTTGCCCTCCTGGTCGTAGGCCAATTGGCTGTACGAGGCCGGGATACGGGGGTTTTGCCCCCACAGAGATAATGCGAGGCTCGTCATAAGCCCGATCAAAAATATACGTTTCATCATGAATGGGTAAATCTTGCTTAGGCTCACAAATTACGAAGCATTCTAGAGATGCCCTAAGTATAGTACGCCTATTTTGGGGCTGCCCCGGGCCAAAAGAAATTTAGAACTTACTTGCCCCTAGGTGCCCGGGCCCGGGTCGGGCTTTCGCTACTCGCCTACCTCCCGCAGGGCCAAAACGGGCTCAAACAGGCCGCTCTATCCCTCAGCCGAAGAAGGGAACCGGGAACTGAGAAACGGGACCAGAGGGCAGAGAAGAGAGCGGAGGGATTAATTTTCGATGAGATTATTGAGGGGACATTTCATCGCTATTCGTGGGGAAGTACCTACGTCCCTGAGCTTGCTTGGTTTAGTCTAAAATAATTTGCCTTGTTATGATCCTTGATCTACCTTAGTTACTCAAGTAGATGGTCTAAAAAACATATTTAAATCTATTTTTTATGAACGTACAAGCGTATGCGGCTTTTGAGGCTAAGGGGGAGTTTAAACCCTTCGAATACGAATTACCTGCCCTAAAACACGATGAAGTAGATCTGGAGGTACTCTACAATGGAATTTGCCATAGTGATATGAGCATGCTAGACAATGACTGGGGTTTTACCCGGTATCCTTTTGTGCCGGGCCACGAGGTGGTTGGAAAAGTCATGGCTAAGGGAGATGCCGTTAGCCACATAGAAATAGGCCAAACCGTCGGACTCGGTTGGACGGCTTATTCTTGTATGACCTGTGATCAGTGCATGGGCGGCGACCACAATATGTGTAGCAACTCTGTAGGCACCATTACCGGGCGGCACGGAGGTTTTGCCGATAAAGTCCGGGCTCAGGCCAGTTGGGTATTTCCAATACCCGAGAGCATGGACTTGCTCAGTGCCGGCCCTTTATTTTGTGGAGGGATTACGGTGTTCAACCCTTTGATTCAAAACCAAATCTCTCCCATGCAGCACGTCGGCGTGGTGGGTATTGGTGGGCTGGGCCATATGGCCTTAGGTTTTCTCAAACATTGGGGATGTGAAGTGACGGCTTTTTCTACCAGTCCTAGTAAAGAAGACGAGGCAAGACAAATGGGCGCCCATAACTTTGTGGCCACGCACGATCCCGAAGCCTTGAAAAAATTACGCGGCCAGTTTGACCTCATTATCGATACAGTCAATGTTGAATTGGACTGGGATGCTTATATCAACATGCTCAAAGCCCGGGGAACCTTACACATTGTGGGAGCCGCCCCCAAAGTGACCGCATCTATCTTTCCTTTGATAGGACAACAACGTAAAATCACCGCATCTCCCACGGGTAGTCCTTTGGGTATCCGTGAGATGTTACGCTTTGCCGCCCGACACGGGGTGCAGCCTATCATTGAAACCTTCAAGCTGTCCCAAGTAAACGAAGCCATGGAAAAGTTACGAAATGGCAAGCCCCGTTATAGGATTGTTTTGGAGCGGGATTAGGGTAATAAGAAACTGTTTAAAATGGTATGGGCAGCTCAGGCCCATTTGTTGGGCCCCTGTTATCCCCAGGGAAAGGCATAAGAAATGCCTTAAAAAATTCGCTTCAAAGGATTTGCGGGCGAGCCAAAATCTCTGCCCACTTTTCTTTGCCCGGGCCTTTTCTAAAGGCTTAGGGATGGAACGGCATGTTTGAGCTCGTGTTGGCCCGTGGGGAGAGGCAGCGAGTAGTGACAGCCCGACCCCGGCCGGCACTATTTATTATAGTGGCCAGCCCATTTTAAGGCCGGGGGAAGCCCCTAAATTTTGGGACTGGGAGCAGCTTTTACGGGTTCGTAATAATCCATCACTTTGAGGAGGTATTCTAGTTGGGTATCGTCAAAATCTAAGTGGGTGACGATGCGGAGTTCGCGGTCCATGGTACCCAAGAGCACCCCCTGCTCGCGGCAGTGCTGCATAAAAGGCTGGATGTCGGCAGGGTCGGCCATTTTAAAGATCACGATATTGGTGTCCACGGGGAGGATTTTTTCTACATAAGGCTTTTCGCGGATATGCTCGGCAATGGTTTGCGCCCTTTGGTGGTCTTCGGCTAGGCGGTGTATGTGGTGGTCTAGAGCGTAGATGCCCGCCGCCGCCAGATAGCCAGCTTGGCGCATCCCCCCTCCCAGGACTTTCCGGATGCGTTTGGTCTTGCGAATTACCGCTTCGCTGCCCAATAACAAGGAACCCACGGGGCAACCTAAGCCTTTGGAGAGGCATATCGAAATGGTATCAAAGAGTTGCCCATAGTCTCGCGGGTCTTCGTTTTGAGCCACCAGGGCATTGAATAAGCGGGCTCCGTCTAGGTGCATGGCAAGTTGGTGGGTTTGGGCTGCTTGATGAATGGCCCGAATTTCTTGAACCGTGTAACAGGCTCCTCCGCCCCGGTTGACGGTATTTTCGAGTCCGACCAATCGGCTCAGGGGGAAGTGTACATTGTCGGGGTTGATGTTGTCGCTGACATCTTGGGGCTTGAGTTTGCCCCGTTCGGCCTCGATCAATTTGACCGAAATGGCTGAGTTGAAAAAGAGCCCCCCACCTTCGTATTTATAAATGTGAGAGCCTTTGTAGCAAATTACCTCATCTTGAGGTTGGGTAAGGGCTTTGATTCCGATTTGATTGGTCATGGTGCCCGAGGGGCAAAAGAGGGCCGCATCCATGCCAAACAAATCGGCTATTTTCTCTTGTAATTGGTTAATACTGGGGTCTTCTTCGTATACATCATCGCCTACGGGGGCCGAAAACATAGCTTCTTTCATTTCGGGGGTGGGCCGGGTGACCGTATCGCTGCGGAGATCTACTTGCATTTGGGATTGCATTTGGGTTATTTTGGATAAAAATACGAATTAGAGCAGAGAGTTGAGAGGAGAGAAGAGAGATTTTTTGGAAGTAGGGAGAGGGAACCGGGAGGCGGGACAGGTTTGGTAGCAAATACAACTAGAGCTTATGAGAAACGTGAAATTTTGGGTTTTACTCTTAGTATTGGGACTAAGTGGGAAGTCCCTGCTAGCCCAAGAACTTCTCAGCGAACCGGAATTGGAAAAAAAGCCCATCTATCACCGCCTAGACCAAGCCTACAAAGCTCGAGATAAGGTCTATCGTTTGGAACTACGGGGCAGTGGGGGCTATTACGGCCAAGTAGACCAAATCCCGGAGCGGATCGATACTTTGTATAATCTGCAATATTTACGGGTGAGTGGGGAAGCTTTGAGGCAAGTCCCCACCCGATTGGTGAACCTGCGTCGTTTACAGAAGTTGTTTTTGAGTAATAATCGCTTAGAATTTTTTCCAGACACCTTATTTTACCTCCCGGAACTTCGTCATCTGGACTTGAGCCATAATATGCTTAGCCGTTTGTCTGAGAAGATTGTCCATTTGCAAAAGCTTGAGTTTTTGTATCTCGATGCCAATCCGCAATTGCAGGATATTCCTTGGGAGGCCCTGAAGCGGCTTCCCCAGCTCAAAGTACTCGGCCTCCGGCAAGTGCCCGCTAGCCGGGAACGTTTGGAATCGCTACGCCTCGCTTTGCCCCAGGTAGACATTCAGTTTTAAGGCAAAATGCTGGTAGGTTCGGATAATTTATATAACTTTGCAGTCCGTTTACCCAGGCACACAACAATACACAGAGAGGTGGCCGAGCGGTTTAAGGCGCACGCCTGGAAAGCGTGTTGGCGTGAGAGCGCCTCGAGGGTTCGAATCCCTTCCTCTCTGCTTGGTTTTTTAAACAAATTCCTATTTCCTTTAAAGCATTTCCTCACCTAGTATCCAAACCCAATATCTTGAATGGGAAGCCTATTTTGGAAGGCTCCCGCATTTCGGTAGATTTGGTTTTGGAGTGGTTTGCTTCTAGGGCGACTATGCCGGAGATTATGCGGCAGTATCCTCTCCAAACACCTCACTACTGATATCTGTTTATCAACAAACTGATAATCAATTACTTAGAAATTTAATCTAAAGACCTCACAAAGGCATCATGTCTATTTTGATGTCTCTGTTCTAGAAATAAACCTTAGTATGCGCTAAAGAGGTCACCACGGGGTTACTAAAACACTAGGCCATTATTAAATTACCTGATGACCAACACCTTAGCAAAGATCATTCTTTCATCAAAGGGGCAACATAGGGGTCAATAATTTTCATCTTACTTATTCTATGGTGCTGTTAAGCCAAGAATTTGTCCAGTAATACCCTAATGGGCTCACCGAGGGCTCATATTTTCACACCTCTGATTTGTAAAACTTTGATAATCAAACTCTTGACAAAAACCACCAAGCACTCAAAGGGCTCAACGCTTGTATAAAGCAAGCATCTCCCTAAATTCTTGCTTAGAAACTGTTTAAATTTAATTGCGTTGGGCTGCAAAGAGCCATTTCGGGAACCTGATTTCATCAAATTCCTCGCCCATAGCGCTGCTATGCGCTCTTTGTTGATTTCATCAGAACCCCGTATTCTCAAGTTATACGGCCCTTTTCGCCGACAAAAAATAAACTTAAACAGTTTCTTACTCTTTTTCTCGGTTGCTTAACATTCTTTATCTTTATCAGTCTATCACCCAAAAAAGCACAAAACCCATGGCTTCATCAGATCTTATTCATCTTTCGGCAGCGGAGTTTGTGAAGGCTTTGCAGGGGGAGAGGCCGGTACAGGATGTGGAGGGGAGGAAGCATACTTTTTTTTATACAAAATACAAGATTGATGATAGTACACTTGAAAATGTAGTCATAATAGATCAAATCAGGCTTACCGAAGCAGTAGTACTGGAAGAGGAGATGATTTTTCCATATGCTGTTATTATTAAAGGCGGGGAGTTTAAGGCTGGTTTCTGGATTCTAGGCGGGGAGTTTAAGGCTGGTTTCTGGATTAAAGCATATGAGAATATGGATATATTCTTTAATATAAAATTTAAGAATAAGTAAATA
>CAWUIO010000004.1:0-121884 GCA_963922455.1 uncultured Microscillaceae bacterium
GTGTTGAATATCAATTAATTTGAATTATTGATATTTTTATCTGCGGAAAACAGGAAAATCTCTCCTCTCGCTTCTCGCTTCTTTGCTGTTCTCAAAATGGCTTAGGGATGGAGCGGCCTGTTTGAGCTCGTGTTGGCCATGCGCGTAAAGGCAGCGAGTAGCGAGAGCCCGACCCGCGCGGGTACAAAGGGGCAAGAGGGCAGGTTTTTGTTGGCGCGGGGAAGCCCCAAAAAGAGGTTTTATTGCCCCAATTGATCAGCATTGAGGCCTAAATACGTCTGGGGAGTGATTTTTTGGAGTTCGGCTTTTACTTCTTCGGTAACGGCTAGGCCCTCAATGAAGCGAGCTATAGCTTCTTGATTGATGGTATCGCCCGTACGGGTAAGTTCCTTTAATTTTTCGTAGGCATTGGGATATTTTTCCCGGCGTAGTATGGTCTGGATGGCCTCAGCCACTACGGGCCAATTGTCTTCCAGGTCTTGTTCTAGGGCAGAAGCGTTTAGTTCTAGTTTGGCCAAACCTTTGAGGGTAGACTGCCAGGCCAAAAAACTATGCCCCAAAGGAACCCCTAAGTTTCGCATCACGGTGGAGTCGGTCAAGTCTCTTTGCATGCGGGAGATAGGCAGCTTGGTACTCATAAATTCAAATAAGGCATTGGCAACTCCCAGGTTTCCTTCGGAGTTTTCAAAGTCAATCGGGTTTACCTTGTGGGGCATCGTGGAAGAACCTACTTCACCCAGATTTATCTTCTGTTTGAAGTAATGGATGGAGATATAGTGCCAAATGTCCCGGTTTAGGTCAATAAGTATGGTGTTGAAACGTTTGAAGGCATCTAGCTGGGCAGCCAGGAAGTCGTAGGGTTCGATTTGGGTCGTAAAGGCAGTTCGCTCCAGGCCTAAGCGCTGGATAAAGTGATTGGAAAAGCCAACCCAATCTACTTCGGGATAAGCTAGGGCATGGGCATTAAAATTACCGGTGGCTCCCCCAAACTTGGCCCGATGGGGGAGGGACTTCAAGGAGTCTAATTGGTCTTGGAGCCGAGTGGCAAATACTTTAAACTCCTTACCCAGACGAGTTGGGGAAGCTGCCTGACCGTGCGTCCGGGCCAGCATGGGGCGTTCTTGCCAAGCGTGGGACAAATCTTGGAGGGTATCTATTACATTTTGCATGGCCGGGACAAGAACCGTGTCCATAGCATCTTTGAGAAGAAGCGGTACGGCGGTGTTGTTGATATCTTGAGATGTCAGGGCAAAGTGAATGAAAACCGTCTCTGACTCGAGGCCGAGGGTGGCAAATTGTTCGGCGATGAAATATTCTACGGCTTTGACATCGTGGTTGATTCCTTTTTCGATTTCTTTGACTCGGGCGGCATCGGTCTCTGTAAAATGTTGCGCTATATTTTCTAAGGCTTTTTTTTGATCGCTACTTAAGGCTTGCATGTGCGGGAGAGGAACTTCCAAAAGGGCGAGATAATAGGCGATTTCTACCTTGAGGCGGTAGTGTATCCAGCCGTACTCCGAAAAATAAGGAGCCAATGGGGATAATTTGTTCCGATATCGTCCGTCGAGGGGGGATAAAGCGCTTAGTTGCGATAAATTCATAGATTAGGGAATGTATATGGACAAAGCAAGCACAAAACTAGGAAATTCTGGGAGATAATTGGCCCTGGCTTGGTTTTGGATATTGTCTAGATTCAAAAGTTTAGTAATTTTAAGAAGAAAGTGCCTCATTTTCTGAGAAACTTTCGGACGGAATAGGAGCTATTACGAGAAATATACGCCATGTTTAGATTTCTTAGATTCAATCTTAAAATTAGCCAGAGTGCTATTTTGCAGTTAAGTTTTATCGCATTTTTGATTGTGGTAAACTTTATCCAGGTTACCTTATATGATCAAAGTTTATCGGAAGTAGAAAAGACTGTTGATCTGGCCGAAAGTAATGGTACGTATTCCCAGAAAATACCGCTCTACGCCAAATTGATTTTGGAAGGAAATACAGATTATAGACAAAAGCTTCGGGAATCCGTAGCTAAGTTTGAGCAGCATCTGGAAAATTTGAAGAATGGGGGTAGATCTCCGGAAAACAATGCCCAAATTGCTCCAATTCCTCCTGAGTTGCGGAGTAGCTATTTTAAACCTGTAGAAACCCTTTGGCAGGAATATCAGAGGAATGCCTTGCTTTTTGTAGATGAAAATGTGCCTATCAAACTGAGAGATGGTACGATAAACCCCCAGTTGGAAGAAGCCTATCGGTTTTTGCTTAATAATAGCGAACTGATCCTGGATTATAATAACCAGTTGGTAGATGGCTACTTAAACTATTTTGATGATGAGCAAAGCAAACGTGATGGTAATTTTGCCCTCTTTTTTGCCATCAACATGTTCTTTGTCTTACTGATGTTTATTTTTATCATTTTTAATGTAAGCCGACCGATATCCAAGCTTAACGAAATCGGGAACATTATTAGTGAGGGTAACTTTGATCGTAAGATTGAATATCGAAGAAAAGATGAGTTAGGGGAAGTAGCCAGCTCAATTAACTCCCTCTTCCAAAACTTGAAGAATGCTACCGACTTTATATTGGCCATTGGGGAAGGAAAACTCGATACCGAATATCAAGGGCTGGCCGAAACAGATTCGGCCCGGGACCGTCTGGGATCGGCTTTGATGGAGATGCGCGATAAAATGAGCGAGGTAGCCGAGGCCGATCGGCAAAGAAGATGGGCTTCTGAGGGTTTGGCCAAGTTTGCTGAGATCTTTCGAAACCAAAGTGAATCTGAAAATTTTACGTACATCATCATTTCTAATTTGGTTCAATATATTGGCGCCAATCAAGGAGGGCTGTTCATTGTAGAAGATGAAAAGGATGAGGATTCCCATTTAGAATTGGTAGCGGCCTATGCCTACGAAAAACGCAAGTATCTGGAGAAAAGAGTTAATAAAGGGGAAGGGCTGGTTGGAGAAGCTTACCAAGAAGGGAGTTTGATTTATATGACGGACGTGCCTGATGAATATGTACATATTACCTCAGGTCTGGGGGAAGCTAATCCGCGTAGTATCCTCATGGTACCTCTTAAACTCAATGAAGAAGTCTATGGGGTGGTTGAGCTTGCTTCATTTGCGGAGTTCAAGCCTTACCAGATTGAGTTTGTAGAGAAGCTAGGAGAAAGTATTGCCTCTACCTTTGCCTCGGTAAAAAACAGCCGTCAAACGCAGACACTCTTAAGAGAATCGCTTCAACTCTCCGAGCAGATGAAAGCCCAGGAAGAAGAAATGCGCCAAAACTTAGAGGAGTTGGTGGCTACCCAGGAAGAAGTGCAGCGTAAAAATCAATTGATCGAAGACCAGAAAGGAAAGCTAGAAGAATCTCTCAAAGAGGAAAAGTACAAGGTAGAATTGCTAGAAGCTCAAAGCAAAGGGCAATTGATGAAGATGGAGTCTATGGAAAAGCGAATTATGGAGCTAGAGCGGGAAAATGAGCTGATTCGGCACCAAAAGGAATCCTTAGAAAATTAAAGTACAGCCTAACATGTTATAGAAACACCCTCCAACTAAATTTTGTAGTTGGCCGTATAATATAATATAATTTTATAGCCATTATTTAACCTCACAACACTATGAGCCAAGGTAAAAAAGATCGTATAATAGCCGGGGTACTCGCTTTTTTTGGTGGGAGCTTTGGGATCCATCGCTTTTATTTAGGGGATAATTTCCGGGGTCTTATGCATATCCTATTTTCCTGGACCTTTATCCCATCGATCATTAGTTTTTTTGATGCAATTGGTTTTTTGACCATGAGTGATGAGCGTTTTGATCTAAAATATAACCCTCATTTATATAGTAAAGCTATGCCTTTCACCACGATGACCAGCAACCAAAACGTAGCCGATGAAATTCACAAGCTTGACCAGCTCTTCCAAAGAGGAGTCATTACTTTTGAAGAGTTTGAAAAACGAAAAGCACGTCTTTTAGGCTAGTGAAAGACATAATAGATCTTCCCGTCTACACTAACTTGGTCTAAATCAATCTGACATACGCCCTTTTGATGCAAAGCTTCCAGCTTTTCTTTTGCTTCTGGCAAAGATAAGCTGGTTTGCTTAGCCAAGTCTTCAGCGGTAAGCTTTCCTCCTAAACGACTGGCAAGTCTTTGGATCATTTCATCATTTAGCTTGAACTGGGCAGCCAGCGTAGCGCTGGGGCCGGCAGTCAATTCACGTTTTTTAACTCTTTTGACTTGTTTAAGACCGTAAAAAATTAGTCCTCCCCCTACAAAAGCAAGGGGGATACTAAAGCTAGTAAGGCCATTCAGGGCAAACAAGCCTCCCAATCCTACCAAAAAATAAGCTCCAAATTTGTTCAAAACGACAAGATTTAATTGTTTATACAATGTTGGAGAGGAGCTGAATATAGCCCCTCTCGAATAATTTAAAAAGAAAAGGTATAATAGCCTCGTACCCCATTTTTATCGATCCCTTCAATATACACTCTCCCTCCAAGATTGGAGAGCATTCGTTCTACTTGTTGAGGGGTTTCTATTTTTTCTTTATTGATGGACGTAATGATGAACCCTTCCTGGATTCTCAAACGAGCGAACAAGCCTCCCCGTTTTACTTTTACTACCCGTACTCCAGACTCGATAGCTAATTTTTCTCTTTCTAATTTAGAGACCGGCTCTAGGTCTACCCCAATGCTTTCGGCACTAAATATTTGGCTTTTTAAGACCCCAGTGGTGCCTTCTCGGTTGGTGAGGGTGATACTGGCTTCTCGCATTTGCCCATTACGGGTATACTGTAATTTTACTTTATCACCTGGCCGATAATAGCTAATTAGCTCTTCATAGACGTTCTTACTGCTTACCAGATCTTCGTTTACTTTGCGGATCACGTCCCCGGGGCGCAGGCCTAGTTTCTGGGCATCGCTGCCACCCTGTACTTCGGTGATGAGGGCTCCTGCATAATTATCGGTAGTTAAGCTAAACTGCTCGACTGTTTCCTGATCAATATTTCGTACTTCCAAGCCTGTAAAAGCTTTTTGTACTTGACCATATTGGATCAAATCATTAAAAATCTTGGCTACAATATCCACCGGAACGGCAAAGCCATAACCGGTATATGATCCGGTTCGGGATAAAATAGCTGTATTGATCCCAACCAGTTCGCCAGCTTGATTAACCAAGGCTCCTCCACTATTTCCAGGGTTAATGGCGGCATCGGTTTGGATAAAGGATTCTAAAGGAAATTGGCCACCTAAGAGATCTATATCTCGGCCTTTGGCACTAACAATACCGGCGGTTACGGTGGATTGCAGGTTGAAAGGGTTCCCCACGGCAATGACCCACTCGCCAACTTGTAAATTTTTGGAACTCCCTCGCTTGATGCTGGGAAGGTTTTGCCCTTCAATTTTAATGATGGCCAGATCGGCGGAGGGATCCGTACCGATTACTTTGGCCTCATAAGATTTTTTAAGGTGGATCACTTCAATTTGTTCGGCATTTTCAATCACGTGATAATTGGTGACAATATACCCGTCTTGGGTGAAAATCACCCCTGATCCTGAACCGATTTGTTTTCGGTTGTTCCACCCATCTCCAAAGTATAAATCAAAGATATTGAAACTATCAAAACGAGAATCGGCTACGGTTTTGATAAACACCACACTTTGGGTACTTATTTGAGATGCTTTCACAAAGTCGCCCCCTTCATTGGGTAAGTCTTTAGGAATGCGTACTGGCGTAGTGGGTAGGTTATTTTGGGTCTCGGTCAGTAAAGTTTCTTGTTTGTTTTGGTGCATTTCAGACTTGGGAGCCAGCCATTGCTGATAGGTAAATGCTCCTAGGAGTCCGGCCGAAAATGCCAAAAGGGTGTTAATGAGATAACGTTTCATGATTATTAATGATTAATGAATCCTTTAAATGGTTTTTGTGCAGGTTAATGTGCCCTTTATTGTATGGCAGAGGCTTTGGCCCTACCTAGATAATTGGGTGATTCTTATTGCCACAAACTATATTTTCGGGGGCAAAGTTTCCTGAAAACCCCAAGAAATACGATTTATAAAAAGGCATCTTGAGTGAGCCAGAGTTGCTGGATTCTGAACATATGCAAATGATCGTGCATCATGAGGTGCCGCAGCAAATGCCCGGCACTGTAATCCAGATATTCGGGATGAATGGCTTTTTTATTCCAATCCTCTACTCGTAGTTGACGTATACTGTGTATCAAATTTTGTCTATTTTCCGGAAAAATAGATAATTTTTCTTCAAGATCCATTTCCAGCAAAGGTAGGGCCGGGCTTTGGGCTCCGGGTAGGTAAGGTCGGAACTCTGGAAAAGCATCTTTGTGAAATTTCTCGAAACGGGCTTGCATCACAAGGTCTACCACTACCAAATGACAAGCGTGTTCATGGATCGTCCATTTACCGGGTATACGCGCCAATTTATGCTGAGATAAGGGAATTTCAAGGATTAATTCCCGCAATAAGCTAGGTGTTTTTTCTAGAATTGCAATTTGTATGTCCATGATTTCTTGTATCACATCCTCCAATCTTTATTTCTGAATAGTTAATTTTAAAAACAATATGGGAGATTCCCAATTCAAAAAAAAAATATGCTAAAAGTAGTCTATAAGGACCTGGAATATTTTCAATTTTCTAATTTATCCGCTTTTACTGAATTAAAACATTTTATATCGACTAGGAAAGGTGGAAGGAGTAAAGCCCCCTATGACGCCTTAAATATAAGCTATCATAAAGAAGTGTCCGAAATCGTACAAGGCAATCGGGAGTTACTGGCAGAATCCCAAGCTGCCCGTTTGGATCAATTTTGCTTTGCCTATCAAGTACACGGGAATTCGGTGGAGCAAGTAGGGGAGAACGATCGAGGGAAAGGTGCCTTTGGCCCTGCAGATGCCATACCCGATACGGATGCACTGGTGAGCGGTGAAGCAGGCGTGGGATTGGTAGTAAGCTCGGCCGATTGTGTACCCTTACTTTTTTATGACCCGGTAAACCGAGTGATCGGGGCAGCTCATTCGGGGTGGAGGGGCACAGTAAAGAAGATTGCTATCCAAACAATTGAGCAAATGAGAAAGCAGCATAGTTCTGATATTCAGGATATTAGAGTGGGGGTTGGGCCTTGTATAAGTGTGTCTCATTATGAAGTAGGGCTGGATGTTGTCGAAGCGGTGGAGGAAGCTTTTGGGCAAAGAAGTCCTTATTTGGTATGGAATGCGCAAAGCGAGAAATATCATTTGAACCTCTCCTTGACAAATCGGAAAATGTTGGAAAATTATGGGATACTCCCTCAGCACATTGAAGAATCGGGCTTGTGTACCTATCAGCATGAAGAATATTTTTACTCCTATCGGAGGGATGGCAAAGCTTGTGGGATTTTTGCCAGTGGCATCATACTTCAAGAAGAAAAAGAATAAAGAATTTCTTAATATTTTGTTAAATCCTTGATAATTAGTGGTTTTAAGGCCATTGCTTAACAATTGTTAACAGGGATTTCTTCCGGGGATGGGGAATAATACGCAAATTGCAGAAGCATAAAGCAAACATGCCTATAAACCGCGCAGAGTGTTCAAAAGTGAACATTCCAGAGTTTGTCTTACAAGGGTTTTTGTCTGATAATCAGGTGCTTACATAGTGGTATGATAATCGCCTTTAAATAACCAAACCATATAACCATATTTAAAAACCGGATTGACCTATGAGACGATCACGATTGAGTTCAGTACAAAACCAAAACCGCACTTTTTTAGGTGCTTTTGTACTTACGGTGGCCTTGGTGCTGGCCACCCAGATCTGGGGTCAGTGGAGCGTAGCATCTCCGGGCAACCCTGAAAAACCAACGTATCCTTGCGATAACTTAGATCAAGAAACGCTCATGCAAGAAGTCGCAAGCATTTAGAAACTGTTTAAAATTCCTGATTTAGCCAGGAGCATTCAAAACCAGAGGACCGGGACGTTTACGTTTACCGGTCTTTTTTTGCTTAAGATTTTTTTTGGCTTAGGGATAGAGCGGCCTGTTTGAGCCCGTCGCTGGTTTGTGGGCAGGTCGGCGAGTAGCGATAGCCCGGCCCTACCCCGGTTTTTTTGAAAAAAACCGGGGTAGGGAAAGCCCCTATTTTTTAATAAATAAGTTTTATGTCGGGTAATAGAGTCTTCAACTTATTAATCTCATCTTCGGGAATAGGATTATACCTTAAGGAGATCTCTTGCAGCTGGCTCATCGAGGCAATTTCATCAGGAATGTGTTCCATCTTATTAAAATCCAGGTTAAGCT
Source organism: uncultured Microscillaceae bacterium (assembly GCA_963922455.1). Taxonomy (GTDB): domain Bacteria; phylum Bacteroidota; class Bacteroidia; order Cytophagales; family Microscillaceae; genus CAWUIO01. The sequence goes on from CAWUIO010000004.1 coordinate 8,281, forward strand.
TGCGAACATTGGGAAGGTTCATGACTCCTTCGGGAAACTCTTGGATCTGATTGTGGCTTAAATCCAACTCTTCTAAGCGGGACAAACGAGACATTTCGGGCGCAATGTAGCGAATTTTATTGTGCGAAATATTTAAAACTTTCAAGGTATTAATCTGGGTAATATTGAAGGGCAGGGTGTCCAGTTTGTTCCAGCTCACATCCAAGACATTCAGGCGAATCAGGTCATCTACGTTTTTGAAAAAACGCACATAATCTACTTGGGAGTTATTGCTACACTTAAATACGCGGAGCGACTTAATTTGGCGGATATCCTCGGGAAGATCGACGAGGTAATTATAACTTAGGTCTAAGATTTCCAACTTTTCTAATACCTTCAAATCACTGGGAAGGTCCCGGATGACATTTTGAGAGAGGTTCAACTCCCGCAAAGAGCGGAGGTTCAAAATCCTTTTATTAATTTCTTTGATACTATTACCACTGAGGTCCAAGATTTGGAGCTTGTCATTGGCTCCAATGCGGTTGGGTACTTCCGAGAGTTTATTATCGGCGATGCGCAATTCCCGTAATTCGTCTAAGGTACTGATGGGCCACGGGATCTCAAGGAGGGCGTTTCCTGACAGGTTTATCCTTCGGAGCTTTTTTAACTTATTCAATCGACTTGGAATTTCTTCAAAAGCATTTCCGCTGAGGTCCAGATCGGTGAGGTTTTGCAATAATTGGATGTTTTCGCCCAATCGGGGTAGGTTATTGCCTCGGAGGCTAAAAGAATGCAGCCTTTGTAAGGTTCCGATTTTTGCCAACATTCCATCAATATTCATACTGGTATCGCATAGAATGTCAAGGGAACTCAAATTTTGCAAACCTACGGCTTCATCGGGAAAGTCTCTCATGCCATTCCAGCCAATACGGAGTTCTTGCAAACTATTGATCTGCTGGAGCTGTTTTAAAACTTTTTTGAGGAAGAGCTTGGGGTTGTCGTTTAAGGATAATTCCCGAAGTTGGGGGAGTTCAAAAATTTGAGCGGGGAGTACCGACAACTTATTCCAACCCAAATTGAGAACTTGTAAATTTTTAAACTGGCCAATTTCGGGGGGAAGCTGCAACATGTATTGCCAAGTCAGGTCCAGTTTGACTACTTCATTGGGCGCTTTTAAGGCATCGTCCAAGGAGAGATAAAAACGGTTGGGGTCTTTAGTTTGAGACTCAACCGGGGAGCCAAACCATAAAACCAAAAAAAGTCCCCACCCCAGGGAGAATGGCCAAATGCTCCAAGATGTGGCTTGGGAATGATTGGATTGGTGCATACGCATCATAGTATACATAAATATTAGTAATTCTAATATGAATACGAAATCTTGTACGAGAAAAATGCCTTGGCTGTTAGAAGAAACCTTTGGATATCTCGGGCGAACCTCCCGTGTGTAGCTGTAAAAAAGGATGGTAAATAAATTGTCTATTCCGCTTATAAAACGTTTCTTTGACCCGAAAATTAGATAATTTTTTTGAGAATTTTTCACATCAAATTTCATAAGTAGCCGTTTTTGTTACGTTTCTCGTATAGACTTATAATCCAAAGCCCATACGCCTATGAAAATTGCCATCATTCGGGAGGGCAAAATACCCATCGACCGACGCGTTCCCTTAGTACCCGAACAATGTTGTGCTTTGCAAAAGGCCTATCCAGGTTTGCAATTTATCATTCAGTCTAGTGCGATTCGTTCTATACCCGATGAGGCTTATTTGGCCCAAGGTCTGGAAGTAAGCCCTAAGGTAGAAGACTGTGATGTTTTTTTGGGGGTAAAAGAAGTACCCAAGGATCAGTTAATACCCCATAAAACCTATTTTTTCTTTTCGCATACCATTAAGCAGCAGGCATACAATCGAGAATTGTTACAAACTATTCTTCGCAAGGGTATCCGTCTTATTGACTATGAATGCTTGACCCAAAGGGATGGGGGCCGGGTAGTGGCTTTTGGTAGGTTTGCCGGAGTCGTTGGGGCCTATAATGGATTGATTGCCTTTGGAAAAAAATATAGACTTTTTGATTTGAAACCGGCTCACGCCTGCGAAGATATGCAGGAAATGCAGCGAGAGTTGGATCAAATACAAATGCCACCCATCAAGATACTCATTACGGGTTCGGGCCGGGTTGGGAATGGAGCTCGTGAGGTGATGGAAATGCTACGCTTACCTTCGGTAAGCCCTAGGGATATTTTGCAGAAAAAATTTTCGGGGCCTGTTTTTACCCAGCTAAGTTCCCAAGATTATTACCGTAGTTTGGGCCGGGGGACTTGGAAATCTTCCGAATTTTATAGTCACCCAGAACGTTTTGAGGCCGACTTTCAGAAATATACCCGAGAGGTAGACCTTTTTATTTCAGGTCACTTTTGGAACCCAAAAGCAGCCCCTTTATTCAGTCGGTCCGACGTGCTTCGGCCCGACTTTAAAATGAAAGTTATTGCGGATGTAACATGCGATATACAAGGTGGAATACCTACCACCTTGCGGGAAACTACCGTAGAAGACCCTGTGTACGACATCGATCCCCGTACGTTTGAGGAAAAGCCGGCGTACTCCGACCCGTCGTTCGTAAGTGTAATGGCCGTTGATAATCTTCCCTCGGAACTCCCCAAGGATGCTTCTCGTTCTTTTGGAGAACAATTGAGTACGCATGTCTTCCCTGCCTTAATGAAACATGACCCCGAGGGGCTATTAAGAAGGGCTACGATTGCTCAAAAAGGCGAACTCTTGCCACTTTATAGCTACTTAGAAAGCTTCGTGAATGGCTAAAAGTTCGTAAATTTCCGCTTTATTACATATCGTAAACCAAATACCCAACGTTTTCGTCATATAGGGTAACCAGAAATTGAGGCTTTATGAATACCACAGCACATCAACTAAACCGAGTTATCGGGCTATTTTGTCTTTTGGCAGTCCTTTTTATTCTGCCAATAGCTACACAGGCCCAGTCCGACTCCAAAGCTCAGATGATCCTTTTGGATGCATATCAAAAGTTTCAGGGCTTAAATTCAATGAAACTGACCTTCACTACGGTGTCCAAAAGTAGCTCCCAAAGCGCTATCAAAAGCAAACGGGGTACTTGCTATATCAAAGGAGAGCAACACGTGGTGGAACTCCCCGACCGGAAAATTATTTCGGATGGCAATACCACTTGGACCTACATGCGTTCTCAGAAGAAAATGTATGTCCGTAATTTTGATCCTAATGAGGTTTCACTTAATCCGGATGTCATCTTTAGACCTGACTTTCTGATGAAAGGTTTCGTATATAAATATGTCACCAATCCGGGTAAAGAACGCTCGTATACCGCTTCCTACTCTTCCAGAAGAGAAGATACCATTGACCTTATTCCTGAAAAAGAGAAAAAAGATTTTAGCAAGATTCGGGTTTTTGTTGACCAGCAGACCAAGCAGATCAACCGCTGGAAAGTCTACCAAAAAGATGGCAAAATCGTAGACTACGAACTCAATATCATCCCAAATTATGCCTTAGCTTCCAATTTCTTTGAGAGCAGCAAAAGTAACCTGCCCAAGGGCGTACAGGTAATTGATATGCGGAAATAAGCCTGAAATAGACAAATACATTAAGCCCAAGGTATCTTGCCTTGGGCTTTTTGTTTTACAAGATACATTTAGGGGCTTGCCCGCGCAAATGAGCCTTGCATCCTCCGGGGACCTAGCTGCCTGCGCGGGCCGGGCTTTCGCTACTCGCCGGCCCACCCACATACCGACGGCGGGCTCAGACAGGCCGCTCTATCCCTAAGCCAATTGTCTGATTGATTCCCTGCTTCCACCCAAGCTTGTTTGTTTTAATTGAGGAGGTATTTTATATTAGACCTTATAAAGGAGCTGTTTCACTTGAGTTTTTGTCGGCAAAGTGAGCCCGTTTAGGGTTCAAATGAAATCAAGTCATAGGTCGATGCGTTCTCCCGGCTCAGCGTGAATTGCCAAGCAAGCGTGGAAACCTTCACCTTCCGCCCCAAAGCCAGGGAGTCCTCCGCTAGGCCCTGATCTTATTACAGAAAAGAGGCCTTTTAGGGATTTTCTTAATGCTTCGTGAGAAAAAACGCAAGAAGGGGGGACATCAAGTAGATAAAGGGCTTATCTTGTTGATCGCAGGGAATAAAAGGACCCTATTTGTAAAGCAAATCCCGGCATGTGTTACAAGGGATACCCCTTCAACCAGAGATCCTTTATTGCCCAGATTTTTATAAGCAGGGAGTCAGATTCCCTATAATTAATTACACACCCAGTCAAGAAGAAGCGCAAGCTCCATGCAAGCTAGATCAACATACAAGATGCAAATCCCCAAAAAACATGTTCTATATCTACCAATTTTTTGGTTTTTCTTCTCCCTCCAGGGAGGGTTTTCGCAAAACCTGGTATTCCAACTCCAAGATTCCATTCCTCTTATCCGTGAAAACCACGCGCTTGAAAATGCTTGGGCAGGGGGGGTAAACACTCCGCAATTTTCCCAGATGGATTTAGATCAGGATGGCTTTCTTGACCTGGTTATCTACGACCGTTCTTGCCGGAAACTTTCTACTTTTTTAGCCTACCAAAAGGAGGGTACTTGGCATTATCGGCATGAACCAAAGTATGAGGGGCATTTTCCGAAGGTAGAAGGCTGGCTACTCTTACGCGATTACGATGCAGACGGGCGCCCCGATATTTTTACCCATGCGGTTTTGGGAGTAAAAGTATTTAAAAATAGTACGAAGCCCGGCGGGATGCCTGAGTGGGAACTTAAAGTAGACCCCTTGCTAGTAAAAGGCTTGAGCCGGGAAATAAATTTACAAATTGGGGTAGCCGATATCGCGGCCATTGAAGACTTAGACGGAGATAAGGATCTTGATATTCTTACCTTTGACTTTGCGCAGGGAAGTTATTTGGAGTTTTATCAAAACATGAGTGTAGAGCAGGACGGTAAGCCGGGCAGCCTTCGCTTTGCCCGGCAGGGATTCTGTTGGGGCGATGTATTTGAGGGGCTCAATTGTGGAGAGTTTAGCTTTGACCAAGACTGCTCTATCCGCCCGGGGCAAGGAGGAGGTGGGGGGAGCTTTCCCGATAGGATAGAACACATCGGCTCCACCATCAGTGCCGCCCATCTCAATGGCGACCGCTACATTGATATTTTGGTTGGCGATGTATCTTGCCGGGAAATCTACCGAATGCTCAATGTTGGAGATAAAAAACGTGACCGCTTCAATGCCTTTGATCTTAACTTTCCAGAATCTAAGCCGATAGATAATACCTTATTTCCTGCCTTATTTTGGGTAGATATTGACCAGGATGGCTTGCAAGATCTTTTGGTCTCGCCCAATCTGTACGATGATGCTACCGGGCAGAGTGATTTTGCCCATTCGGTAGCCTACTACCACAATACCGGCAAAGAAAGGCGCCCTGAATTGAATTTTGAACGTTCGGACTTCCTTCAACATACCATGCTCGATCTGGGGCAAGGAGCTTACCCTTTTCTTTGGGATGTAGATCAAGATGGAGATTTAGATCTATTGTTAGGACATTCTGGGCAAAACGATGGAGATGGGCAAGCAGCCCGTTTACAACTGTGGCAAAACCAGGGAAACCCGCAACAAGCTAAGTTTCTATTGGTCGATAGCGATTGGGGACTCCTATCCCAAATGGAATCTTATCGAGTGTATGCCCTAGGGCTCGATTGGAATGGTGATGGAAATAAAGAATTGGCCATATCTACCAGCCAAGGAAGTCAAACCCAAGTGTTTCTCCTTAATTCTGATTATTCACAACTGCAAGCGGGATCAAAAGTGGAGCTTCTTCCGCTCAACTTACCTCTATCCTATCATGACTACCCCTTTATGGAAGATCTTGACGGAGATGGCGATACAGATATTTTAATTGGAAACCGTACAGGACGTATGGATTATTATGAAAATACTGGCGATAACAATGCGCCGGTGTACGAGCTCAAACAATCCAATTGGGGAGAGCAAAAAAGTTCTCCTTTTCATCGCCACCCGATTATTCTCAAAGAAGATCTCAATCGAGATGGTATACCTGAGCTCTTAATTGGAGATTCAGGGCCCAATTTAAACATCTATAATTATCAGGGAGACTTAGCCGAGATTTCCGAACTTTATCCCAAGGAAGTTTGGCTCCGTGACCCCTCTGGGCAAGATACCATTCCTTTACAAGCGGGCTTGCACCCTGCCCTGGGAGATTTAAACGGAGATGGGTGGATCGATATACTGGTAGGTACCCAAGGCGGTGGAGTCCGCTATTTGGAGAACCACAGTGCCCAGTGGATGAAAACCCCATCGGGTTTTACCCAACTACAAATAAAACTGCGAAAGGAGACCAAAGAGGTCCTCATATTTTCGCCTAATCTCCTACAAGTAGAAGTATTTTTACCTAATTCTCATAAAGCCCTTGCCCTTGAGGTAATCCCCGCCGAAAAGGAAGTAGTCTTGCGTCTCTCCCCCCATAACTCAAGTCAATTCCGACTTCTTTTTTCAGACCCCGACGGGAATACCTACGAAAAGTATATACAATTTTGAGAAGGGCTTTAGCTGGCCACTTTGTTTACGATTTCTTTCAGTTGCTCATATTGGATGGCATAATGGGAAATGTGATAGGTAACTTCACCATTTTCAATAAGCAACACTTGGGGAGATTGATGCGTAACCCCAAAGTCTTGGGCTATTTGGTTGGATACATCCCGAAAACGAATTAAATCTAAATAATAAGGCTTAATGCCACGCATCTCGTCTGGGTTCCAAGACGATTCCAATTGGTGACGGGCCGACGCACTTATGCCACAACGCGTGCTGTGTTTAAAGATGAGTACTTTTTGCGATTTTGACTCTTCTTTGATTTTTTCCAATCCCTGAAGATTACTGAGAGAATTCCACTGTATCGAACTCATAGTTTTTCGTATAAACCCTTATAAATAATAACATTTTAAGAACTATGGAATGCTCAAAGGGGTTCCAGGCTATATCATAAGAATTTGATAAAGTATTTGGGCTTTCGCTCCAAGGATAGTATTTTCAAGACTGGGGTTAAGCATTTTACCAAGGCACTATGCAAGCAATATATCAAAGTCCCGATCAGACCGTTGTGGTTTTATTACAAGAGTTTTATGGGTATTACTATGTCCAGTTGATTGGGCACGTCAAGACCCATTATTACCGTAATGCTTTTCAATACCTTCTACAAAATGCCGAAACCCGGGATATTCGCAAGATCTTAATAAACCGTCGGGAGTTACAAAGCACTCCCGATATGGGCTCCAGGTGGCTAATTGCCAATTTTTTATTAAAGTATTATCAACAACACGGGGCCTTCGCCCTAGGGACCATCCAAACCCAAAAAGGACTAAAAAAAATGAGTACACTCTGGCGAAGCGAAGTCATCCGAAGTCTGGGAATAAAAATCGAGTGGGAGTACTTCGATAAACCTCAGGAAGCGGAGCAATGGATTCGCGAATATCAACTCCCCGAGATCGAACCCCCCAAAAAACGAGCTTTACGCATGCCCCGGGCCTCTGAGGTACAGGAGATCCTCAAAAACCCCATCCCCAAAGAAAAAACAGTTAAAGAAGTAAAAGTGCCCAAGTCGGGACTCAAGATTCGGTTTCAATTTAGCCCTCAGGGAGATTTGAATCCCGATGATCCCTTGGGGGTACCCGTGCGTTTTTCAGTTATTAAATGGCTTCGTAATTTATTTTCTAATAAATCCTAATGCGCCCTTTCCCCAGTGTATTTTCTTGGATTACAAATAGAAAATTTTGCTTTTCAAGGCCATTAGCAAAACGTTAACTTCAATTCGTATGGTTTTTTGCCCAGCTCACTCCTTTTCTGATTGCGATTAGAGAGATTTTGCTTTAAGCTTGCAAGCAAATTGTGAAACCTTTTTCACACTTAACCTTATAAACCATGTTTCAACTGAAATACTTCCTAGCCCTAGGGCTATTTTTGGGGAGCTTGGGCTGGAGTACGGCCCAACAAAAAGTAACCATCAACGGCTATGTTAAAGACTCAACAAATGGAGAAGCTCTTATTGGAGCAACGGTCTTTATCCCCGAAATAGCCTCAGGCGTAGCCACCAATGTGTATGGCTTTTATTCCTTATCCTTACCTGCCGGTACGTATACACTCAAAGTAAGCTACATCGGATATCAGTCCCAGAGCCTCCGGGTTGACCTGAAGTCAAATACAGTACAGGACGTAGAGCTCGCCCAAGAAAGCGAAATTATCAAAGAGATTGTAATCACCTCCGAGGCTGAAGATGCTAATATTGAGAGTTTGGAAATGAGTACCAACAAGCTCGATATCCAAACCATTAAAAAAATACCGGCCCTCTTGGGAGAAGTGGATATTATTAAAAGCATCCAACTTTTACCCGGAGTTACCACTGTAGGGGAGGGGGCTACCGGTTTTAACGTCCGAGGAGGAGGGGTCGGGCAAAATTTAGTCCTACTAGACGAAGCCCCCGTGTATAACTCATCCCACTTATTCGGATTTTTCTCCATCTTTAACCCCGATGCAGTAAAAGATGTAAAGCTTATCAAAGGAGGTATCCCGGCCCAGTATGGAGGGAGGGTTTCCTCCATTTTGGATGTGCGAATGAAGGAAGGAAATACCAAAAGGTTTTCCGCTTCGGGAGGAGTAGGCCTTATATTTAGCCGCTTAACCTTGGAAGCTCCTATTGTAAAAGACAAGGCTTCTTTTATCATTGCGGGGCGACGCTCCTACCTAGATGTCTTAGCCAAACCCTTCTTGGATGAAGACTTGCAAAACAGCGTTTTCAACTTCTATGATCTCACCATAAAAGGGAACTACCGCGTCAATGAAAAAAACCAGCTATTTGTCTCAGGATATTTAGGGCGGGATAATTTTTCGGCCGATGATATCTTTGACGCAAGTTGGGGAAATGCTACGGCCACAGTCCGTTGGAATACCGTAATTAATGATCGCGTTTTTGCCAATATCACGGCTTTTTATAGCAATTATGACTATTCCCTGGGGTTTGAAGACAATCCTGAAGACCGCTTTGATTGGAACTCCCGCATCTTAAATTACAGTGTAAAGCCTGAGTTTTCATTTTTTCCGAATCCCAATAATAATATAACCCTGGGCGGACAAGCGATCTTATATAAATTCAAACCAGCCGAAGCCGTAGGACGGAGTGCCGGACAGGTATCCGATATCAGTTTGGACGACCAATATGCCCTGGAGTCGGCAGTGTATATTGGAAATGAGCAAATCATTAGCCCTAGTATTAGTTTGAGCTATGGGTTACGCTTTTCTCATTACCGCTATCTGGGCCCCGGACAAGCCTATACATTTGAGACCAATGAAGAAGACCCCGCAGCCCGAAAGGATACCATCAGTTCGCAGTTTTTTGGCAGGGCCGAAACTATCCAAACCTATAATAACTTTGAGCCCCGAATCGCCCTAAAAGTAAAGCTGAATAATACCACTTCTTTAAAGGCGAGCTATAACCGCATGGCCCAATACATACACTTGATATCCAATACCGTAGCGGCTTCTCCCTTAGATGTTTGGACCCCAAGTACCAACAATGTCCAGCCCCAACTCGCCGACCAATACACCCTAGGGGTCTTTAAAAACTTCTTTGACAATGATCTGGAAACCTCCGTGGAAGTATTCTACCGGGATTTTGACAATATCATCGATTATGTAGACAATGCCGACCTCCTCATCAACGAACTCTTGGAAGGTGACCTCCTCAATGGGATTGGCCGTGCCTACGGAGTGGAACTCTACCTCAACAAAAAAGCTGGTAAATTCAACGGCTGGTTGAGTTATACCCTCTCAAAGAGCGAAAGAAAAGTGGATGGCCTCAATGAGGGAGGAAAATGGTTTTTGAACCGTTATGACCAAACCCACATACTCAACCTGGTAGGGTTTTATGAGCCTAACTCTCGTTGGAGCTTTTCGGGTAATTTTGTCTACCGTACGGGTACCCCAGGTACTTTTCCTACCAATCGGTTTAGCTTTCAAGGCATAAACAGCATAGGCGACAATGCCACCTCATCCCGGAATAATATTCGGATTACCCCGTATTGGCGCTTAGATTTATCTGCTACCCTCCAGGGCAAGAAAACCAAACGAAATGGGAAAGTCCGTAAAAATAAAGACTATTGGGTCTTTTCGGTCTACAACCTCTTTGGCCGAAGAAACGCCTATTCTATCCAGTACCAAGCCGATGATGACGGCGTGGAAGACACAAGCAATATCACCAAAGCCGTAAGGCTGTCCATTGTAGGGAGTATCATCCCATCCATTTCTTATAATTTTAAGTTTTAATTGGCAAACCCCTTAAATCATGAAATTACAAAGCTCAAAAATTCTGCGATTCACCTGGTTTCTAGGAAGCCTGGGAGTTTGTTTCTTATTTATGTCTTGCGAAGATGATATCAACTTCCAAGTAGATGCCGGCCCGAGCACTTTAGTGGTAGATGCCTGGGTCACCGATGAGGTAGGTATTGCCCAAACAATTACACTGAGCCGAAGTATTGGTTACTTTGAAGAAGGGGTACCCCCAGCTGTAACTGGGGCACAGGTTCAAATCGAGGACAACGAGGGGAATCTTTTTGAGTTTCTCGACCCCAATAATAACGGTACTTATATCTGGGAACCCGAAGATTTAATCACGGCTATAGGTAAAGTTGGAAACACCTATACCTTAACCATTCAAATCGGGGAACAAACCTATCAAGGTTTTTCTGAGGTAAAACGCGTCCCTGAAATCGATTCATTAATCGTAGAGTTTAGAGAGGAAAGCCTGGGTGAGCCCGAGGGATTCTATGCCGAGTTATTTGCCCGGGATTTACCCGGTTCGGGAGATACCTATTGGATTCGTACGCATAAAAATAATGAATTTCTTAACCGGGGTGTTGATATCAATATTGCTTTTGATGCCGGTTTCAGCGCCGGAGGGAATATCGATGGCTTGACCTTTATCTTCCCCATCCGGAATGGCGTCAATCCATTCCGGGAAGATGATGATGGGGCTACCCTGGCTCCTTACGATACGGGAGATGTCATCGATGTAGAGATCTACTCAATCACCGAAGATGCCTTTAACTTTTTAACCGAAGTCCGTACCCAGCTCACCAATGAAGGCCTTTTTGCCGTACCGGTAGCCAATGTTCGGACCAATATCTTCAATACCGACCCCAATTCCGATGAACGGGTATTAGGGTATTTTGGCGCATCTGCCGTGACTAAGGCCACTAGGACCGTTTTAGTCAACTAAAAAAAAGATTTTCAGGGGCATTCGGGGCCCCTCCCTTTCTTAGCTATTGTGAAGGGACTGCCCGGGCCCCGACCGGGCTATCGCTACTCGCCGGCCAGCCCGGGAGCCCGACCCCGTCGGCCCCAGATCTGTCCTATCAACTCAAACTTTTACCGCCGGGGACAGCCCCCAACTAACGTCTCCGCCCGGAGTATTGCATGGCTTCTCCCTTCCCAAAGCCATAACTAAAGCCCATGGTAATAAAGCGCCCCCTTTGGCGACGATTGGAGGTAAAAAAGTCGGGCTGAATGGTTTCCCGTTTGTTGATCCGGGAGGCAAAAATATCGCGCACGCTGAAATTGAGCACCCCTTTGCCTTTGATAATCTTCTTGCGGAGGCCTAGGTCGGCAAACATGACACTTGCCACTTCGCTTTGCACCGTCTGAAAGCTCGAGTTATAGCGCCCCGTAATCTCAAAATCTAAATCAGCGGGGAGCTTAAACTTGGCCGTCCACTTGGTAGACCACTGCTCGGCCGAAAAATCAAAACTGGTGACATCGCTTGCGCCTTTACGCTGGAAATAGTTGAAATTGAAGTCCCAATTAACCGCAAACCAATCTTTGGGGGTGTACTTCCCGTTGAGTTCTAGTCCGGTGGAGCGGTTCGTACCTAGGTTTTCCGGTCTAAAAGTAGTGACATTGTTCTCAAAGGTAGAGATCCTCTCCACGACGGCGGTAGTATAGCGATGGTAGACCCCAAAGTTTAAAGATAGATTTGTCCAGTCAAAGATGGAGTTGATTTCGTAGGAGTCGGTAAACTCGGGTTGCAAGGCAGGGTTACCCGTACGGATACTAAAATTATTCCGGATGTTAAAAAAAGGGTTCAGGTCCCAGAGCCTGGGCCTTCGGATACGTCGGGAATAGCCGGCTTGTATCGAGAACTTATCACTAAACTTGTAGGAAGTATGGGCACTCGGAAACAGGTTGGTAAAATTTTGGCTGTTGGTCTCCTGCGTGGTTTGCAAGATGGTGTTGAGATCGGTATATTCTAAACGGACGCCCACTTTGATCCCCCAGCGATCCCCTTCATAGGCCCCCGTAGCATAGCCCGCGTATACTTTCTGGTCGTATTCAAACAGGTTGGTAAAGTTAGAATCAAGTACAAAAACCCCATTCTCAAGGTTCCGTACGGCAAAGTCATTGCTCACGTCGGTTAAGACAATTTGCCCTCCGGTCTCCATCGAAAACTTCTCGCTGAGAGGGCGGGCGTAATCCAGCTTAATCGTGTACTCTGCTTCTTTAAATTCGGTTTCGGTCTGCTGCTGGGCATCTTGGTCACTGCCTTGGATAGTAACATCTGTAAACTCGGATGACTGGTCTTTGCCGAAGTAACTCCCCAGGGCACTAAACAGCAAGGTATGGTCTTCATCATCCTTAAAATCCCGTTTGTACTGAAACTCATACTGCCATTTGGGATTGGTAGCCTCGGTTGTTTCGCTCCGAAACCATTGAGACTCGAGGCTCCCTTCGCCATCCAAGTCCTGGAAATTGGTAGAAGATGGCTGGTCTTCCACCTCATAGGCAAAGCTACCCGATAGCGTAAAGACATTCTGCGGGTTTAGGTAATAATCGGCTCCCAGGTTAATATTGTAAAAGGTTTCATTGCGAAACTCTTCGCCTTGGCTTACAATCTGATTATTATTGATAAGATCTTGGTTGATATTATCGATGTCATTAGGCAACTCCCGGTAGCCCATTCCCAGTTGGGTAAACAAGTTAAACTTTTCGGTACGGCGGTTGAGGCTCAGGCCCACACTGTGATTGTCGGGAATCCCGGTATTGAGCGAGAACGAACCATTGGTACCCTTTCGCTCTTCCTTTTTGATAACAATATTGATAATGCCCGAAGTCCCTTCTGCATCGTACTTAGCCGAAGGATTGGTGATGACTTCCACTTTCTCTATCATATCGGCGGTGATTGATCCCAAGGCATTTCCTTGTTCGCTGGTAAGTACCGAAGGTTTGCCATTGATCAGCACTTGTACCCCAGCACTGCCCCGCAGGCTGATCTCGCCCTCAATATTGACATTGACCGAAGGCACGTTATTGAGTATTTCCAGGGCGCTGGCCCCCGAGTTAGTAAGATCTTTTCCTACGTTAAAAACCCGTTTGTCTAGCTGAAATTCCGTTTGCGAGCGTTCGGCCTGGATGACAATCTCGTCCATAACCTCGCTATTTTCTTTTAAATAGACGGTGCCAAGGTTTAACTTTCCATTTTGGAAATCAAGTTCACGATACGTCTGGTTTACATACCCGATAAAACTCACTTCTAACAGGATATTAGGGCTTTCGGTATAAAGCTCAAAATTACCCTGAGCATCACTGGTTACGCCGCTCAGGTTTTTTTCTTTGGGGAGACTTTTCAAGATCACCGTGGCAAACTCAATGGGCTCTTGGGATTTTTGATCCACTACTTTTCCCGTAATTTTTAAATTTTTGTACTGGGCATGTAGGCTAGAGAGGGGGCCCAGGCAAATAAGGCATAGAATAACAATAAAAAATCGGGTCATGGGTAGGGTTATTTTCAATTCACACATAGACAACATACTCTAACTCAACTATGAAAGACCGTGAATTGATTTTAAAAAGGGCTGCTTTTTTCGGTTTCAAAGATTTTTTAGGCAAGAGTAGCAAGTCACGGCCTCCTTAGCTAGTAAACGCCCACTGCCTCCCCGCTCGGCCAAGCCCACGGGCCAGCCGCGGCTCAGACAGGCCACCCGCAAGGCCCTCTCGGTCTTCACCCGCTCCCGAAAATCCCCTCAAAATTATGATTAAGATTTCTTATGGCCTTGCCTAGCTATCATATCCCAAGCTTCTATACGTTAAATTAAACTAGGCAGTAAGATAGCCCTATCGAGTGGTGTCCTTAGCCAGTAACATAGTGTACTCGACATACATAGGCCAACTCCTGGCAGAACTCTTCTTACATTTCCCATCTCATGGGTATCCTTTCCCTAAATCAAACCCTTTGTTCACTAAGAAAACCTACCTATCCACAAACCTTCTTAGACTAAAAGATATGAGATAATTACTTTTGATATTATAATGAAAACAATTTAAACAAGAAACTTTGTCTTATCATGGAAACAAACCAAAAACAAGCTATTATTAACTTCTTCAGCAAACACACCCGTTTAAGTAGTCAGGGCATGCAAGACTTAGAATCTCGTTTAAGCTTTAGTGTGCTCAAAAGAAAAGATCACCTCTTAAAAATGGGAGAAGTGTGCCGCTTCAATTCATTTATGGTCAAAGGCTGTGTCCGCACTTTCAAAATTTGTCGGGCAGGCAAGGAACACAATATCAGTTTTGCCTCTGAAAATACGTGGTTTACCTCCTTTAAAAGCTTTATTTTTCAAAATCCTAGTGAGTACTATATGGAAGCCTTGGAGCAGTCACTTCTCTGTCAAATTAAAAAGTCTGACTGGGATTACTTAACCGATACCTATCCTGAAATTAGCCAGGCATTCCGTCGTATTTTAGAGAAATGGTATTTAAATTATGAAAATCGAGTCTTTCAAAATATTAGTATGACGGCCCGCGAGCGCTACCTACAATTCTTGAGTGATTACCCCAATTTAGTAGGCCGTATTCCGGATGCTCATATTGCTTCCTATCTGGGAATAACTCCTGAGTTTTTAAGTAAAATACGTTCTAAGCTTTCCCAATACCCTTCTGCGAGGATAGCTTAAACGATTTAATTAACTTATGTCAAGTGTCGGTCTAGCTTAATTTTACATATTTGCTTAATAAACAAATCCCCTAATCAATTGGCTTACCAAAACCTTAACTATGGGGCACTTACAAACATATTATACAGTTACGTATCAATTGCAGAAAGAATTTAGTCTAGCTTTTATTAAGTCACCAGCCATTCCAACTTTATTTAAACTAGACGTTTCCTTTCGTTCTATAATATTTGGATATGCCATGATTATTTCCCCTACTTGGGAATCTATAGCCTGGGCCACATTTTTTTTTGCTACTTTCGTATTGCTTTGTGTTCGTTTTTTAGTGCGATACTATATTAGAAATTATCAGAAAAAACAGAAGCATTTTAAGAAATTACTTGCCGATTGTACAGCCGAGCTTGAGGATGGTAAAGATGCTTTGGAATCAAAAAGTAAAAAGATTTTGTGGCAAAACGATCAATTAGAAAGAGCTTTGTCTCAGCTTGAAAAATCAGACAAGATGTCTTCTTTGGGGCAGTTAACTGCTGGCATTGCCCACGAAATAAATGACCCCATCAATTTTATTCATGCCAACATTGATACCTTGGATGAGAGCATACAAGATATTTTAAAGATAATAGCCCCATTAGATGAAATACCGCCCCAAAATCAATCTGATATAGTAAGGGAAATCCAAAAAAATAAAATTGACTATCAATTTGACCTGCTTGTACAAGAGCTCAAGCAATTAGTGCATGGTATCCGAGAGGGCTCCCTAAGAACCACTCAAATCACTCAAGGCCTTAGATATTATTCTAGATCAGGTGACGATCTGCCCAGTAATACCGATATTCACGAAAACATAGATACTACGTTGACTTTACTTCAACACCGTTTTAAAGGAAGAGTAAAAATCATCAAAAAATACCAAGCCTTACAAGCTATTGTAGCCTACCCTAGCAAACTAAGCCAAGTGTTTATGAACGTGCTTTCCAATGCCTTAGATGCCATTGAAGGGAGGGGTATCATTACTATTCTAACTCAAGATTTGGAACAAGATAGGGTGAAGGTATCCATCCTCGATACGGGCACAGGAATTTCTGAAGACACGCAAAAACGCATGTACGAGCCTTTCTTTACAACAAAAACTCCAGGTCAAGGAAGTGGCTTAGGTTTAACTATTGTGCGCAGCATTGTAGAAAAACATCAAGGTGAAATACATATCAAAAGTACGAAAGGAAATGGGACTAGATTTGATATTATTTTGCCTTGTAGCCCAGTATAAAAATTCTTCGCGTCAGGAGAACTGGCATAGCATATACCTAAGATGCCTCCTTTAGGCCGTTTACGTGGCTTGTTTATATCACCTGTTGAATTAATTCAACACTTGGCAATTAAAAAATGCTTATCAATGTAGTTATTACACCGATTTGCAGATGAAGACATATATACTAATCTATTTAAGCATCACAAGTTTATTAATTTCATGCCAAACTGATAATCACTCTCAATCATGTACTAGTTTTTCATCTTATACCTCTCCCCCCAGTTATCCCTTAAAGGTAGATTCTGGCTATGTTGTCAATACCTTAACGGGTGATAGTATTACTCCCCTAATCAATTCTCATGGAGATACTTTAAAGTCAGGTAAACCCGTCTCTATCCCCGGAAAGGTAAAAAAGCTCGAGGATATGCCAAGCCCAGAGGTACGCATCCTTTCCAACATATCGCCCAACTTCCCCCAAGCACCGATTTATCACGCGGCGGGTAAGCCCCTGAGAATTCCTAGCCAGGGGCAAAAAGCGCAAGCTGATACCTTAAACTATGCCCTAATCAATAGTTTTGGAGATACAATTCCCACGGGGGTGCCTATTTCAATAAAAGGTAAAACCCTAGCCGTTGTTTCCCCTAAACCCATCCCAGCTCAGGAGCCCAGTATGAAGTCTAAGGCACGTTTTGATATTCAATATTGGAACCGGAATAATGGCCTACATGATAGCTTTTTCTATGACTTGGCTTTTGACTCGAGTGGCTACCTTTGGCTAGCATCCAGGGGGGAAGGCCTTATCAAATTTGACGGTTCTTCCTTTTTTAACTTCAAAAAATTTCAGGACTTAGATATTGGCCCCTCTATCATCAATAATTTACTCATTGACAAACATAATCACATCTGGATAGTAACCCGCCATAGCGGAATCATTCGCTTTGATGGGACTCAAGCTACTCAATTTTCCGAGCCGCAAGGCCTTCCAACTCAAGATATTCAAGATGTCATGGAAGATAAAGAGGGAAATTTATGGTTTCTCTTATGGAACAAAGGCATAGCAAAATATGATGGAAAAAACTTTACTTTTTATTCTTTAAAAGAAGGCATGTCAGAACTCCGAAATTGGAAAATCATGGAAGATAGCCAAGGTAATATATGGTTGGGAACCTATAAGAACGGGATAAGCAAATTCGACGGGGAGTCTTTTACTCACTATTCCGAAGAGCAAGGGCTAGCTGGCAGGATTGCGTTTAGCCTCCTGGAAGATAAGGAAGGAAATATCTGGATTGGCACCCAAAAAGGACTAAGTAAGTTTGACGGCCAAGCTTTTTACAATTACACAGAACAAGAAGGCTTATCTCATTCATACGTGAGGACGCTCTATGAGGATAAGCAGGGCAATCTTTGGGTTGGTACTTATGGAGGGGGCTTAAATAAATTTGATGGGCAAACATTTACTCACTTTACCACCCGGGAAGGATTGTCGGACAATAGCGTGAACCAAATTCTTGAGGATGCACACGGCAATATCTGGATTGCCAGCAATGTAGGGCTGAACCGTTTCAACCCCTCTTCCTTTATCCATTTCAATGAAGATTTCGGGCTAAAAGCCAGCATCATCCAAGCCGTCCATGAAGACCATAAGGGAGACCTATGGCTAAGCTCTTTTAACCAGGGAATTTTTAAGTTTGATGGGACATCTTTCACTTCTTATGAAGAAACCATAGCTCGGTTTTGTCACGACATAATTACCGACAAAAAAGGAAACACTTGGTTTGGCACCAATGGGGGACTTTTTAAATTGGCAGGGCAACAGCTTACCCACTATACCCCCCAACAAGGCCTAAGTAATATCATTGTGGTTTCACTCTTAGAAGACAGCCAAGGCAACATTTGGATCGGTACCCGAGCTGGTATCAATAAGTTTGATGGTGAAGCTTTTACTCAATATACTTCCCAAGAAGGTTTACCAGGTGACTACATTAATAACATCCTTGAAGATAAGTTAGGAAACATTTGGTTTTCTGTACGTAAAAAAAGCCTGAGCAAATTTGATGGAGCATATTTTACCCATTATACTCCTCAAGAAGGGATGTCTTCCACCTTTGTCTTGAGTATGGCCCAGGATCCAAGGGGAGATATTTGGTTGGGCACCAATGGTAATGGCCTAAGTAAATTTGATGGGCAACAGTTTACCCATTATACTGAAGCAGATGGTTTGGCGGGTGAGGTGATCGTCTCTCTTTCAGCAGATTCAACGGGAAATATTTGGCTAGGCACCTTGGCTGGCCTCAACTATATGCAATGCAAGTCTCAAGCTACTTCTTCTGATTCAGTCAAATTCATACATTTCAGCCAGTCTGATGGCTTGGCAGGTTTAGACTATAACCATACTGCGGTATATGAAGACTCCCAAAAGCAACTGTGGTGGGGACATACCAAGGGCTTGACCCGCATGAATAAAAATCAAATTAGAATTCCTACTCGTCAATACCCCCCGCAACTTACTCGTTTAGACCTGGATGAGCAATTTTTAGATTTTCGCAACCTGCCCAAGGACCTGCAGAAGCAAATTCAGTTTACAGATATTGCCCCTTTTGAGAACATACCCCAAAATCTTTCCTTGAGCCATCGCATCAATCACCTAAGCTTTTATTTTGCCGCTCCCGACTTGGATACGCCACATCATCTCCGATACAGTTTTCGCTTGAAAGGACTGGATAATAATTGGAGTACAGCTTCTTCGCAAAACTTTGCTGATTACCGCAATATACCCTATGGCACGTTTACTTTCCAGGTTCGCGCGATGGGTGCTAGTAAAATATGGAGCGATCCCTACGAATATACCTTTACCATATCTTACCCTTGGTGGTTAAGTTATTGGGCCCTATTGAGCTACATGCTGGTTGGCTTAGTCATGATCGTGGTGATCGTAAAACTCCGCACCTACCATCTGGTAAAAAAACAAAAAGAACTTGAGGAGTTGGTGGATATCCGCACGGCTGAGTTACAAAAAAGTAATCAGGAGATAACCTCTCAGCGAGATCAACTCCAAAAAACTATCAAACAACTCAAACAAGCGCAGGCCCAACTGATTCACTCAGAAAAAATGTCTTCACTAGGACAACTTACCGCGGGCATAGCCCACGAAATAAACAATCCTATAAATTTTATCAAAGCCAATATCGAGACCCTACAAGAAAACCTACAAGATATCGCAAAAGTGGTTCACCCTTTGGGTGAGCTTAACTCTGAAAATTATCTAGAAAAATTAAAGCAAATACAAGCGCTAAAAGAAGCCCACCAATTTGACCTTGCCATACAAGAAATAGAAACATTATTGCACGGAATTGGTGAAGGAGCTTTGCGTACTATGGGAATTGTGCAAGGCTTACGTACCTTCTCACGTTTGGATGAAGCGGCTTACAAAGTTACCAACATTCACGAAAATCTTGACGCTACCCTTACTTTATTATACAACCGCTACAAAGAACGCATCCAATTGGTAAAAGATTATAAAGCACAAGGCACTTTGGAAGCCTATCCTGGCAAGCTCAACCAAATGTTTATGAATTTAATTACCAATGCCATTGATGCTATAGAAACTGAAGGTAGCATTAATATCTGCACTCGTGATCTTTCTGATGGGAACCTCTTAGTTACTATTCAAGATTCTGGCGTTGGTATTTCAGAGGATACCAAACCTCACATTTTTGAGCCTTTTTTTACCACAAAACCCGTGGGCCAAGGAGTAGGCTTAGGGCTCTCCATTGTACATACTATCATTCAAAATCATAGGGGACAAATCCAGGTAGAAAGTGAACCCGGCAAGGGGAGTACTTTTGAAGTGATTTTACCTACCCGTCACTTCTGAGGAGTAATTTTGATAAAAATGAACTAATCAGAAAGCTCTTTACCTTAATAAATAACCTTTATTGACACCTTTGATATAAATTTAAGTAGCAAGATAAAACATGCATAGCGAGCACGATTGCTTATGTAATCTTTCACAAGCTTCGTTCAAAGTAAAAACACCGGCTTAGGGATAGGCGCCCGTATGGGCCGAGACCGCCGCTGCTTTGCGGGTAGGCCGGCTCGGCAGCCTAGCCCGACCCGCGCTCGCTAATGGAAAATCCTAAGCAAATTTTTCAGGCGCGGGGAAGCCCCAGATGTTCTAAAACTATTCTTTTTTAAAAAGATTACAGAAAACTATGCCGCAAATCAAACCTCATATCTTATTTGTAGACGATGAAATACAAAATCAGCATGCATTTCGCTTGGCCTTTCGGAGAATTTATGAAATAGAGACCGCCAGCTCTGCTTTGGAAGGTATCGAGATCTTAAAAAAAAAGGACATCCATATAATCATCACGGACCAAAGAATGCCCGAGATGACGGGTACGGAATTTCTCGCGCATATTCTCCCCGAATTTCCTGAGCCTATCCGCATCATTCTAACGGGCTATAGTGAAGTAGAGGCTGTGGTTCAGGCCATAAATCAAGGAGAGGTATACCGCTATTTGTACAAGCCTTGGGATAAAGAAGAACTTAAATTGACTATAGCCAACGCTTTTCAAATACATCAACTACGGCGGGAAAACCACATGCTGGTCCAAGAACTGAAAGAATCGAATAGCATCCTAGAAGCTAAGGTCAAGGAACGTACGAAGGCCCTAGAGCAATCGAGAGTTGAAATCGCGGCCCGCTACAAACAACTATCCCTTAATCACGAAAAGCTTCAAGAGCAACATGTCATGATTGAGCTCTTATTACGCGAGCTGAATCACCGGGTGATCAATAACCTACAAGCTGTATCTGCCATCATTGGTAGGGAAGCCGAACATGTACAAGACCAAGCCCTGCATGAGGTATTTGGGCGAATTGACAAAAGGATAACTGATATGGCACGCATTCATCAACAATTGATGTACCAGCATAATAAATCTGCCTCGATAGGTCTTTACGATTATTTCTTGGAAATAATCCAAACCTTGAAATACATGCATTTTCCCAAGAACCAAGAGCCTGATGTTTTCATAAACACCCAAGGCATTAGCCTTCCTCAAGAAAATGCCTATTTCTTAGGATATATCGTCTATGAACTAGTAAACAATAGCTTTAAATACGCATTTTATCTAAGCCCAGAGCCTCGTATCAAGATAGAGCTCTACCAAAATGAAGACAAGTTCCGTTTGTACGTTGAAGATAATGGTTCAGGATTGCCTCAGGAAATACAAGATAAGAATCAACTAAAATTCGAGCTGATCCACTCCCTCGGCTTAAAAATAGTCCATATGATGGCCAAGATTCACCAAGGGCAGTTGCATATTGACCCCAATCATCTGGAAGGAACCCGCTTTATTGTTGATTTACATTTTAAACCCAAATCCCTATGAACCTTGAACCCAAAATTCTTGTGTTGGAAGATCATCCGGATATTGCTCATCAAATTCAGTCACAATTACTTAAATTTGGTTATACCATCACCGCAATAGCCAGCTCCTATGAAGAGGCTTTGGTTTCCGTAAAGCAAAAGGCGCCCGACCTGGCCATTTGTGATATTAAAATAAGAGGATACAAAGACGGTATTCAAGCGGCCCAAGATATACGTAAAATTCTGGATATTCCTATCATTTTCCTCACAGCATTTCTCAACCAAGAATTACGCGATAGGGCTTTTCTCAGCACCCCGGCTAGTTATTTATTAAAGCCCATCAATTATGACCAATTACATATTGCCATTCAGTTGGCCTTACAAAATCACCAGGCCCCTGAAGTATCCTCCTCTATAACTCAGGATGGGCGTTATTTTGTGTGGAGTGAGGGTATTTATGATGTTATCCACGTGGAAGATATTCTCTTTTTGAGAGCCGATAATGTGGCCACTCAACTCTACACCCGGCAAAAGGCCTATCATTTGGCCTCCAAAACCCTTAAAAAGGCCATGGAAGAGCTCATACATCCGGATATTATGCGGGTAAGTCGTTCTGAAGCCATCCACTTAAAACATATCAAACAATTTGACCGGAAGTTTACCTTTGTTGTGATGCAAACCGACTCCCTACCCAACAGGGAAAAAATCAATAATGTCGTATATATCACGGCATCCTATCGTGAAGAATTTAAACGGCGATTGGGTATCAAAACGTAATTCATGCCCTATTTATTAGCTCAAAGAACAGAAAAAGATAGTGTTCCGGGTACTTCAGGTGCCTGCCCTTGTCTGTGTGACAAGTATCTATTATGTTTGCTAGCCTACTTAACTAGCTTACACCCTGTTATATAACCTTGGTGGTTTCCACCCAAAACACTAGGGGTTTTCCCGGGTTTTCCTTGTGCCCCCATCGGGTAAAATTCTAGAAATCAACATTTTACAAAACATCTCTTTTAAGTCCCTTCCTTGGGCATTTGTATCTCCTCCTACTTTCTCTTATGTTTGTTTTACAAATAAAACACATATCCACCGCTTTAAACACATAAGAATGTCTGAAAACACAGAGGGGTCTTTTAATCCGAATAACCGGATTAGTCCCAAAGAGATGATGAGGGAGTGGCAAAAAGATAAATACCACGACCTTGTTAGCCATGAAAATTACGTACAAGCCTGGGATTTCAAGCGAGAAGACTTGAAGCATCTCTATGAAAAGCTTATTAGCGGCTATAAACTTAGCCATTTACGCTTTTATTTAGGGGTTTCTGTACCCTTTAGTAGTCCCAATTGGAAACCACAAGATGTAAAGTTATTGGCTGTAGGGGTCATTAATGGACAAAATGGTGCAAGGGCAGAAGAATTTCCTGGACAGGATGTTGACGAAATGTACATCCAATCCGAAGAAACCCTTATTCGGAACCGATTTACTACCGGCAATCCAGATTCCAACCATTTAAGTAACCCGCGTCCAAAGATACTGGAAGGTGGGGAAACAGAAGATACCATTCTTAAGCCAAGAGTAGCCAAAGACTGGATTCGGGGTTATATTGATAATTCCAGTAAGCGTATGGAGCAAAAAATACGGGCAAACGAAGTTCCCTTACTTATTAAGGCTTGGCGGTATAGCATCAATACCTTTGTAGATATGTTATTTAAAGACGATGATGTAGATAAAATCCGTTTTTTCTTATCAACTAAGAAAAGGGTTGATCCACAGGATGGGATAGAGGTTTTAGATAAGGATCTTGGATCTACTACCTTGGTGGTATCTGGGGTACACGAAAATGGCCGCGATTTGTATGATATTCGGTATGAAGAAAATATCGCTGGGAAGCTTGCATCCCTGGAAAAAAGCCTAAACAATGTGATGCTAATTAATGCCCAGGCACCTATTGATCCAACGCTTGAAGGAGGTGGAGATGGTGATGATAATCTTTATGATTTTGGGAGTCCGTGCCCGCCAGTATGTAATCCTTAATAAGGGCTTATTCTTAGCTTGTAAATAGCATAGCGTGATAAAAAAAAGTGAGCAACTAAGGGGACCGAATAACCATACCTATGGCGGTCCCCTACATCTTTTGCCATACTTCTCTCCTTTGCAGTTAATTAATCATATAATTTTAAAGCATTATTTTTACATAAAACACCTTCTCAAACGTCTTCTAAGGCCATATTTATTAAAAATTTTATATTCTTATGTCATACAATCTGCTATGGTGGATGTTCCTAATCAACTCACTTTCCATTTTTTTACCGATTGGGATTAGCATAGTCAACTACAAAAGATTTGACATCGTTTTCCAACGATTCAGTCTATATCTTTATGTAACGGGGGGGGTTGAGATTTGTGCGGTTATTCTCGGAAAGTTAGGCTATACAAATTTACCATTATTGCATGTTTATGTAATTGTCCAATTTGGCTTATTATCCTTAGTATATTACCTATATTTTGACAAGAAGATATTAAAACAAATAATTTCTATATTAATAGTGGTTTTTACTATTTTTTCTATATGCAACAGCCTATTTATACAGAATATTTTAAAATTCAATACAAATGCCCGTGCCTTAGAAAGTGTATTTCTTATATTTTACGTACTAGCTTACTTCAATTTAATCATGCAAGAGATGAAGATCAAGTTCATCGAGAAAGAGCCATTATTTTGGGTAAGCACTGGCATATTATTATATTATGCGGGTAATTTGTTTTTGTTTATTTTCAGTAACTACATACTCCCAGCTGAACAAATAACGATCAACATGTGGATCTTTCATGCGGTTATAAATCTTACACTAAATAGTTTTTTTTCCATTGCCTTATGGATTTATCCCAAGAAGTAAACGTTTCCTTCCTCTTATACATTGGCACCTTTGGGATGCTCTTGATGGCTCTTGCCATTATTTTCTTTGTGGTGATCTATCAAAGACGTTTATTTACCCAACATGAAAGGTTACAAAAACAAGACCTGGAACACCAACAAGCCTTACTCAAAGCGAGTATTAAAGGTCAAGAAGAAGAAAGAGAGCGGATAGCTCAAGATTTACACGATGAAGTAGGGGCCAATCTATCCACCATAAAATTATACGTAGGCCGATTGGTCTCCGCCTTAGTTAGCGATGAGCAAGAACCTGATAACCCCCTCGTGGAGCAAACCAACAGCATGGTAGATGACACGATTCAAAGTGTACGTCATATCTCCCACGACCTCCTCCCTCCGGTCTTAAATGAATTTGGATTAATAGATGCTATCCAGGATAAATTTGATAAAATAAGTCAAACTGGTCATATAAAAACATATTTCTTGCATAATTCTCCCTCCCTCCGTTTACCCAAATTTCAGGAACTCATCTTGTACCGGATTGTTCAGGAAATGGTCAATAATACACTTAAACACGCCCAAGCCACTTTCTTCCAGCTTGAGTTGCATAATGCCGATCCGGCACTTGAACTAACCTTTACAGATGATGGTGTCGGTTTTGATTTGAATAAATTGAATGGTCAACACAATGTAAGCCATACCAAAGGATTAGGCCTGCAGGGCATCGAGAGCCGGGTAAGTGTTTTGGGGGGAACGCTGAATTATGATTCGGCCCCTGGTGAGGGTACCCGAATCTCTATTGTTATTCACCCGAGTTAATTGTTTTCTATGAAAACTATCCAAATTGCCATCGCAGACGATCATCGTCTGTTTAGGGAAGGTATTGTCTCGCTCTTGGAAGAGTCTGCCGAATTTCAAATAATTATTGAGGCCGAAAATGGCAAAGAGCTTTTAGATCACATGAAGAATAAGCTTCCCGACGTAGTACTTATGGACCTCAAAATGCCCCTCATGGACGGAGCCGAAGCTACCCGACATATCAAAAGTCTGTACCCCCAGGTAAAAGTCTTGATCCTTTCCATGTTTGGAGAAGACCGTTTCGTCTTACACACCCTGGAGATGGGGGCCAATGGCTATTTATTAAAAAACGTAGATGCCCGTGAATTAAAACTGGCCATTGAGACCGTTTCGGAAAATGATTATTATTTCAATGACCATATCTCCAAGGCTATGCTCAAAAAAATTACCGAGCAAAAGCTAGCTAGCCCTCGCTTTCAAGTAGATACCGAACTCAGTGAGCGAGAAAAAGAGGTATTGGTACTCATTTGTAAAGAACTGACCACCAAAGAAATTGCCGATAAACTTTGCCGTAGTGAGCGCACCATCGAGGGACACCGTAAAAGTATTATGGAAAAAACCGGGGCCAAAAACTTGGCCGGGATGGTTATTTATGCCATCCAACACGGATTGGTTAAGTTAAATTAGTTCATAGGAGGCCATTCCCTCGTTTGAAATTAGGAGCTTACCCGCGCTATTTTTCTTAGGTATCCTGTTCAACCTGGGTGCCTGCGCGGGTCGGGCTCTCACTACTCGCTGCCTTTCCCCACTGGCCAACACGAGCTCAAACATGCCGTTCCATCCCTAAGCCATTTCTTCCTTTACATTTTATAATCCCTACCTCACTAGCTTCTTCTTTCCTCTAAAATTGACAAGCAAGGTGCATTAGAAAAGCTTGCTCCACAATAATATAAAAACATCTACATATGTATTTATTATAAAAAATAGTACGATTATTAAAAAAATAAATAATTTTTTGCTAGTTTAATATGAAAATATACCAAAAGAGAATCCAGCCAAATTCTCCCGAGGTAGCAGATGAGCCCTTCTGGCAAGTAGGTTTTCATGGTAATTCCTAAGCGAGTAGAGGCCTTAAAACAATGTATTACCAGCCAACTGTAAATTGATATGTACAGTTTTGATGACAAAATCAAAAATTTTGATTTTGAAGATGAGAGTTTTATATCTTTCTTAAAGCGCATACCCGCCGCAGTGGCTGTTTTGGATACCCAAATACGGTACATCGCCGTCAGTGACCGCTGGATTAGCGATTATGGGCTCGAGAACCAAGACATCATAGGCAAATGCCATTACGAAATTTTCCCGGAAATCCTGGATATGCCCGAATGGTTGGCTTATCATCAATCCAGCTTAAAAGGTGCTGTACATCAAGTAGATGAAGATAGCTTTCCAAGAGCCGATGGCAGATTACAATGGATTCGTTGGAAAATCTATCCCTGGTACTCAAAACCCCAGCAAGTTGGGGGAATGATCTTTTATACTGAAGTCATTACGGAACAGAAAGAAAAACAACTCTCCTTAGAAAAAGCCAACAAAGAACTATCTTCTGCCCTTGAAGAATTACAACATAAGAATCAACAACTCGAAGAATTTGCCTACATCACCGCCCACAACCTAAGGTCTTCAACTACCAACCTGGCAGCCCTTACGAAGCTGTATGGAGTTACCGAAGAGTCCCGTGTCAAAGAGAACGTAATCCACCAAATATCCACCTCCACCCAAACCCTAATAAATACGCTGGATGATTTGCAGGAGTCACTGGTTATCCAAACCCATACGGATATCCCAAAGGACCTCATTCGTTTTGAGGAGGTCTGCGTGGCCACTGTCGAACAAATGGAGGCCCTCTTAGAAGAGTGCCAGGCCCACATCGAGACAGATTTTTCCCAAGCCGCTACGGTTTCGTTTCCTAAATCTTACATGGAAAGCATATTCACCAATCTAGTCTCCAATGCCATTAAGTACCGCTCCCCCGAGAGAATTTTACACCTTAAAATTGGCTCCTATCTCAAAAATAATCGCGTACACCTCTACTTCCAAGACAATGGCCTAGGGATTGATTTAATCAAGCACCAAAAAAAACTCTTTAAAATGGGGAGAACCTTTCACAGGAAAAAAGACGCCCGGGGTATCGGCTTATTTTTAATCAAAAGTCAAATTGAAGCCTTAAAAGGAGACATTGAAGTAGCCAGCGAGGTCAATAAAGGAACAACATTTACCGTCATATTCAATAAATAAACGCATGGAAAATAACTTAATACCTAGCATCTGTCTCATAGATGATGACGAAGTATTACAATTTCTTTTTCAGGAAATCGTAAAACTTCACAACATTGCCGATCAAACCTTGATATTTTCTGATGGTAGCGAAGCCTTTGATTTTTTTAAAGACACCCAGGCTGAGGCCGAAAAATTGCCCGATCTAGTCATTTTGGATTTAAATATGCCTTTTATGGACGGCTGGGAGTTTTTGGATGAATACCAAAAGATCAAGTCTAAACTCGCTAAACTTCCCATTATTTACATATAGAGCAGCTCCAATCATCCCCAAGATCTCGAAAAATCGAGCACCTATCCAGAAATCTCAGGCTATATGGTCAAGCCAATCGATAAGGAACAGCTTGTACAAACTGTACACGAAGCTTTCCCTCAACTTAAACTACACTCTGCTTGAAATAGTAATGCTTCTCCTATGGGCCCTATCAAAGGCAAAAACTACGTTAAAGCCTAAGCGGATATGGCTTTGAACTCAGGAGAAAATTTCGAGTAAAAATTTCACTTCTTCTACCAACAATCTATATAAGGGCTACGCTCAGGTACCTGGCTACTATGTGCATAACTGGTCAAAGTACTTACAATCCATTTCCTGGAGTCTTTGGGGTCAATTACCTCATCAAACTCCAGGGCTGTTGCCGCATGGAGGGCTTTTCCTTGGTTGTAGGCCTCAGCAATTAACTTTTCGTAGAGCGCTTTCTGTTCTACGACATCTTTTTGGGCTTCCAACTCTTTTTTGTAACCCAGTTTTACGGCCCCTTCCAAACCCATACCCCCAAATTCGCCCGTAGGCCAAGAAACGGTAAACAATGATTCGTGGAGACTCCCGCCCGACATAGCCATAGCCCCCAAGCCATACGCTTTCCTTAACACAATAGTCAGTAGGGGTACCCTTAGGTTAGCTCCCACCATAAACATCCGGGAAGCATGGCGCACCATACCCGTTTTTTCACAATCGGGGCCTACCATAAATCCCGGAGCATCGCATAAGGACAGGATAGGGAGCTTAAACGCATCACAAAGTTGCATAAACCGGCTGGCTTTATCTGCGGCATCACTATCAATAGCTCCCCCTAAATGACGGGTACTGTTGGCTATCAAGCCGATAGGTTTTCCTTCCACCCGGGCCAAGCAAGTCACCATATTTCGGGCAAAATTACCTCTAAGTTCCAAGACAGAATCCTTGTCACAGAGTGTCCGGATTACCTTAAAAACGTCATAAGCGTATTTGCGATTTTCTGGTACTAGATACCGCAATTTTTCTTGATCCTCACAGGCCCAATCCGGCACTGCTCCCTGAAAATAGCTAAGGTATTGCTTGGCCACCGCTACGGCCTCTTCCTCGTTTTTTACCAAAATATCAATAACCCCATTGGCCGCCTGGACCTTCGCCGGCCCAATCTCTTCAGGATGAAAAACACCCATGCCTCCCCCCTCAATCATGGCCGGGCCACCCATACCCATAGATAGGTTTTCGGTAGCGATAATCACATCGGCACAACCGGCAATGGCGGCATTTCCCGCAAAACAATACCCTGAGGCGATGGCAATTCTTGGCTGTTTCCCACTCAGTCGGCAAAATGCAGCCCAGGTACTAATATCCAATCCTCCCACCGTAACGGCCCCAAAGTCTACATCACCGGGGCGTCCTCCTCCTCCTTCCACAAAAAACAAGATCGGAATTTTTAATTTAGCCGCTATTTGCAGCATCCGGTCGGTTTTCTTATGGTTAAAGGCCCCTTGGGTCCCCGCCAATACCATGTAATCATAACTCAAAACCATACATTTGGCCGCTTCTTCCGAAAACAAATGCCCATTGACCGAAGCTAAGCCAGCAATCAAACCATCGGCGGGGGTTTGTTCTTTCAGCTCTTCAAAAGACCTTCTCCCTCGCTGGGCCGCCACAATAAGGGATGCATACTCGAGAAAAGTCCCGGCATCGCATAGGTCCAAAATATTTTCTCGTGCGGTACGCATGCCCTTGCTATGTCTCTTATCAACCGCCTGGGGCCTATTTTCATCTTTAAGATAAGCTTGCCTCTCTTGCAAATCGAGTAAATCTTGTCTGTTTTTTTTACCCTCTTCTGGTTTGTCCATGAATTTTGTATTGTAATTTTCGTGATATGTTTGTAGCTCAAGACTAGGGTTCCCGGCTTAGCTGGTATAGATTTTTATACATCAAATAATCCGTGGGGCTTCCCCGCGCCAGGACACTTTGCTTCACTCACAAAAATTCCGTCGGCGCGGGTCGGGCTCTCGCTACTCGCCGGCCTCCCCCAGCCAGCGGCGGGCTCAAACAGGCCGCTCCATCCCTAAGCCATCTCCCGGAGCAAATTTTGGGGCGCTTTTCACATCGGCTACCTTGAAGAAAATTATTCCTTGATCCTTACGATATACCCTAATTTAGGATTAACCCGTCCTTGTAACATGTCTAAGTATAGGGTAGTTAGCCCCTGTATATCTTGTATTACTTCCAATTCCATCGTTTTTTTACTGTCCTCCATAAATTGAGCCGAGGCCATGTTTATCATCTGCATCGCTTGGGCTGCCCCTTGCTCTTGGAAAAAAGCTTTTAAAACCGTAGGAGCAAAAAACAGCTCAGCTTTGGGAATATCCGAAAATGTACCAGCGGCCTTCCAATCGGTTAAGCCTACAATGGCGATGTGGACGAGTAGCTCTTTTAAATGATGGGATAAGTCTAATAAAAATTTTCGGTTCCCCCGAATGTCTACCAAAACCGATTTTACAGAAGCAATACGCTCATAGTCTTCGTAAGCGATAACGTCATCGTAATAGCCCGTAGATTTTACAAAGTCTATATTTCCTGCTGAGGTCAAACCGATAATTTTCTTCCCGTCTTGGCTTTGGTTTTGGCGTAACATATAAGCGGTACCCAAGCTGGTCTTAGCCGAGGCACTGCTAATCATCATCTGCTCCGCTCCCCTAAAGTCCTGACTTTTAAAGAACTGATAAATCATGAAGGAAGTAGAAAATAAGGGATGTAAAATCGGGACATATACTTGAAGGGCTTCCGTGTGAAGTATATCATCTGTCCTTACCCGGGTATAGTTATTGTAAATAGGCGCTAGTCCCTGCCGATGTGCCGCCCCATCCGAAAAACTGTGAGGCTTTACTTGACTAGGTTGCAAAGTGCAATACCTAGCCATAGGGTAATACCCATAATACCGGTCTCCCACCCGGATATCTGCGTGTTTAGAAGAAACGACATCGGCATAGCCCCAAACAGGAATAATCCCATAGGGCTCTTGAGTAGGAAAAAAATTCCAATATTTTAGGGTAAACCCACTTACCGCGTAGGTAATATTATTGGTGGTAAAAGCAAAGTGGTCCATTTTTACCCGGACCTCTCCTTCTTCTAAGTCGGCAAGTTCGCTTTCGGTATAATTGACTTGATCTATTTTCTGTTTTTCTACTTGAAAAAGTGTGTTTTTCATGAATTCAATCTTTAATATAGTTTTGTATGCTTTGTTGGCTAGCGGTTCAAAAAATCAAGCGGTGATTGCAAGGGCTCAGATAAAAAAGTGTGGAAGAAATATGGAGGGAGGTATATTGTCTTGAGTGAACAAACCTCCCTCAAAAAGCCTATGTTTTTTTAATACACTTCAAATAATCCGGCGGCTCCCATTCCACCGCCCACGCACATGGTGCAGACTACATATTTGGCTCCCCGTCTTTTGCCTTCGATTAAGGCGTGGCCTACCATGCGAGAACCAGACATTCCGTAAGGGTGCCCAATGGAAATGGAGCCTCCGTTTACGTTTAAGAGTTCAGCCGGGATGCCCAGTTTTTCTTGGCAATAAATCACTTGTACGGCAAAAGCCTCGTTCAATTCCCACAAACCGATATCATCCACGTTGAGGCCGTGGGCTTTCAATAATTTTGGGACGGCAAACACAGGGCCTATACCCATTTCGTCGGGCTCACATCCGGATACGGCAATTCCTCTATACGCTCCAAGTGGCTCCAAACCTCGGCTTTCGGCCAATTTGGCATCCATCAGTACACAAGCAGAAGCTCCATCTGAAAGTTGGCTGGCATTCCCGGCACTAATGCTTCCCCCATCGGTAACGGCTTTTAAGCTGCCCAAGCCCTCCATCGTAGTGGAAGGACGGTTTCCTTCATCTTTGCTTAGGGTGGTCTCTTCAAAAGTTACTTCTTTGGTTTCTTTATTCATCACGCCTTTGGTGACGGTTACCGGAATGATTTCCTCGTCAAACTTACCTTCGTTTTGCGCCGCCGCTGTACGCATTTGGCTTTGATAGGCGTATTCATCTTGCCTTTCTCGGGAGATATTGTAGCGGTTGGCCACCACTTCGGCGGTTTGAAGCATGGGCATATACGCTGCCCGGTGTATGCCCACCAAAGCCTTGTCTATCATCCGATAGGTGTTCATTTTATCATTTTGCACCAAACTGATAGATTCCAGTCCGCCACCGATGGTTACTTGCATGCCATCATGTAAAATTTGTTTGGCGGCCGTAGCAATGGCCATCATACCTGAAGAACATTGCCTATCGATGGTCATCCCGCTTACGGTAACGGGCAGCCCCCCCATTAAGGCCGCGAGCCTTCCGATGTTGGGAGAGGAAGTCCCTTGGGGCAAGGCGCAGCCCATGATGACATCATCTACCTCGGCCGGGTCAATTTTGGCTCTCTTGACCGCCTCACTGATGGCAAAACCAGCCAGGGTAGGCGAATTTGTATTATTGAAAGCTCCTTTATAGGCTTTCCCAATCCCGGTCCGGGCCGTGGATACAATTACAGCTTCTTTCATTTTGTATAGGATTATTTTTGATACACTACGATACTAATTTAGTATAAATGTACTAAGTTTTCAGTACAATATAATTATTCTTAGCCGAAATTTGCTTAACGCGAATTAATATACCAAAAAGGCCTTAGATTAATCAAAAGAAGGGAGTGGTTTTCTTTTTCTGGAAAGTCGCATTGGGTTGAGGCGGGAAAAATGATGTTTGGCGTGCCCCCTTCCTCTTGGCTTAGGGATAGAGCCTTTGTTTGAGCCCGCCGCTGGATGCGCGGGGGCCGGCGAGTGGCGAAAGCCCGGCCTGCGCCTAGACAAAACGTCCATTTAGTAGAGACTGCCGGGCGCAGGCAAGCCCCAAAATTTCTGGCCCTGAGGTTTCAAAATAAATATACCCGCCCTTAGGCATTACTCTTCCAAATAAAAAGCCTGCAAACGCTTGGTAAACTTTTGGTTATTGAAGAGCATCTCACCTTTGTGGCGGAGTTTTTCGGCCCCAGCTTGGTCTAGGATAATCCGGCTTTCGGTGGCTTTTTGGACTTTGAAGGCAATGCGGGTGGGGAGGTTGCTGCGCAGGAGCCCTTCCAGGATTTTGGCATCGGGCCTTTGGGTGGCCAGGATCAAATGGATATTGGCTTCCCGTCCTTTTTGAGCCAGGCGGATGAGGTAGGGCTCAAGCTTTTTGTTTTGCATGAGCAAGTCGGCAAACTCATCAATGATCAAGACCAGGGGGCGGGCTTTGCGGGCTTGCTTTTTTTCGTAGCGTCTTTCCATCTCGGTTACCAGGCGGGAAATTACTTCGTCGGTTTGCTTGAGCGACTTGACCAACTCCAGCGAGTCGTGCCCGCTGTACTTATCAAAGGTGCTGCCGCCTTTTTGGTCAATGATGAACAAATCCAGGTTTTTGTTTATGAGTTGGTAGACGAGGGTGTCCAGGAAAACGGTTTTGCCGCTGCCCGTTGTGCCGCCAATGAGCAAGTGGGGCAGGTCGCGCAGTTTGACGCTGAAGGTTTGGTCTTGGTCGTCCAGGCCTAGCTGTAGGGTAAAATCATCGGGGGCCGTCTCGTAGACATATTCGGCCACGTGGATGGGCTCTATCTCGTCGTGGATGATGTTTACGCTAAAGGTGCGCTCCCTTTGGGTGGGGGCCAGGTATAGTTTATGATGGAGGCCCGTCTGAAGCTCAAGGTTGCTGGTGGTAATTTCGTCGAGGATTTCCTTGTTATGGTTGAGGTTGCGTACCTCGAAGTAGTATTTGGTATTGCGAAGAAATTTGCGGTAGCCCAGGTAATCTACGGCAATATGGGTTTCTAAGAAAGCGGTGAATAACTTCTCGGCCAGTTCATCTTTTTCTTTGACCAAGAGGATTTCCAACTCATCGCCTTCCTCCCCGGGAACATTGGTCAAATAAGGCAGCTCACTCAAAAAGAAATCCAGGACATTGATATTGGTCTGGCTGAACTTTTCTTCCAGGATCTGGAAGCCGTGCCGGCAATGCTTTTCTACCAAGCGGACGGGTTCTTCGCTGTTGATGTCAATCTTTCTACCGTGTACGAGGCAGAGCATATTTAAGTAGAGGTACTTTTCCTGGTAATTGAATAGGCCATCATAATCGGTGACGATGCGCTCGTCTTTGTTGATCTGCTCAAACTCGGCCAAATCCCGGCGGCGGGTCTTGAGGGATAGGAAGAAGGCAATGCGCCAGATATTGTTATCGTAAAAAGAGCCGATCTCGAATTGCTCCCGAATGTAGAGACTTACTTTTCTCAAAACCCGTTTTGCGTTTGCTTGAAGCAAGGTGGCCATATCAAATTGAGTTTGGTGAAGATGTATGGGGTATGTTGACTTATTCTTCTTCTAATATAAATCCTTCCTTAAAATAGGAGGTTTTCTGTTTATCGGAACTCAAAATCGTATAGGATTTGGCCAAGTAAGGCTGCAATAACTTCAATTCATCACTCTGGGGGGCTATTTCGGAATCGGTAGCCAGGATGATGACTTGCTTGGCCGCGGCCGGATAGTAGTGGGTGATAATTTTTTCCCGGTTGATTTTGTCAATCCGGGCCAGGGGCGTATCAACACAGACAAAAGAATCAATATTGGCCACCTTGCTGATGGCTTGCATAAGGGCCGTGGCAATGATTTGTTTTTGTCCCGAAGAAAGAGAGCCGATGGCCTGGTCCTTATCGTTTCGATCGTAGATTTTGATATTGAAGCGATGGTCAATCTTGACCCGGTGAATCCGGGGATCGGGCAATAAATTCCGTACCGAACTGCTGAACTCTTTTTGCAAGGAGGCAACTTTACTCTCTAACAACTTCTCGATAAAGTCTTGAAAGAAATCAATGAGCTGCTCAGTGAGTTCCAGGGTATTTTTCACCGGTTTGGCCATGGCAAATTGGTTGCGAAGGTCAATAATTTGCTTTTCCAGTTCGGTTTTTCTTCTGATGCTTTCGCTATGTTGCCTTTTGAGTTCGCCCAGTTTTTGCTCAGACTTAGAGCGCTCCTCCTCAATCTGGTAGATCTGGTCTTGGTATTTTTTTAGGACCAACTTCCTTTCTTGGTCATCTCCCTGGGAGGCCTCGACTTGCTCTTTGAGGTGCTCTACTTCCCGTTTTAAGGTACCAAAGTTTCGGAGTTCATTGCGGGTAAAGGAGGCTTCTTGGAGGATCTGGTTGAGCAGGGTTTTATCCTCCTCGTAGAAGTATATGACTTGCTGTTGGGTTTGCTTTTGGTCGTTTTGGGTAAATTTTTTGAAAAAGGTATCTATCCGGGTTTCGTAAAACTCCCGGGTGTGGAAGTTTAAGCGATACTCCGGGGGGATTTTGTCTTCTTCCGAATCATCGTCAAAGACGGAATCTTTTACCCGGTTGAGCAATTTCTTAAATTTGATCAACTGCTCGTCCAGTTGATAATTGACATTATCATCATTAAGTTTTTGCAGGTATTCTTGGGCGATATCGTAGGCAAATAGTACGGGAAGGGTGGTTCCTTTAAACTTGCTTACCAGGCTTTTTTTAATCTCGCCGAGTTCCTTTTTCTTGCGGTCCAGGTCTTTTTTCAAGATTTTCAAATCGGGGGCATCGCTGGCTTTAAGTCCGTAGAGTTTGTCCCTTACCCGGTCTAGCTCCTGGCTTTTCTGCTTGACCTTTTTTTGGACATTGGCCATTTCTGCCTGTAAGTAGTCCAAATTGGCCTGGATACTTACAATCTCCGCGTCGTTTTTCTTGATCTGCTCCATGGTAGGGGCATCTTGCACCTCCGCGTTGAGGTCACGCCTAACCTTCCCCAGGTTGCTAGAATCGATCAAGCGTTCGTAGGCCTTGATATTGAGCAGAGTCTTTAGGGAGTCCTCTACATTGATGTTTTTGGTTTGGATTAAGGACTCTATTTTCTCCCCATCAAAAAAGAAAAACTGGGCAAAGTTTTTAGGTAAAATATTTTCCAGAAAGTCTTCACTGCGCTCTTGCCGGTCGTAGGTGATGATGGCTTGTTCTTGAAAGCCATGATTATCCCGTACAAAGCGTCGGTGGATGCTCAATTCCTTGCCTTCTAATTCTAAAATACCGTATACCGAGGCCCGGTTATCTCCCGTGGCCAAACTTTCTGAATTGAATATCCCTTTCCAGAGTAGCGATTTGCCTACCACGTATTCCCGTTCGGTCAAGCCCTCTTCCAGGATGTCCCGGTTGTTTCGAATGCCGTGGATCAAAATCCGGATGATCCGTAATAGGGAGGTTTTGCCCCGGCCATTTCTGGCCAAAATAAGGATCACATTCTTATCCGGGTCCATCGTAAAATTGAGGGTGTGTTCCCCCTGATACGCGAATAAATTATTGACGGTCAATTGCATCAGAATCATACGTCATCTCGATTGGCAAATTGATAAATGATATCCCGCAACTCGTCTTTAAACCCGGCGTAAACCCTGTCCTTGTACCTTACCTCCATAGCCCGGTCAATCAACTGAAAGACCAGGTGTTCGTTTAGGTTGTGTTTGACAATTAGTTCTTTGAGTAATTTTTTCTCTTCCTTCTGTAACATCCAATAAAGTTAAGGCTAATTTAAGAAATTGCCAGCCAAATTTAATTGGGGCTTGCCCGCGCCAAGGGGAATCGGGGCAAAAAAAGCCGTTCATGCCACGCGCGGGCCGGGCTGTCACTACTCGCCTGCCCACCCACAGCCAGCGACGGGCTCAAACAGGCCGTTCCATCCCTAAGCCAAATTTCTTGGGATCAAGTAAATTTGCCAAAAAATTAAAGGAGGAGCTACTAGGTAGAGCAACAATTGCTTCTCCCAGTCTGATTTTTGGTAAATGATCTCAAATTGCTTTTTTCGGATAGGGTCGGGGGTGTCCTTCATTTTGATGACGAGATAAAGTCAATATCAAATTTAAAAAACGGGGAGGCGATTTTAAGAAATGTAAGGCTTGTTATTCTTCAAACTAGCTCAATGATAGCTTGATACCGGATAAAATCAGAAACAGTAAGCGTGTATAATTTCTCTATTTGATGAGAAAGCATAAAAGCGAGCAAGCGTGTATCATGGGTGATACACTTAATTTATTGTTATTCTCTAACTCGGTCTTTAAATTTTGTGGGATGTGCGAAACATTTAAAAATGTATTATTTTTATATGCTTGTTATCTTCATTCCATTTACCCGCTCGATCCGTATTTATGAAAAAAATAGTTTCCTATCCTACTCTACTTGAAAAAATTAGCCACCTATTTCAAAAAGGACAAGCCCAAGCCGTCCAGGCTGTAAATAAACATTTGATGCATACCTATTGGACAATCCGTTGAATTTGAACAAAAAAGTGATAAAAGAGCTCCCTATGGGGATACTCTCCTTAAAAATCTCAGTAAGGACCTATTGTTGACCCAGGGAAAAGGTTTCAGTCTAAGTAATTTAAAAAGAATGCGACAATTTTATGTAGAATATCCAAAAGGTGCGACAGTGTCGCACCTTTTGAGTTGGTCGCATTATGTGGAGTTATTGAAAATAGATGACCCATTGGAACGTAGTTTTTATGAAAAACAAAGTCAAGTGGAAAAGTGGTCTACAAGAGAGCTAAAACGTCAAAAACAATCTTCTCTTTTCCTTCGCCTTGCTGCCTCCAAAGTTAAGGCTGGCGTTCTCAAATTAGCCCAGGAAGGACAAAGTGTTAAAAAGCCAGAAGATTTAATCCGAGAACCCTATGTCCTTGATTTCCTTAAAATCCCTGAACCCTACCATCTTAGTGAATCAGAACTAGAGAGCCGGATTATGGAACATTTACAACATTTTCTCTTAGAACTGGGAAAAGGCTTTGCTTTTATTGGTCGTCAATACCGCATCACCTTGAGCAACCGACATCATTATGTTGATCTAGTATTCTATCATCGTATCTTGAAGTGCTTTGTTCTAATAGATTTAAAACGGGAAGAAGCCAACTATGAAGATATTGGGCAAATGAATATGTATTTGGCATACTTTGAAAATGAAGAAAATATCGAGGGAGATAACCCACCGATAGGTATTGTGCTCGCTCGAGAAAAAGACGATATTTTGATCAAATACGCAATGCACAATATCTCCTCTCAACTTTTTGTAAATAAATATCAACTTTACCTACCTAATAGAGAAGAATTAAAAAGATTAATTGAGAAACATCTAGCATAACAAAACTAGAATTTTCCTTACTCCAATCCCCCCTCAAATTTGGAATAACAAAAAGAGGAGAAGTGTAATGGAAATGAGTTAAGTAATTGACATTTAGGAGCAACACTTCCGCGATTATGCCACCCTAACCAATTAAAAACCAGAAAGTTAAGAAGATTAGTGAAGCTGATAGGATTCGAACCTACGACCCCCACCCTGTCAAGGTGATGCTCTAAACCAACTGAGCTACAGCTTCATTTCAGAGGTAAGAATAAAACTCCAAAAAACTATAAATAGTTCAAGCGGTAGCGAAAATATGAAGATAGCAGGAGAGTCATCTTCCGCGCATCCGGTACCCGCACTCGTGTCTCCAAAATAGTGGAAGGAGGTAGCTTTTTGATCTTTTTGAACAACTTTTTATAGTAAATGTAAGCGAGGTATACCCCTAATTTGGCTCCGTGGGGCAAGCGAAGTATCCCTTCAAAAGCAAGGTCAAAGTCTTTTTGAATATCGGCCTCGATCAGGCGCTTGGTATCCGCATTAAAATGCTCCATATCTACCTCAGGAAAGTAGGTGCGGCCTCGTTCGTAGTAATCACTACGCATATCTCTAAGAAAGTTGACCTTTTGGAAGGCCGAACCTAATGCCTTTGCTGGGGCTTCCAATTTGTCATACATAGCTTGGTCTCCGTCCACAAATACTTTTAAACACATCAGGCCAACCACCTCAGCCGAGCCATAAATATATTCTTCATAACCAGCATTGTTGTATTCTTGATGGTACAAATCCATTTCCATGCTGTGTAGAAAAGCATCAATGAGCGCATGGTCTATGTTGTAGCGATTTACCACCAACTGAAAGGAATGCAAAACGGGGTTTAGGCTGATCCCTTGCTCAATCGCTTCGTGGGTATCCTC
The DNA here is from genome assembly GCA_963922455.1 of uncultured Microscillaceae bacterium. GTDB lineage: Bacteria > Bacteroidota > Bacteroidia > Cytophagales > Microscillaceae > CAWUIO01. Next base: position 47,265 of record CAWUIO010000004.1, read on the forward strand.
TTTGAATTTACGAAGCAAAAACTCCTTATCGTATTCATGAAAAGTATCCACAATCTCATCTGCATAACGCACAAAGCCATAAATTGCATAAATTGGGAAATGAAAATGACGCTCTAAGGTACGAATCCCTAGGGTAAAGGAGGTACTGTAGTGTTGGGTAATAATCTTACTACATTTTAGTGTGGTGGTATTATAAAGTTCCATAAACCTCTTTAAGATAAAAAAAATAAAGCGCGTTTAGCAGTCCAAACATAAGCCACCTTCCATCTATGCAAGTATGTGTGTGTTAGCATCTTGACGATAAGGCTCTCACGATATAGGCTATATTAATACAACAATGTTTAAAACCTACGAAAAATAGCACAATCCGGATTGTTAATGGAAAAATTTAATAATCTTTTATGATTTCCCCGGCTACAACTTGCCCGGAAATAAGAGAAGGAGGTACACCAGGTCCGGGAACGGTCAATTGTCCCGTGTAGTACAAATTCCTTACCTTTTTGCTCTTAATGCCTGGTTTTAAGATGGCTGTTTGCCAAAGGGTATTGGCTAGTCCATAAGCATTTCCTTTGTATGCATGATAATCATTCTCAAAATCTTTGTGGGCATAACTTCGTCTATAAACAACCGAATCTCTAATGTTTGAGCCGGTGTAGGCCTCAAGGCGGTCCATTATGATTTGATAATATTGCTCCCGGATTTCTTCCCGGTCTTCTAAATCAGGAGCAACAGGTATCAAAACAAAAACATTTTCACTACCCTCAGGGGCAACCGTAGAATCTGTTTGAGAAGTTACCGACACGTAGAATAAAGGATCATCCGGCCACTGCGGGGTTTCATAGATCGCCCGGGCGTGCTTCATAAACTCTGTGTCAAAGAAGAGATTATGGTGCAACAGGCCGTCAATCTTACGATTAAGTCCTAAATAAAAAATCAAAGAGGAAGGAGCCATGACCCGGGTGTCCCAATATTGGGCATTATAACTCTGCCAATCTGGGCTTAAAAGCTGGCTCTCCACATGCTGATAGTCTGCCCCTGCCACTAAAACATCGGCAGTATAGGACCCTTTTTTGGTATGTACTTCGCGAGCTTGGCCCGCCTTAACATCTATGGAAAGCACTTCATGGTCATATAAAAAATTAACGCCCTTCGATTCGGCCAATCGGACCATACCTTCAATAATTTTATACATGCCCCCTTTGGGGTACCAGGTTCCCAAATGGATGTCTGCATAATTCATAAGGCTGTATAAGGCAGGTGTGTTACGAGGCAATGCTCCCAAAAACAAGATGGGGAACTCCATCAGTTTGATGATCTGAGGGTGTTTAAAAAATTTTCGGATATGCTTATGAAATGAGGTGAAGACATCCATTCGAAACAAAGCTTGTAATAAGCGTATATCTACAAATTCACGAAGGGACCGGCTTGGTTTGTATACCAAATCATTCATCCCTACTTTGTATTTATAAGCGGCCTGTTCAAGAAAACGGTCTAATTGCTTACTACTACCAGGTTCTAAGCGCTCCAGCATCTGTCTAAATTCGTCAGCATCAGCCGGTACAGACAGCTCTTCGACTTTTGAAAAAACCATCTTATAAGATGGATCTAAGCGGATAAGCTCATAATAATCCTCTGGTTTTGCCCCGAAGCGGGCAAAGTAGTCCTCAAAAACATCAGGCATCCAGTACCAACTGGGTCCCATATCAAAACGAAAGCCTTCAGCTTCAAAAAAGCGGGCCCGGCCTCCCGGAAGAGCATTTTTTTCAAGTACAGTAACATCGTAGCCTTGATCGGCTAGACAAGTAGCCGCGGCAATACCGGAAAAACCAGATCCAATTACCAAAATACTTTTTGCCATGAATCTATGGGTATAAGTCAAAAAAATGGGTTTTAATGCAAAACCTTTTGGATAACATAGAAAAAGTTAGGTAAGCACCTAACTTTTATATTAAAAAATCAAATGAAAATTATAGAATATCTAGTGACTTCGCAAATTAATTATTTGCGTACTGACGTAACTTAGATTTTAGTTCTTTCCGGGCAATGTGTATTCGGTTTTTAACCGTACCAATGGGAATGGAAAGGCGCTCAGCTATCTCGTGGTATTTAAAACCCCGAAAGTGCATCATAAAGGGAGTGCGATAGGCAGTATCTAAAGCATTGATGGCATCGTTGATATCTTCCAGAGCAAAGTCAGTATAAGCCAAATTCTCCGTAGTATTTTCCCGAGAGTTAATATAGTGTAAATTGTCTGTTGTATCGATAAAGGTATTGCGGCGTACTAGACGTTGGTAATTGGTGATGAAGGTATTCTTCATGATAGTATATAACCAAGCTTTCAGGTTAGTACCTTCGGCAAATTTCTCACGATTAGTAAAGGCTTTCAACAATGTCTCTTGCAATAAATCATTGGCCTCCTCTACGTCTTTAGTTAATTTTAAAGCAAAAGGCTTTAAAGACTGAGAGACCTTATCTATAGATTTGAATTCGAGAGTGGCCATAAGCGATTGTCGTTTAGTTCTTATTTTTTGTTTAAACAAATTTAAACAAGCTTAAACACATTCACAAGCTTTTGTATAACTTTTTCAAAAAATTAATTAAACACTTTCATTTTTTCCTGAAAATACAAAATATGCACACGACAACTTTTCTTCCCAAATGCTAATATATACCACGTTACTTATGAACACAATACGTTTTTTCCACTTATTTTGGCAACACCTCTGTTTAAGCTTCTTTCACTTTGATTAATCGCTAAATATTTGTTAAAAAAAAGCACTTGTTTAATCAACAAACCCTGTAAAGCTCAAAAAAGCAATTTAATCCTCCTTTTGCTGGGTAACTAATCCCTCAATTATTCTGTTCCCATCATATTTTGCAAAAAAACCGTTCATCATCCGGTTTTTCATTTAGCTTTAAAGAAACGTTTTCTGTGTAGTTTCCTTCTTGGACGGATAATTCTATTCCAAACTATTGTTCTTTTTCCATGATTACTTTTGCCAAGAGAAATATTTGTATCCCCCTGTTATTCCTATTATCTGCCTGTATGGGCTCCCATTCCGAAGCCGGATTCTTAGAAAAATTGATGCAAGGACGCTCTGGGCCCATGGCAAAGATCATGGCTCAAGCCGATAATTTTCAGGTTCAAATCCTATATACCCAAATAGATCGGGATAGCCTGAACCGTGCGCAGTTTAAAACCTTTGCTTTCCGAAACCGGGCCGAGCATTACTTTTACCCAGCCAGTACCATCAAATTGCCGGCAGCACTCGTAGCAATTGAAAAAATAAGGCAATTAAATAAAGAGGGATTAACGCTATTTACCCCCTTGGAAATTGATTCCGTACGTAGCCCACAGACAGCCGTCCGAGCAGATAGTACTGATAGTCCTATTATACACTTGGCCCAGTTTATTAAAAAAATCATGCTAGTGAGCGATAATGATGCCTACAACCGGGTTTTTGAATTTGTGGGTGCCCAAAGTCTCGCTGAAAAAATGATTACTTGGGGCTACCCCAAAGTTATCATCCGACGAAGGCTTGCTGCTCCAGATTATAGCCCTCAGGATAATCGTTATACCAACCCATTTAGGTTCTACCAAGAAGATTCTCTTCTCTATGAGCAAAAGGAAGCGTATTATTCAGGTAGCTACCCAGACATTATACAACCTGCCCTCTGGGGCAAAGGATTTATCAACCGGGAAGGTGAACTCCGAGAACAAGCCTTTGACTTTAGCGAGCATAATTTCTTCCCTCTTGAGGATGGCCACCGTATGCTACGCCAGATCTTTTTTCCAGAATACCCCCAAGATCCGGCCCCATGGCAATTTAGCCAAAGTGATTACCAGCTATTGTATACCTATATGTCTATGCTCCCACGAGAAAGTAAACAACCCGAATACCCCGAAGAAGATTACCTCGATGGTTTTGTAAAATATTTTATCCTCGGAGATAGCAGTCAAAGAATGCCCCCGGGTGTCCGCATTTTTAATAAGGTGGGGATGGCTTACGGCTTCTTGACCGATCATGCCTACATTGTTGACTTTGAAAACCAGGTGGAATTTCTACTCAGTGCTAGCATTTTTGTCAACGAAAACCAAATTTTCAATGACAATGTATATGAATATAAAACCCTAGGCCTTCCTTTTATGGCCCAACTCGGCCGTATTCTTCTAGAACACGAAAGGAAGCGCCCACGGGACTTCCTTCCCGATTTATCTCGCTTCCAGGTAAGTTACTCCGATTCGACTAGCGGTATATGAAAAGTTGGCCTTCTTTTTTACCCAATGAATTCACAAGCAGTAAGCAGTTATTACGTGCCAGCCGTGAATATCTCAGCCAAAATACCGACTATGAGTTCTCTGAGGTTGTCGCTTTGAGCAATTCCTTGCTTAGTCAACTTAGCCAACTCAATTCGGCCCAAATCTTAGCCGACTACCCCCTTGATCTTTCCGAACAGCAGAGAGACGTTTTCATTCAGCAATTATACCGCTTAGCGCAATATGAACCCATCCAATACATTCATGGAGAAACTCACTTTTTGGGTAGGTCATTTTGGCTCAATCCCTCAGTGCTCATACCCCGGCCCGAAACCGAAGAACTATGTCATAAACTTATTTTACAATTACAGGCAAAAGGGATAGACCAAAACACAAACCCCCATCTGCGAGGAATCGATCTGGGCACTGGAAGCGCCTGCATTGCGATTAGCTTGGCCAAAGAGTTGCCCCACCTCCACATGAGTGGTCTCGATATTTCCACTCCTGCCCTACAATTAGCTTACTGGAATGCTTGGCGCCATGATATCAGGCTAAACTGGATACAAGGCGACCTCTTAGATCCAAGCTCCTTGCATTTCCTGAGTAAACCTTGGGACTTGATCGTCAGTAACCCGCCCTATGTATTGGAAAGCGACCGCAAACATATGCAAGCCAATGTCTTAGATTTTGAGCCCTCCCTCGCCCTATTTGTACCCGATGAAGACCCACTCGTGTTCTATCAGGCGATTTTGCGCTTAGCCGTCCAATGCTTAAAACCAGGCGGGCTTATCGCCTGGGAAATTCACGAGAAAATGGGAGAAGCGATAGCTCAACTTCTCCAAAAATCGCATTATACCCATATTAGGATAGAAAAAGATCTATTTGGCAAAGACCGTTTTGCTTTTGCCCAGAAAGCTCGTTAAGCTCAAAGCAAGCATTCGCCCACCCAAAAAGGGAGCTGCCTAGATTCTGCGTGTACCCACCCAGTTTCCTTGACGCACCAATGCTTTGCGCTCTTTTGCTCTAAGTTTTGATAGGATTTGGGCATGGGCTCCAGTTGCAAGCCCTGCCCTTGAAGAAGCCACTTCTTCCAAGTTGTATTTCTGGTGAGGTACCATTTCCAGGGATAATCCCATACCACAATTTCCAAGCGCCCTTCCCAATTGCTTTGAAGGGGTTTCCCCAGATCATAAGGGGCAAAAAGGTGCACCGCTGGAAAGCCTTGGGCATGAAAATACGTTAGGCCCGTCTCAAGCAATGAGGTACCACCCTCTATTACCTCAAGCGGCCATTGTTCCAGCATAAAGGCATCTCGCTCCCTATGCTTGGCTGCTTGTAGTAATAGAGCATCTACTTTGATAAGCCAGCTATGTGCCCAATCAAGTAAGGATTCCCGAAGCATCACGTGGGGGGTCCAGCCTAACAATTGCTGAAGTATCTCCTCTGAGGACGGGCCCAAATCATATAAAAAAAGGGCCGGCTCTTGCTCGTCGCGTACGATATGGTGAGAGGACATTCGTGCTTAGTTTAATGCAATCAAATTTATAATCTATTCCCAAAGATGTTTTATCTGAGGTGTAATAAATTTCTTGGGGCTTCCCCGCGCTTCGTGGATTGCTGCAACATATACCTTTGGTGGGGCGCGGGTCGGGCTCTCGCTACTCGCTGCCTTTCCCCGCAAAGGCCTACACGAGCTCAAACATGCCGCTCCATCCCTAAGCCGAAGAAGGGAACTGAGGCCCGGAAACCTTGACTTGTTTAATAGTACAAGACAAAGGCAAAAGATGATTGACTTGGATAGAAACTACCATATACTTGCACCATGCCCCCAGTAAATGCCCAGCTCCTCCAGATTTGTCATCCGAATGCCTAGGCCAGGGCATTATTAGCCCCCCATTATTTCTACCTTCTTGTCTCCCCCCCTGGCTCCCGGCTTTTAAGATGGCTTAGGGATAGAGCGGCCTGTCTGAGCCCGCCGCTGGCTGTGCGAGGGCCGGCGAGTAGCGAAAGCCCGGCCCGGCCGGGTAGAATCTTAGACCTGGCCCATCTTGACAAAAGGCCGGGCAAGCCCCTTTTATCTTAAATTTTAGACTCAAAAATATAAAGTATACCCCTATACACGTTTTAGAATTTTAGTGCAAATGTACAAGCCTATTTAAAACTTACTTGTGGCAGGCTTTTAAGAAGATTCCAGTATTTGCACTATATTAAAAGCAAATAAATACTTTTCTTTAAACTTTAATCAGCAAAAAAACCTGTCGCATACCAGGCAACCAAAAAGCATGGACTCTATTAAGATATCTTTTATAATCCCTTTATATAATGAGGAAGAGGTGTTCGGTACTTTGATTGACCGCATGAATGCCCTGATTGAGGACATCTCTATGCCGTGTGAGGTGGTCTTAATAGACGATGGAAGCCGGGATTTGACCAGTTTTCTTATGGAAGAACTGGCAATGGATGATGAAAAATACCAAGCGGTCATGCTTTCACGAAACTTTGGCCATCAAAGGGCCCTTACCGCGGGTTTGGATATAGCCCGAGGAGAATATTTGATGATCCTGGATGCCGACTTACAAGATCCTCCCGAAATTTTTCACGCATTTTATGAAAAAATCTTAGAGGGTTACGAGGTAGTCTACGGAATTCGGAAGAAAAGAAAAGAGCACCTCATCAAGCGGCTTGCCTACAATACCTTTTATCGTATTTTGAATAAAATTTCGGATTATCCCATCCCTCGGGATAGTGGAGACTTTTGTATGATAAGCCGCAGAGTGGCCCGGGCTATCCGAAGCAATCAAGAAGAAAGCCCTTTTATACGAGGCCTGAGAAGCTGGGTAGGATTCAAGCAAATTGGAGTACCCTACGAAAGACAAGAGCGGGCAGCTGGTGAGGCCAAGTACACCCTGAACAAACTCCTTAAACTTGCCTATGATGGGATTTTCAATTTTTCTAGTTTTCCCATTAAAGCGCTAAGTTTTGCTGGTATCTTTTGTATCAGCTTGTCAAGCTTTTATCTTTTTTACACGATCTATCGAAAGTATTTCTACGGAGATGTTCCCTCTGGATTTACGGCTTTGCTGTTTATCATTATTCTCTTTGGAGGCTTCCAGTTTTTGTCTTTGGGTATCTTGGGAGAATATTTATATCGTGCTTTTTTTCAAGTTAAAAACCGGCCCAATTATTTTATAAGCCATAAGATTGTCAATAAGCAAAAAGTATATGACTGATATCATTGAGTTATCGCCCGCTGCTCCGGTGGATATGGCGGATGAATGGTTTAATATTGCTTCATTAGAGCATTTCTGGATGGAATGGCGCTTTGGGGTAATTCGCCAAAATGCCCATTTATTTTTACAGGAAAACAGCCAGGTCCTGGAAATAGGTTGCGGGAATGGTATTGTATTACGACAATTTGAAAAATACTTAGGCCGAACGATCGACGGCTGCGATTTAAATACCGTGGCCTTGGAAGCCGTTGAAGAATTTTCGGGAAAAAAATTTATCTATAATATCTATGACCGCAACCCGGAAATGATGGGCCAATACGATACAGTCATCTTACTGGATGTGGTAGAACACATCGATGACGATGTAGATTTCTTGAAAACTTCCTGTGAACACATCCGAGAGGGAGGCTTTGTACTTATCAACGTGCCAGCGCTCAATTCCTTATTTAGCCCCTATGACACCCGGGCGGGCCATAAGCGCCGTTATACCAAAAAAATGATGCGGAAGCTCTTAAAAGATGCCGGCATCGAGCTAGTCCGTATGCAATACTGGGGTTTTAGCCTGCTCCCCCTGGCTTTTGTCAGGAAGTATATGCTCAAAATGGTTGCCGAAGAAAATATTATCAAAACCGGCTTCAAACCGCCTCGTCCTTGGCTTAATACCGCACTAAAGGGCATGATGCGGGCTGAATTATCCTTAATGAAATCGCCTCCTTTGGGTACATCTCTATTAGCCATCGGACAGAAATGGACATAAAACTATTTTCTTACTCCCTAAGCAGAGGCCAGTGGATAGGTTTGGCTATTGGGATAAAATTAATTTTAGGGCTTGGGCTGCTTTTTTTAAAAGGCTATCCTAGTACCTCCCTCCGCGAACTTGTATGTACCGGAGATTGTGAGATTGGCTATATTCCGGCGACCTTTAATATTTTACATCACGGGCAGTATACGATTTACGAAAACCTGGCACCTTATGCTGGTAGGCTCCCCGGATATGAATTGGTATTGATATTGGCATCCTTATTTACGCAAGGGGCCTCAATCAATTTTTGGTTTGTCATAATACTTCAATCCATTGTTGCTGGCCTATCTGTTTATTACCTAGCAGCCTTAGGCTATCGTATTTTCCCTCAAAAGGCTATTTTTCTAATAACTTATTTTCTTTATAGCATTAGTAGCTATAATACGCTGCTGGATATTTTTGTCTTAACCGAAAGCCTGGCCATCTCTCTTTTTATCATTGCTTTTTATTATTTGCTAGAAGCTAAAAGTTTCACTCATTATTTGGGGCTAGGGGTATTGCTGCTTTTTACCGTCTTGCTTCGGCAATATATACTCCCTTTTTACGGTTTATGGATCTTGTATATGGTCTATATGCAATTCATTCATAAAAAAAGTCTCAGCCTCTTACTTCCTAAGGTCATAGCGCTTTTAATCCCCTTACTCGTCTTTGATGTCATCTGGGTTATCCGAAATTACCAGATTAAAGGAAAGTTTATTCCCCTAGTAGACAGTATCTACGCAGGATATGATGCTCCTGCCGCGCAAAATTCTGGCTTTTATTTTTCTGAAAAGATGAAAGCATCGGCCAATTTTGTCAAAGCGTGGGGAGGGGATTTTATCTGGTGGAACCCCAAGGCAGAGATTAGGGCCTTTTACAGCGCACCTCCTATTGATATAGAAGAGAAACGTCGTATTTTAAGAAGTTTTCCTGATTACATATATACTTCGGTCTACAACCAGGACTCCTTACTTAAATTACAGGATGCCTACGTGTTTAAGCAACTTGATGAGGCAGAAATTATTTCCCGGTTTGAAACTTACCAAAAGAGTTTTAAACAAGAAAAGCCTTTCTATTATGGTGTGGTAGCCCCCGCCATTTTATTCCGCAAGTTTTTGTTTCATTCGGGAACCTACAATCTCTTCAACCAATCTTTTGGGGAGTTGAATTGGGCAAAAAAACTTATCAAGCTGGGGTATATTCTGCTATATCAGTGGGTGGTTTGGGGAGGTTTTTTGGGAATGTTTTTAGCCTTCTATAGGCACTACCGTAATCCTCAAGTCTGGGTTTTGCTAGGCACAGCCTTGTATATCGTCTTACTAGTGGTTTTCGTTTTGCGAAGAATTGAATACCGTCATTTCGCCTTTTCCTTTCCTTATTTTGTGATTGCTTGCAGTTTCTTATTAAATCAAGTTCAACAAAAATTTATCACAAACTCTAGTTCAACAAGTCAAGAGCTATCTACCCCAACCCTCAGCGCTTAGCCCATTCTAAAGCAGCCCCCCCTTTGCCTTGGCAAGCGGGGGGCTTATAATATTTTCACATTAAGCCGCCAAAGATAAGAATGGAATCTGTCGACGACGGGTAAACAAGACGATCAAGGAAGCGAGCAATACCCCTACGGCCATGCCAAACAAAGTCCCTCCGTCATTGTTAAAAAACACCCCTAAAATTGTGAGGTGAAAATAGATAGCCCCCAACATCAGCCCTACGGTCATAGAGGCCCCTAACCAAATACGCCGAGGCCATAACAACAAGATGGAAGCAATCACTTCGGCAATTCCAGTCCCAAAGCGTCCCCAAGGCTCCATGCCTAGCTGACTAAATAAGAAGACAGAGTCAGGATGCCCTGGAAATTTGTAGATGACTACGGTTTGTATCAAAAGTACCGCAATTAAAATCTGAAGAATCCAACTAAATCGATTTTGTAACATGGGTTTTGACTAATTTTAAGGTTGTTTGGAAGCAAGCACTTAAGCTTAGACTTCTATTTGCTCATTGTTCTTACATGCTTTTATTCGCAGCAAGATAGAAACAGATTCACAAAAAACTGTTAAGCCCCCCGTGTATAGACCCCTTCTGTATCCTGGGCGACACATAAGAAGAGCCCCTACCTTTCTTTCATTAAAATTTTTCTTACGATATTACTAAATTGCTGTAAATAAACCTTAAGTTTGTTTTAAGTATTATGCGCGCCGAATATATTGAAAGCAAGCATTGCTTCTTCATTTCTTTACAATCTTACAAATCCAAGAACCCATGGACAGAATCAAGCAGCAATTTAATTTGCAAGATAAGGTAGCCATCGTGACCGGGGCTTCCAAAGGTATCGGAGAATCCATTGCCCGCGGACTAGCCGAGTACGGGGCCAAAGTAGTTATCAGTAGCCGTAAACAAGAAGCCGTAGACGAAGTCGCCGAAAGTTTTCGCAAAGACGGATTGGAAGCCACAGGCATTGCTTGTCACGTGGGTGATGCCCAACAAGTAGAAGACCTGGTCAAGCGAACCCAAGAACACTACGGGGGAGTAGATATTTTAATCAATAATGCCGCAACCAACCCGGTGTTTGGCTCTATGCTTGAAGTTTCGCCCGATCTTTTTGATAAAATTATGCATATCAATGTCAAGGCATGCTTCCAATTGGCCAACCTGTGCCACCCCCTCATGAAAGCCAGAGGAGGAGGGTCTATCATCAATATTGCCTCTGTTGAAGGCCTCAAACCTTCCTTTGGGCTGGGGATCTATAGTGTAAGCAAAGCGGCCTTGATCATGCTCACGCAAAACCAAGCCAAAGAATGGGGTCCCGTGGGTATCCGCGCCAATGCCATTTGCCCGGGCTTAATTCAAACCAAATTCAGCTCCGCCCTTTGGCAAAATGAAGCCATTTTGAAGCAAGTTACCCAAAGCTTACCCGCAGGCCGCATGGCCCAACCCGATGAAATGGCAGGATTAGCCTTATTTCTTTCCTCAGATGCCGCTAGCTATTGTACGGGCGGTGTGTATACAGCCGATGGGGGGCATATGATTGCCAGCTAAGCGGGGCCGTATTTTTCTTCGTAGGCTTTTTTTAAATGTTCTTTGTTTTTACCCCGGAGCTTTTTGATAATTTGGAGTACTGGTTCAGGCTCTTCTAAGGCTAAGTATTTTGTACCCAGACGCCATAAATACAAAGACCAAAATTTTCCGGGGTAGCCTTTTATTCGTAAATCTTGGGGAATTTCGTGGGCATACGCCTCTAAATAGCCTAAAATTTCCATCTTCTGCTCCTTGCTTTCCGCCCTTTCGTAGAACTTGGTAAATACTTCTTCCATCAAAAAGGCTTGGCCTTCGGCCGGGCTAAGCTCCTTAGATATCTTGTTTCTGATTTCTGCTATACTCTCTGGACTCCCCAGACCAAGAAAGATAGGCAAAAGTACAAACTGGCTAGTGGGTTCTAGCTTGAGCTTTTGGGCCATTTTTTGCGCGCCATCGAGCCCGTGAATAGCCGCATACTTTTCTATAAACAATTGGATGGCCTGGTTTTCATAGGGGTTCAGCGTCTTCCTTCGGTTTATCTTTTTATAAACTGCCCCAAACTTTTTCTCATCATAGTTTTGGGCGTAATAAATCATCAACTTACGATAGCCCAGATAAGCAAATTCTTTGGGGAGTTTTTGGGTAACTAGCTGCTTAAGTGCTTCTTCTTGGTTTTGCTTGATATACGCATCTGCCGCCAGCAAGATCAAGTTTCTTTGCCCATAGATGTCTGGGTGTTTGGCTGATAATTCCAGGCAAAATTCCGGATTATTACTCTCGGCCGCAATCCTTTCTAGGGCAGTTGAAACGCCCATGCGGTCGTGTAAAAAGGGGAAGGTAGTTTGCAACTCCTGTATATGGTCACGGATATAAAAACTGTTCAATTCCGAATCAGCACTTTTTACAATTTCTAGAAACTTAAGTACGATGGGGTGCATAATTTATCGTATATAACTCCCCGCATTGATACTGATTGACGAACCTGTGGCGTGGTCGGCCAGGCCACTTAGCAAGAGCGCTACTGTTGGGGCAATGTCTTCGGGTTGGGTGAGTTTTTCTAATACGATATCATCCAAGGCATGGCCTTCTCCGTATTCATCCATAAATTCTTGGGCCATATCGGTCTGGGTAAATCCTGGGGCAATGACAAAAGAACGGATACCCGACTTCCCATAGGCCCGGGCAAAGGAATGGCTCATAGCCAACATCCCCCCTTTGGAGGCAGCATAGGCCAAATACTCGGCTGTATCTCCTCTAAATGCTGCCCGGGAAGATATATGCACCATTCTCCCGGCTTGCTTTCGGCCCAAACAATCTTGTACAAAAGCCCGAGATAAAATTGCGGCCGCCTGTAGATTGACTGCAAAACTGTTTTGCCAGTCCCGCAACCAAATACTGTCTTCCATGTCCAAAGGAGATTTTATGGCAATCCCGGCATTATTGACCAGACCGTCCAAATGCCCCCATTTTTGGGTGGCTTCTTTAAACAAATGCTCACAGTCTGAGGGCGAGGCCAAGTCGGCCGCTACTACGTGGGTTTGTTCGGGAAAGGCATCGGCCAGCTCTTGGGCCCTTTGTTGGTTTTTGCCGTAATGCACCACGACCCGGGCGCCCGACTCCAATAAGCGTTGGGAAATGGCTTTACCAATTCCCCGGCTGGCCCCAGTTACTAAAATATTTTGATGGTTTAAATTAATTTGCACGGTCTAATATCTATTTTCGGGTTCTAATTTAGAACAAGGAAGATACTTGTAAATTTTGAAAAAATACAAAAGCCTTTTACTTAACCTAGGCTTTTTGATCCTGGGTATTTTTTTGCTCTGGTTGGCCTTTCGCAAACAAGATCCGGCCGCTCTCCTGGACAAAATCGGGGAATTGGATTATCGCTGGGCCCTGCTCGTGCTGGGCATTAGTTTGTTAAACCAAATCATCCGGGCCTTGCGCTGGAAGCTACTCACCGATGCCATCGGGCTACATATTCCGGCCCCGCGCCTCTTTTGGGCTTTGGTATTCGGCTTTATGGTCAATTTGGGCATTCCTAGGCTGGGTGAAATATCCCGCTGCCTCATTCTGAGCCGAAAAGATGGAGCTCCATTTGCCCCCCTTTTAGGAACCGTAGTGAGCGAAAGAGCCCTGGATGTTTTGTCGCTAATACTCATCTTGATCGCCGTGATTGCCAGTCAGTTCAATTTATTGTACAGCTTCTTTCAGGATTCGGTGGCCCTGCCTTTATTAGCCATTTTGATGGCCCGCCAATGGCTTCTATACAGCCTTATGTTTTTGGGGCTGCTCTCCCTAATTATCCTCGCTTGGAACTGGAAACGGCTAACCCGCTCTCCTTTGGGGGGCAAAATCACCCAATTTATCGAGAAAATTATTCAAGGGATTAGCAGCGTGGCCCGTATCAAACCCATTGCTTTATTTCTCTTCTATACCTTTTTGATCTGGTTTACTTATTTCCTTATGACCTATCTTTGGTTTTTTTCCCTACCAGGGACACAACATTTGGGAGTACGAGAAGCTCTGGGCTTATTAGCGATTGGTAGTTTAGCCCGCTTGGCCCCTACGCAAGGAGGGGGTTTGGGTGCCTATCAACTTTTGGTAACCGAAGGTATGCAGCTGTACGGGGTCTCGGCGCTAACGGGGGGAGCCTTGGCCCTGGTAATTCACGGGGCCCAGATCGTTTTTACCTTACTGTTTGGCGCCCTAGCCTTTGTGGTGTTTGCCTACATTCCGAGTAGGCCTGTAGAGCTTGACCCTGCCTCCAAGTGATCATTTTCTATTTGGGAGATAGATTTTCCCATTACGGGAAAGCTCGCACACTTCTTCAAAACATAAACCCTTCACTATCAAGCGCTTAACCAAATGGCACGTACTATGTAATATACCTACCAGTTGAGATTAAGACTCAATGCATAGCTGGTTGAAGAATGTTCCAAAAAGGCTCACTTCCGAGAAGAGGTGAGTTTTTTTTATGCCCTTTTGCAAAACTTTTTTGTGGCCCATGGGGGGCTGCCCCCGGCAGGGAAAGGTACATCAGAATAGAAAAATTGCCGCGCCGGGGTCGGGCTTTCGCTACTCGCCGGCCTACCCACAGCCAGCGGCGGGCTCAAACATGCCGCTCTATCCCTCAGCCAAAAACCTAGCCTGGGGGCCCCTCACAAAATCTCAAAAATGGCCCTTAGGCTGTAATTCAGTAAGATGGCTTTTCGGATAGCAGATTTGCTAGAAACCCCTGAGCTAGCTGCCGGTTCGGAGAAGGTAGCCGGGATATTCCTACGGAAAGTGTTATAATCATCAATGGAGAGAAGCTTCCCTAACTTTTGTTGGCTTAGCAGGCTTAAAGATTCTGCTTGTTCTAAGGCATTTTGCCAAGCTAGTTTCCGGAGATGGGTGTTGAGGGAATCCATCTGGCTGTGTGAGTAATACGATAAGTTGAGACTGGTAAGCCCGAGGTCCTGCAAGTCGGCCCGCAAAGGGGCAAATTGCTCAAAGCGGTTTAATAATAGAGAGTAGGTCTTTGCCACAAAGACTTTAGGGTTGGGGTAATCAAAAGAAGTTTGAAAAGCCGATAAATTTTCCAATTGCAGGTGCTCGGGGGGGATATCCATGGAGTTAAGGCGCTCGATCAAATCAGATTCTAGGGATTGGATGTCTACTTTTTCATTGCCTTCTAGATACTCTTGTAGCGTAAGGTTAACGTAGATCATATCGGGCACAATGCTTAGTTCGGCATTTCCTACTACGGCCAAGCTCGTGCGAGAGGGAATTTCCTGGGCCATCGTGCTTAGATGAAAGCTTACACATAAGCTAAACCCTAAGCACATCCGCAATTGATAATAAGTCATATAGAAAATAGAATCCTCACCTTATGGCAAGGCTGTGTGGTTTTGATTTAATGGATTTAAAGGCAAAAGTACAAAATAATAGCTTTATGGGCAGTATTGCCGTAAATTAAGCGCTAATTCCTTTTTGGCTTAGGGATGGAGCGGCCTGTTTGAGCCCGCCGCTGGCTGGCGCACTGGCCGGCGAGTAGCGAGAGCCCGGCCTGCGCCGGCACTCAAGCTACTTTTTGCCAATTTCTTTCTGGCGCAGGCAAGCCCCTATACCTATCAAGAGCTCATGATAAAGGGGGCTTACTCAAAATGCCATTCTAAGACCTCAATCCCGTAGCCTACTTTGACAGTACCCACTCCATAGTGGACCATATTCTGACCAAAGAGTACTTTATGGTCTTGACTACGATAACTTGCAAGCGTTTTCATGGGCTCGATTCCCATCTCGCCCGTCTCGGGGTCTACGGTGGGGATGCTACAACGGGGGCAGGGTTTTACTACTTCAAATTCAATTTCCCCGATTCGAATGCGTTTCCACCGGTCTTCTTCAAAGGCCTGGGCCCCCGATACCACCAAGTTGGGCCTAAAGCGCTCCATGGTCACTGGGTTTTCCAATCGGGTGTTCAGATCGCTTAGGGAGGCTTCAGAAAGTAGCATGAGTGGATAGCCGTCGCTAAGTGCCGTATGGTGGGTATTTAAGAGGTTTTCTGCCTCCACTTTCCGTTTAGAATCTAGGGGCATAAACACCAAGCGGCAGGGCGTATCTAAAAATTCACTTATTTTTTGGGACAGGCCTGAAATATCTTCCCAAGCCTGCACTTGATCTTTCCATACTTGAACGGTGATCGCTTGGGTAGAAAATTCTGGGCTATGAAAGCCTTGTCCTGGCCATCGTAAAAGTAATTGTCCGTGCAGGATTTTTGCTTGAATTAAGGTCATCCGGGGCACTTCTCGGATGCTTAAAAAATCACCATTGGCGTCGACCAACATCCAACGGCGGTCTCCTTCAATTCCCAAGTCATCCAAACTTGCGCTGAGGAGGGATTCACCCCGGCAGGATTTAATTGGATAACGACGTATTTCACTCAAAAATAGACTCATACCCCTTAGAATTTTACTTTTAGAAAAATGATTTAGGCTGTTTTGAAAAAGATTTGGAGGATATCGGCAGAAAAAAAATATTTTGTAACTTGTACCGGTAATTTTGGCTGTATCAAAATCTTTCTAGCCTTTATTATTTCTGAATATGTGCTTAAGTTGTATTGATTTTTATTCATACCCCCTGACTAAATTAAAAAACCCTTCATAATGGACAAATTTTCTTATATAGCCAATGCCCACGGTTCGTATATTGATGACATGTATCGGGCTTATAAAGAAAATCCGGAATCGGTAGATGAAAGCTGGCAAAGATTTTTTGAAGGATTCGAGTTTGCTCAAAAATTTCAGGCCGAAAACGGCGAAATCTCAACGAGTAACGGTAGTCCTTTGGCAAGCCCAGGTGATTCGGATGCGCCTGATCAATTTAAAGAAATTCGTTGCCGTAACTTGATTTTTGCTTACCGAGGCCGAGGCCATTTGTTGGCTACAACCAATCCGGTAAGAGAGCGACGTGATCGCCGGGCCCGTCTCGACCCTCAGTTTTTTGATTTGGAAGATAGCGATATCGACCGGACTTTCAAATCAGGAATTTCTTTATTTCAGAAGCCGGCCAAACTTAGTGAAATTATTGAGCGGGCCAAGTACATTTATACCGGCAATATCGGTTTTGAGTTTATGTACATCCGGGAGCCCGAGATTATAGCGTGGTTTAAGCAAAAAATTGAGAGGCACGATGTAAGCTTTACCCCATCTCCTAAAGAGCAGGAGCGAATCATACAAAAACTCAATCAAGCTGTAGTATTTGAAAATTTCTTGGCCACGAAGTATATCGGCCAGAAGCGGTTCTCTCTGGAAGGGGGAGAAAACACCATTCCCGCCTTGGATGCTATCATCAACCGTAGTGCCGAATTGGGGGTAGAAGAAGTGGTGGTTGGGATGGCCCACCGAGGGCGCCTCAATGTATTGGTGAATGTTTTTGGCAAGACCTATGAGGATGTCTTCAACGAATTTGAAGGAACCAAACCCGAAGACCCCGATCTCTCCCTTGGAGATGGGGACGTAAAATATCACCTGGGCTATTCTACCCAGATTGAAACATCCTCCGGGAAATTGGTAACTATGCAATTAATGCCTAACCCCTCTCACTTGGAGGCGGTGGGGCCGGTAGTAGAAGGCTACACCCGGGCCGATTGTGATGGCCAGTACCAGGGAAATGTAGACAAAATTTTACCGATTCTTATCCACGGAGATGCGGCCGTTGCCGGGCAAGGGGTGGTGTATGAATTGATCCAAATGTCTAAGTTGGAAGGGTATTATACCGGAGGGACCATTCACTTTGTTATTAATAACCAAGTTGGGTTTACTACCGATTTTGAAGATGCACGCTCCAGCATCTACTGTACCGATATTGCCAAAATCACGGATTCCCCGGTACTGCACGTGAATGGTGATGATGCTGAGGCCGTAAACTTTTGCTGTAAACTCGCCGCTGAGTTTCGAGAAAAATTTAACCGGGATATTTTCATTGATATGGTTTGCTACCGCAAGCATGGCCATAATGAAAGTGATGAGCCCAAGTTTACCCAGCCTAAATTGTATCACGCCATCGCCAATCACAAAAATCCGCGAGAGATCTATAAAGAGACGTTGATGGAGCGCGGACAAGATCTCAAAATTGTCGAAAAAATGGAGCGCGACTTTAAGCAAATGCTGCAAGATCGCCTCAGCTCGGTAAAAGAAAAGACTATTCCTTATAAATTGGCCAAATTGGAGGAAGAATGGCACGCTTTGTCTAAGTCTAAACCTACCGACTTTGACCGGAGCCCCGAAACCGGGATTCCTATGGAATCTATTGAAAAGATTGGAAAGGCCTTGACCAATGTTCCCGAAGGCTTCACCCCATTAAAGCAAATCAAGCGCTTGCTCAAAGACCGGGAGCGAATGTTTTTTGAGGATAAGATATTAGATTGGGCTTCGGCCGAGTTACTGGCTTATGGTTCGGTGCTTATGGAAGGGAAAATTGTACGTTTGAGCGGTCAAGATGTGGAAAGGGGTACTTTTTCACACCGCCACGCTGTCTTGACCGATGAACAAACCAATGAGCCACATACTAGCATTGACTATATCCAGAAGGGGCAAGAAAGGCTAAGAATTTATAATTCATTGCTTTCGGAATATGCGGTTTTAGGCTTTGAGTTTGGTTATTCACTTTCCAACCCCAACGCCTTAGTCATCTGGGAAGCGCAATTTGGCGACTTTGGGAATGGAGCCCAGATAATGGTAGATCAATTCATTACCTCTACCGAAAGTAAGTGGAACCGTATGAATGGGATCGTGCTCTTATTGCCTCACGGTTATGAAGGGCAGGGGCCGGAGCACTCGAGTGCCCGTCCGGAGCGTTTCCTCCAAATGGCCGCCGAGTATAACATTATTGTGGCTAATGTTACGCAACCCGCTAACTTCTTCCACTTGTTGCGACGTCAATTGGCATGGAATTTTCGCAAGCCTCTCATTGTTATGTCTCCTAAATCATTACTAAGGCACAAAAAGGTCATCTCTCCCTTAGAAGACTTTACCCAGGGAAGTTTTGAAGAGGTGATTGGAGATGACTATGCGGATACCAAAAATGTGACCCGGGTTTTGCTTTGCTCTGGTAAAGTGTATTATGATCTCTTGGAGAAACAACGCAAGGAAGAACGTAAAGATGTGGCCATTGTCCGCATTGAACAATTGCACCCTTTCCCATCTAAGCGGGTACACTTAGAAATTGGTAAATATCCTAAAGCTCGGGTACACTGGGTACAAGAAGAGCCCATTAATATGGGAGCCTGGTCATACATCCAACGCGAATATAAATACGACCAAATTGCCGTTGTAGCCCGTAAGTCCAGCGCTTCTCCAGCAACGGGTTATTCCAAAACCCATATGGAGGAGCAGCAAAACGTGATTGTGGAGCCGGCCTTTATGTAGTAGTAGAAATATTTTTAAATCATTTTTTATTCAATTGATACTTAGCTAATCTCAAACTTATGAGTGTTGAAGTCATAATCCCCGACGTTGCCGAATCCATAACTGAAGTTGCTATCGCCGAATGGCTTAAAAAAAGTGGCGAATTGGTGCAACAAGATGAACCTATTGTGGAAGTAGAAACCGATAAGGCCAGCCAAGAATTGTTTGCCCCTGCCACCGGTATCTTGGAAGTTCTTGTCCAAGTGGACGAAACAGTTGCCGTAGGGGCCGTTATTGCCAAAATTGAGCCGACTGAAGCAGGAGCTACTCCGAGTACAAGTGATCCAGAAACACCGGCCACCCGTACTCAGGAAAGTCCAGCCCTTGAAAGTTCTAGCGAGCCAAAGCCCACCGGAGAAGTAGTGGAGATGAAAGTAACACCTTTTGCCGAGTCCATAACCGAAGTGGTTATTGGTGAGTGGCTCAAAGAAGAGGGAGACTTTGTTGAAATGGACGAGCCGGTCTGTGAGGTAGAAACCGATAAGGCTACCCAAGAGTTACCGGCCGAAGCTAGTGGTATTTTACGGATTGTAGCCCAAGCGGGGGATACCCTCTCGATTGGTGACTTAATCTGCAAAATTGAGGTTACAGATAAGCCCAGTACTAGCCCAAGTACAGATAGTAGTTCTAGCACTGGCACTACGCCGGCTAGCACCCAAGCAGTTTCTGGAAATGATACTTACGCCACCGGCCACCCCTCGCCAGCGGCTTCCAAAATTTTAAGTGAGAAAGGAATCAAGCCCAGTGAGGTTCAAGGCACTGGTGTGGATGGGCGCATCACCAAGGAGGATGCCTTGAAAGCCCAAAAAACGGAAAGTAATTATACGCCTAGTAAACCAAGCCCTGCCGCTACCCCTACTCCTCCCAGCTTGCCTAGCGCTGGAGGTAGCCGCGAAATGAGCCGGAAACGTATGAGCCAAATGCGAAAAACGATTGCTCGCAGACTGGTCAGCGTAAAAAATGAAACGGCGATGTTGACTACTTTCAACGAAGCCAACATGAAGCCAATCATGGATCTCCGAAAAAAATACAAAGAGGGTTTCAAAGAAAAGTATGGGGTAAGTCTAGGCTTTATGTCCTTCTTTAGTAAAGCATGTGCTCAAGCACTCCTAGAATTTCCTGAGGTCAATGCGATGATTGATGGCAATGAAATGGTATACCACAACTATGTAGACATTTCAGTGGCTGTTTCTACCGAAAAAGGCCTGGTAGTACCGGTTTTACGCAACGTTGAAACCCTTAGTTTCGCTGAGATTGAACTTGGGATAGCTAATTTGGCTAAGCGGGCCCGGGACAATAAGCTTTCCATTGATGAAATGCAGGGAGGAACCTTCACTATTACCAATGGGGGTATCTATGGATCTATGATGTCTACTCCTATTATTAACGCTCCCCAATCGGCCATTTTGGGCATGCATAATATCGTACAAAGGCCGTATGTGGTAGATGGAGAAATTAAAATTTTGCCCATGATGTACCTGGCTTTGTCTTATGATCACCGTATCATTGATGGAAAAGAAGCCGTAAGTTATCTGGTAGCCGTAAAAAAATACTTAGAGGAGCCCGAGCGATTAATGTTTGGGGTTTAAACCATTTTTAGTTGGATAAAAGCCCGGGGAGAATATCTTCTCGGGCTTTTTCTATTATAGAGCGGCTCCTATTTTCAGGAGAGTCCTTACTTTGGCTTAGGGATGGAGCGGCCTGTTTGAGCCCGCTGCTGGTACGTGCGTTGGCCGGCGAGTAGCGAGAGCCCGACCCGCGCTGGCCGTTTTTTTCAAGGGTATACAATACGTTTATGCGCGGGAAAGCCCCTTTGTCGAGATTTGCTCAGACTTTCTCAAAAACAATAGCCCATTAGTTGGACTGGGCTTGTTTGAGGGGAGGGGAAGTGGCGGTGTCTTCTATTTTGAAACGTTTCCGAAAATTGATCAGGTTGTTGAGCAGGTCAAACCAAAAGGGAGCTCCTTGAGACATCGCCAGGGCACTGATAAGCCATCCCAAGCCTTTTATGAAGCTCACTGCGCCAAAAATGGCCCCCAATGCCGAAAGCCATCCATCGGCGTTGTTCATTTCATTTTCCCAACCTAGGGGCAAGGGAGCTATCGTCTTATACAAATCGCGGCTACGAGAAATTTGTCCCTCCAAATTTTTAATCAAAGCCAGAGTATCGCTCAGTGCCGGGGTTTGATACTTCTCTCGGATTAGCTCGGCCTGAGTGGCCTGCATGACCAATAATTCGGTTGTGGCACTATCTCCCCAAAGGTGTTTGATCATATAAATCGTGTCGATATTAAATACCAGGCTCAGGATCAAGGCTATGGTAAACAAGGTCTTACGAATGGCCTGTTTGTAATGATCACTTATTTGGCCACTGTACTGCACAAACCACTGCTCTAAGGATAACCTGACACTTTGCAGGTCTTGAGCTTCGGCGGTAGTACTGTACATGAATGTTTTAAAAGGCCCCTCATTTAGCTTGCCCAACTCTATTTGGAATTGTTTGTAGGGGTCTTCCACCTGGCTCATCGGTTTTTCGGCGCGGATGGATGCTTGGTATTTCCCTTCTTTATTTTCTTCCCCCTCCCTTATGTCTTTTACTTGGCAATCCTCAAAGCTTATGACATCTACTAGGGCTTTGGCAAACAAATTATAGGGAATGTAGGAAGGCAATTGGTACCATTTTTTGATGAGCTTCCGAAGGATCTTGGGTGAGCCATCGGCTACATTGCTTTGCAGGGCTTTAATTTGGGGATAGGCATAAATATCCCTCACCCAGTCACGATTTGCTTTATCTTCCAGAGCGGTATCCAGAGACTTGCGAAGAAGCCTCGCCTTTCGGTGAACAATTGTCGAGTATAGTTCGGCAAGCCCAGAGACGAAAACACTCAATAAAAAGTAAATAAACACCAAGGAAATGGCTACGTTCAGGACAATAAAATCAGTCATCGATCTATTGATTAGGAAATGGGAACAGCAATGATTTGTTTCTTAATTGTTTTCCAATTTAGCAAACAATAAATAGATTTTCAGAAAGCTATGCTTAAGTACTTGAAATTTAACTTCAGGATAATTTATAGGATCTTAGGCAAGCCGAGTCAAGATAAATAGGTAAATTAGAAGATATGACAGGCATTGCCAATCTCCAAAGCAGGATCAACCTTACTTATGACTTTAGCTCTCAAAAAATGTAATCATATACTCCCCTTTCTTATCCTCTTAATTCTAGGAAGTGGTTTGCTCTATTTGGCACAACATCCCATTACGCAATTGTATCCGAAGCAGATGTCTTGGGGTATCGGCCTAGATTTTATCCTTACGCTACCTATTTTCTACCTTCTACTTATTTGGAACCGTCCTATACCCAAAATAAGTGTAGTCCCGGTAGTTTTCCTAGGCTCATTTATAGCGCATACTTTTTTGCCTTTAGAGCGTATCCCCTTTTTTGTATACTTCCGAGCCCTATGTATTCCCTTACTGGAGCTGGCAGTTATCGGCTTTATTGGGCACAAAGTCTATAAGCTCTATAAAAAATACCCTCGAGGGCAACATGGGGATGTATTTTCGGCCTTGAAATCTAGTTGTCGAGAAATTATTCCAGGAATGGCAGGAAGGTTTTTAGCTACCGAACTAGCTACCTTATATTATGGCTTCTTTGCCTCTAAGCCTTCCCAAGTGCAGAAGGACGAGTTTAGCTATCACAAAGAAAGCGGGGTTTTTTCCGTTCTCGGTGTATTCATATTTTTGATCTTTATAGAGACCATTGCTTTACATCTTTTGCTTCAATTATGGAGTAGTACGGCAGCCTTGCTATTGACTCTTTTGAGTCTTTACACTGCCTTGCAGTTCTGGGGCATTCTCCGTTCCCTTCCCCGAAGACCTATTCGCCTGGACCAAGAAAGGCAAGAACTTGAGCTTTATTTTGGCATTTTGAGTGAGGCAACAATTCCATTGCCCACAATTACGCATTGGAAAGCCAAGCCTGGACTCATACCTCAATCAGAAGACTTCCAGGAATTGTCTCCACTAGGTAGTCTAGGGGGTTCGTATAATTTTCTTATTCGTGTAGAAAAGGAAGGAGAGATTCAAGGCTTATACGGAAAGAAGACATTATTCCATCAGTTGGCATTTTTTGTAGATGACCCCGATGGTTTATCAGCAGCCTTAGACAAGGCCAAGAAAAGAGTTGAGTAGGTACTTTTACCCGGGATGGCAAGAATACGTTAGCTCAACTCTTAGAATAAATGGCTATGAATTAGTTGATTACTCGCACTTGAACGGCGTTCATTCCTTTGCGTCCTTCTTCTTCTTCATATTCCACTTGGTCGTGTTCTTGGATTTCATCAATCAGTCCACTCACGTGTACAAAGATGTCCTGACCTGAATCATCCGGTTTGATAAATCCGAAACCCTTGGTTTCGTTGAAAAAT
This sequence comes from uncultured Microscillaceae bacterium, assembly GCA_963922455.1. Lineage (GTDB taxonomy): Bacteria > Bacteroidota > Bacteroidia > Cytophagales > Microscillaceae > CAWUIO01. The sequence continues at coordinate 70,922 of CAWUIO010000004.1, forward strand.
TTAACGGTTCCTGTTTTCATTATGTACTTGATAAAAATTAATTTTCTTTTTTATTGGGGTTTTCTTTTACTTCTTCCTCCTCAGGAGGGCTATCTAGTATATTGCCAAACTCATCTACGTAGGCAATCATATCTTCCAGACTTCCACTGGTTTCTTGCTTTCCCTTGTCCAATTTCTTTTGAAATTTTTCCTGCCTCTTCTTTTTCTTCTTCTCTGCTTTTAACTTTTTGATAAAACTATTTTGGGATCTTGCCATAGAATAAGGTTTAATTAATAAAAGTCAGGGCTTTCCCGGTCTTCCCAGCCCGGCCGGTTCGCCCGATACGGTGGATGTAATCATTGTAATTGAGGGGTACTTCATAGTTGATGACTAAGGCCACATCCATTACATCAATCCCCCGTGCGAGCACGTCGGTAGCTACCAAAACGCTTACTCGTCCTTGTTTAAACTTGCGCAAAGCCGTTTCGCGGGCTTTCTGGGTTTTATCCCCGTGGATAATATCGGCCTTGATGTCGTGTTCACGTAACATCTTGCCTAATTGATCAGCTTTACGTTTGGTTTCACAAAAGAGAATAATTTTCTCTCCGGCTTGTTCTTTTACCAAATCAATAAGTACGTCAATCTTCTTACGGTCCGGTGGAATTCGGAGCACATCCTGATGGATAAAGCGAGTTTCTTGTGTTCCAAGTCCCGCTTTAACCAATGTAGGTTTATTGGTAATCTGACGGATAATATCCTTCTGACTAGCATCCAAGGTAGCCGAAAATAACAAAGTTTGCTCTTTTTGGGGCATTCCCTTCACTATTTCTTGAATATCCGCTTGAAAACCCATATCCAACATCCGATCAAACTCATCTAAAATCAGGGTTTTAAAGCGACTATGGTCTAGGGCCCCCCTCCGGATCATATCCAATAAACGGCCCGGGGTACCAATGATGACATGATTGGTTCTTCTCAGCGCAGACAAGGATTTGCCCACACTTAGGCCTCCAATCAACGAGGAGGAATATAACTTCATCCCTCGGGTTAATTTTTTAAACTCTTCCGAAATTTGATTGGCCAGCTCCCGGGTAGGAGTGATAATCAAACTTTGCAAATCTTCCGGTTCTTCCAGGAGCCTCTGTATAACCGGTATTAGAAATGCTACCGTTTTACCGGTTCCGGTACCCGCTACGCCAATTACATCGTGTCCTTGCAAGGAAACCGGAATAGATTTATCTTGTATCTCAGTAGGTTGGCTATACCCAATACGATCAATTTGTTTTAAAAAAAGATCGTGTAACTGAAAATCACTAAATGTGTGCTGCGGTTCATACACCTGCGGCGTAGCTTCTTCAGGCATAGCCTTACTGATATATTTCTGTATATCAAGTTTGGGGTTAGAGCGCGATAGATTTCTACGAGACTTCCCGTTTCGTGGAGGGAAGCTTCTTTTTTTATTGTTTCTCACAGTGATAGGGTTAATTTTTAAGGATTTTTGCTTCGGAGAGCGGGTACGTAACGATTCCAACTTGGTCTGACCTTCCCAACTCCTTTAGCATCCCAAAATGGTAGTAAAATGCCGCCCACATGGTGGGTTGGGCATAGTAAGGCAGGTTATACTCTTGGGCAGTTGCTCTTACTATTTTAGAGATTTCCGGATAGTGTACATGGCATACATTTGGAAACAAATGGTGTTCTACCTGATAGTTTAAACCACCAAATAACCAGGTAATCAACTTACTATCCATAGCATAATTGGAAGTAGTATATAGCTGATGAACGGACCAATTTTCTTCTACTTCTTTTTCTTCTTGTTCAATAAAATGCGAAGTTGGCATAACGTGGGCCGTCTGAAAAATAACACTGAGCATAAAGCCCGTAACAAAGTGCATATGAACAAACATCAAAAAGGTCAGCCATATCGGTTGATCCAAAACGAATACAGGAACCCATAAGAAAACTATTTGGTAAGTCCCCTTAAAAAATATTTGTTCTGAGAGATATTGCCAGAAAAGCCGGTCACTTTTTACAAGACCTTCTCTCCGATAGTTAATCAGCTTAAATATGTCTTTCAGGCTAATCCACAATAAGGTGAATATACTGTAGAAAAAGATGGCATAAATATGCTGATACCGATGAAACCAATAGCGCTCTTGAAAGGGCGAAAAACGCAATACATAACGCGGAGCGATATCTTCATCGGCATGCTCTATATTCGTATAAGTATGGTGCAGGGTATTATGCTGAATTTTCCAAACCCGAGGATCCACGCCTATCAGGTAAGCCGAAGCCCCCATCAAACGGTTTATGAAGCGGTCTTTTGAATAGGAACCATGCAAGGAATCATGCATAACCGATGTACCAATAATTACCGTTCCTATCCCCATCAATGTCCAGAGGATAAATTGTTGCGGTAGAGTAGTTACTCCTGTGCCTATCAGAATGATATAAGAACCCAAGTACAAACTGAGGGCAAATACCGACTTGATAACCATATTGGTATTGGCGTGGGAGGAAAGCTCTTGCTCACGAAAATAAGCTCTAACACGTGACCGGAGCGCAGTGGAAAAGTCACGATTTATCTCTTTCGAGAATTTGTATCGAATCATATATGAATTGCCAATAAGTTTAAGCCATACTCGGGAACAGTATAGCATGCCCTACAAATTGGCGAGGATACTGATCACGAATTTCTGTGATTTTCTTAGAATTTTGAAGCCCACTGTGTGGGTTGTTGCAATCAAAACTAGATGGGCCAAAAAAGAAGGCTTCAGGTGTGAAGTATTCTAAAATTGAAGCACCTTCGTTTGATTGAAGGGCAAACTTAGGTAATTAATCCTTTTAAACCTATTTTCCCATTATAAATATTAAAAAGCTATTATATTTTTCAAGAAGAATACAATAAGCGCCGATTAAGAAGGCCTTTTGGGGCTTCCCCGCGCTCAAGTACTATGGAGCTTTAAGGAAAATAAGTACCGCGCGGGTCGGGCTCTCGCTACTCGCCGGCCAACCCTCCGGCCAGCGGCGGGCTCAAACAGGCCGCTCCATCCCTAAGCTTAAAAGAAGCGTGCGTAGATAATAAAGAAGATAGATATGGATTCAAAAACGGTTTACCGTTGATCCAATTGGACGGCCAAGAGCCATTTTAAAATGGACGTAAGGGAGCCTGATTTCATCAAAACCCCAAACGGTCCCTTTTCGCCTTCCTAAACTAAACGTACACGGTTACTAAGAGTAACCCCCCAAGTGTCACTTTTTCAATTTTAAGCGCTCTCTTAATAAATCTATCCCTCCTGTTTGAATGAATGACTTCCAACGCCCGTAAACCAATACTCTCTTGCCCAAGTCCGTATCGGAGGTGAACTCTATCCAGATATCAATGGCATTTTCATTCGCATAGGCCCCCCAGGGCTTATTGGCGTATACTTTCTTGATTCTATGCAAGGGAAGTTGAATCCTTTTAAAATATCCCTTTAAAGTAATCCTATCCCCCTCTAACTTGGCCGAGACCAAATGATAGGCGTAATAGCCCACATACAACAGCCCCAACAAAGTAGATATAAACAAAGTGATTGCCCATACTTGTTGAAGACCTGAGGAAAGGCTAAGCAGGTTCATAAACAACAAGAAAGGAATTCCTATATATTTATCCCGCCACACAAGTTTATTGTCAAAAATATCTTCTTCCATACTCGTTATGCCAATTCATTACTGGTAGACTACTAAAATCCAAAGTAAAAATAAAATTTATTGCTTTTCCTGCTAAGTTACCTACAAACCCGGCTTAGGGATGCCACCCGAAGGGCCAAGGCCCCCGCTGGTGGCGCGTTGGCCGACTTGGGCTTTGCTGGTAAGCCCGACCCGCGCGTATGCATCTTTTCATTTGGGGTACTATGGCCCTAGCGCGGGGAAGCCCCCAGAAAATCTCAGGCTGGCAGGTATCCTATTTACTTGGCTTACGCTTAGCTAGTTGGCTTAGAGAGGTCTAATCGGCTTGGTAGCCTGACTTATTAAAAATCATCCGGGCATCGGGTTGAGCAAGCAGTTCTTTCAGGGTAACTTCTTTATTTTTGGCTTGGTATTTCTGGCAAATTCTCCAGCCAAACCATCTACCCAAACGCCCTGGCGCCTTCACATTTTGAATTTCGGCAATATAAGGCCTTTCCCCAAGGTAGCCTTGTTTGACTTTTTGATCCGTACTGAATAAGATTTCTTCGGAAATAAAATGATTCCAGAGGTAATTACGGGCTTCCGAATTATCGAGCAGGGCCAGCTCTTGGCTACTGTACCCGGTGAGCAGGGAATCGGGTAAGCAGGGCATCATAGCTTGTACAAATGCGTGCGCTTTCCCATAAAAGATCATTTCGGCCAAAACCGTTTGATCGGCAAAATCGGTCTGAATAAACTGCTGGGAAATTTGTCTAATAGCCAAGGGTACGATAGCTTCAGGGGTGTAGCGTTTCCAAATATAATCTGGAATAATCTCCACGGGTGGCCGATACAGGGCTTCGTCTCCTAGAAAAAAATCTAAACTGACCACAATCATATCGGGGCCCACATAAAAGTCATTGCCGAAGAAAGTACCCAAGCCCGTGATTACGGTATATATCTTGGGTATTTTAAAATCGGGGTAGATTTGTTTGATTCGGTAAAAGGCCTTCGTAAACGCGAATTTAAGTTTTTCCCTTTGTTTTTGGTCGTATACTTTATTCACCTGAGCCAGTAGGGTGTCGCGCAAATGTGGCTCCGCAATCATCCTTTGGATACTTTCAACCAGGACTGTATCATTAGGCAAACGACTTCGGTTCATAAAGCGCTCAGAAAATGTAGGGTATTCGTCTAAAAAGGATTGGATTTGTTTGGGGCTTTTTAGGGCAAAGAGTTTCCCTTCCAGCGCTTCCATTTCAAGAGTAATATCGATATCCTCCGGGTTCAAATCCTCTGAGCAATTACTTCCGGAGCAGGAAAAAAAAGAGCAGATAATTATGCATCCCAAGACTATTTCCAACAGAGCTTTATGATAGGAAATGTGCATTGCAGTGAAAAAATTTATCAGTATAATGAAATGCGAGGTCATAGGGCCTAGAAAAAACGGAGCTCCTCAAAAGGAGCTCCGAAATAGACTTATGCATCTGCATTGGCGTGTCCTAGCTCAATTTCCTCATCGTATTGATTGTTGAATGTATATTTCAACATAGGCAGGGAAGAATCTGAGACAAGACGTACCCATTTTCGGTATTTACGGTACCACTTCCATTGGCGGGAAAAGAACACTCCCTTGGTAAAGTAAGCGTGTAAATACGGATGCAAGGTAATGCTTATTTTCTTTTCATTTTGCTTGGTAAGGATGTGTTCCAGATTATTCTCGATTTCATCGGTCACCAAAATAGAAGCGCCTACTTTTCCACTCCCACTACATAAAGGACACGTCTCATCGGTAGTGATGGTGAGCTCGGGTCTTACTCTTTGCCGCGTAATCTGCATTAAGCCAAATTTGGTTAGGGGCAAAACGGTTGATTTGGAGCGGTCTTTTTTCAATTCCGCTTTCATGCATTGATAGATCTGCCGTTTGTTTTCCGGCTTTTTCATATCAATAAAATCAATAATGATGATCCCCCCCATATCCCGGATTCTCAACTGCCGGGCAATTTCTCGGGCGGCTTCCAAATTGACGCTTAGGGCTGTGGTTTCCTGATCTTGTGCAGAATTGGATTTATTACCACTGTTTACATCAATTACGTGTAAAGCCTCCGTATGCTCAATAATCAAATATCCTCCGTTGTCCAAGCTTACTGACTGGCCAAATAGGGATTTGAGTTGTTTCTCGATGCCCAGGTTTTCGAATAGCTTAACCCGGCCATTGTGAAGTTTAACAATCTTTTCTTTATCGGGAGCAATGCTACGAATATAGTTTTTGACCTCATCGTAGACCCCTTTTTCGTCTACGGTGATATTATCAAACTGTTCGTTTAGCATATCCCGTAAAATAGAGGATGCTCGGTTCATCTCTCCGATTATTTTATCCCGAGGTTTTGCATTACGCAATTTGCGCATACCACTCTCCCATTTTTCTATCAAATTTTGAAGGTCCCGGTCTAATTCGGCTACGTCCTTGCCTTCGGCGGCGGTACGGACAATTATACCAAAATTTACGGGTTTAATAGAAGACAGGAGTCTTACTAATCTATGTCTTTCTTCCCGATCAACAATTTTCTTAGAAACGTTGACGGTATTGGAGAAAGGTACCAATACAATATATCTCCCGGCGATAGAAATTTCGCAGGAAAGTCGAGGACCTTTGGTGGATATGGGTTCTTTGATTACCTGAACCAGTACTTGATTATTTTTACTAAAAATCTGGTTTATTTTACCCAGTTTGTTAATTTCCGGTTCAATTTTGAAGTTACTCAAATTGTAAGGAACGTTCTTTTTAGCGAGAACTGCCCTAGTAAACTTATTGAGTGAACTAAAATTTGGCCCGAGATCCAGATAATGTAAAAAAGCATCTTTTTCGTAACCAATATCAATAAAAGTCGCATTCAAACCTTGAACGACTTTTTTTACCACTCCTAAGTAAATATCACCTACGGTAAAGGCATTATCTCGTGACTCGAGGTGATATTCTACTATTTTTCGGTCCTCCAATAAGGCAATTCGGTCACCTTTCTTAGTTACACTTATAGCTAATTCGCTACTCAAGATGGAGGTACTTTAAAAATTAGGAAAATTAAATAAAGGATACAGGCATAGTCCTTTAACTTAGACAATATACATTGACTAGTTTAGGCCAGCACTTCTCCTTGACTTTCTGAGGGTCAGAAGAAGAAAAAACAATTACACAGGAAAGGGGGGGGATCTTCCTAATTGAATTATCCCCTTAGTTCCTAGAGTGTAATTTTAAATTACTTCTTCTTGTGACGGTTTTTTCTAAGGCGCTTTTTGCGCTTGTGAGTAGCAATCTTGTGACGTTTTCTTTTTTTTCCGCAAGGCATGTCTTTACGTGTTTTGGTAAAAAACTAGTTTAATTGCAAAAGATAGTCACTAGCCGCAGCTTTGAGGAGAGAATCTTCGGCAAGCCGCTCCACTTCTTGGAGCAGTTCTACCGCTTTTGTACGTTTTCCAGTTTCGGCGTAGCTCTGAGCTAATAATACTTTGGCTTCAAGATTATCCGGATTTTGGCGGATAAGGGTCTCGAAATGATTGACGGCCTTATCAAATTGGCCGGATTGCATAGATAATAAACCTAATTGAAAACGTGCAAATTCATTTTTCTCATCCTGGGCCAACACTTCTCTCAGCATCATAATCCCCTTCATTGGATTTTCCCCAATGACATACGTGAGGGCTAATTTAGACTGAGCGTCTAAGTTGTCGGGTTGGGCGTCTAGGACTAATTGAAAATAATTTCTGGCTTGCCCGGCATACTCCATGGCTAGTTCTCGGTTCGTAAGTCCAAGAAAATTATAGGCTTGGGTATACGCTTCTCCGGCATTGTTCCAATTGGTAGGATTAGGTGCCAATTGGGCAATTAAGCCGTAGTAATGGGCGGTACTATCAAAATGATTCACTTCCCGAAATATACCAGCTATGGAATCCAATAGTTGAATTTGGGAAGATTTATCTTGAATATTTTGGAGTTCAGTTTTTAATTGTTCTAAGGCCTTTTTTTGAGGGGGAGCCATTTCGTGTTGGTGTCCCTCGTGATTTTCCATTTCCGGGCTGGACGTGGTGGTGTTTGTATTAGTCAATTCGTCTTCGTCACTCACCACCACCGTTGGAAGTTGGTATAAACCTACCAGCAATAATATCGCCCCGGCAATTAGAATAAGTTGGGTCTTAGGCATCGGCTTTCTGCTCCTGATCTTGGTTTAAGCGAGTCTTTAAAGGCTCACTATTTTTGATCTTCTCGATGAAAGCTTTGGAGGGTTTAAAGCTGGGTACATAATGTTCGTCAATTATCATGGCCGTATTTTTAGAAATATTACGGGCCACTTTACGAGCTCTCTTTTTATTGATAAAGCTCCCAAACCCACGTACATAGATGTTCTCTCCATTTTCCATAGCCTTTTGAACTACCTTGAAAAAGGCTTCCACTGTATTTTGTACGTCATCTTTATTGATACCAGTTCGCTCGGCGATCTCGGCAATTACCTCCGCTTTCGTCACGTTAATATTGGGTTAAACGAATTGACTTACTATATAAGAAACTATAAACCATATAATTATGGAATCGCAAATGTAAATTTAGATTCGATAATTTAAAAGTAAATGCCCAAAAAATTATGGGTTTGTACTTGGCAAATGTTCAGAATGCAACATTATGCCCTATTGTTTTGTTCGTCAAATAACATGAACGACTTCAGCATGGCAAAGGTTCAAGACTTTTTTGCTACTACTCTCATTACTTGGTACGAACACCACCAACGGGACCTTCCTTGGCGAAAGACGCGAGATCCTTACCTGATTTGGCTTTCGGAAATTATCCTTCAACAAACGCGGGTCAAACAAGGCCTCCCCTATTTTATGAAGTTTGTTGAAGCCTACCCAAATGTGGATGCCCTTGCCCAAGCCCCAGAAGATGAAGTGTTGAGGCTTTGGCAAGGACTGGGGTATTATTCACGCGCTCGGAATTTACACAGTACAGCTCGGTATATAAGTCAAGAGTTACAAGGCCAGTTCCCTCAGACCTATGATGCATTGCTAAAATTAAAGGGAGTTGGAAAATACACAGCCGCTGCTATTGCTTCATTTGCTTTTCTTGAAAAAGTCCCCGTTCTGGATGGGAATGTGTACAGAGTCTTATCCCGTTATTTTGGCTTAGATATTCCCATAGACCAATCCCGTTCTTTCCAAGAGTATTTTAACTTGGCCCAGCGATTAATTCCAGAACAATCTCCCGATCAATTTAATCAAGCTATTATGGAATTTGGGGCTATGCACTGCAGTCCGGCAAAGCCAAATTGCATGCTATGCCCCTTTGTGGATACCTGTCAGGCCTATGCCCAAAACCTTACACAATCTTTACCGGTCAAACTGGGCAAAACTAAAACCCGGCCACGCTATTTCAATTATTTGCTAATTTGTGGAGAGGAGCGATTGCTCTTAAAAAAAAGAGAGGGTAAAGATGTCTGGCAAGGTTTATATGAATTTATCTTAGTGGAAGACTCGTCCTTGTGGGATGATGAAAAACTGCCTCATAAGATGGAAGCGGATTATCCTGGCTTAATGCAATTTTACCAAAAAAGCCATGGACCCTATAAACACATACTAAGTCACCAGAAAATACACGCAAATTTCCATCAATTTGTCCTGCCAGAGAAGCAATTTGCCGATTTTGAAATACAAACAAACAGCCAAGGGTATACCGCAAAACAAATAGAGGAATTACCCAAACCCATTCTTTTGGATAAGTTTTGGAAGGCCGAAATTTTTCACTAAATTTTCAAAGCAAGGTTTTAAAGAAAGTAACCTTTAATTTTCGCGAAAAAGCTTAGTTTTGCCCTTTCATTGATAAAGCCACCAACTAAATACCGACATGGCTAGCTACAACAAGATTTTTTTGATTGGCAACTTGGGTAGAGACCCAGAAGTACGAGAATTTCAAGGCCGTAAAGTTGCCAATTTTTCTCTCGCTGTCAATGAGCGTTATACCAAATCGGACGGTACCCCAGTAGAACGTACGGAATGGTTTCGGATTAGCTTTTGGGGAAAAACCGCAGAGATCGCCGAAAATTACTTACGAAAAGGCTCTCAGGTTATGGTAGAAGGCCGTTTAAGTACCCGAGAATACGTAGATAAAGACGGTAATAACCGAATTGCCTTAGAAGTAAGTGGCCAAGGCCTACAACTCTTAAGTGGCCAAGCAGGTCAAGATACAAGCTCTATGTCAAGTGGATCTCCTTCTTACAATCCAGGCCCAGAAACTCCCTCAACGCCTCCTAGTAACAATCACGGCTCTGAGGCCGGAAGTGATGATGACCTTCCCTTCTAACCTAATCTGAAATACCTTGGATATCGAACCCGACAGTACCCCTCTCCTGATAAGTCTTCTACTCCAAATTGCCAGCTCCGATTTAGGTTTCTACGGAATCAGTGGTATTTTACTTTTCGGTCTCTTGTTATTGTCGGCGGCGGTTTCCGGTTCCGAAATTGCCTTATTCTCTCTAAGCACCGAAGAATGTAAAAACTGTGCTGAGAGTAACCACCCCGCAGAACGGCTAGCCGTTCGTCTTTTGGGAAGCCCGCACCTTTTATTGGCAGCCATTCTTATCTTCAACAATCTGATTAATGTATCGATTGTAACCTTATCCACTTTTGTTACCTGGAGAATATTTGGTACCCAAACCCCCGAAGGCTTAGTTATTGTTGGGCTTACTTTTACGGTAACCTTGTTAATCCTTTTCTTTGGTGAATTGATCCCCAAGGTATATGCCACCCAAAGAAACCTGTCCTTTATTCGTCGTACCGTTTTTCTAATCAACCTGGCTTTTATCATTCTCAAACCCCTGTCTCAACTTTTAGTAAAATTGAGCACCCTCATCGAAAAGCGCATGGTCCGCAAAGGGTATCAAATAAATTTGGAAAACCTACCCGACTTTATTGAAGATATTGAAGTAGTTGGAGAGGCCGAAGAAAAGGAAAAAGAAATCTTAAAGGGGATCGTAAGTTTCGGTTCGACCACGGTAAGCCAGGTGATGACCTCCCGTTTGGCCATAACCGCGGTAGACATAAGTACCCCCTTTGCTGAGCTAATTGACAAAATCCAGGAATATGGATACTCCCGTATTCCGGTATACCGCAACACCATTGACCGGATTGAGGGCTTTTTGTATATTAAAGATCTCTTACCCTTTTTGGATATGAATGACGATTTTAAGTGGAACAAACTCCTCAGAGATCGTTACTTTGTACCTCAAAACAAAAAAATAGACAAGCTTTTACGAGACTTTCAGGAAAAACATGTGCATATGGCCATTGTAGTAGACGAATACGGGGGGACGGCTGGCCTGATTACCATGGAAGATATTATTGAAGAAATCGTCGGAGAAATTAATGACGAATTTGATGAAAGCCGGGAGGTCCTCCATATGCAGCTAGATGAAGATAGCTACCTCTTTGAGGCTAAAATTCCCTTGAACGACTTTAGTAAAGTCATGGGAGTAGAACCCAACATCTTTGATGAAATTAAGGGAGAAAGTCATTCTTTAGCAGGCATGATGTTAGAAATATTCTCAAGAATGCCCGAACTAAATGAAGAAGCTCGCTTTGGCCCCTTCCTTTTTACGATTGTTTCTGTAAGCTCCAAAAAAATCCGAGTGGTTAAAGTCAATGTCCTGGATAATGCCGATGAAAATTAATTTGCTCCCCTTGCGTTTTAAAGAAAATTAAGATTATGCGTATAACTCCCTCTCCCATAATACTGCATTTGGGTACTTTTACTCTACTTTTTGCCTTGGCTGCCGCCTGCGGGGGTACAAAAGAATACGTACCCAAACCCAAAGGCTTTAACCGGATTGACCTTCCGGATGTAAAATATCAATCCTTAGACGAAGAACACCCCTATTTTTTTGAATACTCCCAAGCCGCTCATATCCGGCCGGATTCTTCTTCTATTGCCGAACCCCACTGGATTCATGTAATTTATCCAGAGTTTAAGGCAGATGTCCAACTTACTTACAAATCCATAAAAGATCACCCAGAAATCTTTAGTGAGTTTATAGATGATGCCCACAAACTTACCGGAAAGCATATGGTGAAAGCTTCAGCAATTGAGGAAAGTATCCTAAAAACTCCTAGCGGAAAAACTGTTGCTGTTTATGAGTTGGAGGGAGAGGTGCCGAGCCAATTTCAGTTTTACTTGACCGACTCCACCGAACACTTTTTGCGAGGAGCCTTGTATTTTAGAACGGCCACCAAGAATGATTCTTTGAGCCCCATAATTGAATATATCAAAAAGGATATTATCCATATGCTTAACACATGCCAATGGGACTACGAAAGAAAAAGTCAATTAAAAAAAGGAGAGGATAATCCCAGTTTTACTGGGATTTAACTATTCAAACTAGGAAATATAATAACAAAAGGCCTAGCGAAGATAGAGAAGCCCACCATGCTTTACGCTGTGCCTTGGAATAATCTAGATTACGGAAGGCCTTGAACGCCCCTAAAATACTAGGTACACTGATAAGAAGAAAACCTACAAGCACTAAAGATCCTAAAAGGCCAGAACCAAATAAAGCGCCTACTCCCTTAGTAAATAATTTTCCAAGCACACCTAATCCGGCGGTTCCAATGATAGAAAGGCCAGAAATTCCAAAGATTCCTGAGTTAAATACCAGGCTTTTTCGGGTTTGCAAATGTTTGTCGCTCATATACTATCCAATTAATGCCGATTAAAATCGCTGTTTTTTCATGGGTTTTACTCAAATATACGTCAATTCAGCGAGAAGGGCTAATTTTTTTTGATCCAGAAAAGCTTAGAATTTACAGCAATAAAACCATTGCCAAATTACCAAATCCCGCTCTCATTATACAAAAAAGCCGAAAAAGGAATATTTGTCCCTTTTTCGGCTTTGGGTATTCACCACTAAACGCTCATCAACTCTCCTTCTTTCTTGCTAAGTAAGTCGTCTAGTTGCGCATTGTACTTATCGGTAAGTTTTTGCACAGCGTCTTCTCCTTTTTTCACCTCATCTTCAGAAACTCCTTCTTTCGTGAGGCCTTTCAGAGCATTGTTGGTATCCTTTCGGGCAGTCCGAACGCCTATTTTACCGTTCTCAATCTCTTGTTTAACTTGCTTTACCAATTGCTTCCGACGTTCTTCGGTAAGTGGCGGGATGTTTAAGCGTATTATTTCTCCGTCATTTTGCGGGTTCATCCCTAAGTCACTGTTCTTGATGGACTTTTCAATTTCCGGGAGAACGCTTTTTTCAAAGGGCTTGATAATGATAGAGCGAGCATCTGGTGTGTTGACAGTAGCCACTTGATTGATAGGCGTATCCGCACCATAATATGCTACCATTAAACCATCAAGCATCGCAGGGCTTGCCTTACCGGCGCGAATCTTAGTTAGCTCTTTTTGGGTGTGGGCCATGGCCTTTTGCATAGACTCTTCGGCCTCTTCCAGGTACATTTGAACTTCTTCTACCATCTTATAATCTTTTTTTATTGGGAAATTTTTAGGAATAGCAGGAGATCACGGCCCTCGAGGCAGGGATTAGTTTACCGTGATTAATGTTCCTACTTCTTCCCCTTTGGCAATCCTGAGGAGATTACCGGGCTTATTCATATCAAAAACCACAATGGGCAGATGATTTTCTTTACAAAGCGTAAAGGCTGTCATATCCATGACATTTAGTCCTTTACGATATACTTCGTCAAAAGAAATACTCGAGAACCTTTGGGCATTGGCATCCCGCTCAGGGTCGGCCGTATACACACCATCCACGCGGGTTCCTTTTAGTACAATGTCGGCCTCGATCTCAATAGCTCGTAAACTGGCTGCCGAATCGGTGGTAAAATAAGGGCTTCCTATCCCGGCTCCGAAGATAACCACCCGGCCTTTTTCCAAATGTCGTACCGCCCGCCTTTTGATAAAGGGTTCGCAAACTTGCTCCATTTTGATACCAGACATCAAACGGGTATACAAACCAATGCTTTCCAAAGAGCTTTGCAAAGCCATGGCATTGATCACCGTGGCCAACATCCCCATATAATCGCCTTGAACCCGGTCAATGGGCCCTCCCACCGTGTCAATACCCCGAAAGATATTGCCACCGCCAATCACGATGGCCATTTCTACTCCGGCATCTACCACTTTCTTGATTTCTTGAGAATATTGCTCGAGGCGATTAGGATCAATTCCGTGAGAACGGTCCCCTTTAAGGGCTTCCCCACTCAATTTTAAGAGCACGCGTTTATATTTCATCATCCGGCGAGTATAAAAATTCCGAACAAAGATACACACAAAAGCAAGATTTCTGCATACCTTTTCCGATTTTCCTAAAAGAGGTAAAGTTTGCCCTTTTTAAGCAAAATTTCGCCAAAGCTTTTCTACAAACTTTGGCTCCCTCTTCAGCTTTCTCTATTTTAGAGTTGCTTTTGAAAACCCTTAATTCCCTAACTATGAGTACAGAAAATAAAAAAAATGCTCCTCAAGACGAACTGAACGACTTTTCGATTGATGCCGTTATTGAGATCCCCAAGGGGAGCCGTAACAAGTATGAGTACGACTACGAAAAGCGCATGATACGCTACGACCGTATGTTGTTTTCTTCCGTGCACTACCCCAGCGATTATGGTTTTTTCCCCGAAACCCTGGCCGAAGATGGGGATGCCATGGATGCCCTCGTTTTGGTAACAGAACCTACTTTTCCCGGTTGTGTGATTGAGGTGCGCCCCGTTGGCCTCTTTAAAATGCGGGATGAAAAAGGTCCTGACCATAAAATTCTTTGCGTACCGGTCAGTGACCCCATATGGAACCATATTTACAAGCTAGAACAAATCCCTCCTCACTTAAAACTCGAGATCGAGCACTTTTTTCAAGTCTACAAAGACCTGGAAAAGAAAAAAGTAGGGGTCGAGGGCTGGGAAGATGAGGTAGCCGCCCTAAAAGCTATCAAAGGCTCCCAACAAATGTACCTGGATAGCAAGTGGAAACGAACCAAAGTAAGATAAATTTCAGGGGCTTGCCCGGCCTATTGACCTAATGCCTACCTAGAACAAACGTAGCAGGCCGGGCCGGGCTCTCGCTACTCGCCGGCTCACCCACAAACCAGCGGCGGGCTCAAACAGGCCGCTCCATCCCTAAGCCAATTTGTGAACAGTAAGGCAGTAAGGAGAGACCAAGACCATAATCAAGCAAGGAAAACTCTTCCTACATTGATTTTTAAGGGAGTCATAGCCCCTCATACCCTTCCATTGCCCCCGTATCTCTTAGCCGCTAAAACAAAGAACTGCTTGCGAATCATCTACTTACACCAATATTATAAAAGTCCGGAAGAGCCGGGAGGTATACGTTCGTATCATCTCTCTCGGGCCTTGGCCGATGCTGGGCACGAGGTGTTTTTAATCACCTCACATAACCAAGCTAAGGCTAAAAAAGAACTGGTTTACAAACCAGGTAGGCCTCAAGGGGAGGTTTGGCGGCATGCCTTGCCCATTTACTACCACAACCAACTTTCCTGGACGGGACGCATCCGGGCATTTCTCCGTTTCGTGTGGGCTAGCTACCAAACAGCCGCCCAAATTCCTGATATTGATTTGGTTGTGGCCACGTCTACTCCCTTGAGTATTGGCTTGCCGGCCTTGGCTTTAAAAAAAAGAAAGGGCTGGCCCTATGTATTTGAAGTAAGAGACCTCTGGCCGGATGCCCCCATACAAATGGGCTATCTCAGCAAGCCCCTACTGCCTTTGCTAAGCCGGTACTTAGAGAAAATAATCTACCAAAATGCCGAGGGTCTCCTGGCCCTCTCTCCGCCCATGGTGCAAGCTCTAGAAAAAAGGGCGCCTAAGAAACGGATACGCATGGTCCCCAATATGAGCGATTGTAGCATGCCCCCCTTGGCCCCGACGTCAGAGACTATACTCAAAGTTGCCTATTTTGGCACCTTAGGCCCTGCCAATGGACTGGAAAGCTTAGTCCGAATTGCCCATACGGCCCAAAACCAAGACGAAAAACGCTTGCACTTTTTAATTATAGGGGAAGGCAAAGAAGAAGAGCACCTCAAAGACTTGGCTCAAAGATGGAAACTCCACAACCTGGAATTTCACCCGGCTCACAACCGGGAGGATTTACGAAAATTGCTGGAAGGGGTCTCGGTAGCCTATATTTCATATGCCTCTTATCCTATCCTGGAAACCGGTAGCCCCAATAAGTTTTTTGATGCCCTGGCCTGGGGCCTGGCCTGCTTCTTAAACTTCCAAGGATGGATCTGGGAAGAAGTAAACGACCAGGCTTGTGGGGTCCACGCCCCACCTGAATCCCCTCAAAAAGGCTTGGAAGTGCTGCAAATGTACCTGGAAAATCCCAGCTTGCTCCAAAAACACCAAGAAAATGCCCGTAAACTGGCCGAAACCCAATTCAACAGCCAAGAGCTTAGCCGCCAGTGGGTCCGGTTTTTAGAAGAGATAGGTCATAATGCTGGCTGATTAGGTCATGTAAGAAGATAGCCCAGGCCTCAGGTCACAAGAAACAGGGTATGACAAGACCTGAATACCTAGCCTCTCTTCTCTGCTCTTAATTTGGCTGAGGGATAGAGCGGCTTGTCTGAGCTCGCCGCTGGTACGAGGGTGGGCCAGCGAGTAGCGAAAGCCCGACCCCACCCGGGCAGATTAGCTTTTTTGGCGACCGAATCCCTTCAGGGTGGGGGCAGCCCCTTGCTATTTTACTTACTTAGGCTATCTACCAACATCTTCATCACGGCCCGGGATTTGGGGTCAAACCAGGCTTCAAGTCGCTCTTCTACGGATACTTCCGGGGCACTGTCTATGGCGGCCAACAAAGTTCTCCGCATATTCATTTTGGAAGGATTGATTAAGCTATCGGGATATCGGAGCCAGCGCTTCATTTGCGCTTCCGTGCGAGAGAGTACCTCATCTATGGGGGCAATTTCATCTACCAAATTAATCTCCAAGGCTTCTTGAGGATTCATAAGCACCCCTTTCATCAGGTTATGGTACGCTTTACGGGAGCCAATCCAGAAGGAGTACAAATGATAAATATACTCGGGTACTACAATCCCTACCGCCACTTCATTCAAGCCAATTTTGATGTTATCATTATTGGCCATCACCCGGTAATCGCAGCAAATGGTAAACACACATCCTCCGGCAGGACTATGCCCATTGATTGCGGCAAATAAGGGTTTGGGGAAGCGGGTCATCTGGCTTATGATCCCACTGAAGTTTTCCCAAAATTCCGTAATCTGCTTTTCATCGTAGTAAAAAATTTCCTTAAGGTCCAAGCCAACACTAAAATACCCTGGGGTGTTCCCGGTGAGAATGGCCCCTCTTTGTTCAGGATTGGCTTCTATATCTTTCAAGGCCTGGATCAACTCCAGTAACATTTGGTTGTTCATGGGGTTGGCCTTGCCCCGGTTTAGGCGTATGATGACATAATTACCTTTTTGCTCCAACTGAATAGTAGACATGAATATACTTTTTTGGTAAAAATTCCTTTAAATCGTTTCCGCTTTTTTCTTACTTTCTACCCCACCCGCGGCCAAACGCAACACCTCTGCGTAACTGTGGGCCAGGAGTCCTTTTTCGTAAAAGTTATTGGCTTTTAATATCTTGTGCATGCGAGGCAAATTATAGGGAGGTACCGACATCAACATATGATGCTCAGCGTGATAGTTTACGTGGTAGGGGGCAAAGAGTAATCGCTCCCACCAATTGGCGTAGGTAGTTCGGGTATTTCTTATCGGATCGGTGGAATCTTCAACGACCGAATGCTCGGCGATGGCCCTCACCCGGATAGAAAATTGAAAGGTGGTAAAATAGGCGCCAATCCACAACAAATACAGCCAAGGAGAAGCCAATACATACAGTAAGGCAAAGAGCACCCCATTGGCTAAGATGGGTCCCGATAGGTTTTGGTAGGCAGTTTTGAAGCATGCGCTCCACGTTCTTTGCCTCTGGTCTACCTTGACGATTTTTCCTGCCATGCTATATTTTAAGTAGCCTAGGTGCATCAGCATAAGCCCCAGAAAAGCTTTGAAACCCGTTTGCCCAGAGAAGTCCCGGATAAATTTACGCCGCATACTTTTACCCGAAGTGGGGTAGCCCCGGGTTAATAAAAGATCGGGATCATCTTCCAGGCCGGTTAGCTTATGATGTTGGTAATGGTAAGGACGGTAACGGAGCATATCATTAAAAATAGGGTAGGCCCCTAGCCACTTTCCGACCCAATCATTCAAATTCCGGTTTTTGAAGAGAGCAAAATGCGAAGCATCGTGCATCAAAATCGCACAAGCTAATTGCTTGCCTCCCAAAATGAAAAGAGCTAGCAAGACGCTCAGAGGATTGGCCCAATAATATACCAAGGCAAAAGAGGCCACGACCCAAAAGATGTGGTCCAAAATACCGGGTAGGGCCCGCCAAAAACTTTTTTCCTGCAGAGATTGCCGTTCTTCCCGACTGAGATAGGCTTGAGCCGATACCATTTGCATAGTTGTGGGGTTTAGATTATAATAGTATGCAAGCAGAGTACTTTTACAAAACCTAATTTAGGACTTTTTCAGGAAAAAATAAAGAACTCAAAAGAAAATACTCGAGCTTTGCCCCAATCTTAGGGAAAAGTCGAGAATTGAGCGCATAAACCAGAAAGTATTTATTGAGTTTTTATATAAAAAGCCTATACCGCCTAAGCCCATGAAAAAATATGTACCCTATCATAATTTTGCTTGTTCCATTCTTCTCTTCATTTTTTTAGGGATACCGGAGGCCCGTCTTTGGGGTCAAGAAGTCATACCGGGAATTTCTCAAGCGCAATTATTAGAAGATTTAGAGGAAATGCTCTATGATATCTCCCATTATTACAGTTATCGGGAGGAGAAAGATATCGATTGGGACTGCTTAAAGGACACCTATACACACGTTTTAAAGGAGGCCCAAAAAGAAGAAGATGTAGTGCTGGCTTTTGAGTTTTTGTTGGATGAATTTTACGATTCCCACATTATTTTGAATACCAATCGGGTATCTTCTTATCGATTATACTCCCCCATCCACGCCGTAGCCAAACATGGTAAGGTATACATCACTCAAGTCTGGCAGACGCAGTTAGAACATGTCCCCGCCGGTTTTATTTTGGCCGAAATTGTCAATATGAACGGCTGCCCTTTTGCAGAACTAATCGATGCCTTTCCAAGCAAATGCCAGGACAAAACTAAAACCGAAGTACGCGAATGGCTGGCCAATAAAGTACTAGCCGGGCGCTACAATGAGCCACGTTTGCTCGAACTTCGCCTTCCCAAGCAAGGTACCTTAAGCCTTAACTTGGATAGCTTAACCCTACGAAAAGAAAAGGGCTTGCTCAGCAGCCGAAAAGAAGGAGAAATTGGGATCATCCGTATTCATAATCAACTGGGCAATAATCAATTGATCCCAGCTTTTGATCAAGCCTTAAACAGCTTAGCCAATACCAAAGCCTTGATCTTGGATTTACGAAACACCGTTGATGGCGGCAATACGTATGTGGCCCGCGGGATTATGGGACGTTTTGTGACCGAGCCTCGACCCTACCAAAAACATTGGACTAGGGAAGAATACTTGGAGGGGCAAGCCGTGACTCGCTCGTGGGTAGAATATGTGAGTCCGCGTGATGGAATGCCTCCTTATCAAAAGCCTTTGGTGGTACTCGTAGGTCGTTGGACCGGAAGTATGGGAGAGGGCTTGGCCATTGGGCTAGAAGCCGCGGCCCAGGCCAAGATTTTGGGCACCGAAATGGAACGTTTGGCCGGCTCCGTGTACGGTTTTTCCTTCAATCACGTAGCATTTGGGTATAGACTTTCTACTCAAAAGTTATTTCACGTAAATGGCACAGCCCGTGAAAAATACATCCCTACTCACTACTTTAGCCCTACAGGGCTTTCAGTAGATGAAACCCTCCTAGAAGCTATCCAACTTATTGAAGGGAAGAATTAAGCCTCCATCGGGGCTAATTCTTCTTTTTGGGCTTGGCCTACCATGGCAAGGGGCTTGTAACGGCAAAACCGTTTTACCATGCTGTCCCAGTTTTCTAAGAGGTAGGAGGCCCTTTGGCTTTGCGTGGCCTCATAATAATCGGCCATCAGTTCTTTGAGCTCGTCTAATTCCTCCTTGCTCATAGGCTCTTCGGCGATGTATTCATGGTTTATTCGCGCGTCGTGGTTACCGAACAAAATCACTTCCCCTCCGGTCATCCCGCCACCTATGTTGTAGGATGTCTCCCCGAGGATCACAACTTTACCCCGGGTCATGTATTCACAAGCGTGCATACCCACCCCTTCTACCACCGCCAAGGCCCCACTGTTTCGTACGGCAAAGCGATCGGCGGCACTACCATTTACATACAATACCCCACCTGTAGCCCCGTAGAGGGCGACATTTCCTATAATTACATTTTCATCGGCCTTGAATTTTGCTTGAGGGTGGGGCAGAATAATCACCTTTCCTCCTGACATAGTCTTGGCTACTGAGTCATTGGCCTCTCCGAATAATTTTAGGTGTATCCCTTCTTGCAAATAAGCCCCAAAACTTTGTCCGGCACTCCCGCTAAACTCCAGGTGTATCACATCTCGATAGGGCGTGTTTAAATTGGTGTAATGCGGATCGGACGCATTATGTTGTTGGCTGAAGTGGTAGTGTTTCAGGCGGGCCAGTTCGCCGCTCAAGGTGGCAGGAATGGCCCGATCGGTTGCCTCAATGGCATATTTTAGGTCAATTGACACTTGATTTTGGATGGCACTGCGACTGTCCTCGACGATTTTTTCATTGAGAAAATTAATCGGTTCGCTAAATGGGTTCATGCGCTCTTTGGGTAGATGTATTTCCTTGATACCGTGGGTGAGCGAGTTTAAGTTTAATTTTTTAGCTCGGATTAAGTCCATGTGTTTGGGGCTAGCCTCCAATAAATCGGCCCGGCCCACAAGCTCATCTAGTTTACTATAGCCCATTTGAGCCAACTGATGGCGAACATCTTCGGCTAGGTATTCCAGCATTTTGACAATATGCTCAGGCTCTCCGTGATACTTGGCTTTAAAACGGGGAGCGTGGGTGGCAATTCCGGTAGGGCAGGTATTTTTCTCACAAACCCGGGCCATGATGCAGCCCTCGGCAATTAGGAGTAATTTACCAAAGTCAAACTCTTCGGCCCCCAATAAAGCCCCCACGAGTATTTCGTGCCCGGAATGGATTCCTCCGTCTACCCGCAGTTTGACAAACTGCCTTAAATCTTGATCTAAGAGGGCTTGGTGCACTTCCCAAAGACCTAATTCCCAGGGCAGTCCAGCGTGTTTCATAGAGGATAGGGTAGCTGCCCCGGTTCCCCCTTCTCCTCCGGATATGTGTATGACATCGGCCCCAGCCTTAGCAACCCCGCAGGCAATGGTACCAATACCGGCCCCAGCTACCAGCTTTACGTTGACCGGCACCCCGGGCTTTAATTGTTTGAGCTCGTAAATAAGTTGTCGTAAATCCTCTATGCTGTAAATATCGTGCAAGGGTGGGGGGGAAATGAGGTCCACATTTTTAAAGGAGTTTCGGGCTTTGGCGATGTGTTCATCTACTTTAACGCCCATTAATTGCCCGCCTTCCCCAGGCTTAGCCCCTTGGGCGACTTTGATTTGGATTTCTTCACCCGAAATGAGGTATAAAGCATTGACCCCAAAACGCCCGGAGGCTACTTGCTTAGAATAGGCTGTGATGCCCTCTTCATAGTAATAGGGATTTTCTCCTCCTTCCCCACTATTGCTCCTTCCTCCGATTTGCTTCATGGCCTTGAAAATATCACGTTGGGATTCGGCACTAATGGCCCCAAATGACATAGCCCCCGAGCCAAATCTTTTTAGGATATTCTGGCGAGGTTCTACTTTGGCCAATTCCAGGGGAGTCTCCCCGGCTTTGAGGGCAAAAATATGCCGAATGGCGACCGGCTCTTCTGAAGAGCCCGCCTCTAAGTACTCTTGATAGAGGTTCCATTGGCTCATTTCTTTTCCTTCTTCTCGGACCAGTTTGTGGATGATTTTAGAACGGTTGGCCGTCATAGAGTGCTTTTCGCCCATCTTTCCGCGGGCGTGCTCTTTAAACTGGTAGATATTGGGCAGTTTCCCAACTTCATGTGACATTTGAGCAATGTCTATCTTACGTAATTCGCTTTGGATGATATCGGAAAGGCCAATGCCGTGCAATTTGGCACTCACCCCCATAAAATATTCTTCTACCAATTGGGCATCAAGGCCCACTGAAGTAAAGAGCCGCGAACTTTGATAACTGCGCACGACCGAAATCCCCATCTTGGACATAATCTTGAGCAAGCCCAACTCATAGGCCTTGATTAGATTTTTTTCTTTTTGATCGGCATCTAGGGAATCTAGTTTTTTGTCGAGTTGATAGCGGGCAATTTCTAAGGCGAGGTATGGACAAACGGCGGCCGCTCCCATCCCTACGGCCGTAGCCAATTGATGGGTCGTACGAATCTCTCCCGAATGTACCACAATAGAAAATTTTAAGCGTGAGCCTGACTCTCTGAGGGCGGAGGTGATCCGTCCCAAAGCCAGTAGGCTCGGCATGGGGGGGTGATCATAACTGGCAGCGGCATCACTGAGTACAATGATGGAAATTCCCGAGCGGATGGCCTCTAACACTTCTTCAACCAGCTTATTTAGGCTGTCTTCAAAACCCACCAGGCCAAAATCCCGGGGAAAACACGTGCTAAAGGTCTTGGATATAATACGACGGGGCTGGGGGGTATCGTCTTCGTCCATATTCAGAATGGCCTCCATTTGGCCCAAACTGATGACGGGACTGGGCAACTCATAGGCTACCGGAGCCGGCATTAATTCTTTTTTGGCAAAAATATTGGGTTTGCGGCCCAGGTAGGTGCGTAAATTGGTCACCAACTTTTCTCGCAAAAAGTCGAGTGGCGGATTGGTCACCTGGGCAAAGTTATGGTAGAAATAGTCGTAAAAGGAGCGCGGTTCCTGAGAGAATATGGCCAAACGCGCTGTATCACCCATAGAACCAATAGACTCCTTCCCGTTTTGTATCATCGGTATCAGCACTTTGCTCAAGTCTTCCTGGGTATAGCTGAACAAATACTGCTTATCTAAGTGCTCGGCTTGGTTTTGCTGCGATTTGCAGAATGGTAGTTTATAAGTACGGACATCAAATTTTGCGTCATAATTGTAGCGAGATTTGCTTGGGTCTACAAAAAAGACATTACCCGATTTTAAGCTTACCCGCACACTAGACCCGGCTTTGAGGGCCCCTTTGGATAGCACCGAAGACTCGTCTAAATGAAAGGACCCGGCTTCGGAGGATAAATAAAAATGCTCATCGGTCATGGCCCAGCGGCAAGGGCGAAAACCGTTCCGATCAAGGCGGGCTCCAATATTTAAGCCATCAGAATACGTGATCAAGGCCGGGCCGTCCCAGGGCTCCATGGCACGTTCCCAGAATTGATAGTAGGCATTATCGGTATGGGCGGGAGGCATCATAATGGCCAAGACCTCATCTATATAGGGAATACTGCTACGGTAGCTGAGGGCTTCCACCATTTCGTTCATACTCCCTGAATCGCTTATACCTTTATGGGTGAGTAACTCGCCGTCGTAAAGCCCCATGGACCTTTCCCGGGCCACTGCCCAAGAGCGGTTTCCTCGAATTGTGTTAAACTCCCCATTGTGGCCGATAATCCGGAATGGTTGTACCCGGTCCCAAGCACTGCTGGTATTGGTACTAAAGCGTCGGTGGAAGAGACCAAAGCGGCTCACAAAACGGGGATTTTGCAAATCTAAGTAGAAACGGTCCAGATCCTCGGAGCGCGTTAGGGCTTTATAAACAATGGTGGTGGCCGATAAGGAGGCAAAAAAGAGTTCGGACTGGCCTTTACGCTTAAGGTGGGTTTGGGTAAACTGCTTGGCCGTATATAATAATTTATCAAATGAGGAATCGGTACTGCAATAATCCGGGCGATCGATGATGGCTTGGACAATATAAGGCAAACGGTCGTAAGCTGTCTGTCCTAAAACTTCTTCTCGGATGGGTACGGGACGATAGGCCCGAATATTCATCCCCAGGAAAGTAAAGGTTTCGTGGAAGGTGTCTAAGACTTGACGGCGAGACTCGGGATCGGATGGGGCAAATAAAGTCGCAACAGCAATCGTTCGGGGTTGGTAGCCCAATAGATCAAAAGGGATATCGGTCATAATCCCTGAGCCATCGCCGGTTAATTGGTCGGCACTACACGCTCCTCGATGTTCTTCGCATCGTAAAGCCAATAGGGTTTGTTGAATAATATCATGGGAGGCTTGGGATTTTCGATTGGCCACAAAGCCTACCCCACAGGCTGACTTTTCTGGAGTAGCACTCATACATTTTTAGTTTTAAGGCTTCTTTGAATTCGTGTCTCACTATCCGGGCCCGGCTTTGGAGAGAAGTGCTAATATATCCATATATTCAGCAATGTTCAAACTTTAACAAATCATGAGGCAATTTTAGACGAAAAATCATATTTAAATTCTGAAAAATACAAATAATACCATATTTTATTCTAAGTCAAATATAACTCTAAGAAGATTGATTTGCAGAAAACCCTTAGCACACGAATAAGAGGGGCTGGTCTTGAAGACAGGTATAGATTCTTTCATAGGAATCCTTAGCTCCCTTCCTTAAAAAATAATTAGTTTCTTGGCACAGGTTTTCATTAATTCTATTAGCCTTGGCTGAGGGATAGAGCGGCATGTTTGAGCTCCTTAGGGCCTGGCGGGGAAAGGCAGCGAGTAGCGAAAGCCCGACCCCGGCGGCACAGATTTTCCTAGGTAAACACCATTTGAACGCCGGGGGCAGCCCCTAGAAAACAAAAAAACCGGCACAAGGCCGGTCATTTCCTATCATCACGTAAAGGGTTTAATCTGTTTCTTCTTCTCCCCATTGTTCGGCTTCTTCCAGCATCATTTTGGCACAATCTAGCTCCACTTGCAGCTCTTCGGGCCGGTTAAAGGCACCTTTGGGGTATTTCTCGAGAAGTTCGGGATCATTGTAGACCTTGGCAAAAAACTTAGCCCAAACCGGGAGCGCCAAGACGGCTCCCTGCCCCAAGCTAATGGTACGAAAACGGGTAGCCCGGGTGTCCCCCCCGACCCAAACGCCTCCGGCAAGATATTGACTCATGCCCATAAACCAGGCATCGGAGTTATTTTGCGTGGTACCGGTCTTGGCGGCAATTTCATTATGCCAACCTATATTGGTCTTGTAGGCACCTCCGTAGCCGTGGATGGCAATAGCCGTACCCCCGGGCTCCGTCGTGGCTTGCAAGAGGTTGAGTACTTGATAGGCTTTTTCGGCATCCATCACCTTACGCACTTCGGGAACAAATTCTTTGATCAAATTCCCGTGGCGGTCTTCAATGCGGGAAATAAACATGGGGGTGATGTGGTCTCCCTCATTGGCAAAGGTGCAATAGGCCCCAAGTAGCTCAAAAATAGATACATCACTGGTTCCTAGACACAGCGTGGCCGTGGTATCCATGGGGCTTTTAATTCCTAATTCACGGGCCCACTCGATCACGCGGCGGGGCCCGATGAGCTTCATCAGGCCGGCGGCAATGGCATTGGTAGAGGTCCCGATACCCTGCCTTAGGGTCAAATCGGCCCCGGAGTACACCAGGTTGGCATTCCGGGGGCACCAATTGTCGCCAAAACATACGCGTACGTCGGGCAGGCGAAAACAGCCCGTGTACCCCATCTCGATAGCCTTGGAGTACAGAACCGCCTTAAAAGTAGAACCAGGCTGGCGTTTTCCTTGGTATACGTGGTCGTACTGGAAGTGCTTAAAATTATTTCCCCCGACCCAGGCTTTTATTTGACCCGTGAGTGGCTCCATGGCCATAAAACCCACTTGTAAAAAGTGCTTGTAGTAGCGAATGGAGTCCATAGGGCTCATAATCGTATCTTTTTCTCCCACATTTTCCCCGTGCATGTAATACACCCGCATGGGCACGGGTTTATCCATTTCCCGCAAAATACGTTGGTGGTCATCGCCATAGACCTCTTTTAGGGTTTTGTAGCGATGGCTTTTTCGGGCTTCCCGCTCGATATACCCAGGGATTTCTTGGTTCCAAACATCTACCCAGGGGTTTCTGCCCTTCCAGTGATCGTAGAATATTTTTTGAAATTTACGCATATGCTCGTCTACGGCCTCCTCGGCGTAAGCTTGCATTTTGGAGTCTATGGTGGTGTAGATGCGCAGTCCGTCTTTGTAGAGATCTCGGCCATTTTCGGCGGCCCAACGCTCTAGATATTTTTGCGCTTCAACCCGAAAGTAGGGAGCGATCCCCCCCACATTTTGCACGACCCCGTAGCGAAGTTCAATGGGTTGGGATTTGTAGGTTGCCAATTGGCCTTCGGTGATAAACCCGTACTTTGCCATTTGTTCTAATACCGTTTGGCGACGGTTAACGGCCGCTTTGGGGTTTAAGACGGGGCTATATCGGGTGGGCGCTTTTAAAAGGCCTACCAACATTGCCGATTCCGGCACATTTAATTGACTGGGGTGTTTATCAAAAAAGGCTTTAGCCGCGGTATGGATCCCGAAAGCATTGTACCCAAACTCTACTGTATTGAGGTACATTTCTAAAATTTCTTGCTTGGTGAAGCTCCTTTCGATTTTGGTGGCGGTAAGCCACTCTTTGGTTTTGATCACAAAGATCCGGAAGAGCTTAAACTGATGCAGCCAGCCCTCACTTTGTTTCCCCCGGCTCCGGTACAGGTTTTTGGCCAGCTGTTGGGTAATGGTACTTCCTCCTCCATCGCTCCCTAGGTTGGCCACCGCCCTGACCAAGGCTTTGAGATCAATGCCGGCGTGTTTTTCAAAGCGCACATCCTCGGTAGCGACCAAGGCATTGACCAGATAAGGCGACAGCTCCTCAAAGGTAACCGGGGTCCGGTTTTGCCGGTAATATTTACCCATCAGGATATTATCGGCGGTATAGATCTCAGAGGCCAGTTCATTGCGGGGGTTTTCTAAGATTTCAAAACTGGGAATCTCTCCAAAAAGGCCTAAGAAGTTATTGGAGAGGGCCATAAAATAGAGAAACACGCCCAAAACCACGCCCAAAAATGCCAGCCAAAAAATGAGGATCCAGCGGTAAATTTTCTTATTAATAAAGGTCTGCATTTTGTTTTTTTTTAAAGTATTTCCTAAGCAGGTTCTTTCGAATATATTGATTTTAGATTTTTCTTCCAATTTTTTGGGGCTGCCCTCGCTTCCCAGCCCGGAAAGCCATCCCGCGCGAGGTCGGGCTTTCGCTACTCGCCGACCAGCCCTCAAACCCCCAAAGGGCTCAAACAGGCCGCTCTATCCCTCAGCCAATGCCCTTTATTGCTCCTTGGGGGCTTATTCTTTAATTTGACGGATCAAGGCATCGGCCAGTTCTATCAACTCACTCTGTGGGAAGTCGGTTTTAAACTTTTCCAGGTCGGTTTTTAATTTACTATTGTCGTCATTGATCCGGGCATCGATAAGGTAGCTAAGCATAGTGAGCTTGTCTTCCATCAAATTATCGGGATATTCTCGGCGCAAGGCCTGCATTTTCGTTTGCGCATCCTGGTAGCGGCCTACTTCGTAATAGTGGTAGGCTTCGCTGTAAGCTTTTTTGACGGCAGCCTCATTGGCCGTCGCTTCTTCCAACCAGTTCGGATTGATAATCCGTTTGTAGTAGGAAGAGCTTGGGTAGCGTTCCCGAAGCAAGTTTACTACTTTTTGGGCATCGCTCTCCCGGTTGGCATCGGTATGAATTAAGTACAACTGGTACAAGACCTCGGGCTCATTCTCACTTCGGGGATAATCTTGGACTAATTCTTCTAGATAGGGCACGGCTTTTTCCGGCTCATCAAATTGGAATTGAAAGATCTTGCCCAACTCAAACAGGGCTTCTTGCATCAGCACGGTGGAGGCTTCAAATTCTTCTGGGGTTTTGGGTATCGCGTCCAAGATTTCTTGTTTTCGGGTTTCTACCCGGGCTGCGATTTGTTGTTTACGCAAGTCCTCAGGTTTTAGGCCCGCCGTAGGGTTAAGCGCTTCTTCTTCAAATTTAACTCCACGAATCTTATCGGAGCGCCGCCAGTTATCGGCCAGGGGACGTAAGCCTTTCCACTTCTCAATAAAGGCCTCTCTTCCCTTCTGCAAACTGGTGGGGTTGTAAAAATACCAACCTCCGGCCGCGTTACCCAAGCCAAAAGGATTCTCCGTAGTGTTTTGGTTATTGAGCCGTGCCTGTTGTTCTTGGGCCCTTTGCAAGGCCTCCAAGCTATCCAATCTTTTTTGATTTTCGGTTTCCTCGATCGTTAGTACATACTCAAGGTACAGGATTTGCTGGGTGGAGTCCATATTTTCCAGTTTTTTGGAAAGCGTTTGCAAGCTGTCTTGGTCTCGGTACACGTTTAAGTACTTCACAAAATCGGCCAGGTTTTCCTGGCGTTTTTTAATAAGCTCGTAGTTGTCAATATTTTGGGGCAAGCCTGTGATGGCACTATCGTAGTAGGTCTTGGCCAATTCATATTCTTGGACCTCGTCAAAATATATTTCTCCCAACTCGAGATATGAGTAAGCTTTTTGCGTTGGGTTTCCGGTGCTGGTCAGCAAAGACTGCTTTAAGTTGGCAATAGCTCGCTCTTGCTCCCCTCGGCGACGCTCAAAGCGGGCTTTTTCGTAGTAAATCTTGTCTTGGTACTCCAAGTTTTTTTCGTCCTGGAGTAATTTTTTGAAGTACCGGTCAATTTTGCGGGTATCCGACTCATCTTTGAGGTCACTTACTTGGGCCATGCCCAGCCGGGCGTTAAAGGCCAATTCGTAAGGAGGGTTATTTTTGAGTACGGCTTTATAGTTTTGGTAAGCCTGTTTATCCCGGTTGTAGTATTGATAAATCTGCCCTTGCAAAAAGTGGATGCGGCCTTTTTTCTCTCCTCCGGGCATTCTTTTTAGGGCGCTTCCTAGGCTTTTTCCGGTTTCCAGGTAGTCACTTTGCTTTCTAAAAAAGTGGGCCCGGGTGAGGAGGTAGTCCAGTTTTTCCGATTTGCTAAGCTTTCGTTTGCGGAGGGCTTGGAATACCGCACGGGCACTCCGGTAGTCTTCCTGAAAGATGTAGATTTTCATTAACTCAATCAAAGCGCGGTTCCGGGCATCTTGGACATCCCCCCGGGTGTTGACATATTTTAAAGTGCTTATGGCATTATCAAACTCCCGGAGATAAAAACGGGCTTTCCCAATGAGCACATAGGCGGGGTCCAACCAGCGGCTGTTATCGTGCCGGTTGGGTATATTGGAGCTTTTTTTGATTACGTCCTGCATTTTGACATCATAGGCTTTAAATGCATTGGTATCCATAGAGGGGTAGACATCTAAGATCCGGTTGTAGTTATCCACACGTTTGTCAAAAAGCTCTTTTTCAACGGCCTTGATATTTTCGCGAGCCAGGAAATAAGAATTGTAGCGCGAATTCATATTATGCCAAGCTTTGGCCGTAAAGGATTCGCTGGAAGACTTACAGCTCAGGCAACATACTGCGAGGACGGCAACTGCCATCAGGGGGGCCATTTGGCGAAGCAGATTTTTCAAAGTCTTTTCAGTTTGTTGATTTCCAGAATACAAAATTATCTTATATTTGCTTAAAGTTCTATTTCGAAACGGTTAAATTTCTTTAATATTCACAAAGCCCTTCAAACCGTTTCTAAGGAATCAGATTGAAGCCTATGCGGAGCAAGTTAAAATTTCCCCAGCAAGTATTAACCTGGGATTGGTGGACGACCCAGCTGACCCTTTTATTACGAGACGATCATAGTTTAGAGGTTAAACGAAGTTTGCGCCTCACTCCTCTACGAGTTGCCTTGGTTGGTTTTCTTTTCTTTATCACAGTTTTTTCTTTTGGCTTTTTCTTAGCCTCTCAATTGTTTAACACCCCCCTAGCCAATCAATCGGAGGCCCAACAAAAAGACCAGATCCTTACTTTACGCCAACAGGTAGACGCCTTACAGGAAAAGATGGATGAAGACAGTGCCTACATTTATAATATCAAGCAACTTCTTCTGGCCGATCAGCCCTATATGAAAAATGCTCAGCCTTTGGCCGTATCCCAGGATAAAACCCCAGATTCACTGCGTAAAAAAGTGGGCATTGCCAGTATTGAACACCTCGAGCAAGCCGATCTTAAATTACGCGAAGAAATTGAGCGTTCCCGAAGAGGCTTTTCTTTTATAGGAGCTGATAGTCGAAACCTTCGGGACTTGTTACTCTTTCCGCCCCTACAAGGCATCATTTCTCAAAGCTTCCTCCCGGCCGATGGGCACTTGGGAGTAGACATCGTCTCCGAAAAAGGGGCCCCTATCAAATCGGTAGCCGAAGGTACGGTGATATTCTCCAGTTGGACCGATGAAACCGGCTATATTATCACCATCCAGCACGCCGGCGATTTATTATCCTCTTATAAACATTGTTCTAGTTTGCTTAAAAAAGCCGGTTCTTTCGTTCAAGCCGGCGAAATTATAGCTATTATTGGAAATACAGGAGAGTTAAGTACTGGGCCGCATTTACATTTGGAACTTTGGTACCGAGGCAATCCTATAAATCCGGAAGAATTGATTACTTTTTAAAATATATTTTATTACTCATCAAAAAAGATTATCATCATGGCAATGTTTGGAAATAATACTAAAACAACGGTAACTCATAATGTAGAATTAAGCAGTGCCAATACTTCCATAGCCAAAGGAGCCTCTTTAAGAGGAGATTTGGAAACCGTGGGAACCATTCGGATCGAAGGGCAAATCTACGGAAATGTCATTTCCAAAGAAAAGACCAGCTTGGGCGAGAGCGGACTGGTAGAAGGGAATATCCTATCCCAGAATGCCGAAATAGCCGGAGAAGTAAAAGGTACTGTAAAAGTGGTTGATATCTTAACGTTGAAAAAGTCGGCTGTTATCCACGGAGATATTTACTGCGGTAAATTTGTGGTAGAGCCAGGGGCCCAGTTTATTGGGAAATGTGATATGAGCCAGCCGATAAAAGAAATTACCATCGGGCTTACCAAACCGACCAATCCTACTAAATCTGCCTCCACTAGCGGTACGGCGGCCAAAACGACCAGTACGAGCACTACAAATGACAAAGCCAAAGCCAAACCGACCGCATCATAATTACATGCGTTATTCCGGTATGGCATTTCAGATGCTAAGTACCCTGGCCTTGGCTGTAGGTTTGGGTTTGTACCTGGATTCCCTTACCGGGTTATCTTTTCCGCTCATTACGTTGATCCTAGCTTTGGGATCCATAGTAGGACTTATCGTTTCTATCATTAAGAATTTACCTAAGTATTAGGAAGCATGGATATCCTCCGGCGAGATATTCTTTGGCCCACTTTCATTATCACTACATTAATCCTCTTGGATCAGTGGATTTTTCCCAATTTTATCCTATTTCATCCTTGGAAGTGGGTAATCTTATTTTTTTTCCTCATCACCTCAGGAATCACCCATAGCCTCACCCAAAGTGGCTTAGAAAGTAAAGGAGAATCTTTTATTCGATTTTATTTTTATTCTATGCTTTTTAGGATGTTATTTAGCCTGATTTTCATAGGGTTTTCCCTATTTATCCGCGTGGAGAATATCTTCTTGTTCGTTGGCAATTTCTTCTGTATTTATTTATTATTTATAGTTTTTGAAATTTATAACTTGTTGGGTAAATTGCGGGCCAACTCATAAAATATTGGTATACATGAAACCAAAACTAATCTTCCCACACTACAATTCATACCCTTTATTCCTTTTGGCTTTTTTACTGAGTTTGGGAGTTATTACTCCTGCTTTCTCCAGCACTAACCCAGAAGATTCTGAAGAATTTGATGTGAGTGAAATGATTATGCACCATATTTTGGACTCGCACGAATGGGAGTTTGCCAAAATTGGAGATACCCATATTACCCTGCCCCTTCCAGTAATCCTATACACCGAAAATGGCTTGGACGTATTCATGTCTAGTGAGCTTCACCACGCAGAACCCATAGAAGTGGAACATGAGGGAGAAAAAGTAGAAGCCCAAAAGCTCGTGCGAGGGAATAATACGTATATCATCGAGCACGGCAAGATCCATTTGGAAAACGGAGGTACTTTAATCGACCTGTCCATTACAAAAAATGTAGCGGCCCTTTTTCTAAGTGTGCTATTGATGATGCTTATTTTCTTCACCATCGGTAAAGCGTACACTAAGAACCAAGGGAAAGCCCCCAGCGGAATTCAGTCCTTTTTTGAGCCCATTATAATTTTTATTCGCGATGATATTGCTAGGGATTCTATTGGGCCTAAATATGAGCGTTTCCTCCCCTATCTTTTCACGGTATTCTTCTTTATCCTTTTCAATAACTTATTAGGTTTGTTTCCGTCTGGAGCCAACCTAACGGGAAATATCGCGGTAACGATGGTTTTGGCACTTATCACCTTATTAATTACCCTATTTAGCTCAAATAGAAATTACTGGAACCACATTTTCAACACTCCCGGTGTACCTTGGTGGTTGAAAACGGTAATCCCGATTATGCCTATAGTGGAATTTATCGGAATCTTTACCAAGCCCTTTGCCTTAATGGTACGTTTGTTTGCCAATATTACGGCGGGGCACATTATCATGCTAAGCTTGTTTAGTTTGATCTTTATTTTTAAAAGTATAGCGGTGGCCCCCATTAGTTTGGCATTTGCCACAGCTATGAATTTCTTGGAGCTGTTGGTTGCATTCTTACAAGCTTATGTATTTACTCTACTTTCGGCCTTATACTTTGCCGGAGCGGTAGAAGAGCATCATGACGAGGCTCATTAATTTCGGATCTATTTCACTAATTATAAATCCTAACGATTATGTTTCAAATGTTAATGGTTCTTTTGGCTGATATTGGAACAGGTTTGGCAATCATGTCTTCCGGTATCGGAGCTGGACTAATTGCCTTGGGTACCGGTTTGGGTATTGGTCGCATTGGTGGACAAGCCATGGATGCAATCGCCCGTCAACCCGAAGCTACTCCTCGTATTCAAGGAGTAATGATTATCGCTGCTGCCTTGATTGAAGGGGTAGCGTTATTTGGGGTTGTAATCTGTTTCTTGTTACCATTCGTAACTCCTTAATTTTGGATATTCCTTCTCAGCGATTGGCTGGGAAGGAATCCAATTGTATTGTCTAAAACTCTTTCAATTATACACTCATGGAATTAGTTAATCCTGGGATTGGTCTTATTTTTTGGCAAACCGTTACTTTCTTCATCGTTCTTTTTCTACTTTCCCGCTACGCTTGGAAGCCCATCATGAAAGGCTTGAAAGACCGGGAAAAAAACATCGAAGACGCTTTGATGGAAGCCGAACGCGCCAAAGAAGAGATGAAAAACATCAAAGCGGAAAATCAAAAGATGCTGGAGGAAGCCGAAGCAAAAGGGAATGAGTTGATCAAAGAAGCCCAAGCTGCCGCCAAGCAAATCCGGGAAGAAGCCGAAACCCGAGCATCGGAGCAAGCCCAAAAGTTGATCGACGATGCCCAAAACGCTATTCAAACCGAAAGACAAGCTGCCGTAGCAGAGATAAAGTCTCAAATTGCTGTCCTTTCTGTGGATATCGCCGAAAAAATATTAAAAGATCAATTATCTGATAAGGACAAGCAGAAGAAGCTGGCCGAAGATATGATCAAAGATCTGCAAGTAAATTAAGTAGCTGCTATTTTATATACCCCTTTAATACAACATTGATATGTCAGAAGCCGGAGTTGCCTTTCGTTATGCCAAACCCCTTCTGGAATTAGCGGTCGAGAAAGGTCTGGAAGATGCGGTCAACGATGATATGAAATTGCTCAAGGATGCCTGCGAGGCCAACCGAGAGCTATTGGCCGTTTTACGAAACCCTGTTATCCGAGGATTTAAAAAATTCGGGATCTTGAAGGCCTTGTTTGCCGACAAGATTACCCCCTTGACCCTATCCCTTTTTGAAATTATGACCAGCAAAAACCGGGAAGATGTCCTCTTTTCGGTGAGTAAGGAGTTTAATAAATTATACAACACCCATAAGGGTATTGAGGAAGTTCTCTTAACTACCTCGATTGCTCTCCCAGCCAAATTAAAAAAGGCTTTGGAGAAAAAACTTAGCGATTCTCTTAAAAAGACAGTCCTTCTTGAGGAAAAGATAGACCCTAGCCTCATTGGTGGGCTCATTGTGCAAGTTGGGAATAGCCAAATTGACAATTCCATCAAACACAGTTTATCCAGACTCAAAAACTCTTTTGGTAGAACTTTACAAAACTAACTTATCATATGTCCACAATCAGACCTGACGAAGTATCCGCGATTCTGCGCGAACAACTTTCCGGCTTCAAAACTGCCGCGGAGCTGGAAGAAGTGGGAACTGTACTCCAAATCGGGGACGGAGTAGCCCGTATTTATGGCCTTACCAAAGTCCAAGCAGGTGAATTGGTAGAATTTGAGACAGGTCTGAAAGGCTTGGTCCTCAACTTAGAAGAAGATAACGTAGGGGTGGTACTTTTAGGTGATCCTACGGGAGTAAGAGAAGGGGATAGTGTACGACGTACCAACTTGATTGCCTCCATCAAAGCTGGTGAAGGTATGCTTGGCCGGGTGGTAGATACCCTAGGGCAAGCCTTGGATGGAAAAGGCCCCATTGCCGGTGACTTATATGATATGCCTCTTGAGCGTAAAGCTCCTGGAGTAATTTACCGCCAGCCAGTGGATGAACCTTTGCAAACGGGTTTGGTATCCATTGATGCGATGATCCCGATTGGCCGGGGACAGCGAGAGTTGATCATTGGTGACCGCCAAACCGGTAAAACAGCCGTGGCCATTGACACCATCATCAATCAGAAAGAGTTTTATGATCGGGGCGAGCCCGTTTACTGTATCTACGTGGCCGTAGGTCAAAAAGAAAGTACCGTGAAGCAAGTGGTAGGTGCCTTAGAGAAAAATGGGGCAATGCCTTACACCATCGTGGTTTCTGCTTCGGCTTCTACTCCGGCTCCGATGCAGTTTTTTGCTCCGTTTACAGGTGCGGCCATCGGGGAGTTCTTCCGGGATACCGGTCGCCCAGCCTTGGTAGTATACGATGATTTGTCTAAGCAAGCCGTTGCTTACCGGGAAGTTTCGCTTCTTTTACGTCGTCCCCCAGGACGGGAAGCTTACCCAGGAGATGTATTCTACCTTCACAGCCGTTTGTTGGAAAGAGCTGCCAAAATCAATGAGCAAGATGAAGTAGCCAAGGCCATGAATGATGTACCCGACTCGATCAAAGACTTGGTCAAAGGGGGAGGTTCGCTTACGGCCCTTCCTATCATTGAGACTCAAGCCGGTGACGTTTCGGCCTATATCCCCACCAATGTGATCTCCATTACCGACGGACAGATTTTCTTGGAAACCAACCTCTTCAACGCCGGTATTCGTCCGGCTATTAACGTGGGTATTTCGGTATCGCGGGTAGGAGGTTCGGCCCAGATCAAGTCTATGAAGAAAGTGGCCGGTACCTTGAAACTAGATCAAGCCCAATTCCGGGAGCTGGAAGCTTTTGCTAAGTTTGGTTCCGATTTGGACGCCTCTACGATGTTGACCATTACCCGGGGACGCGTAAACCAAGAAATCTTGAAGCAAGCGCAGTACTCCCCATACGCCGTAGAAGATCAAGTAGCTATGATTGCGGCTTCTACCACCGGTTGCTTTGACAAAGTGCCTTTGGGTAAAGTACGCGAAGCTTCAGCTGAGTTGCTGTCCTTACTAAAAGCCAAAAATCAGGATACCCTGGACACCTTGAAAAGCGGAAAGATCAACGATGATCTCCGCAAAACCGTGCGTGAGCAAGCGCTTAGCGTCGCCAAAAAATACGCCGAATAATTGAAAGGGGCTTAGGCCCCTTCTTTACTTTACCCCAAGCTAATCATTATGGCAAGTTTAAAAGAAGTTCGAGGCCGGATCAACTCCATCAAGTCTACCCAGCAGATTACCAAGGCCATGAAAATGGTGGCGGCAGCCAAGTTGCGTCGGGCTCAGGACAAAATCACTCAAATGCGACCTTATTCGGACCTCCTGGCCAATATTTTACGCAATTTGTCTGCCAGTACCGCCGATGACCAGGTTTCTAGTGTATATACCGAAGAGCGTGAACCTCAAAAAGTCTTGATCGTGGCTATTACTTCCGATCGAGGTCTTTGCGGCGCTTTTAATAATAATATCATCAAAACTTCCTTGAAATTAGCTCGCAACAAATACGCCGAGCAACTAAGCCAAGGAAGTGTAAGCTTCCTCGGTATCGGGAAAAAAGGAACGGAAAGTCTCCGCAAGCAGGGATTCCCGATGAATAGTGACTACATGAACATCTTCCTCAAGCTGAGCTTCGAGCAAGTGAAAGAGGCCGGTGAGTTTATCCTTTCGGAGTTTCAGAAAGGAAATATTGACCGGGTGGAGTTGGTCTACAATGAGTTTAAGAATGTGGTAACCCAGATTGTCCGAGAAGAGCAGTTTTTACCTATTTTAAAAGCTGAGGAAAGCAGCGAACATCTTGCCCAATCATCCTCCCAGCTCGATTACATCTTAGAACCCTCCCGGGAAGAAATCATCGAGGAGCTGATTCCTAAATCATTGAAATTACAATTGTACAAAGCCGTCCTCGACTCCAATGCCTCCGAACACGGGGCACGTATGACGGCTATGGATAATGCCACCGAAAACGCCAATGAGTTGCTCAGAGAGTTGAAGTTGATGTACAACCGAACCCGTCAAGCAGCCATTACCAAAGAAATTCTCGAGATTGTGGCTGGGGCCGAAGCCCTCAAAGCCAACTAAGTTATTGTGCTTATACGTTTTGAAAAAGCCTGTCTTTCTGGACGGGCTTTTTTTATGGGGCTTGCCTGCGCTATCTCATCCGGCTGAAAAAAGGGAAATATATGCCGGCGCAGGCCGGGCTTTCGCTACTCGCTGCCTTTTCCCGCCAGGCCCCTACGAGCTCAAACATGCCGCTCTATCCCTAAGCCAAGCAGGTTGAAATTGAGAGGAGTACGGGTTGCCTGAGGCCTTGTTTTTTGTCCTCCTTAGTTTTTTGCTTTCACAGGTAGGTAATTCTGGATACATACTACCAGACCGTCGGGGCATATGGGACAGAAAGCACATCGGGTGCTTGTCAGCTCTTGATGAAATAAAGAAGCTGGGCTTAAAACAAGCGCCTCGCCCTCAAAAGGCCAAAATTTCTCCCTTTAGTCGAGCCGCTCTGTTTTCTATGCTCGGCCCTCCCTTCAGCTTAGGGATGGAGCGGCCTGTTTGAGCCCGCCGCTGGCTTGTGGGTAAGCTGGCGAGTAGCGAGAGCCCGGCCCGCGCCGCTCGGTACGGCCTATTTGCTCCTTTTTTTATAGCGCGGGCAAGCCCCAAATGGGCTTTTCCTTATACGTTCAGCGTATTATAAACCAATGCGGCCGCGCCTATGATCCCAGAATCATTCCCAAGGGTAATGGTCTGAACGGACAATTCTTCCAGATAGTAGGGAAGCAATCGCTGTTGTATTTCCTCAATCATTGTTTTTTCCATAAAAGGGAAACAAGGGGCAATGCCTCCCCCCACATAAATCTCTGGAATATCTGTGATTTGAATAAAAACACTGAGGGCTTTACCCATGTACTGGCCTATTTGCGCTAAGGTTTCCAAGGCTACCGGCTCGTGTGCCAGGGCTTTTTCATAAAGAAATTTAGTGCTTAATTGAGGATGGTCTAGGTATTCTGATGCCTCATAGGCCTGAGCTATTTCCCGGCTTAAATTTAAAATTCCCGCTTTACCCACGACCTCTTCTACCGTTTTCCCCTCAAAAAGAGGCAACATGCCCAATTCAGGGCCATTCCCGAGGGCCCCGGTAAACAATTTGCCTTGTACAATTAAGGAGCTACCCAACCCGGTTCCCCAGGTGAGGAAAGCAAAAGTATCCCGTTGAATATCCGGGGAGAATTGATACGCTCCCAAAGCGGCAGTATTGGCATCATTGGCTACCAGAATGGGCATGTTAGGATACAGGTCTTTTAATCGCGCGATAAGTTCTTCTCCATTGATTTCGGGGACATTGGGTATCTCGATTAATGAATTTTGATCGGGGGAGACAAAGCCGGGCACCCCCAATCCGACCCCCAAAACCTGCGATTGGTCCTCAAATTCCTGTATCCAAGCAATCAAGGATTTAAGAAATGTTCCTTCTTCCCGGAGTTCGCAAATGTTTATTTCGCGTTTCCCCTTTAAGGTTCCGGAGGAGTCAACCAAAGATCCTTTAATTAGGGATCCGCCAATATCAATTCCTAATACATGCATATCTTAGGCCGGATAGGCCGCTTTATCTATAAAACAAGTTACTTGAGGATGTAGCCAAAGGAAGGAAGCCGGGAGTAGTGCGTTTACTTCTTCCCGAAAAAGCCGGCCGGTAATTTCCCGCTTGCTTTCCCCTTGGATCAACATCATAATCTTACGTGACTTTAAAATATCTCCCATTCCCATTGTGAGTCCGTACCTGGGTTTTACAGGCATCTCTTGAACCATGGTATGGGACAGGCTATGCTCACTCAGGGTGGCGATGTGGGCATACGGTTGGAGAACCTCAGCCGGTTCGTTAAACCCAATATGCCCGTTGAGGCCGATACCCAGGATACAGAGGTCTATCCCCCCCGCTTGGGATAAGGCTTCTCGTACTTTGCTTACTTCCTCCTCGGGTGTACCCGAGTCGCTCGCGAAACCCATAAACTGATCCTGCCTCAAGGCCAAGGGTTGTATGACATACCGACGCAGGTACTGCTCACAACTTTGGGGGGCATCCTGGGGTATTCCCCCCCACTCATCGAGCTTTATAATCTTGAATTGCTCCTTAGGATACTCCTCGGCTCTATTTACCCAATACTGATACGTTAAGGTAGGTGAATTACCCGTTGCCAAGCAAAGTAAGGATTCAGGCTTTTTCTGGATTGAATCTATGATCAATTCAGAAGCCCTTTGGGCTAGTTCATCAGGCGTAGCCGTTTGTATAATTTGCATAGATCAAACTTACTCGAAACTTCCAGGATTATGAAAACTTAGGCTCGCTAATCGGTCTGAGCTTGTTGTAAACTTTTGATTTAAGGAAGAGCTGGCTCATGAGGTCCCGGCCATTACGGAAATTTGGGATATTTGTCAAAATCGGGCTTGCGCTTTTCGAGAAAGGCATTGCGTCCTTCTTCGGCTTCATCGGTCATATAGGCCAAACGAGTGGCTTCCCCGGCAAAAATTTGTTGGCCTACGAGCCCATCATCTACCAGGTTGAAAGCGTATTTGATCATTTTGATAGCCGTAGGGCTTTTTTGCATGATTTCCTGGGCCCAGTTGAAGGCTTCTTGCTCTAGCTCATCATGGGGCACTACGGCATTGACCATGCCCATTTCGTAAGCCTCCTGTGCGGAGTAATTGCGGCCCAAATAGAAAATTTCGCGGGCGCGTTTTTGGCCCACCATCCGGGCTAAGTAGGCCGAACCGTAGCCTCCATCAAAGCTGGCAACATCCAAATCAGTTTGTTTGAAAATGGCGTGCTCCTTACTGGCTAGGGTCATATCGCAAACTACGTGCAAACTGTGGCCCCCACCTACGGCCCATCCGGGTACTACGGCAATCACCACCTTATTCATAAAACGGATAAGGCGCTGCACCTCTAAGATATTTAGACGACCAATGCCATCTTCTCCCTGATAACCTGTTTTGCCTCGTACTGACTGATCGCCCCCTGAACAAAAAGCATATTTACCATCTTTGGGAGATGGCCCCTCGCCGCTCAATAAAATTGCCCCAATACTTCGGTCTTCATGGGCCCGATGAAAGGCATCCAGCAGCTCGCCTACCGTTTTGGGGCGGAAGGCATTGCGTACTTCGGGGCGATTGAAGGCGATTCGGGCAACGCCCTGGCAATGACGATAGGTGATATCTTCGTATTCGTAAGCGGTAGTCCAATTTAATTCACTCATAAAAAACGCTATTTTATATTCCAAAAAAATCATGTTTAGGGGCAGGGTAGAGCCCCCTTTCGGTTTTTACCATAACTCATTAGCTGCGTATGGGTTTATGAAACCGGAAAAATCTTATTAAATCTAGAGGGGAATTTTTCAAATTTTAGGAAAGTCGCCGTTTTTATTTTAAAATGGTATTTCAAAAGTCAAAAGCCACATTTTTTAAAAGATGGACATACATCCTTTTGCTCAAATTAGCGCACTCTTGTTTTTTGGTATTTTATTTACCCAATCTGGGATAGACAAACTTTTGAATTATCAAGGTAATTTTGATTGGCTTAAAAGCCATTTTGCTAAAAGCCCTTTAAAAAATATGGTGGGGATCATGATGCCTGTGATTATGCTGATGGAAACCGCCGCTGGACTGCTCTGCTTAGTTGGTATTATCACACTTCACTTTTCGGGGGTGCCTCCTATCGGGCTATGGGGCCTTCAGTTATCTACTTTTTCTATTTTAGCCCTGTTTTTTGGACAGCGCCTCGCCCAAGATTACGAAGGAGCTGCCACCTTGGCCATATATTTTGGGGTTTGCCTGCTGAGTTTATATTTATTCAGTGTGTAAACCCTTCCTCCTAAGTTCCTAAGCTAGACCAAGGAAATTTAACCCACTCAAGATTTCATTTAATTTTTTTAACAAATCGGGGGCAACCCTTAGTTTGAAAGTCTGGTAACTGTTCATGAAATCGGTTCTCCGATTTAATTTTTTTGCCTGGCCAGTCAAGTACTTCTTAAGGTCTGTAGACCCTATCTCTTTATTTATCATTTAGGCTATTTATGCCAACATACTTGTCCGCAAAAGCGGATTCAGAATCTCTTTGTGCCTATCAAAAAAAGTTTATGTTTATTTAACTTAATGCAGTCATGTTGTTTAAAAACTTTTCCCGAACTCAGTTCCTTGCTTGGGCAGTTGTGCTCTTTGTGAGTCAACTAGGCCTTTTGAGCTTAGCTCAGGCTCAACTTATTCCAGAACTAAGCCAATTACAATTAGTCGATGCTGACGAAAATAAGGTATTGGCTAATTTGGAAGACGGAGCCATTATCGAGATCTTGGATTTGGAACTTACCAATCTAGGTTTTGTTGCCCTTACCAATCCGGCTATCGTAGGTAGTGTGGATTTGACCCTGACCGGACCCAGCTTTACCGGTGGGTTTAACCGTATGGAGGGCTTTAGCCCTTACAGTATTTTTGGAGACAATGCCTTAACCGGTATTAATGGCCAAATATTGATTCCTGGAACGTATACCTTACGGGCTATACCTTTTGGAGAGCGCTTGGGTCAAGGCCTTCCGGGTGAAGCCCTCGAAGTAACTTTTGAAATCCGTGATCTTGCGGAATTTTCGGTAAACCAGTTTGTACTCTTTGATGGAATTAGTGATCAAGCTATCACTGAACTTAATGATGGGGACCAAGTCGGATTAGATTTGGTGAATGGACGTTTCAATTTTGTGGCCAACACCGACCCGGCTACGGTTGGGAGTGTTCGCTTTCAAGTATCAGGCCCGGAAAACGTAAATCGCGTAGAGAATACAGCTCCTTACGCTTCTTTTGGCGACCAAAGTGGAGATTTCTTCCCCGAAACGCTGGAAGCAGGTATCTACACCTTAACCGCTACCCCGTATTCACAGCCTAATGCCCAGGGAGATGTAGGAACTCCATTAAGCATACAGGTTGAAATTTTCAACCAAGTAGGAGAAGCTATCATTCGTTTTACTCAAGTAGATCCCATTGGCGAAACGGTTACCTTGAAAAACGTCGGTACTGCCGACTTAGACATCTCAGAATACTGGTTATGCCTTGGCCCTGGACAGTATAACAATGTAGCCGACTACTCGGAAATCACAGGTGACCTGAACCTCTCTCCCGAGGAAGAAGTGACCTTAAACATCACGACGGGGGGTAACAACATCACGGCGCTTCCAGATGCCAATGGTGGTTTGGGACTTTTTGCCAATACCAACTTTGGTTCTAACAGTGGCGAGGACAAAAAAGACTACGTACAGTGGGGCGCTGCCAACCAAAACCGGGTTGGACAAGCCGTTAACGCCGGACGTTGGGACGATGCGGCCAACTTCGTAGGAAACGAAGCCCCTTACAATTACATCGGCGGAGCCAATGATGTAGGAGCTGCCTTCTGGGAAGGTACCATTGCCGGAGAAGCCATCATCCGCTTATTGCAAGTAGACCCCATTGGCGAAACGGTTACCTTGAAAAACGTCGGTACTGCCGACTTAGACATCTCAGAATACTGGTTATGCCTTGGCCCTGGACAGTATAACAATGTAGCCGACTACTCGGAAATCACAGGTGACCTGAACCTCTCTCCCGAGGAAGAAGTGACCTTAAACATCACGACGGGGGGTAACAACATCACGGCGCTTCCAGATGCCAATGGTGGTTTGGGACTTTTTGCCAATACCAACTTTGGTTCTAACAGTGGCGAGGACAAAAAAGACTACGTACAGTGGGGCGCTGCCAACCAAAACCGGGTTGGACAAGCTGTTAACGCCGGACGTTGGGACGACGCGGCCAACTTCGTTTCAGGAACGGCCCCTTATGTATACAACGGAACAGCCAACGATGTAGGAGCTGCCTTTTGGAGTGGAAATATCAGTAGTGTGAGCCTTAAAGTATATCCCAACCCTAGTGTTGAGCAATTATTCATTGAAGGGCCAGCCGATAAACTCATCCAAGTATTTAACCAAAAAGGAGAAATAGTTTACGAAGGTAGCCTTGAGGATGGCAAATTAAATATAAAGGCACTCTCATCAGGTCTTTATACGATCCGGGCTGGGGCTGAGACGCGCCGAGTTTTGATCAAGTAAG
Source organism: uncultured Microscillaceae bacterium (assembly GCA_963922455.1). GTDB lineage: Bacteria > Bacteroidota > Bacteroidia > Cytophagales > Microscillaceae > CAWUIO01. The sequence continues at coordinate 113,500 of CAWUIO010000004.1, forward strand.
AAAGATTGTTTATTAATCCTATGTAGTTCGAAACCACTTGTCCTTTGGGCAGGTGGTTTTTTTAATCCCCTCACCAATGAGTAAGAAGTCCCCCAATTACAAAGAAGCTTGCTAGCATCCTGTACTCCTAGAAAAAAGAGGCTCATGAAGCATTCTAATAAAGGCCCAGATCTACTAAACATTCCTATGCCCTAAGCTTAAGCCATCTTATATTCCCAAAGGCTAAAAATGTTAGCTAGGGGCTTCCCCCGCTTTTGTTCCTTGAGTGGTGCTTTGTTCATAAGTAGCTGCGCGGGGTCGGGCTCTCGCTACTCGCCGGCCAACCCACATCCCACGACGGGCTCAAACAGGCCGCTCCATCCCTAAGCCAATTTACATTGTTACCAGATATACCGCTCAGGCCTTATGAAAAACCCCTTCATAAAAAAAAGCCAGGCAAAATACCTGGCTTTCCAAAAAATATATGTTTGAATATTATTGTACGATCATCACTTTGCTGGTACGTACGGACCCACCTTGAATCAATTGTACGACATATTGACCTTTGGGGGCATGAGAAATATTTACCTCAAAGTGGGCTGCCGAAGGCAGAGGCTTCGCATAAATAATTCCTCCACCCGGTTGATGGATCGCTACCTGCCACTCCCCTTCTCCCTTGAAGTCTTCTTGCTCCAATTTGATATCCAAATCAAAAAACCCGTGGTTTGGATTGGGGAATACAATTAGCTTATCGTCATAGCTTTCGTTTGTAAAAGCTTCAAAACCGTTGCCCGTAGAAGCCGCCGCGTTATCAGGAACCAGAGCCCCAATTTCGGCCAAAAAATCAGAGCCTTCTTCGGCTTCAAAACCGTCGATAAGCGTAATTTCAGTACCTGCCCGATAGGTTGCATTAGCTCCTGAGGCTACAAAATTACTAGCCGTAACGGTTAAATTGGCTTGGATCGTAATTGTTCCTGAAAGAACATCATCGTCAGGGCTTATAAGCGTAATGTTATCTTGGGCAATTAAGCTAGGCGATACACATACGGTTACCCCCAACAAGAAGGTGCATAAGCACTGAGATACTAGGTTGCTTGTTTTCATAAACTTATTTTTTAGGAGACTGGCCTTCAGACTTTAACACCTCTACATCAGCTTTCAAGTCTTGCAAAGCCTTAATTAAATATTGAATTTCTTGCTTTTGCGTATCCAGTTGCTGCTGCTTTTTGGCGGCAAGCTCCTTATGCGCTTTGATAGCTTTTTCTTGCTCAATGGTATACAAAGTCAATTCTTCAATCTTTTGAAGAAGCTTCGCATTCATCTCACCCACAAAGATTCCGTTTTCTTCAACGTAAGTGGCAGAAGGAACATCAGGAAGGTGCCCATTGGTCTGGATGAAGTTTTCTACCTCTTCCAAAGTACGAAGATTATAATCATTTTCAAAAACAAAATCGGCCCAGCCCGTATACACTTTTACCTCGGTGGCCCGAACCTTTCCATTTACCGAAAGCGTATAGGTACCCGTTGCATCTTGGAATTCTTTGGTATTGATACCTACGACATTTTGTCGGAAATCCCCAAAGATAAGAGGCGTAGTAGTCAAGGTATTATCAATATACAATTTGTCAGACCCCGTCTCGAAATATCCGGCTCGGTTACCCAAGAATACATTGCGGGAACCACTGATGTTTTGGTTTCCGGCTTCGTGTCCTAAAAAGACATTTTCTCCCCCTGAGCTACTAAATTTACCTGCTCGGTACCCTACGTAAACGTTTCGGATTGAAGAAGTACCATTAGAACCCGCTTCATAACCCAAATAGGTATTACGCTCGCCATCTACATTACGCACCCCAGCCTGAGCACCGAGGAACATATTGAAAGCACCTGTGGTATTATCAAAACCAGCCCGGTTACCGATGAATACGTTTCTACCTCCAGAAGTTGTATTAGAACCGGCCTCATACCCAAAAAAGGTATTTTCGGCTCCGGTGGTATTGCTTATACCCGTCAGGGAACCTAAGAAGGTATTTCTACGCCCTGTGGTATTCACAAGACCCGATTCATACCCAATAAAGGTGTTATCGGCACCCGTTGAGGTGTTCAAACCGGCATCTTTACCGATAAAAGTATTGTTGCCACCCGATGTGATATTTCTTCCCGATTGCGAACCAAGGAAGGTATTATTAGTACCTGTAGAATTGTTTTCTCCAGAAAAGCTCCCAATAAAGGTGTTGTCATTACCCGTTGTAGATTGACGGCCACTACTTTTTCCAAAGAAACTATTATTAATACCGATAGTATTATTTTGGCCTGAGAAGGTTCCCATAAAGGAGTTTGATTCACCCGTAGTATTGGAAAAGCCAGCAATCTCTCCTACAAAGGTATTATCATTTCCTGTGGTATTTAACTCACCGGACCGGTACCCTAAAAAGGTATTGCGGAAACCCGTATTATTTAAGCCAGACTGATACCCTAACAAGGTATTAAAAGAACCAGTGGCAGATTGCCCGGCACGTAATCCAATCACTACATTGGTACCATTATTATTGGTCTTACCGGCATCGGTTCCTATGATTACAGCCCCAGATCCGATATTACTCTCTCCAGCTCTTGTACCAATAATTACGTTTTCAGACCCGGTATTCGTTTGACCAGCATCATTCCCTATACTTACGTTATCACTTCCTTCAGCGCTATTCCGATTGGCATCTTTTCCTAAATAGACATTACCACTACCTGTAGTATTACTAAATCCGGCAGCTTGTCCAAGAAAGGTGTTTTGTAAACCGGTAGTATTGTTAAAGCCAGTAATTTCTCCCACAAAGGTATTGTCGGTACCGGTGGTATTATCTTCTCCGGTACGATACCCTAAGAAGGTATTTCGGAAACCGGTATTCACAAGGCCTGCCCGGTAACCAAAGAAAGCCCCAAAGTTACCTGTATTGTCTAAACCTGCTTCAAACCCAACAAATGTATTCAATCTTGCCCCGGCACCATTTTCTCCGGCCCGATACCCGACATAGGTATTGTTACTGCCGGTGGTATTTTCTTGTCCGGCTTGCTGCCCTAAGAAGGTATTAAAACCACCTGAAGTATTTTCCTCCCCGGTTAAGTAACCAAGAAAGGTATTACCGGCCCCAGTTGTTGTTTCTCCGGCCCGGTACCCGATAAAGGTACTGTTTCCGGCGGTAGAGTTTTCCCCAGCCCTCCAACCTACAAAAAGGTTATTGTTTGTGAGGTTGTTCTCCCCGGCCGACAAACCAATGTATACATTGTTGTCTCCGGTTATATTATTTCTACCAGCATTGTCCCCAATAAAGACGTTTTGGTTACCGCCATTGTTGAATCGGCCCGTAGAATAACCTACAAAGGTGTTTAAACTACCCGACCCACCATCGAGTATGGCTTGCCCAGCAAATGAGCCCACAAAAGTATTGATTACACTTTCCGTGAGAAATTGAGCTTTTACACTACGATGGGGTAGCAAGAAAAGCCCCAATAAACAAAGACTCAAAATCCAAGACTTTCCCATAGTCCTGATAGTTGCTTGATTGCAATTTGCATTCATAAAAGTTTGCATGAATAATAGGTTTTGAAATTTGCCTACTCTGTTTAAGGCTTTTCAGCATCCGCCTATTAGGTAATCGCTAGGTTAGATTACCCAATATCTTGGTTTATAGTGAAAAAACTGGCTGGTTTATCTGGGTTGAATGCGAACGAACTTGGGGGAAAAGTTCTCTACCAGCACGCTTTTTACTGTAACATGTGTTTGTTAATGTAAGAACTGAGCAAATATTCTCAAATACTTTGGCGTATTTTCAGATTATTTCAAAATGGAATGGATTGGTAAGGGTATTATATACCGCGCGATCTGTGATTAAGTGAAGGAACTTGGGTGTAATCTTTTTGTGTAATTCTAACCCATTTTGTTAAATTTTCCCTCCCAGAAAACTATGAAAATAAAAAAGCCTAAACACAAAAGGAGATCAGTGCTATAGGCTTTTTTGAAAGAAGTATGTTTGTACTGTTAAAAAAACAAGTAGTTTTTGCCAGGTAACTCTTATAAGCTTTTCCATAAAAAACTTAATAGTGTTGTATTAAGTGTAAGTTGTTTGCTAGAAAGTTTCGTAAGATTTTTTTAAATACTCTTATTGTTTTTTACGGATTCTTTCTCAAAAAGATTAGCAAAGTTTTGAAATACTTACATGTCACAAATATTATTAGTCTTTTTGCTCAATAACACGAATGGCTGAGGGATAGAGCGGCCTGTTTGAGCTCGCCGCTGGATGTGGGTGAGCCAGCGAGTAGCGAAAGCCCGACCCCAGCCGCGCAAGATTTGAATAATAAAAAGCTAGGTGTCTTAAGCTGGGGGCAGCCCATAAAAATGAGGGAAGCAACTTTATCTACTGGGTAAATTAAAGTAAATTGCCAAAAGTTATTTCACACCCCAAGATTTCTTCCAGCTTTTATCATGAATACTTGATCCATACTTTCACTTTATTTTATTAGCGCTCAATATGCTTATTACTACTCATCTTTCTCTTGCTGTAGGATTAGGTCTAAGATGGGAGACCTACTTCAAATCCAAGATTTTTATACTCATAATCCTCCTGGGCTTGCCCATTACCAGAGTTTGGGGGCAAATACACCAAGGAGGCACTCCCAAGGGCTTGATGCAAGAGGGGCTGGTATTAGAAATTCCAAGCCACACCTTGCCCTCTATACCCGTAGAAAGTCTCCAAAAAGAAGACGCCCGCGATCTGGAACTCGGACTTCCTCCCCGCTTTGGTTACCCTCATCCAGTTGCTCTAAATTTGGCAAATAGCGGCCAGTGGCGAAACTTAAGTAATGGAGACCGTCTTTGGCAATTGAAGATAAAAGCTCCGGGAGCCTTGTCTATCAACCTTTTATATGATCAATTTTGGATTCCTCCGGGAGGATGTCTCTTTCTGTATAATCCATCTCAAGAGCACATACTAGGAGGCTTCAGCCACGAAAACAACCGAGGTACGGGGGAGAAGCCCCAGAACTTCGCTACCGGACTGCTTTATGGGGATGAAATTATCTTGGAATACCAGGAGCCCAAAGCTTTTCGAGGTAAAAGTAAAATTCAAATTGCCTATGTGGTACAAGGCTACCGCTTAATTGGCGACATCGCTCAAAATGCATTCGGTGATGCCGGGGCTTGCCAAGTAAACATTAATTGCCCAAGCGAAGGTGCGTCTTGGCAGGCTGAAAAACGGGGGGTAGCCTTGATTTTGGTAGATGGGTCCCGGCTTTGCACGGGCTCTCTGGTCAATAATACTTCGGAAGATGGCACTCCTTATTTGCTTACCTCGGATGTTTGTACGGGCAGTCTAGACGCCACCGGAGATCCTCAAGCCTTTAATTGGACATTTTATTGGAATTATGAGAGCCCCGATTGCGGTCAGGGAAGTGAATTTATGCCACCGGCCACTTCGGGAGCCACCTTGCTGGCAAATAATGCTAATTCTGACTTTGCTTTATTCCGCTTGGAAGAAAACCCCGGTCTACTTACGGATGTCCATTACAATGGCTGGTCTTTAGAAAGTACTGCGCCCTTGAATGGGGCTTGCATTCACCACCCCCGGGGCGATCTAAAAAAAATCGCTACGTATACCAATCCCCCAGCCAATGCTGCCACCTTGAATACTCCGGGACCCGCCGGAAACTTTTGGGAAGTGCAATGGGCAGCGACCAGCAATGGCTTCGGCCTTACCGAAGCCGGCTCCGACGGAGCGCCCTTGTTTGATCAAAACGGTCGTATTGTAGGGCAATTGACGGAGTTAAGTACCCTGGACTGCAGCAATCCCTCCGCCGATTTGGCTACCTTCGGGAAGATCTCTGCTTCTTGGGAATCTAATAACAGTGATCCTCAAAGAAGTTTACGAGTTTGGCTTGACCCGCTCAACTCTGGCGCCTCCTTTCTCAACGGTACTAGCAGTGAGCGCCTGTTTGAAAATTGCGCCATGAATTGCGAAGGCACCAATGTGTTTATTGGAAGCCGGGCGGGAATCAACAATACCAGTGGCATGGACAATACCTTCTTAGGCTTCGCGGCGGGAGAGATGAATACGGGGGGAAGGTTTAATACCTTCCTTGGAAAAAGTGCCGGTATGGCCAATACTTTAGGAGAAGCCAATACCTTCGTAGGGAATCAAAGTGGCGAGAATAATACCAGCGGCTCCCAAAATACATTCCTGGGAGAAGATGCCGGATTTTCTAACACTAGTGGCTCTATGAACACCTTTCTGGGAGAAAACGCGGGGTTTTTCAACCGCACAGGAACCCAAAATACCTTCTTGGGCCAAGGGGCTGGGCAACAAAATGTATCTGGGGTGTTCAATACGTTTGTGGGAGCTGAAGCAGGGCAGGCTACTACTTCTGGAGGAGAGAACACATTTTTGGGCCAAGCTGCTGGCAGTAAAAATACCACAGGAAATAACAATACCTTCGTAGGGCAAGCCGCCGGCCGGGAAACCACTACGGGTGGGGAAAACACATTTATCGGTTTTCAGTCGGGCCTCGTGAATACCACAGGCCGTAGAAACACCTTCTTAGGGTCACTTACAGGGATAAGCAATACCACCGGAACCGAAAATACCTTCTTTGGGTATGAGGCCGGATTTAATAATACATCGGGTATCCGTAATGTATTTATCGGGAACCGGGCGGGAAAAGCCAATACCGTAGGAAATGAAAACATGTTTTTAGGAGCTCAGGCGGGGGTGCAAAATATTGATGGGGAGCGAAATACCTACTTGGGTTATGAAGCGGGTTCTAACGGTACTTCATCCAGCCGGAACCTATTTATGGGTTATCGGGCGGGTAAATTCAATTCCTCCGGAGGCCGTAATGTCTTTTTGGGGTATGAGGCGGGGTTTAGGAGCGTGGAGGGTACGAGTAATGTTTTCATAGGCTACCACGCCGGTTATTTTGAGACCGGATCGAATAAGTTGTACATTGAGCCCACCACATCCTCCAACCCTCTCATCTACGGAGATTTCAGTTTGAACGTAGTAGGGATCAACACGAGCCAGTTTCAAGATGCCACCGATACGTACACCTTATCGGTGAATGGAAAGATGCGCGCTAGGGAGGTAAAAGTGTATACGGGCTGGGCCGATTTTGTTTTTGAACCCGATTATGACTTACCTGCTTTGCCTGATGTAAAACGTTTTATTGCGGCATATGGCCACCTACCCGATGTTCCCTCGGCTCAGGAAGTGCAAACTCATGGGATCTTCTTAGGCCAAATGAATGCTTTGCTCCTTCAAAAAATCGAGGAATTAACCTTATACACCATTGAGCAAGAAGAAACAATTGAGGTACTACAAGCCAAACAGGAAAAGTTAGAAAGCACCTTGGAAGTGCTTTTAAAAAGAATGGAAGCCTTAGAGAATCAAAATAAATAGGGGCCACTCACTAGTTCTGCTTGGCAAATCCAGGCGTACAGTTCTCGATAATGAATGGATAGACAATTTCTAATTGAATGAATTTACAAATACCAGAGAATATAAAGCTCTGGTATTTTCTCTTTTCGATTGGCGTAGGTATTTTTACACTTTATGAACAATGGTAATTTTTGGGAACCATAAGGGCCCAAGTTATCTACTCTACCACAAACTAATCAAATTCTTTTAGCCTATGGCCGCTACTACAAAGTCTATCCCTCTCGGTTTTCAAGCTTCAGACTTTACTTTACCCGATACATTAAGCAACACCCCAAAATCCTTGATGGATTTAAAAGGTGAAAAAGCTACGGTTCTCATGTTTATTTGTAATCACTGTCCCTATGTGAAGCATGTCATGGATGGCTTGATTCAACTTGCACAAGACTATCAAGCCCAGGGAGTAGGCTTTATCGCAATTAGCTCGAATGATATTGTGGGTTACCCCGAAGACAGTCCGGAGCATATGCAAGCCTGGGGAACCGCGCTTAATTTTCCTTTTCCCTATCTTTTTGATGAGACACAGGAAGTAGCCCGGGCCTACCAGGCAGAATGCACCCCTGATTTTAGCATTTTTGATGAAAACCTCCAGTGTGTTTATCGTGGAAGATTAGATGCATCCCGCCCTGGAAGTGATATACCCGTAACCGGAAACGAAATGCGCCTAGCCTTAGATGCCTTATTGGCCGGACAAGCTCCCCTAGCAGAGCAACTTCCTAGCATAGGTTGCAGCATCAAGTGGAAATAAGACATTCCCCTAAGGCCTAAGCTAAGCCTGTCTATATGAGGCTGCCCGAAAAGCTGTGAGGCATGGTAAGAGGAGAATAGTTTATTGTGAAAGCCTCAAAAGGAAGGTTTAGGGGCTTGCCCGCGCTTAGAGTGTGGTTTAAACGAGCATATCTCAGCCAGCGCGGGCCGGGCTAGGCTGCCGAGC